>JBBIHH010000028.1:0-39912 GCA_037447115.1 Acidobacteriota bacterium
TCGCGTCGCCGCGGCGGCCGCGACGCCGGCGGCGACCCGCGCGCCGGCCTGCGGCATCGGAGCTTTCGCTCGTCTTCTTGCGGCCGTGGGTGCCCAGGAGTTGCTGCGAGGGGTCGGCACCCCCCGGGCCCCCCCGGCGCTGGCGGCCGCCCCGGGGATGATCCGAACCGTCTCGCCTCATGAGCGTCTCCCGTCGGTTGGGCCTGCGGCGGCCATCATCGCTCTCCTGCGGTGGCTTCCACGATCTCGGCAGCGAGCAACACGAGCAGCGCGGCAGGCGCCTGCAGAGCTTCCCCGGCCACGGTCGGCTCGAGCCACCATGCCTCGCCCTCGCACCGTGCGACCCAGTAGCCGCCGGGAACCTCCCAATCGGCGAGCTCGAAGCCGCCGCTGCCGTCGCGGACGAGCCAGAACAGACGGCCGTCCTCGAGGAGCAGCGCGGCCCCGATCCAGACGCCGGGCGGCCCCGCCGGCCGCGTGGTCAGCGGCGGACGAGCCTCCGGGACGGTGCCCGACGCTGCGGGCATGGGCCGTTCCCGTTCGCGGTCTTCTCGGCCCGTTCGCCCGTCGACGGCTTGCGGCTCCTGCTCCAGAACGAACCCCTGCCATTCGGAGGCATCGCGCAGCTTTGCTCGGGCTCCGCCCGGCAGGCTCACCTCCCGGCCGCGCGCCTGGCCCGGCCGCGCTTCGATCCACTCGCCCGAGGGCCCTTCGATGCGGTAGCCACCGTCCGCCTCGATGACGAGACGCCAGCGCACCTGCCCGGTGGGTACGCGGGACCCGCTGGGGTCACCGACTCGGCGATCGCCCAAACCCTCTGCGTTCCGTTCCCTTGCCGCCCCTGTTTCTTCTGGGCCGCCGACAGCGGGTGCCGACAGCCCGCAGGTGGGAGCCCGGCTCGAGGTTCACGTGCGGTCGCGTGCGTCGCTACGGGGCCACTCGCCAGTTTCGAAGAGTTCCAATATACACCGTGGTGCCCCCCGGTGCCTCCGGCTCACTCGGGAGCCCCTCCGAGCTGCTCCAGGGCGTGAAGCGCCGCAGCCCTCACGAATTCGTTCTCGTCCTCTGTCGCCCGCTCCAGCGGGGCTCTCGCCTCGGGCCTCCCGCTCTCGCCGAGCGCGGCGGCCGCGTAGGCCCGCACCTCCCAGTCCGGATCTTCGAGGAGCAGCTTCGCCAGAGGTTGGATGGCTTCACCCGAACCCCAGGCCTGGACGGTTCGCACGACCTCCAGGCGAACTTCCTTGACGGGATCTTCCATGGCGCGGCTCAGCGACTGGAGCGTCCCAGGTTCGGCTCGGAGCTGGCGCAGCGCGCGGGCGGCCTCGCGCCGCACGCGCCAGTCTTCGTCCTCGGCCACAATCCGCGCGAGATCGCCCACCTGCTCTTGAGCCCCCAGGTCGCCGAGCGATTTGCAGGCGATGCGGCGCACGTAGCTGTCGGGATCGTTCAGCCCCTCGAGCGCCGCCTCGATGGCGCCCTCGGCCTGCAACTCCGCGAGCGCGTGAATCGCCGTGGCACGAACCTCGGGCAGCGGGTCGTTCAAGTAAGAGCGGATCGCTTCGATCTTCTCCGGCGTGGGATCCCGCTTGAGATCGTAGATCTCGCTCCGGCGCTCTTCGGAGGAAGGCGAACAGCCGGCCAGGGGTAAGGTGGCACCGGAGGCGAACCCCACGGCGACACACAGAATCGCCACTTCACATCTTGGCAATGCATAGATTCCAGAAAGCACCGATAGACCGTACCTGACGCTCTTATGCGTCACAAAAGATTCGCATATGTGAGAAAAAAATTGTTGCATGGTCAGATCCAGGGGTGTATCTGTATACGTGTCACGGGTGGCACGCAGCGCAGGGGATGGAAGGAAAATCGCAGATGAACATCGTGGCTGCCGAGAATTGTTTCCGCCGCGGCCTCGCCGCCCTGAGCGAAGGGCGGGCTCGCGAGGCGGCGCAGCTTTTCCACGCGGCGATGCAGATCGAGCGCGAGCACGGGGCGCCGCGGCCTCAGATGCGGTACCTTTCGTACTACGGCCTCAGCCTGGCGTACTTCGGCCGCGCGGGGCGCGAGGCGATCCGCGCTTGCGAGACGGCAGCGAGGCAGGATTTCTTCAACCCGGATCTGCACTTGAACCTCGGCCGCGTTTACCTGCTCGCCGGTTTGCGCGTGAAAGCGATCCAGTCCTTCGAGCGCGGCTTGAAGCTCGCGCCGCAGCACGCGGTCCTGCGTGCGGAGCTGGCGAAGGTGGACCGGCGCGGGCCTGTGGTGTTCGCGAGGCTCGCGCGCTCGCACCCGCTGAATCGGTGGGCGGGGCGGTTGCGCGCCTATCTTCCCAGGAGGAAAGAACTCGAGAAGCTCCCCGAAAGGCGGACGGTCTGACCCAGCGGTACCGTCCACTTGGTCTCCCCTCCTCCACTCGCCGGAGGGCGGCTTCGCAAAGGGCCGCGCCTCCAGGGCGGCGCCAAAACGCCGCCCTTTTTTTTGGCTCCTTGGAGGCGCCGCTACCCTGGCGCACCACCCCCCGCTGGCGCTGGCGCTTGGCGGATCATCCCCTTCCGTAAAAGCGCGCGACTGCGCTCACGACGCGCTCCTGCTGCTCCCGCGTGAGATCGGGAAAAACGGGAAGCGAGATCACCTCGCGCGCGGCGCGCTCGGCTTCCGGGAAGTCGCCTTCCCGGTAGCCCAGGTCGCGGAAGCAGCGCTGCAGATGGAGCGGCACGGGGTAGTAGACGGCGTGGCCCACACCCTCGCGCTCCAGGTGTTCGCGCAGCGCATCGCGGCGCTGCGCGCGCAGGGTGTACTGATGGAAAATGTGCTCGCAGCGCGGATCCCGCACGGGCGGCTCGATGGCGCCCGCATCCACGAGCCCTGCCTGACGGAACCAGCGGTCGTAACGGTCCGCGCGCACCGCTCGCTGCCGGCACCAGACATCGAGATACGGCAGCTTCACGCGCAGCACCGCGGCTTGGATTTCGTCCAGCCGGCTGTTCCAGCCGACCGAGACATGATCGTAGGGCTCGCGCTGCCCGTGGACGCGCAGGATGCGCAGGCGCTGGGCCAGCTCGGGATCCGCGGTGACGCAGGCCCCACCGTCGCCGTAGCCGCCGAGGTTCTTCGCGGGGAAAAACGAGTAGGCTCCGCAGGCACCCATCGCCCCGGCCCGCAGCCAGCCCCCGCAGCGCTCCGAGCGGTAGCGCGCGCCCAGGGCCTGCGCCGCGTCCTCGACGACGGGCAGTCCGTGGCGCTCGGCGATTTCGAGGATCGAATCCATCGCGGCGCACTGCCCGAAAAGGTGCACGGGGATGATGGCGCGCGTCTTCGGGGTGATGGCCTCCTCGAGCTTCGAGGGGTCGAGGTTGAACGTCGCGGGGTCGATGTCCACGAAGCGCGGCCGGGCGCCCACGCGACAGGCGCAGGAGGCACTGGCGAAGAACGAAAACGGCGCGGTCAACACCTCGTCGCCGGGCCCCACCCCGAGCGCCGCCAGCGCCAGGATCAGCGCGTCCGTGCCCGAGGCGCAGCCGACCGCCTGGGGCACGCCGACGTAGGTGGCGAGCTCGCGCTCGAAGGCTTCGACCTCGGGTCCGAGGATGAACCGCTGCGAGGCCACCACGCGCTGGATCGCCTGGTCGATGGCCTGTCGCAGCGCCTCGTACTGCGGCCGCAAGTCGAGCAGCGGGACGGAGTCCATGGCCCCTCGCAGTGACCCCGGAGCGCCGAGCAAAGTACCACAGCCTCCTCCGGCAGAGCGCCGGGTGCGAGAGGTCACCGTGCGCGGTGTTATAGTCCCGCGGATGCGGCACTCCAGGTGTCGGGCATGAACGACACACGGGCCTTTCTCGCCGGAAGCGGAGAAACCGAGCGGCCTCGAAACCCAGGTCGCGGGAGCCAGGAAGCTACACAGGGAGCGGAAATGTCCCGGCTGTCCGCGGCGCTCGGCGTTTACCTCTTCGGCGGCCTGGGGGTCTTCCTCGTCGCTGTCCCCTGGACAGCGATTTGGGACGAGGCGACTCTCGTCTTCGTCCCCACCGCGATCGGTACCTGGATCCGCGCCGGATGGTTCCGTGGCCTCGTCAGCGGCCTCGGCGCGCTGGACCTGCTTGTCGCCGCCCATGACGCCGGTCACCTCTGGTGGGCAGGGGTGCGGCCCCAGCGCGCCGAATCGAGCCGAGTGGGGGACGAGCAGCCGTAGCGGCGCGCTGCAGGGGCCGGCCGCTGCCCGGGACCACCTGCCTGCCGAACCGTGCCCACGCTCGCAACTGGCGCACCTGGCGCGGGGAGCGACGATCCTGCGGAGCGAGAAACTGCGCGGGCCACCGCCCTCGGCAGCGCAGGCCCGCGCATGCCGCAGTGAAACGCCGAGCTGTCCCTAGCCCGCGCCCACGGCGGAAAGATGGGCGGAAACTTCCGAGGGGTGCCGCGGCGGCCCCCTCTGCTATATTCGCCGCACCATGAGCAGCGAACCCGAGCGGGAACGGGAGCGCTTGCGACAGCTCCTGCGGGAGCATTCCCTCCGATTCGGCGACTTCACCCTCGCCTCGGGTCGCAAGAGCCACTACTACTTCGACTCCAAGCGCACGACGCTGCTCGCCGAAGGCGCGTATCTCGCGGCCCGCCAGGTCCTGCGCGAATTCCGGCGCCACCACATCGAAGCCGAGGCCATCGGCGGCATGACCCTGGGTGCCGACCCTGTCGTCTGCGCCGCCGCCGCTCTGAGCTGGGCCGAGGGCAAACCGGTGCACGCCTTCCTCGTACGCAAGGAATCCAAGGAGCACGGCACCGCGCGCCGCGTGGAAGGCAACCTCGCTCCTGGATCCCGCGTCGTCATCTTCGACGATGTCGTCACGACGGGCGGCTCCACGCTGCGCGCCATCGAAGCGGCCGAGCAGGAAGGCCTGCGCGTCGTCGCGGTGGTGTGCCTCGTGGATCGCGAAGAGGGCGGCGGCGAGGCCATCGGTGCGCGGTTGCCGTTCTACCCCGTTTTCCGGCGATCCGACCTGTTCTGAAGGCTCGGGAACTCGGCTCGGCCGGGCCTCCGAGATCCTGCTCGGACGCCGGTGCGCTATCCCGAGGCGGCCCGCGGCCCCTGGCCACCCGCGACGCAAGACATCTCAGGTGCCAGGTTTTTCGCTGAATATTCGCTTGCTGGCCGATCCGGAATTCTCGGATTCACGAAAAAAAGTCTTGACCTAAAGCGAGTTTCCTGTTTAGCTGTTTTCTCCTGCGGGCTGCGGAGCCTGCAACGAAGTCGCCGCGGCCTAGGGGGGCGCAGATGGGGGGAGTCGCGGCCACGAGACATCCAACCCTCGCCCTTGTGCTCGCCGCGGCCGTCTCGTTTTTTCCCAGCGCACCCCTCGCCGCCTCGGCGGCTGAAGGGAGAGGGCCGAGCGTCGGCTCGGTTCAGGGGTTTGTCCTCGATGCGGCGAGCGGCCAGCCCCTGGCGGGTGCCATCGTCCACCTCCGCAACCCCAGGACCGGCAACGTGCTCAGCTCCGCTCCCGCGACACCCGCGGGGGCCTTTCGTCTCGGGCCTGTGCCCGCGGCGACTTACGACCTCGCCGTCGAAGCGGAGGGCGGGTTTTATCTCGCCGCAATGCCGGTGGAAGTGGGCGGCGGCTCGGCGATCCCCCTGAACCTCGCCGTGCAGCGGAGCGCGCGCGCGCAGCCCGGACCTGGCGGGAACGGTAAGGACGAGCAGGACAAAAAAGACAAGCGGCGTTACCCGAGCGCGTGGGATAACCCCCTGACAGCGACCCTGATCGTGCTCGGAGCCGCGGTGGTCATCGGCGTCATCGTCGAGAACCTCACCGAGGACGAAGAAGAGCAGCCGCCAGCGAGCCCCTCGCTACCGGGGCCGTGACACGTCCTGGGACAGGAGGGCCGGAGCGGGGCTCGTCGTCGGAGCCCGTTCACGCGCCGCGCAGCGAAAGCCCGGGATGGGCGAGAACGGAGCGAGCACAGCGAGGAGAAGCCACAGCGAGAGCAAGTCCAGAATCCGAGCCGCCCCTGCGGGGCGGCCGTTGCCAGCCACCGCGCCCCTGCGGGCGCGGTGAGCGAACAGGAGGTTCACGATGAGGCAATCATTGACGGCTCGACTGACCGCGCTTGCGCTGTGCGTGGCGCTGCCCGCGGGGCTCGCGCCCGCATGGACCGCGCCGGCAACCGCGCAGCTGGTGGGGCGGATCGTCTCGGCCGACGGCAAGACGCCCGTGGCGGGGGCCGTCGTTCACCTGCGCGCGCCGGCGGGCGAGAGCGTTTCGGCCGGGCCCACGGGCCAGGACGGCATCTTCAAAGTCGCCGAGGCCGCCCCGGGCAGCTACGAGGCGATCGTCGAAACCGACGCGGGTCTTTACCGGGTGGCCGACAAGTTGCAGCTCCAGGCCGGCGAGAACCGCCCCGTCGAGATGGTCTTGAGGCCCGGCGAGCTGAAGCCTGCGGACATCGCCTCACTCGCCCCCGCGGCAGGGCTCTCGGGCCGCTCCAAGGCCTGGATCGGGGTGGCGTTCGTCGTCGCCACGGCTGCGCTCGTGGTGGCGATCGACGACGACGAGGAGGCGGCCGCGAGCCCCTCGCAGCCATCGGAATAGGAGGCCGACTACGGATCTCCATTGCCCCAGTGGCCGCCCGCCACGGCTCGCCCCGAACGCCAGCAGCTGGGTCGGGCTTCGCGGATGCGGAGCCCCGCGGGCGGCGACGAACCAGGGAGCCCGGCTCGCGGGTCGCCGTCACGGTGGGGACGACCCTCAGCCCGCTCGCCTCGCGGCGGCCCCGGCGCGAAGGCCCGCATGCACGCAGCGGCTCGCTTCGGGCATGATCCCTCTGACGAGCGAGCCCGCATCGAAGGTGAACCGATGAAGGACACGGATCCACGCTACCTCGTCCCCGCGAGCGCCACCGTCGTCGAGGACGAAGAGGAAATCAATCTCCTCGACTACTGGCGCATCCTCGTCGAACGCCGGCAGATCGTTTTCACGACGCTTGGCGTCACCGTGGCGGCCGCACTGCTCTTCACCCTGATGGCTGTACCGCGCTACGAGGCCACCGCCACGCTGCAGATCGAACGTCAGGCGCCGGACATCCTCGACGTCAAGGACATCGTGGCCGTGGATCCGATGGGCTACCAGGACTTCTACCAGACCCAGTACAAGCTCATCCAAAGCCGCTCCGTCCTGCGGCTCGCGGCGGAACGCGTCGACCTGCCGAACCGGCCCGAGTTTCTGGAGCGCAAGGGCACGCCCCTCGGGCGGGTCTATCGTTGGGCCCGCGCCCTGCTCTCGGGCGCGCGCGAGCGCGACGCGCGCGACGCCTGGGACCGCGCCATCGAGTTCATCGAGGACGGGCTGTCGGTGGACCCGGTCCGCAACAGCCATCTCGTCCAGGTGTCCTTCCTCGATCCCGATCCCGAGCTCGCGGCGGAACTCGCCAACGCCGTCGTGGACGCCTACGTCCAGTTCCAGTACGAGCACCGCAGCGACACCACCCAGCTTGCCCGCGAAACCCTCACGGCCCAGATCGCGCGCCTGCAGGGCGAGCTCAAAGCCGCCAAGGAAAAACTCCAGGCCTACACTTCCAAGAAGGAAATCATCGCCGTCGCCGACGGCGAGCAGAACATCGCGGAACAAGCCCTCGCCGAGCTGAACTCCCGGCTCACCGCCGCCCGAGCCCGGCTCGCCGAGACCCGCGCTCGTTACGAAGCGCTGCACGACGCCCCGCCCGAGTCGCTTCCCGAAGTGCTCTCGAGCCCGCTGATCGAAAACCTCAAGCGCCAGCGCGCCGAAGCCGAGCGCCGTTACGCGCAGCTCGCCGAGCGCTTCGGGCCCGAGTGGCCCGCCCTGGCGGAAAGCCGCCGGGAGCTCGAGCAAATCGAAACCCGCCTCAGCGAGGAGACCGAGGCCATCGCCCGGCAGGTCCGGCAGGTCGCTCGCGCCGAGTACGAGAAAGCACGCAACAACGTCGCCGAGCTCCAACAGGAAGTCGAGCGGCAACGCCTCGAAGTCGAACGGGTCAACCGCGAAGCCATCGAGTACGACGACTTGCGGGCCCAGGTCAAGACGCTCGAAACCAAGCTCGCGGCCTTCCAGGCGCGCGAGACGGACGCGGAAGCCCTGGGGCAGATCCAGGACCCGCGGGCCAGCAACGTCCGCGTCGTGGACCGAGCGGAAACGCCGGACGAGGCTGCCCGCCCCCGCAAGCTTCTCAATCTCCTGCTGGCCGTCGTCTTGGGAGTCGGCCTCGGCGTCAGCCTCGCCTTCGTGGCCCACCAGGTGGACAACACGGTCAAAACCGAACACGACATCGAGCAACACGCCCCGGGCGCCGCCGTCCTCGGCCATGTCCCCCTCTTCGAGCCCCTGCGCGTCGTCTATGGCGGGCGCTCCGCCGCCGAGAAGCAGGAGGCTGCCGCGGCGCACGAGGCCACCGTGCAGGCCCCGCAACCCGAGAAACCCAGAGCCGACGCTGCGGCCACCCCCGACCTCGCGAGCCACACCAACCACCGCTCGAGCTTCGCCGAAGCCTTCAAGAGCTTGAGGACCGCGCTCCTGCTTGCCTCTGCCGAGCACCCGCCGCGCCACATCGTCGTCACCTCGTGCGAGGCGGGCGACGGCAAATCCACCGTGGCCCTCAACCTCGCCATCGTCCTGACGCAAATGGGCCGGCGCGTGCTCCTCGTGGACGCCGACCTGCGGCGGCCGCGCCTGCACAAGGTCCTCTCGGCGAACGGCAACGACCAGGGCCTGTCCACCTACCTCACCGGCAACGCCGAGATCGAGGAAGTGTTGCGGGAGAGCGAAATCCCCGGCCTCGACTTCATCTCCAGCGGGCCCATCCCCCCTAACCCCTCGGAGCTTCTGGGCTCGCCGCGCGTCGAGGCGCTTCTCCAGCGCGTGGACGCCACGCAGCGCTACGACCACGTCATCTTCGACTCCCCGCCCTCGATCCAGGTCGCCGACGGCCTCATTCTGGCGGCCAAAATGGACACGACCATCCTCGTTGTCCGGGCGCGGGCAACGACGCGCGAGTCCCTCGCCACCGGCGTCGAGCGCTTGCGCTCCGCCCGCGCGCACCTCGCCGGTGTCGTGCTCAACGCCGTGCCCGAGCACTCGCGCTACTACTACCGGTATTACCGCTACTACCGCTACTACCGCGACGAGGGTGACGACGAAGTCGAAGCGCGGGCCCGGGAAGCGCGCCCCCTCGTCCGCGCTTGGCGCAAGGTATGGAACGGACGCAAACGCCGCGCCGGCTGATCGGCTCGATGGTCGAGGTCCGCGCGCGGGCGAGCGGCATCCCGCCCGTCCATGGGCTCGACACCGCCCGCCCCTGGAGGGGCGATCGGCAGGTCGGCCGTTGCGCTCCTGGCCCAACCTCCAACATCCGAACCGAACCCCGAGCCTCGCCGAAGCGCATCGCCGCCTGACCACCCATGGAACGCTTCCTCCGCTGCAACCTCTACGCCCTCGTCTTTCTCTCGGCGCTCCCCTTCGGCTCCGTCCGACCTCGGGCGGTCCTGACCATCGAACTCTGGGCCGCCGTCCTCGGCGCGGCCGCCCTCTACCTCCTCCACCGCGACCCCGCGATTCTCTCCCCCAGAGCCCGCCGCCTTCTCGCTCCCGTCGTCGTCATCCTCGCCATCGGCCTCGTCCAGTTCACCCCCGCGCCGCACGCTTTCGTTCACGCCGTCGCGCGCCCGACCGCCGAATTCCGCGCGGCCGTCGCCCGCGCCGCACCGCACGCTGCGCGCCCGCTCGCCCCTCCAAGCCTCAGCCCTCCCGACACGATGGACGCCCTGCTCCGCTTCATGGCCTACGCCTTCATCGGCCTTGCCGCCGCGGTCAGCCACCGCGAACCGCGCCACTTGAAACATGCCGCCGCCGCCATCGTCGCCTCCGGATCGTTCCAGGCGGTCTACGGCGCTCTCGAATTCCTCTCCGGCCACCAGCACATCTTCGGGTACAGGAAGCAGTACTACCTCGACTCCGCCACCGGCACCTTCATCAACCGCAACCACTACGCGGCCTACCTGGCCGTGACGCTACCCTTCGCGTTCGCCCTGGCGATGTCCCAACGCCGCCGTCGAGGCACCGGCAGAGACGAGCTTCCATTGTGGTTGCGCGTTTTCTCCGCGGACGGCCGGACGCGTGCGCTGGCAATCCTCGCCGCCAGCGCCATCCTCACCGCCGTCCTCCTCTCCTTTTCCCGCGGGGGCACGATCGCCGCCCTCGCCGGCCTCGTCCTCTACCTCGCGCGGAGCCGGAACCAGGGCCGGGCACCGCGCCTGGCCATCGGGCTCAGCGTGTTCGCGCTCGTCTTGCTCTCCTGGCAGTGGACTCGCCCACCCGGCGAGCGCTTCTGGTCCGGGTCGCAAGACTTCGCCACACTCAACAGCCGCCTACCCGTCTGGAAGGCAGCCCTAGAACTGGTCCCCGATTACCTCGCGTTCGGGACGGGCTACGGCACCTTCGAAGAAAGCTTCAAGCGAGTGTATTCGCGCGATATCCGGACGCGCTGGGACCACGCCCACAACGACTGGCTGCAGCTTGTATTGGAAGGGGGTGCGGCTCCGCTCGTCCTCGCTTTCGGCGCGTTGGTCGTGCTGAGGCGTATCCAAGCGCGGGGGCGCCGACCCCCGGAGCAGGCGCATGCCGCGCCGGAGCATGCCGGAGCCTTCGGGGCGCTGGCGATTCACGCCTTCGCTGACTTCCCCCTGAGAATTCCGGCCGTGGCGCTGCTCGCGGCGTTCGGGCTCTTCGCTCGTGTCTCCTCCAATCCGGCCCCGGGGGCTCGTCCGCCACGGGACGAAGGGTCGGCCGCCGTGGCCCGTCGGTGTGGAACCCCAGGCATCGCGCGAACTCGCGAACGCCCGGACGGTGCGCGGCAGCGAATAGAGCCTAGGCACCCGTCTTGCGTAATAGCGTGACCGGCGTCAGCAACAAGACCGCCAAATCCATCGACCACGACCGGTTCTCCACGTAGTACAGGTCGTACTGCATGTTGTCGTGAATCTTGAACGCACGGTCTTCGCTGATCTGCCACAGTCCAGTCAGGCCTGGCTTCACGCTCAGGCGCTGGCGCTCGATCTCTCCGTACTGCGCGACGATGAAGGGCATCTCGGGACGTGGGCCGACGAGGCTCATGTCGCCCCGCAGCACGTTCCACAGCTGCGGGAGCTCGTCGAGGCTGAGGCAGCGCAGCCACCGGCCGAAAGGGGTAATCCTCGGGTCTGCGGGGCTTTCGGGGTGATAGGCGTACTTCGGGGCGTCCACCCGCATGGTGCGGAGCTTGTAGATGGTGAAGCGCTTGCCGTTCAGTCCGACGCGCTCTTGTTTGAAGAACGCGGGTCCCGGCGAGGTCCATTTGACGAGCAGCGCGCAGAGGGCGATCAGCGGACCCGTGAACACGAGGAGCGTCGCGGACACAACGATGTCGGTCGCGCGCTTCGCAATTTCGTAGACGCGGCCGGCGGCCGGGCCACGAGGGGAGAACACGGGTACAGCGCCGACCTGGCCGAACTGGTAGCGCAGGAGCATCATGTCTCCGGAGCTGGGGACGAAAAAGTAGGGAAGGTTCGTTTTTTCCAGTCGGGAAACGAAACGGCCCAGCTCGTCCGGCGGAAGCGAAGGCAGTGCCAGAAAGACCGCCCCCACGCGGAGCTTTTCCGCCAAGCGCTCCAGGTGGCGGCCGCTCCCCAGTACGGGAATCCGCTCGCCTTCGCGCCCGGCACCGGCACGGATGCGCTCTCCGTGCAAGTCCGGGTCGTCGTCGATGAAGCCCACGGGCCGCAATCCTAGAGAATGATCCTCCAAAAGCTGTTGAGCGAGAAGGCGACCCGTGGAGCCAGCCCCGTAGATCAAGACGGGGATGGAACGGCCGAGCGAACCTCGGATCTTGCTGCGCAGGGACGAGAGCAATGCCCGCTCCGCCACGAGGCTCATGGTGACGATCGGCGCGACCATGACGAGCGTCAGGCGGGAAAAGTGCGGGATGCGCAACAGGAAACTCAACGCCAGCAGGAGACCCAGGCTCGAGAGGACGGCACGAATGACGCGGCGCACGGCTTCGATCTGCAGCAGGCCGAGCTGGCCGCGGTACGCTCCGTGTCCTTGGAGAGACACCACGGTGACGCAGGCCAGGGCGAGGCTGAGCTGCGCGTAGAGCTGCGGTGCGAAGTGTTGCCGGCCCAGCCCCGATGCCAGGTAGAGGCCGTAGGTGAGGATGCCAGCCAGGAAGATCGTCGCGAAATCGGCTACGATATGGACGGCGCGCCACGCCAGCCGCGGCTCGAGGCGCAGGCTGGCCCTGCGCTGGAGCGGCAGCGCCTCGGCCTGCGGAAGGGCGGTGTCAACGACGCCTTCCGTCACACCCTGCCTTCCCCCATCGCTGGCGGTGTCGGAGGGTCGAGCGGGTAGTCCCGGAGGCCGATCCAACAGGCGAACGCGTGACAGAGGAAGATCGTGTTGTTCACGAGGTAACGCCGCCAGAGCCGTCTCGGCTCGCAGAGCAGCCGGAAAAGCCACTCGAGGCCGGCGCGCTGCATCCAACGGGGAGCCTGGGGCTTCACCCCCGCCAGGAAATCGAACGCCGCCCCCACGCCGATCAGGACCGGAGCCTCCAGGCGCGGCTGCATGCGGGCCATCCACAGGTTTTGCTTCGGGCAGCCGAGGCCGACCCAAACGATGTCGGGTCGGGCGTCGTTGATCGTCCGGATGTGCTCCTCTTCTTCTCGGGGTGTCAGCGGGCGGAAGGGAGGTGCGAGAGCGCCGGCAAGGACGAGCGACGGGTTGAGGCGCCGCGCGTGGCGTTCGAGCCGCTCGAGGATCTCCGGCGTTCCACCATAGAAGAAGTGTCGGGTGCGCCTATGGCGAGGGTCCGCGAGGACGGCTCGCACGAGGTCCGGCCCGTAAACCCGGGTGATCCCGCGGTGGCCGCAGAGCTTGCCCCACCACACGAGCGGCATCCCGTCCGTCGTGGCCAGCCAGGCGGCGTTGATGGAGCGGCGGACGGCGGGGTTCTTCATGCTCTCGACGATGTCGTTGACCGTGCAGACGCAGACGTAGCCGGCGGCGCGCTCGGCGATTCGGTCCGCCAGTAAAGAAACCGTCTCGCCCAAAGTCAGCGCGCAGACCCGGGTCCCGAGCACATTGAAGCTCGCCACGGCAGAACCTGACTGGAAGAGGGGGGCGAGGACTTCGTCCCCTCGGGCAACGTCCCTAACGGCTCTCATCTCGCAGCGATGGAACTCGTGTCCGCAGGAATCCGACCGGCCTTGCGGAGCTCGCTCTCGATCCACCGATACGTGTGCGTCAGCCCCACCTCGAGTGGAATCGAGGGTTCCCAGCCGAGCACCTGGCGCAGGCGCGTGTTGTCGCTGTTGCGGCCGCGGACGCCCTGAGGCTTCGTCGCGTCGTGACGCTTGCGGATACGCTTGCCGGCGATCTTGGCCACCAGGTCCACCAGGTCGTCGATGCCGATCAGCACTTCGGTGCCGAGGTTGAGGGGATCGCGATAGGCCGACTGGGTGATGCGGTAGATCCCCTCCACGCAGTCGTCGATGTACATGAAGGAGCGGGTCTGCTTGCCGTCGCCCCAGACCTCGATTTCGTCCCCGTCCCGGGCCAGGGCCACCTTGCGGCAGATCGCCGCGGGGGCCTTCTCCTTCCCGCCGTCGTAGGTGCCGAGGGGACCGTAAACGTTGTGGAAGCGCGCGACGCGTGTTTCGAGGCGACCCTCCTCGGCGTAGTACTGGCAGAGCTTTTCGGAATAGAGTTTCTCCCAACCGTAGCCCTCTTCGGGTTCGGCCGGATAGGCGTCTTCTTCTTTGAGCGGCGCGACGTCTGCGGACTTTTGGCGGTACTGGGGGTAGACGCACGCCGACGAGGAATAGAAGTAGCGATGCACCCCGTGGAGCCAGGCAGCCTCGAGCATGTGCGCGTTGATCAAGACGTTGTTGCTGGCGATGTCCGCGTGGTTGGCGGTGATGTAGCCGATCCCGCCCATGTCGGCGGCGAGCTGGTAGACCTCGTCCACGCCCTGGCAGGCGACGAGGCAGTTGTCGCGGCGGCGGAGGTCCAGGATGAGAAACGCGTCCGCCGCGCTGGGCTCGAACTCGGGGTGCTTGAGATCGACCCCGCGGACCCAGTAGCCGCGGTCTTTGAGGTAGCGGACCATGTGGTGGCCGATAAAACCGCCTGCGCCTGCGACCAGGGCCTTACGTGCCATCGAAAAACTCTCCCGTGCGCGGAAACATCGCTCGCGGAGCAAGAGGGGAGCGGTCGCGGGAAGCCCCTGCGTCGGTCGGTGCGTGTCGATCGAACGGGCGTGGGGCCCCCCTGGCGCCCCAGCCCTCGGATGTGCCGTCCACCCAGCGTCCCCCCTGCGGCCTCAGCCGATCGAGGGTCCCTATTCCACGGAATTCCGCGCCGGCTGTCAAGGGGTATTTGAAGCTGTCTGGCCCGTATTCGTCACGCTTTCGTCAGCGCCGCCAAGGAGTTCCGCGGAGAGCGGCTCGAGCTGAACTCGGGAGCGGGCGAAGCGCGCGAAAAACTCCTGCCGTGCCGCCCGCCAAGCGCGGGCCAAGGCCTGCGGGTCGTGGACCGAGCGCGGCAAGGCTTTCACCGCCTCCTCCACGAAGCCTGCACCGGGCTAGACGGGGACGAGTCTTCGGGACCGAGACCCTCCCCTGTCGCCCCCGCGTCGTAGGCGACGGCCGGGAGGCCCCGGCTGGCGGCTTCTTGCATGACGAGGCTGAACGCCTCCTCGATGCTCGCGCCACGAAAGGGAAGCTGCTCGGTGCGGCTGTTCCCGGACCCTCGGCTCGGGTCCGGGCTCGATGAACGCGCTGTTCAGCAGGACGCGGGTGAATCGGACGCCCGGGTAGAGGCCCTTGAGCTTGGCGCCCATCCCGGGGGAGAGAACGACGTGCACGGCGCAAGGGCCAACCGCCCGTACGAGGGCCCCCGTCAGCCGACAGGGGCGATTACCCAGGTACACGCAATTGTGGTGGTGCAAGAAAAGGCGCTGCCGGAGGCGGCTGTTCGTTGCGATAGGCGTCGGACGACCGACGGCATGGCGGCTGTGACCGTAACCCGGCGGGGCCGTCGTGGCCGGCTGCGGCCGGCCGCCCAGAAGAAGACCGAATAGCCCGCTAGCGGACCGCTGCCCGCCGACCGGACAACGCGATGGCCGACCCGAGGTCGAGCACCTCGGCGAACTTCGCAGCGATCTCATCGATGCGGAAGGCCCGCTCGGCCCATGCGCGCGCACGCTGGCCCGCGGCTTCGGCGGCTGGGCCGTCTTGCAGGAATCGCACGACGGCGCGGGCAAAGGCGTCCGCGTCGTGCGGGGGGACGACGGCCCCGCAGCCGGCGCCGGCGATCTGCCGGGCGGCGAGGTTCTCTGCGGGTACGGCAGCCACGATGGGCCGCGCGGCGCACATCGCGCTCAGCACTTTGGAGGGCACAGCGAACACACTCGCATCGGCCTCAAGGATGGAGAGCAACACGTCGCCTGCGGCGAGGACCTCGGGGAGGACCTCGTAGGGCTGGAAGTCGAAGAAGACCATGTTGGAGATGCCGCGGCGGCGGGCCTCGCGCTTGAGCCACAGGGCCCCGTGGCTTTCGGAAGCGACAGCCACGAGCGCCCCCGGCACCGAGCGCTCCAGCGCTTGCGCGAGTGCGAGGAGCAGCTCGGGATTGTGCTTCATACCGAGGGTCCCGCAGTAAAGGGCGACCTTCCTATCTGCCAGGCCGCGCGCGCGGGCCCAGGGGTTGTCCTTCGGCCGCAGCGGGAATTCCTCGACAGGTGCCCAGTTGGGAATGACGCGGATGCGCTCGGCCGGGACGCCGTAGCCGCGAAGGATGGGAACGAAGTCCTCGGTGATGACGACGCAGCCGTCGCTGCGCCTGAGGAGCGAGGCCTCGAAGGCGCGGAAGTAGGCGCCGATCAGGCGGCCGGGAAGGCCCCAGCGCTTGGCGAGGACGGTGCGGGTGCCGATGCCGAGAAGATCCTGCACCCAATAGACGAAGCGGATCCTGCGCGGGCGGCACCAGCGCAGCAGTGCCGCTTGCGCGTCAAGGGGTGCGTTGCCGCTGAGAAGACGCTGCGGGCGGAAAAAGGCAACGGCCCGCACGAGCCGCCGCCCGTAGGCGCGCTCCTGAAGCCAGCGGCGTACGAGCTTCGTCTTGGCGATCGTACCGGGAGGGTCCACGCCGAGAAAAGAAAGGCCGGGCGCGTCGCCCGGGCGCGGCCCGAGAGGTCCCCGGGGCGCGACGAGCCTCGTGCAATAGACGTGGAGCACGTCGTGGCCCTCCGCGGCGAGGCGCCTGCTCAACTGCGGTTGGAACGGGTGGCCCGCGTAATCGTGAACCGCGAGGCGCAAGGGCGTCACTCGGCCCCGCGGCGCGCGACCACGGCCGGAACCGTCCGCGCCAGGATCTTCAGGTCTTTGAGGATGGAGTTGCTCGCGACGTAGTCGAGGTCGAGGAAGGCGCGCTCCGGGTAGCGCACGCGGCTGCGGCCGCCGACCTGCCACTGTCCCGTAAGGCCTGGCTTGGCGGCGAGAAGCATGCGGCCGTAGGGCTCGTACAGCTTCAGCTCTTCGGCGACGATCGGTCGCGGGCCAACGAGGGTCATGTCGCCCTTGACGACGTTCCAAAGCTGCGGCAGCTCGTCGAGGCTCGTCCTGCGGAGCAGGCGGCCGATCGGGGTGATGCGCGGGTCTTCGTTCGCGGGCAGCTTGAAATCGTTCTCGACGTACTTGCGGTAAAGGTCCGGGGAGGCGCGAAGCATGTCCTCGGCGTCGGTCCGCATCGAGCGGAACTTGTAGAGGGTAAAGGGGCGGCCCTGCTGCCCGAGCCGTTGCTGGCGGAAGAGCACCGGGCCGCCGTCCGTCAGCTTGATCGCGGCGGCGATGAGGGCCAGGAGCGGGGTCGAGGCGAACAGGGCCGCACTGCCGACCACCAGGTCCACGGCGCGGCGCGCCGCCTCGCGAAGCTCGTTCTTGGGCATCGGTCCGTACGAGAGGACCGGCACGCCGGCGAACTCCGTGACGCGCCCGCGCACCTCGGTCCCAGCGCGGAACGCGCAAACGATGGAGACGACGCACCCGCGCTCGATCAGCGTTTGCGCCACCGGGGCCAAGCGGCACACGTGCTTGGCGGAGCCGACGACGAAGACCTCGTCCACTCGGCGCGTTTGCAGCACACGTTCGAGCTGCTCCAGCGTGTGCACGGGGAACGGCGCCAGCAGTGCTTGGGCGTGGGTGGCGGGCGGGTCCGCCAGCACCGCCTGAAGCTGGTAGCGGCCCGGCAGGTCGTCGGCGAGCAGGCGGGCGAACTGCAAAGCCGCCCGGAGTTCGCCAAGAACGAGCGCCCCGCGCTCGTAGCGTCCCGCGCGTCCGGCGCGGCGAAGCAGCGCCACGAGGGCCACCTGCTTGGCGAAGAGGATCGCGAAAACGCTGACGAAGAAATAGGCAAAGAAGAGCCGGCTGATGCTTATCTTGAGGAGGAAGACCAGCACGCCGCTCGCGAGGAGGCTCACGGCGATCCCTTTGGCGTAGCCCGCCACGATCGCAGCCCAGCTGGGCAGTCGGCGGTAGAGGCCCTGGTTATGCAGGCAGCCGAGCCAGGCGACGAGGTTGACGACGTAGAGAAGCCAGTATTCGGAGCGCACGGCCCGCTCGGAAAGCCAGGGGGTCGAGGGAATCCAGGCTAGCAGCGGCACGCGCTCGTGAACGTTGCGGAGCAGGAAGGCGAGCCCCACGGCCAAGCCGATGCCGAGGGCGTCCAGAAGAAGGCAGGTGCTCTCGAGTGTCCGCTCCCGTTCTCTGAACACGTCTCCCCCACCCCCGCCCGATGCGCAGCTGCACCGGCGCCGCAACCCGCGCCCCGTGGCCGAGGGGGCTGCATATTTCACACGGCCGAGCGGTGGAGTGTCAAGGGGGAGCGACCATCGTCGGGAGCCGTGACCAATTCCATTCCGCCGGTAGGTAGCCAGCGGCAGCCGGCCGCATCGGCCGCTACGGGATCGCGGCTAGAACCGCCCCGCTGCCGCCGCCACCGGCCGCGACACGCAAAAATGACCACCATCGCTGCCGGCTGCCGAGGCTATCTACAGCGAATCACTCGAAACGAATCCCGCGAGGATTGTAGAATGGCCGGCGTGCGATCAGAAAATCTCGAACGGGAGCCCCGAGCCTTTTTTCGAGGCCCACGCCAAGGGGACCGCGGCTCGCCCGGCTGGGCCACGCGCAGGCCGCGCCGCTTTTCTCGCAGCGCTCAGCTCTGGATGACCTGGGCCAGGGCGCGTTCGATTTCCTCGATCTTGCAGGGCTTGTGGAGGACGGCGACCCCGAGGTCCTGGACCAGATGCTCCGTGCGCGGGCTGACGTTCTCGCCCGTGGTGAAAATGATCCGCCGCGCGAGGCGTGGCGACTTCCGCTTGGCCGCGCGATAGATGTCCTCCCCGGTCCCGTGGGGCATGCGCAGGTCCGCGATGATCAAGTCGAAATGGCTCGCCGCCAGCCGCTCCAGAGCTTCGGGCACATCCGAGGTCGTCTCGACGTGGTGCCCACGCCCCTGGAGTAGGTCGGAAAAGAACGCCTGAACACCGGGTTCGTCGTCCACCAGGAGAATGCGAAGTCCCGCCGGTAGAGCCACGGCTTCAGCGGCCCGGGGGGTGTCGTCCGTACCCTCTCGGCCCTCGACGATGGGCAGCTCGACGACGAACGTCGCGCCCTCGCCCGGTTTGCTCTCGACCCAGATGCGGCCCCCGTGTTCCTCGACGATGCGAGAGCACAAAGGCAGGCCGAGGCCGGTACCCTTGCCGTCCTTCTTGGTGGTGAAGAACGGCTCGAAGATGCGCGCTTGAACCTCGGGCGGGACTCCGGGACCATCGTCCGAGACGACGAGCTGCATCCTGTCTCCCGCGCGCCGCGTGACCACGCGGATCGTCCCTCCCCGCCCCCGTTCGGCGATGGCCTGCGCGGCGTTGTTCAGCAGGTTGAGCACCACCTGTTGGATCTGCTGGCCGTCGAGCATGGTCTTGGGGAGGGTGGGGTCGAAGTCGCGCTCCACGCGAATCTGGCTCGTGCGGAAGTGGTACGCCCGAAGCTCGAGCGTTTTTTCCACGATTTCGTTCAAGAACTGGGGCTTTTTCTCGGATGCCTGTTTGCGCGCGAAGGTCAGCAGGTTGCGGACGATCTTGCCCGCCCGCTCCGCTTCGCTCATGGCGATCTGCAGGTAGCGGCGCACCTTCTCGGGCGGGTCGGCACGCAGCGCCAACTCCGAGTAGCCCAGGACACTCGCCAGGGGGTTGTTGAGCTCGTGCGCCACACCGGCAACGAGCTCCCCCAGCGTGGCGAGCTTCTCTGCCTGCAAGAGCTGCTCGATGGCTTCCTCCAGGTCGTGGCGTGTTTCTCGCAGCGCGTGCTCTTTGAGCTGAAGGTCGCGGCGCGTGCGCCACTGCCGTTCCGTCACGACGGCCGCGCCCAAGCCCGCCATCAGCGCGGCCACCGACCCCAGGATCCAGAACGTGAGGCGTTCGTGCGCCAGCTTCGCGGCCAGGACCTCGGGCCGCGGCGCGACGGCGATGTCCCAGCGACGGCCTGCAAATTCGATGCTCTTGGATGTGGTGACGGGAAGCGAAAAGAGGTTCTTCGCCGCCGGGTCGCTGGCGTAGAGGAGCACCCCTTCGTCGGAGACGGCCTGAACGTAGAGCCCGGCCACTTCGGGAAGAACCAAGGTTTGGAAGAAATCGCTCGCACGGATCGCGCACACGAGGCTGCCCAGGAACTCGCCGTCTTTCTGGATCGGGACACCCAACACAAGGCCCTGGGTCCCGTCCAGCAACTCCAAGGGCGGCGAAAGGATCGCGCGCGCCTCGCTGCGCGCGCGGGCGAGGGCGCGGTAACCGAGGGCGTGGGTCTGGACGTCGAAACCGGCGAACTGCTGCTCGGCATCCGGCGGGTAGACCCAGCGGATGCGCATCTCCCCGTCCACCATGGAAATCCGCCGGCAGAGGGGTGTCAGCGCGACGGTCTTGGCGGCGAAGCCTCGGAACTCCTGGACCGTGACCTCCTCCGAGGCGCTCCAGAAGTTCGCGAACTGTTCCAGGCCCACGCGGTGGCGGTCGAGGGTTGCGGCGATGCGGCTGGAGAATTGGCGGGCCACGACTTCGGTCTGGCGCACCACGTCCTGGCGTGTCGCCGTTGCACCTTGCCGCTCGAGCCAGACGACCGCCCCTGTCACGGCCAGCGCGGCCAGGATTCCCCCCGAGATTCCGGCTTGGGTCGGAGTCATCTGCCCGTCCCTCCCGCGGCGATGCTGAGGCGAAGATAGGTTCCTGACCGAGGGCGGGCAAGCGCGCGCTTCCGGGAAGGCCGTGCCTGCCTTCGGCGCCCCGAACGGGGCGCGAATGCGGCCTCCTCAGGATCGCTAGCGAGCCGGGCCGATGCGGGCGAAGGCCGTGGGATTGATGCCCACCTGCGCCCAGACGCGAAGCGCCATGAACGTGTTCCAGACGAAAAAGCTCGCGGCCGCCGCGCCGGCCGCGCCGACGGCACCATAGCGCGGGGCGAGGAGCACGGTCAGCAGGGCGTTCGTCGTGGTGCCGGCGAGGATTCCCCTCAGGGTGTCCCGCTCGTGCCCGGTCATATTCAGGATCAGTCCGACCGAGCCGGCGGCGACATTGAAGAGCTGACCCGCCACGACGAGCAGCAGCGGGAGGCGCCCGCCGGCGAAGTCCGCGCCGAGTATCCGCAGGAGCTGCTCGCCGAAGAAAACGAGGCAAAGCGCGATGGGAAGCGCGCCGGCGAGCGCGAGGCGCGCGCCGAAGCGCACGCTGCGGCGCAGTTGCACCGTGTCGCCCTCCGCGAAGCGGGCCGACACGATGGGACCGAGTGCCATGTTGACCGTCACGAGGGGCAGAGCGACGAGCGTGGCTGCCCTGCGGGCGACGTCGTAGACGCCGGCGGCCTCGGTGCTGACGAACGTCCCGAGGACGAGGACGCCCACGCTGTCGTTGAGAAGCGCGACGAGGACCGAGAGGAAGAGCGGGATGGCCGCGCGCAGCCACTGCGCCTTTCTCGGTTCGCCCCGCGGCGCGGCAGGGCCGTCAGCGAGCGCCCCGCGGACAATGACCATGCCCACCGAGGCCGCGGCCACGGCCGCCCCCACGTAGGCCACGGCCACGCGGCGTGCGCTGAGCTGGCCAGTGAAGCAGAAGATGGCTGCCGCGGCGAGGACCACGGCTCCCGGGAGAACGATCTGCTGTGGGATCTGTCCGAGGACCACGCGGCCCAGCCCTTGGGCGAAGCCTTCGAGAAGCCGCATCGCTGCGATGGCGGGGATCCCGAGCAGCGCGATGCGCAGGGCCGCGCAGGCTCGAGGCTCGAGCCTGGAGCACGCGAGCAGGGCCCCGATGTAGGCTAGCGTCAGGGCGAGCAGCGCCACGAACACCACCGCGCGGGCCGCCCAGCGCGAAAACGCTCGCACCTCGTTCCACGCCCCGCGCGTGCGGGCGGCGGCGAGCTCGCGGATCGCGACGATGTCGAGCCCGAACGCTCCGACGCTACCGATGAGAAGCGCCCAGGCGCTGGCGTAGGCGTAAGTGCCGTAGCCCGCCGCGCCCAGAAGCCGCCCGAGCACGAGCGGTACCAGGACGCCCAGCGCGACCGCCGCGCCGCGCACCACCACCGAGCCCACCGTCCCCGAGAGTAGCTCCGCATGGCTCGCGTCGAAGAAGCGGCCCAGAAGCAAGAAGGGCGCCCGCAGGCACGGCTGTCGGTTCTCTCTCAATCTCACCCCCGCTTCCCGCTCATGGAAACGGGTAGTTTAGGGCATGGGGCCAGGAAGCTGCCCAGCAGAAGTGCCCGACGTGGGAGCGGTGGCGCGTCAGGCGGAGCGTCTCGTGCCCGTTCCCCGCCCGTCCAGTGGCGGCTCGCCACGGGGCCGTCGGATCTCGGGGGAAGGTTCGCCCGTGACCTCGATCGTGATCTGAGACGGGTCGCGCGCCACGATCTGCGCTTGGCCGCGGTGCGACTCGATCCGCCCGGTCACGCAGATGCGCTTGTTCTTGTAGAAGCCCTCCGGGCTGCCGAACTTGGCGCGGTCTTCACCCCAGATCACCACGGTGAAAATCTGCCTGGGATAAGGCCGATCCAGGTTGAGAAACGTGGGCTGCCCTCTCGACGTGCTCGCGTACTTCGTCGAGACCACCTGCCCGCAGACAGTCGCGTGCTCGCCGAGATGGTCGGCCGCTTCCGCTGCGCTCAGCGGCCGAGGCTGCTCGGACCGCGGGCTCGCCTGCGGCCGAGCCACCGGCACGCCGGCCATGACGCAGCCGAGGATCAGCAGGAGCTGGACGAACCGTGGGCGCATGGTTCCCCCCTTTTCGCTCGCCGCCCTTCCTTGGACATGCAAACAGTTTGGAGCGGATTCGGCCGAGGGTCAATCGGTGCCCTGGCTCGCGGCAAGCGGTAGGCATCCTCCGGTGTCAGCGAAAAACGGCAGCGGTGCCAAACCCGGGCTAACGGGAAGAGCCCATGCGGCGTCGGAGTTCGGCGAGGCGCTCTTGGAGACGCGGGTTGTCCGGGGTGAGGCGGGCGGCTTGCTCGAAGTGACGCAAGGCGTCGGCGTCGCGGCCGGCCCGGAAGGCGAGCTCCCCTGCCCCGATGGCGGCATCGGCGTGGCTCGGGTCGAGGTCCGCGGCGCGGGCGAAGGCCCGATACGCCTCCTCGGCGCGCTTCAAGACGAGCAGCGCCTTGCCGCGGTTGAAGTGCGCCTCGGCGTCGTCGGGATCGGCGGCGAGCGCCGCTTCGAAGGCGGCGAGGGCATCCTCGATCCGGCCGCGCTCGGCAAGGAGGATGCCGAGGTTGTTGTGTGCCTCCTTCATGTCGGGGGCGATCTCGAGGGCCTGGCGGAGGTGGCGTTCGGCTTCGTCGAGCTCCCGCTCGAGGATCGAAGCCGCGGCGAGGCTGTTGTGCAGGAGCGGGGAGCGCGGCGCCTGCGCGAGGCCCTTGCGGTAGAGCGCCGTGGCCTCGGCGAGGCGGCCCTGCTGCTGGAGGACGAGGCCGAGGTTGTTGTAGGCGCCCGGGTAACGCGGGTCGGCTTCGATGGCGGCGCGGTAAGCGGCTTCGGCCTCGGCGGGCTTGCCCATGAGGCGCAGCACGTTGCCGCGATAGTTCTGGGCCTCCGCGCTCGAGGGATCGGCGCGTATGGCCGCCTCGTACTCGGCGAGCGCCTCGGCGAGGCGGCCTTTCTGTTCGAGCACGTGCCCGAGGCGCACGTGGGCCCTGGCATCGGCGGGGTCGCGGGCGACGGCTTCGCGCAGCAGGCTTTCGGCGCAGGGGGCGTCGCCCTCGAGGTCCGCGAGCACCCCGCGCAGGCGCGGCAGCTCCCGGGCGTCGGGGGCGATGCGCTCGATGCGCGCGAGAGCGCCACGCGCGCGCTCCAGGTCACCGCGCAGCGCGTGGAGCTGGAAGAGATTGACCAGCGCCATGCGCGCGGCGCCGCCCGCGAGGGCTTCCTCGAAGGCCACCTCGGCGCCGGCGAGATCGCCCTGCGCCATGAGTGCGATACCCCGGTTGAGCGCGGCTGTCGCTGTGGCTTGGGCGTAGCCTCCCCCGCCTTCGCCCGCCGGAGCGTCCCCGCCGCCGAGGTAACCCAGAGCCCGCAGCTTGGCGAGAAGGCCCGCATCCTGCGGCGAAGGCAGGACGCCCGCAAGCGCGCGCGGCCGCCCCGTCTCGTAGGAGGCGATGGCCCGCACGGCAACGCGCTCGAGAAACGCGGGATCGAGCGCTTCTTCGAGAACCCTTCCGTCCATGTCCTGGCCTACGGGTAGCCCGTAGAGCCCCAGGATCGTGGGGGCCACATCGAGCACGGAGGCGTCTTCGATCTCGACACCGGCGCGCACGTCGGGTCCGTGGAGCACGAGGATGCCGAAGCGGTCGTGCCAGTCCGCGGCGGGGCCTTTGTCGACGCGCGGATCCGTACGCGGCCGGTCCTCGCCGTGGCGAAAGCCGTGATCCGAAAGCACGATCACGTTCCAGTCGTCGCCGATGCGCTCCAGCATGCGGCCGAGGAGCGCGTCCGCCTCGCGGTACATCGCCCTCACGACGTCGCGGTACGCGGCGAAGCGGCGCCCATCCACCTGCGGGCGGAGAGGTGGGTGGAACGGCATGAAGAGGTGCGCCGCCGTGTCCGTGGCTTCGACGTACAGGGCGTGGAAACCGCGCGGCTGCTTTTCGAGCAGATGGGCGGCGATGGCCTCGTAGGTGCGGGTCGAGGCCAGCACCGTCTTGAGCTCGTCGAGCCGCTCGCGGTCGTCCGCATCGGGAACACCGAGGGCGTCGAAGTGCACGAACGGCTCGAGGTCCGCGTCCGCGATCGCTTCGGGGGGCACGATGAAGGGGCGGATCTCGGCGTAGAGCGCGGCAGGCCAGGTCTTGCCGCCCGCTTCGCTAGCCGGGTCGGAGCGCGCGGGCTCGCTCACGACGTCTCGGAACAGCTGGTAGGCGATGGGGTCCGTGGCGAGAAAACCCTCGACGGGCTCGGCGGGCCAGGTGGCCCACCAGGCGGTCATCGCCACAGGGATGCCCGAATCGGAGAGGATGCTCCACAGCGAGCGCGCCCGCCACAGCGTGCTCGTGACGGGCACCTGGGAACCATCGCCCCCCTGGGCGAGAAAATCGAAGATGCCGTGCTTCGCGGGCTGTTTGCCTGTGGCGACGCTCGTCCAGATGACGGGAGAAAGCGGGGGCATCACCGTGCGCAGCCGCGCCCAGGCGCCTCCGCCCACCAGACGCCCCAGGTGGGGCATCTCGCCGGCGGCCACGAGGGGCTGCGCGATGTCCCAGTCCGCCCCGTCGAGGCCGATCAGCAGCACGTTGCGCCCGGGCAGGCGCGGTTGGGGAGCGCGGGCCTTGCGGGCGGCAGGCTCGCGGAGGACCTGCCCCAGCCAGAAGCCGAGCCCGAGCGCCACGGCCGCGAAAACGACGGCAACGGCCCACGCCCGGCGATTCATGGACCGACCTATTTGGCGGCCTGAGACGAGTTTCCATGGGCCTCAGCCACAGGCCCGACCCCGCGGGCAGCAGGCGGCCGAAGCCAATGGGAGAGGTCGCGGCCAGTGGTTCGCGCCAGTAGCCGAATGTCGCCGGCGAAGTAGCTCAAGAGTTCCTGCTCGAACGTGGGGCGCAGCGCGGGCGCGGCCGTTTCGGCGGGCCGGCTGTTCCATCGCAGCAGCCGCATGCGGATGCCGAACGGCCGGCTCACCCCCAGGATGCCCCGCATGCGTGTCACCGCTCGATCGGCAAACGCCAAGGTCGTCTGCAATCGGGGCCAGCGCACGATGCGCGGCGCGTTGACACGCGGAAACTCGCGCCGCCCGTCGTCCGGTAGGCCCAGAAACTCGAGCACCTCCAGGTACACGCGCCGGGGATCGGCGCAAAAATCCTCGTAGAAAATCACCTTAAGCTGCCCTTCCGGCGCCGCCGCCCGCGCCCGCTGGACGTGCTCGCCGATCCTCCCCCAGCGGGAGTAGTGAAGCCGCTGCGGGTCCCCGCAGCCGGGCGGCAGCAACTGCCCACGCCGTCGGAGATCCTCGCTGCGCCACGCTTGCTCGAAGTCCTCGATATCCTCGACCCCCAGGAACAGGTAATACCGGTGCAAGGAGCGCAGCATTTCCAGCGGATGGCGCACCATTAGGATCACCTTGGCCCCAGCGAACCGGCGGAGTAGCGCCGGGATCGCCTCGCGCGAGAAAGCGTAGGCCGTCGTGCCCTCACCCACGACGCTGTGGCGGCGCGGATCGGCCTCCCGGAAGAGCGCGAGGTAGGCCCGTTCGCTCCGCACGACGCGGTCAGCGAGATCCAGGGCGAAAAAACCCGGCTCCTTGGGCTTCGGCAAGAAGACTTGAGGGTGCACCCTCAAGTACTCGTAGAGTGCCGTCGTTCCGCTGCGCGGAAAGCCCGCGATGAAGAAATTCGGCTCCTTCATCTGCTCCGATCTCTCCCGCCCCCGGCCTCGCCCCGGCGCGCACAAAGGAAGATCAACGCCACGACCGGCGCGAGGTACGCTACGGCCACCATCAGCGCCCCGCGCAGGAAAAAGAGCATGTACCCCGCACAGACGGGCGCGAGTACCGCCGCCAGGCGCAGATCGGCCCCCAACCTCCATACCTCAAGCCCGCGCTCAAGCCAGCCGCAGATCCATCCGAGCAGGAGGAAATACAGGACGGTCAAAATCCAACCGCCGTCCAGATAGGCCTCACCCCACAGAGGCATGGACACATTGGTGAAGCTCTTGCGGTAGGCCCGGGCGACCATTTCTCCCGAGGGAACCGGTTTCCCAGGCCACCAGGTGCGTGGGACCCAGAACGTGGCGGCACCGAGGATCTGAAACCCTCGCGTGTGACCGAAATCGTCCACGAGATCGAGGGCGGCCACGATTTGATCGAACGCGTCGTAGTCCAGCTTGCTCGCCATCGCGTCCACAGGGCTGGGCTCGATGTCGCGCACCGTGCGGGCGTCACGGAAAAGGTCGGCATAAGGGAAGAGCACGAGGATCGCGGCGAAAACCCACAAAACACCGACCCGCGTGACCCAGGCCTGACGCCGGCACATTTCCGCGAAAAAGAACGACAGGACTACGGTGCCGAACCAGTGCCGGTGCGCGGTCGCAGGGTTGGCCGTCAGCCCGACCAACACCAGATTCCCTGCCAGCAGCCCGCCGAGGAGCCAACTCGAGCGTTGACCGCGTTCGTGCGCGCGCCCGACGAAAAGTACGTACAAGAGATAAGCCGCGGCAAACGGCGGGACGCGCATCCCTTTGAGGAAAAGCTGAAACCCTGCTTGCGTCTCGGAGCCGGTTACGCTCCGGATGCTCCCGATCAGTTCGGTCCAGCTCGAGAAGAGCAACTGCGCGTCCTCGCTGGCGAGAAACCCGACCAAAGGGAGCGTCACCAGCAACGAGCCGACGGCAAGCGACACGGCCCGCGACGGGCTCAAGACGAGAGCGGCCCGCCCTTCCGCGTCCGGCTCCGAAAACACGGGACGCCGCGAGAAGCGCAATCCCAGCTCGAACGACACCGTGCCCACGAGCACGAGGCCCACCGCGCGCCATAGCGTGTTGCGATCGGCGATGAGGGTGCCAGATCCAATGCGCAACAGAGGCGCCAGACCGAGCCAGATGTAAACAAAAACATAGTAGAGCGTCGTCAGGAAGCGCGGACGTCCTGTGGCGCACAGGAAGGCGAGGCGCACACCCGAGCCCACCGTCAAGAAAACGAGGGGCCGTGCATCGCTGCGGGGCAGATCCGCTGGCGCCCCGTACCACATTCCCAGGGGGACGCCTACGCCGAGCAGCAACACCAGAGCGACGATCCACAGCTCGTGTCCGCGCGATGCAGGGGCGGTCGGAGACACCTCGCGGAAGATCGTTTCACCAGGCCTCGGGGATCGCATACGGGCGCCCTGGGCAGAGAAGCGATGTTAACGAGATGCGCCGAGATCTGTCAAGGGAGAGCGCGGCTGGTCGTGGAGGCACGGTGTTATCATGGAGGCGTCTCTGCGAGACTTGCTGCGGTGACAGCGCACCCGCGCGCGGGACGTCAGGGCGAGGCGCAGGCCGCCGGGTGGAGAACTGCCAGCGTGCGCCGCAGGATCTTGCTGACGCTCGGCCTCGCCGGACTCGCGTTCTATGCGGGCCTGGCCGTGCTCGTCTACCGCTTCCAGACGGACGCCGAGTTCGCCGCCGCATGGGACGGGCCGTGGCGCTGGATTTTCGGGCCGCCGGCCCGGGTGCTGAATCGGCTGGCCCGCGAGGAGATCGAGCGCGGCCTCCAGGCGCTCCACGACCCCGACCTCGCGCCGGCGCAGGCGCTGGCGCGGCACCGGGAAGCCCTGCGCCGGGCGGAGGAACTGCTCGTGCGCAGTCTCCGGGCGCAACCGATCCAGGCCCGCACGATGGCGCGCCTGGTGGCGATCCGCTGGGAGCTCGACCCGCCCCTCACCCCCGAGGCGATCGCCGAGCGCCTGGAGCACGTCGCGCTCGCCTCGCGCATGGCGCCGCGAAACCCCGACGTGCAGCTCGACCTGGCCAGGCTCCTCTTGCAGGCCGGCCAACGGGACGCAGCGCTCGACTACCTGGCCCGCACGGTGAACCTCGACCCGCGCCGCGCGGGCGAGGTCGTCTCGCTGGCCGCCCAGGCCCTCTTCGAGCCGGAGGAGATCCGCGCCGCTCTGCCGGACCTGCCGGAAGTGCTCGCGGCACTGGCAGAACCGTACGCGGAGGCCGGCATGGGCGAGCGCTGGCTGGCGGCGGTGGAAGCACGGCTCGCGCAGCCTGGGGTGGCGCCGGTCCTGCCCCGCGCCTACGGCCAGCAGCTTCTGGAGCGGCCCTGGCGCGACCCGGCGCGCTTGGAGCGCGCGTTTCGCGCCTGCGGACCGTGGGGGAACAAAGACGCCGAGCTCGAGCGCCTGCGCCTTCTGGCGCGCGCCGCGCTGGCCCTGGGGCGAGGCGAGGAGGCGATCGGCCTGGCGCGCCAGGCCCTGGCGCTCGAGCCCGAGCGGCGAGATCTCGACGAGGAGCTCGGCGCGCTCGCCCTCCAGGCGGGCAGGCCCGCCGAGGCCATCCAGGCGTTCGAGGAGGCGCTGCGCAAAGCGGGCGAGGCCGGAGCGCCGGCCTCCGAGCGGGCGCGGCTGCACCGGAGGATCGGCCAAGCGCTCGAGGCCCGGGGCCAGCTGCATCTCGCCTACCAGGCCTACCGGCGGGCCCTGCGCCTGTGGCCCGAGGACCGGGCGGCCCGGCAGCGCGTCGAGGCGTTCGAACGGGACGCGGGCCTGGTAGACTCGAAGCGCCCATGAAGCGCTCGGCAGGGGTCCTCGGGCTGGGGCTCGCTCTCGCGGCGTCGGTCGCGCCCGCCCACGCCCTGCAGGCCGATCCCTTCGCGCCCCCGGACCCGTTGCGCTACCTGCGCTGGGGGCCGCTGCGCGTGCGCCCGGGCTTCGCCGTGACCGAGCTCGGCCACGACGACAACGTCTTCTTCCGCAGCGCCAGCGAGCCCAAGGAGGGCGACCTGCGCGTCACGCTCTCGCCCCGGCTCGAGGGCCTCGTGCTGTTCGGGCAGCGCGCGTTCGTCACGTTCCGCGGCCAGGTGGACTACACCGCCTACCGCCGCTTCCGCGATCAGAACTTCTTCAACCGTCAGCTCGAGGCCCGGGCGAGCGTGCCCTTCGGTCGTGTGGCGGTCTTCGCCGATCTGCTCGCGGACCGCCGCCGCGACCGCCCGACGAGCGAATTCGACTCGCGCCTGGAGCGGGACAACTTCGGCACCGCCCTGGGGGTAGCGCTCAAGCTCGGCTCGCGCACGCGGGCGCAACTCGCGCTCCGGCGCACGGACCGCTCGTTCACGGACCCCGATCTGCCGCGCGTCGGCGCGCTGCTCGACCGCCTCGAGCGCGGGCTCGAGACGACCTTGGCCTACACCTGGACGGAGCAGACGACGTTGCTCGTGGAGTTCTCGACGCTGCGCGTGCGCTTCGACGACCCCAGCGTGGCGCGCGACTCGCGCCAGCGGGACCTGATCCCGGGCATTCGCTTCGGCGAGCGCAGCCGCCTGGGCGGGCTGCTGCGGCTCGGGCGCACGCGCATCGACCTCGACGACCCCGCCAAGCGCGACTTCTCGGGTGTGGTGGGCGAGCTCGACCTGCGCTACCGCTTCGGCCGCGGCACCACCGTCCGGCTCGAAGGCGAGCGGCGGGCGGGCTTCGCCGTCTTCGAGTCAAACAACCTGTTCCTCGATCGTTCGGCGGGCGTGCGGGTGATCCATTTCTTCAATCGCGTACTGGGCGCGGAGACGGCGGTGCGCCGGGGGCGGCTGAGCTTTCCTGGGGCGGGGTCGGTGGCGGACCGGCTCGACCGCATCCGCTCCCGGGAGCTGGGCGTGCGGTGGCGGGTCCAGCAGTCGGGCCTGGGCGAGCGCGTCGAGTACAGCCTGCGCTGGGTGGAGTGGGAGCGGGACACGAACCCGCCCTTCGACCACCTGGACCAGACGCGCTCGACCCTCGATTTCGGCGCGAGCTTCGGTTTTTGAGCGCGGGGTATATTGGCCGGCGTTCTGGCCGGCGGGGAGAGGCGAGGATGGGACACAAACCGAGGACCCGAGGCACGGGGTTGGTGCTGGGCGCGCTGCTCGCAGGCGCGCCCGCGCTCGCCGGGGGCACCGCCCCGCCCCAGGAGGCCACGGACGAGCCGCTGCGCATCGAGGCGCGGGCCGTGGTCCCCACGGTCCGCACGGCTCCGGTGGCCGAGGACTACCGCATCGGGCGTCAGGACTTGCTGGAGATCCGCGTCTTCGGTGTGGAAGAGCTGAACCAGCAGGTGCGGGTCGCGGACGACGGCTCGATCACGCTGCCGCTCATCGGGCGGCTTCGGGTGGGCGGCCTGTCCAAAGCGGAGCTGGAGCGCAGCATCGCCGAGCGTCTCGGCGACCGCTACGTGCGCAACCCTCAGGTGACGGTCTTCGTGCGCGAATACGAATCGAAGAAAGTCGCCGTGGCGGGTGCGGTGAAGAAGCCGGATACCTACGAGATGCTCGGCCAGCGCACCCTGCTCGAGATGCTCTCGCGGGCCGGCGGCCTGGACAAGGACTTCGGCGATTGGATCTACGTTTTCCGCCGCAACGGGGACGGCACCACCCGCCGTCTCGACGTGGATCTGGAGCGGCTGGTCTTCGCCGGGGACGCGAGCCTCGACGTTGCGCTCGAGCCCGGCGACATCGTCTACGTTCCCGAAGCAGAGAAGATCCGCGTCTTCGTCAGCGGTGCGGTCAAGAACGAAGACCTCTACGAGGTGCCGGCGAACAAGCCCGTGACGGTGCTCAAGGCCATCACCCTCGCGGGCGGGACGACGGAGCGCGCCGCCGAGCGCCGCGTGCAGATCATCCGCACGGGCCCCGGCGGCGAGCGCATCGTGCTCGCGGTGGATCTGCGCAAGGTGCGCCGCGGCAAGGCGGAAGACCCGGTCCTGCAGGACGACGATATCGTGGTCGTGCCGGAGAGCTTTTTCTGAGGCCAGAGGTGGGAAAAGCGTCCGCACTCCGCGGGCAGCCGCGCGAGAGGTACGGGGTCCATGGCTGAGGCGAGGCACCACCTGCTCGATTCCTGGGACGTCCTGCGGCGGCGGCGCTGGGTCGTCTACCTGGCGGTGACGACCGTCGCGCTCGTGGCGCTCGTGGGTTCGTACCTCGTCACGCCGCTGTACCGCGCGACGGTGACGCTGCAGATCGAGCGCGAAACCCCGGACATCCTGGCCTTCGAGGACCTGACACGGGTGGACTACTCCTGGGCGGCCTACGCCGACTTCTACCAGACGCAATACAAGATTCTCTCGAGCGAGACCGTGGCGCGGCGGGCCGCCGACCGGCTCGACCTCGTGAGCCACCCGCTCTTCCAGCAAGAAGCCGCGGGCCAGCCGGGCGTGCTCGCGTGGCTGCGGGGGCTGCTGCCGCGCCGCGGGGAGAACGTGCTGCGCACGCCCCTCGACGTGGCCACGGCTTGGTTGGGGGCCCATCTCGAGGTCTCCCCGGTGCGCAACTCGCAGCTCGTGCGCGTGTCCTGGACCTCCCCGGATCCCGAGCTCGCGGCGCGCGTGGCGAACGCGGTGGCGGACGCCTACATCGCTTTCACGCTCGAGGCGCACTACTCGCCGCCGGATCAGGCATCGGAGTTCCTGGTCAACCAGATCGGCGCGCTCAAACAGGAGATCGGCGAGCTCGAGGAGCGGCTCCAGTCCTACGGCGAGGCGAAGCGCATCGTCTCCATCGACGAGTCGAGCAACATCACGCTGCGCGCCCTGGCGGACATCGCGCAGCGGCGCACCGAAGCCGAGACCCGGCTGGCCGAGACGGAGGCGGCGTACCGCGCGCTGCGCGACGCGCCACCCGAGGCCTTGCCGGAGGTGCGCGACTCCGAGCTGATCAACCGACTCAAGGCGGAGCACGCGAGCTACGAGTCCCAGTACGGGGAGCTGGCGCAGCGCTTCAAGGACGACTGGCCCGCCCTGCGCACCCTGCGCTCCAGGCTGGAGCAACTCCAGGCGCGCATCGCGGCGGAGACAGAGGAGATCCGGCTCAAGGTCGTGGCGGCCGCCCAGGCGCGCTACCTCGCGGCGCGCCACGAGGTGGAGCAGCTCGACACGCTCCAGCGCGAGCACGAAGCCGCGGCGCAGCGGCTCAAACGCGACGCCTTCGACTACGCGACGCTGCAAGCCGAGGTCCAGCGCAAGCGGGAGATCCTCAACGCGCTGCTCAAGCGGCAGAACGAGATGGCCCTCGCCACGCGGCTCCAGGATCTCGACGTGACCTCGAGCAACGTGCGCGTCGTGGACCCGGCGCGCCCGCCCACGGCCCCCTACCGGCCCAACGTGACGCTGAACCTGCTGCTGGGGCTCGTGCTCGGGCTCGCCCTCGGGGTGGGGATGGCGTTCTTCCTCGACTACCTCGACAACACCGTGTCGAGCCCGAGCCACGTCGAACGCGAGACCGGGTTGCCGACGCTCGCGGTGATCCCGCGACACGTCGCCGGGGCCGCACCCCTTGTGCGCGTGCGCCGCCGCGCGGCAGCGGCCGGCCCCGTGGACCTCGTGGCGCAGCGGGAAGGCCGGGCGGCGGCGACCGAAGCTTTCCGGGAGCTGCGGACCGCGATCCTGCTCTCGAGCCCGGGCAGCCCGCCGCGCCAGTTGATGGTCACGAGCGCCCTGGCCAAGGAAGGCAAGTCCGCCACGACGGCCAATCTCGCGCTGGTGTTCGCCCAGCTCGGCCGCCGGGTGCTGCTGGTCGACGCCGACCTGCGGCGCCCGCGCCTGCACCGGATCTTCGAAACCGACAACGAGCGCGGCCTGAGCACCTATCTTTCCGGCTTGGAGAAGGACCCCCGGCAGCTCGTGCGCCCGACGGAGGTGCCGGGGCTCGACCTTCTACCGAGCGGACCGGTCCCGCCCAACCCGGCGGATCTGCTGGCCGCACCGGTCTTCGCGGACCTCGGCCACCGCCTGCTCGAGGCGGGCTACGAGCACATTTTGTACGACTCGCCCCCGGTGCTCTCGGTGGCCGACCCCGTGCTGGTGGCGGCGGCGGTGGAGCGAGCGATCCTCGTGGTGCGGGCAGATTTCACGCCGCGAGAATCGCTGCGTGCCGCGGTGGACAAGCTGGTGCAGGCCGGTGTGCGGCCTGCCGGCCTGGTGCTCAACGACCTCGACCTGGACAGCCATGCCCGTGGCCGCTATGGCTACGGCCGTTACGCCTACACCCGCGCGGATCGCGGCGAGGCGGAGCCCGTGGCGCGCGCCGCGCACCCGCCCCGCTAGCCCGAGGTGTGTCCGTCGCGCCGACGAACGCGCCCCCTCGCATGCCGATGAAGCCGCCCGCCGTGGAGCGCCCCGACCGGCTGGCCCGGGCGCTGGAGACCGGACTCGGCCTGTGGCTCTTCGCGGCTCCCCTGCCCCTGGGGGCGGCGAGCGGGCTCGGGCGGGCAGGTGTCGAGTGGGCTGCGCTCGCGCTCGGGGCGCTGTGGCTCGTGCGCGCCCTCGTGCGGCCCACGGTGCTGCCGCCGCGAGCGGTGCAGCTGGGCCTGGCCGGGCTGCTCGTTCTCGGGCTGGTCCAGACGCTGCCCCTCGGACCTGCCGTGGTCGGAACGCTCTCGCCCCAGGCGCTGCGGTTGCGCGAGGCCGTGCGCGCGGACGAGACAGTCGCGGATCTCGAGCGGGCGTGGCTGGGTGTGGATCCGGCCTCGCTCGAGACCGCGCCGGCCCTCTCGGTGGATCCCCGGGCGACGAGAGAGGCGTTGCGCACGGGGACGGCCCTCGTGGCGCTCGTGCTGTGCGCGACGACAGTGGCGCGGGTGTGCGGGCTCGAGCGGCTCGCCTGGTGGCTCACGGCGGCGGCGGCCTTTCAGGCGCTTTACGGGATTCTCGCCCTCGCCTCGGGGCAGGCCCGCATCTGGCACATCCCCAAGCGTTACTACCTCGACTCGGCAACCGGAACCTTCGTCAACCGCAACCACTTCGCCGCGTTCTTGGCGGGAACGCTCCCCGCGGCAGCGGCGGCAGCGCTGCCCGGCTCGCGCGGCCGCGAGCCCGCGGGAGGGTTGCGCCGCCGGCTGCTGGCGCTGGGCGAGGAAGGAGCGGCGCGGGCCCTGATGCTCTCGGTGCTGCTCGCCCTCGGCGCAGCCGGGTTGCTGGTCTCGTTCAGCCGTGCGGGGACCGCTCTCGGCGTCGTGGCGCTCGCTTGGACCGCGCTCGTCGCGGGCCGCAGGAGGTTGCGCCGCCCGGCGGTCGCCTTGGCGCTGCTGCTGGCCTGCGCCGCCGTGCCCCTCGCGCAGATCGGCGCGGACCGGCTCGCGGCCCGCTACGGCCGCGCCGTCGACGACGTGGCGGCCGCCGGCGGCAGGGTCACGGTATGGCGAGATACGCTGCGGCTGGCGGCGGCGTTCCCCGTCGCGGGCACGGGATTCGGGACCTTCGAGCGCGTCTACCCCTCGTTTCGCTCGCCCGAGGTGCGCCTGCACTACAGCCACGCGCACAGCGAGCCCTTGCAGTGGCTCGCCGAGGGGGGACTCGTGGGCGCGTTGCTGCTGCTGGCCGCGCTCGTCCCGCTGCTGCGGCGGGCGGTGGCCTGCCTGAGCGGCTCCGCAGGCGCGCTGCCGGTGGGCCTTGCCGCCGGGCTCGCGGCGATCGGCCTGCATGGCTTCGTGGATTTCCCGTTGCGCATTCCCGCGCTGGCGGGCCTGGCCGCCGTGCTCGCGGGCGCCGTGCTCGGTGCGCGATGGAACACCCGCTGAAGCTCGTCAAGCCCCCCATCGAACCCGCGCCGCCGGCCGTGGCGCACTTCGGGGCTCGGGTCTGGGTCTGGGGCGCGCTGATCGCCGGGGCGGCGCTGTGGACCGGCGGGGGAGTGGCGCGCGATTACCCGGGCGAGATGGCGGCATTCGCGCGTCGCGCCCAGGCGGTCCTGCCGCTCGTGCTGGAGCAGGGAGCCCAGACTGCGGAGGTGCGCTCGCTGCTCGTCGCGCTGCGGCGGCACCTGGGACAGCATCCACTCGACGCGCGCGCCCGTGCCCTCTACGCCGGCCTGTTGCTCGAGCTCGCCCGCAAACCGGAGGAGACCGCCGCGGCACGCTTCCACGCCTGGCGGGCCGCCGCGGCAGGGCCCGTGACCGTGCCGGTCGTGCGGGCGGCGGCGGTGGTGCTCGCGCGCGCGGGCGAGGTCGAGGCGGCGCTCGAGCTCGACCGGGCCATGTTCCACTACGAGCCCCGGGCGGCCGCGGAGCTTTTGGCGCGGCTCGAGCTTTACGCGGCGGAGGGTGCGAGCGGGGACCTCGCAGCGCGCATCGTTCCCGATCTCCCCGAGGCGTGGCTGGCTTGGGGACGCGAGTGCCTGGAGCGGGGTCGCGTGGCGCAGGCGGACCGCTGGTTCGAGGGGGCGTGGCGGCGCTGGCCCGAGCACCTCGAAACGCTCCAGGCCTGGGCGCTACGTTTGGCCGGGCGCGCCGATTGGCCGGGCCTGGGGCAGGTGCTGCCTCCCGAACGGGCCCTCCCGCTCAACGCCGAGGCTGCGGCTCTGTGGGCCCTGCGGGCAGGGGCGCGCGCCGGGCAGGGGGACGCGGCCGGCGCGCGTGCGGACGCGCTCCGGGCCGTGGAACTCGCGGGGGAGCGCGCGTGGATTCTCCTGCGAGCGGGCGATGCGCTGGTCGCGGCCGGCGATCTGGATGGCGCGAAACACGCGTTCAACCGCGCGCAGTTCCTGCTTCCCCGGACGGAAGCGACGCGGGGCACGCGCATCGCGCTTCTCGTGCGTCTCGCGCGCCTGGAGGACAGAAAGGGACTCCCGGTGAACGCGATGCGCGCCTGGCGCGCCGTGCTCGACGAGGCGCCCGACCACCCGGAGGCTCGCCGCCGCCTGGGCGAGCTGCGCCACCTCTACCGCTGAGCCTTTCTACGTCCGGCGCCTGCTGGGAACCGCGAGGGAACTTGACCGACGGTGGGGCGCCTCGCAGAATGGGCGGCCGTGCCCTTGCTCTCCGTGGTGATCCCCGCGTACAACGAGGAGCGCACGATCGCCGAGCTCCTCGGCCGCGTGCTGCGAGCACCCCTCTCGCCGGGCGTGGAGCTCGAGGCGATCGTCGTGGACGACGGCTCCACGGACGGCACGGTCGCTGCCGTGGAGCCGTTGCTCGCCGATCCCCGCGTACGCCTCGTACGCCAGCTCCGCAACCGCGGCAAGGGGGCCGCCCTCCGGCGCGGTTTCGCCGAAGCCCGCGGCGAGTGGATCCTCGTGCAGGACGCCGATCTGGAGTACGATCCCCGGGACTACCCGAGGCTGCTCGCGCCGATCCTGGAGGGCAAGGCCGACGTGGTCTACGGCTCGCGCTTCGTGGGCAGCGAGGCGCACCGGGTGCTTTTCTTCTGGCACTACGTCGGCAATCGCTTCCTCACGCTGCTCTCGAACGCGTTCACCAACCTCAATCTGTCGGACATGGAGACCTGCTACAAGGTGTTCCGCGCGGAGGTGCTGCGCCGCGTGGAGCTCACCGAAGACCGCTTCGGCTTCGAGCCGGAGGTCACAGCGAAGGTGGCACGTCTCGGGGTCCGCATCTACGAAGTCGGCGTGCATTACTGGGGGCGAACCTACGAAGAAGGCAAGAAAATCCGCTGGCGCGACGGGCTCGCCGCACTGTGGTGCATCTTCAAGTACGGCCTTTTGCGCCGGTGAGCGCCCGGGCCGCCAGCGAGCCCCTCAGCGCAGCCTGCGGCGCGCCTCCCGGTAGGCCGCCGCGGCGATGAACCCGCCGAGCACGGCGAGGGCGGCGCCGGCCCCGACCGACACCCCTAGCCAAGGCCCCGGAGGGTCGTCCCGGTCCCCGAGCGCGAGCAACAACGCCCCCGCGCCCACGAGGAACCCCCAGAGGGAAGCCGCCCCGAAATAGAAGGCACGCACGCGCCGCGAGCTCGAGCCGCGCTGGCGCGAAGCGCCGGCATCGGGCGCTCGAGTGCTGCTATACTCGCGTCGTTTGGAGTGGGGCCGCGGGTCGGCAGGCTGCAGCTCGGGGGTTAGCATGCAGTCTCCTCCTCTTGCCGGGGTGCCATCGAGGGAGGCCCGCCCGGTAAGTATTTTTATCTCTCCTAGCAGCATACTCGGAGGATTTTGGAGGTTCAATATGTTTTTCGCTCAAGGGCGACGCCTTCCGGTGGTATTCCTAGCTGTCGCCCTGGGCGCGGCCGCTCCCCCCCCGGTCCCCGCCCAGGACCGCCCCGAGTTTCCCGTCGTCGGCGCCAGCGTTGTCCTGGGACGGATTTTCGAGTCCGATGGCAAGACCCCCTCGAGGGGAGCCGTCGTGCACGCGCTCCACCTCGAGACGAACCAGATTTACCAGGCCGAGCCGAGCGACGAGAAGGGCCACTACCGCCTGGAGGGCGTGCCGCACGGCTACCTCGACCTGGCGGTGGAAACCGGGGAGGGCCTCTTTTTGGGTAACCAGGTGATCAACGTCCCTCCCGGAGGGAAGGTCGTCGTCCACTTCACGCTCGTGGCCTTCGGCGATCGGCCCTCGGCGTGGTGGACCGGCGAGGAGCCACGAGAAGTAGGGTGGCTCGGGCGCGAGACCAGCGGGGTGGCGGAGCTCGTGAAAAAGGCCAGGGGCCGCGAGTTCTGGACGAGCCCCAAGGGCGTGGCGGTGCTCTCCGGGGTCGGCGGCGCGGCCCTCCTGGCGATCGCTGCGGGGGGGGACGGCGAAGAGGCCCCGCCCGTGAGCCCGTCCCAGCCGGCGCCTTGACAGCCCGCGCGGCAGCGCGGAGAATCGGCGCCCTGCGGTATCCGCGCAGCGGCCGGTGGTCGCGCAGCGCGTTTCTTTGCGGCGCGCGGTCGAATCTCGGGTACACGTAGGATCGGCCCAGCTCGGAAGCAGGAGGTGTGCATGCCTCTCTCCCGTCCATCCCGTGGGTACGCCCTAGGCGCATGCGCGGCGCTCTTCGTCGCGAGCTTGCCCGCGCCGGCGGCCGCACCGGCGCAGCTGCGCGGCCGCGTGCTCGCGCACGATGGACTGACGCCGCGGGCCGGCATCGTCGTGACCCTCGCGGAGCCGCGCGGCCAGGTGCGCCACAGTTCGGATCCCACGACCGAGAGCGGGACCTTCGACCTCGAGGGCGTGCCGCCGGGCGAGTACCGGCTGTGGGTCGAAACACCCGAGGGCCTGTTCGTCGCTCCGGAACCGGTGGCCCTGAGCGCAGGCCAGGCGCTGACCCTTTCGCTGACCCTCAAGCCGCGCGACGAAGGCGACGAGCAATCTCCCCCGCCGCCACCGCCCAGCCAGGGGCGTTCGAAGACCGTGAAATGGGTGCTCGTGGGTGTCGTGCTCGTGGGCGCCGCGGCGGTGGTGAGCATCGTGAACGAGGAAGAAGAGGTCGCGAGCCCCTTCTGAACCCGGCCGGCCGCCGCCCACCCACGATGCCGGAAGATACCCGCCTCGAACTCCGGACAACAGCTCCGCCCTCGCTCTCGCCGATAGAATGAAGGGGTGAGCCTCTTCCAGAAAAACGGCAGCGGCCCGCCCGCAGCCCCGAGGGGCGACGCGCCACTGGCCGAACGCATGCGCCCTCGCAGCCTGGAGGAGTTTCTCGGCCAGGAGCATTTGGTCGGCCCTGGGGGCGTCCTGCGGCGCGCGCTCGAGCGAGGGGTGCTGCACTCGCTGATCCTCTGGGGGCCACCCGGATCCGGCAAAACGACCCTGGCCCGTCTGCTCGCGGAGGCTGCCGGGGCGCAGTTCGCGCCTTTTTCTGCGGTCCTCGCGGGCATCGCCGAGGTGCGGGAGATGATGCGGGGCGCCACCCGCGCGCGGGCGGCGGGAAGGCGTATGGTGGTCTTCATCGACGAGATCCACCGCTTCAACAAGGCGCAACAGGATGCCTTCCTGCCCTACGTGGAGGACGGCACGATCGTCCTCGCCGGGGCGACGACCGAGAATCCGTCCTTCGAGGTGATCGCCCCCCTTCTCTCGCGCCTGCGCGTCTACCGGCTGGAGCGACTGACCGAGGACACGCTCGTCCGCTTGCTCGAGCGGGCCCTCTCCGATCCCAAGCGCGGCTTGGCCCGGATCCGCGCGCGCCTGGAGGCGAACGTCCTAACGACGATCGCGCAGCTCGCGCAAGGGGACGCGCGAGCGGCGCTGCAAACGCTGGAGCTCTCCGTGGCGCTCGCCGACGAGGATGCCTCCGGGGTCCGGCAGCTCACGCGCGAGACCGTGGCCCGGGCGGTCGGCTACCGCACCCTGTACCACGACAAGGCGGGCGAGGAGCACTACAACCTGATGAGCGCGCTGCACAAGTCCATGCGCAACTCCGATCCCGACGCCGCGCTCTACTGGCTCGGGCGGCTGCTCGAGGCCGGGGAGGACCCGCTCGCTGTGGCGCGGAGGATCGTGCGCTTCGCGAGCGAGGATGTGGGCCTCGCCGACCCGCGGGCCCTCGAGCTCGCGCTCACAGCCCGCGACGCGGTGCACTTTCTGGGACGGCCGGAAGGCGACCTCGCCCTCGCCCAGGCGGTCGTCTACGGCGCGCTGGCCCCCAAGTCGAACGCCCTCGAGCTCGCGTGGCAGGAGGTACGGCGCGCGATCGCGGAAGGCGCCGACGAACCCGTGCCGCTCCACCTGCGCAACGCGCCCACGGCGCTGATGCGCGAGCTGGGGTACGGGCAGGGCTACCTCCACGCCCACGACGCGCCCGACGCGGTGACGGCGATGCCCTGCCTGCCCCCGGCGCTCGAAGGGCGCCGCTTCTACCGTCCCGCGCCTCGGGGCCTCGAGCGACGCCTGGGGCGCCGGCTCGAGGCGTGGCTCGCGGCGCGTCTCCGCCGCGACCGCTGACCGCCCCG
>JBBIHH010000029.1:0-39906 GCA_037447115.1 Acidobacteriota bacterium
TGACGATGCGGCGGCGAAGCGTGCCGTTTTCGAGCAGCTCGCTCAGCGTTCGCGGCGCCCCGAACCCGCAGGGCAAATCCAACATCTGGTTGAAGTCGCAGTCGTAGAGCGTCCCGTCCCAACCGACCGAAAGATAACTGCGGCACATGACCGCGCGAGCCCAGCTCCAGCAGCTACGGGGGCGGCTCCCCTTGGGACAGCTCGGCTGCCGCGTCCTCAGCCTTGGCGATTTTGGCCAGAGTGTGCACGTCCAGGTGGATACACGCCTCCATGCCGTAGCTTGTGCTACGGCCCCTTGGTGGTTTGCCGGCAGGGCGGCTTGGGAAGCCAACAGCGGCGCGGTGAGGTTGCAGCGGTCGATGACGTGCCGGCCGATGCTACTGACTCCTGTACCGAGGAAACGGAAGTTGGGGTCGAACTCCGGGGGGCACCCCCGGGTTTGGGGTCCTTCCCGGCGCGGGAAAGAACGACTTCACAGTTTCTCGGCGAGCCCCCGGGCTGCGTGCCGGAGCGCCATCCAGGCTCAAATGGCGCCCCCCTCGGAAGGCTCTGAAGAATCGGCCGAAGCGCTCACGGGCAGCTTGCCGTGGCGGTACCCTCGGCCTCCGCTCTCTGTGGCCCCGTGCGGGCACCTGGGCGCACGGGGCCACCGAGCCAGCGCTTGCTGCTGGACCGGCAGAAAACTCATGCTAATCAGCAATCGAGAATCCGTGGACATTTCATTGCTCGACCAAGTCGCGAGCCATAAGGCGTCGGGAAAAAGCGATCCTGGGAATCGCGTTTCGCCGCGAGCCTCGAGTTGTCCCGCGAGCTGGAGGAGGCTTGCTTCAGCTTTTCGGCGGGAGCGTGAGCAGCCCCTTGAGGTGTGCGCGCGCCCGCCGCAGGGTCGCCTCCGCCGCGCGGGCCGACACATGCAGGATATCTCCGACCTCCGCGGTGGAATAACCCTCCAGGTAAAACGCGCACAGGGCGGCTCGTTCTCGCGAGGGGAGCTTCGCCAGGGCGCAGTCCAGGAGGATGTGGAGCCCCGTCTCGGAGGAGTCGGCTTGCGCGAGCGCCTTTTCGTCTTCGAGGGCCCTGACTCGAGCGCGGGCCTCGTGTCGTGCGTGGTCAATCCAAAGGCGCTTGAGCGTCCTGGCGAGCCACGCTCGGGGACGGCAAGGTGTTTCGCTGGGGGCGAAGCGCTTCAGAGCCCGGAGGTAGGTCTCCTGGAGCAGATCCTCTGCCAACGCTTCCTCGCCGCCGGTCAAGCGCAGCGCGTACCGGCGCAGGAACGGCGACGTCGCCGCGTAGATGGCCGACCAAAGATCTCTGCTGCTCGGCTGGAGCGTGTGCATCCGCGAGGGGCTGGCGTGGGGCGGGACCGGCGCCGTACCGACGGTTGGAACGCGGAGCGAGGCGGCGGTCTCGGGTCGCCGGAGGCGGGACGTGCCGCCCCTGCCCTGCGTTCGAACGCGTCCACCTCGCGGCGGTCGAATCTCGGCAGCCTAGGCGGCGGCAAACGGAATTGCGTCTCGCATGGGGTCGGGCGCGCGCACCTCGCCATCGGGGAGAATGCCCGTGGCGGTTCGAGCCACAACGCCTCCCACTTTGGGCGCAACTCCAGATCCTCCATCGGGCGGCCCTCTCGAGTCGCTGGAAAGAGTTCTAGAAACTCTTCCGGGCCGCTCGGGCCTCGCGTCGTTGACCTCGAAACCGCACGGCGCCGCGGCCCTCGCCACCCATCGCATTTTGGCGGGCCTCAGTCAGGCCAAGTCTTCGAACCAGAGCAGCCGCAGCCGCTGCAGGTTCCGGGATTGTCGGTCGGCGTGCAGTCGCTCGGGCAGCGGCCGTCTAGCTTCGTACTCACGCCGCACCACTTGGATGTCTCGATGCCCAAAATAGGCGACAACACAGCCTCCGGAATCTGCGATACCGGAGCACCCGAATAGAACCCCATCCTGTCGAGGATCCAGTCGAGCGCGGCCTTCGCCTCAGGGGCGTCGCTGTCCTTGAGCTGATCCCGAAGTTCGCCCAAGAGCCTCGTCGGAACAAACGAGCCCCTTCCATCCGCGGGGTAGTTCGCGGGCAGTTTTCCCAGCCAACCGGTGACGGCCGCGATGTCCTTACGGCTGAGCGTGCCGTAGATGAAAGCGGAGGACTTGCCAGCGGAGGCGTCGTACGCTGTCTCGAACTGAAAGACCGGCTCCTCCGCGCCCGTGGGCCAGATTCCGAGCGAACCGATAGCCACAGCAACGACAAGACAACGTGAGGCGAGGACCGACAACGATCTCCTCTCTGCAAGCGATCGTACCGAGAAACGAGTGTTCCGATCCATTTCTGGGTTCTCCCTTCCGGCGTTCTCGTCCGGATGTTTGTCGGCGGCTTACTCTCCGCCCTCGACGGGCGGGAATGCACCCCCTGCCCTTCACGCCCCAAGGCGATCCTGACACCGTCGCAAGCGAAAAACCACGCACCGTCTTTCGGCTCGTGGTTCGGCCCGCCCGTTCGCCGGGGTGACGGGCTCGAAACGCGGCCGTGCCGCGATGCTGCCTAGCGCTCAGTTTCTCACCTCCTTCCCGCTCCGTCGTCTGGCCGGGTCCGTTGAGGTGCCGGTGGAGAATTCCGAACCGGCCTGCTCCGCCTTTGCCTTCCTATCGTGCGGGCAGCAAGTCTTGCTTTCCCTGCTGCCGCGCCGTGTCTGCCCGTCCTTTAGACGAACCAGAGGCGCGAAGCGTCTAACCCTCCTATAGACGAACGAGAGGCGGGAAAACCCACACGTGGTTTTCCGCGCTTGCGCAACGGCCGCGACTCGGCCGTCGGCGGAACCTCGAATTTCCTGCGCGGGTGGCGCTGTGGACTGCAGGCGGTCGGCACGAAGTCCTGGTGAACCGATCGGCCGAAACGGGACGCCCCGTTTACGTGCAAGCTCTCGTATCCTTGCTGGCAGAGGAACCGACGGTCCTGGTTTTCGGGCAAGGCGAAAAAGGAGCCGTAGGCTTGGTGTCTCTGGAAGTCCTGGGGCAACGAAGGCGGGAGATACCGGTTCCCGGCGGTCGGGCGGCGGCAAACCTCTCGAGGATCCTCGTTAGCTGTCCAACGAAGTTGACGTCCCATGGCGAACCTGCACGCGAGTACCTCCATTCGGGACCATAGGGGCGGCGTGGGCGGGTGTCAACGATCGTCGGCCTGGCACGGTTGCGGATGGGAAACAGCTGCCATCCGGGGCGAAGGATGAGCCTGGGAAGAGGCGGCCAGGTAGGACCTGCAGTTGCGAAAGCGAGCAGGCCAGCCCTCTTAGCGCTCGCGTTGCCCGAGCGATCCGGATCCTCGCGAAGCGGAGCTCGCGCCGGGCGACGGGGAAGGGGGGGATAAGAGCCCCACCCGACACGAGCTCCCTGCGGTTAGCCTACGGTGCCGCGGAAGCGCAGGCCACTGTCGGGCACGGTCCGGGTTGCAAGTCTGCAACGCCCGCCACGAGGCCCGGTGCGGCGGCTTGACGGGCGGGGTGGTCCCGTCTAGCCTCGCGCCCGAAAAGGGGGGAAGCCCGCGTGCACCGGATTGGCTGGCTCGCCTCGAGACCCGTGCGCTCGGCCTGCGTGTTCGCCTCGCTACTCGCCGGCGCGTGCGGCGCGGGGCGAGGGGGAGATGCGGAGACGGGCGACCTTCCCGTGTTGCGCGAGCGGGGGGAGATTCGCATCCTCGTCCCCGCGCTCGAACCGCTGAGCCTTTCCCGTCGCGGCTACTCGCTCGACTTCGAGCGCGGCTTGGCCGAGCAGTTCGTGCGCGACCTGGGTCTCGCGCCGCGTGTCGTTGCCGTCCCGCAGCGCGACCGGATGATCGAGATGCTCGTCCACGGCCAGGGGGACGTCGTCGTGGCGCGGTTGACCGTCACCGAGGAGCGTCAACAGCGGGTCGCCTTCTCCGTACCCCTGGAGTACGTGCGGGAGGTGCTCGTCTGCCGCGCGGACGACCCGTCCATCTCGCGCCCCGAGGACCTCGGGGGGAAGCGGGTCGCCGTCCGGTCGAGCTCCTCCTACTACGAGACTCTGCGCGAGCTCCAGCGGAAGGTCCCCGGGCTCCAGATCGTGACGGTCCCCGAGGAGTGGGACACAGAAGAGATCCTCTATCGGGTCTCCCGAGGCGAATACGACGCTACCGCGGCCGACGAGGACATTTTCCGCGAGGCCCGGGCCTACCTCGATAACTTGCGCTCGCCGTTCGCGCTCACCGGGGAGCGCCCGGTCGCCTGGGCGCTGCGCAAGGGAAACGTGCTGCTCAAGCAGGCGGTGGACCAGTTCCTCCACGAGCAGGCGTTGACCCAGGATCTCGAGACCGTGCTCTTCGGGGATCTGGATCTCATCCGCCAGCGCCGCGTGCTGCGGATTCTGACGACGAACACCGCGGCGACGTACTTCCTCTATCGCGGCGAGCCGCTGGGTTTCGAGTACGAGTTCGCGCGGCGATTCGCCCGGTCCATCGGATGCCGCATTCGCATCGTCGTGCCCCCGCGCCCGGAGCAGCTTATCGACTGGCTGCTCCAAGGACGCGGAGATCTCGTGGCAGCGGCCATGACGGTGACGCCGGAGCGCCAGAAGCGCGTGGCCTTCACCCGTCCCTACCACAAGGCGAGCGAGATCGTCGTCACTCGGGCCGCAGACGAAGGCCCGCAGGGCCTCGAGGACCTGGAAGGCCGGACCGTCGCCGTGCGTCGCTCCAGCGCCTACTACGAAACCCTCGTCGAGCTTCGGCCCCACTACGGTTTCGAGATTCTGGAGGTGCCCGAGGAGCTGACCACGGAGAACATCATCGCCGAGGTGGCCGCGGGGCGGTACGATTTGACGGTGGCGGGCAGCAACATCCTCGACATCGAGCTCACGTACCGTGACGACGTCCGGGGGGCGTTCGCGCTGGGGGAGCCGAGGGACATCGCCTGGATGGTACGGCCCGAAGACCATCTGCTGCTTGAAGCGGCCAACGAGTACATCGAGCGAGAGTACCGCGGCGAGTTCTACAACGTGCTTCTGCACAAGTACTACCGCAATCCCAAGGGGATGGCCCGCATGGTGGCGGAGCGGCCCGTGCACCAGGGTCGGATCAGCCCCTACGACGATCTCTTCCGCAAGTATGGGCGCGCGATCGAGGTGGACTGGCGGTTGCTCGCGGCCCAGTCCTACCAGGAGAGCCGTTTCGATCCCGCCGCCGCCAGCTGGGCAGGCGCGCTGGGCCTGATGCAGGTCTTGCCCCGTACGGCGCTAGCCCTCGGTGTCGCCGGGGACCTGCGCGAGCCGGAAGTCGGCATCGAGGCGGGCGCCCGATACCTGCGCTGGTTGATCGATTCCTTCGAGCCGAGCTTGCCGCCAGGGGTCAGGATCCGCTTCGCCCTGGCGGCGTACAACGCGGGACGCGGGCATGTCTTCGACGCCCGGCGCCTGGCCCGCGAGCGGGGCCTCGATCCGGACCGCTGGTTCGACAACGTGGAGCGCGCGATACCCCTGCTCAGCCACCCGAGCTACGCCGACCAGTCCCGCTTCGGCTACTGCCGCTGTGCGCAAACGGTGGAGTACGTGCGCCAGATCAACGAACGCTATCGGGCGTATACTCGCGTCATCGATTGAAGCCCCGGGGCGCGTCGGGGTGCGCGGGCGGCGAATCTCGCCGCCCGCGGGGGTTGGAGGTACGGGGTGCCCGAGCTTCCGGAGGTGGAAACGGTCGTGCGCCGCCTGCGGCGGCAGCTGCGCGACAGGGAGCTGCGGGAGTTGCACATCGTGGATCGGCGGCTCGGTGCAGCCCGGCTGCCCGGGAGCCTGCGCGGCGCGCGCGTCCGGGACGTCGTGCGCTGTGGCAAGGAGCTCGCCCTCGGGTTCGCCGTCGCGGGAAAAGACGGGACGACGCCGGATCGCCGGTTCTGGCTCGTGGTGCATCTGCGCATGACGGGCCGGCTGTTGTGGCGGGACGGCTCCCGGGGGGCCGTGGCCCCCGGGACACCTCATGCGCGGGCGCGGCTCGTTTTCGACCGGGGTGTGCTGGATTTCGTGGACGCGCGGCGCTTCGGGACGCTGCGCTGGGAGCAAACCTCGCGGCCCCGGCCCGCAGGTGTGGATCCCCTCGCTCGGGGGTTCACGCCCGAGCGCCTGCGTTCCTTGCTCGCCGGGTCGCGGCAGCCATTGAAAGCGTGGCTCGTGCGCCAGGATCGGTTGGCGGGTCTGGGAAACATCTACGCCTCGGAAGTCCTGTTCGCCGCACGGTTGCACCCGCTGCGGAAGGCGGGCTCCTTGGAGTGGAGGGGGATCGTCCGCCTGCATGCCGCGCTGGGCGAGGTACTCAGGCGTGCCGTCCGCCATGGCGGGACGACGTTGTCGGACTTCCTGGATCCCGCGGGACGCAGCGGGCGCTTCCAGAGCCTGCTCGCCGTTTACGGAAGAGAAGGAAAACCTTGCGTCGCTTGCGGAGCCAGAATACGCCGCCTCCTCGTTCAGCAGCGAAGCACCTTCTACTGCCCCAGGTGCCAGCCCCGACGGGGCTGAGGCAAGCCCCCGGGCGCGCCCCTTCCGTCAGGGCGGGCCGGCACTGCCCCCGTGCCCACGCCCGAGCTCACTCCGGCGCGCAGCCTGTGTCGAGCTTCTCGAAGAAGGTCCGCCCCCGCTGCGCGATCTGCTCCGGGGTGAGGTCTTCCTTGTGCGTGGCGAGGCCCCATTCGTGGCCGTAGGGGTCGCGGACTTTCGCATACCGGTCGCCCCAGAACGCGTCGTGCAGGGGAAAGGCGACCTCGCAACCGGCCTCGACGGCGCGCTGGAACCAAGCGTCCACGTCGGCGACGTAGAGATGCAGGGACACGGGGCTGCCCCCCAGGGTCTTGGGGGATTTCAGGTTCCACTGCGGATTCTCGTCCGTGAGCATCACCGTCGAGTCACCGATGCGCATCTCGGCGTGCATCGTGCCTTTGCCGTCGGGTCCGGGCATGCGCAGGATCGTTTCGGCACCGAAGGCCCGCGCGTAGAACCGGAGCGCCTCCTGTGCGTCGGGAACGACGAGACAAACGCTCACGGTGTTGAAGCCTTCGGGAATCGGTTTGACCTGCGCCATGCGACAGCCCTCCTCAGGGGAAAAGATGCGAAACGCGCGACCCTCCGCAGAAACGATGTCAGTGTCGCACGGCAGGCCCTGGCTGTCCAGCCGATCGCATGGAGGCGTGCGGCGCGGGCGTCGTCATGGCTCAACCCGTCGCGCCCGGCGGCGCTTCCCGGGGGATCCGTGGCCGCCCAGGCCCGCGCGCGAGAGAGCGCAAGCGATCACGGTCTCGCCCTCCTCTGCGTGCTTTGCCCGCAGGCGCTCGAGGATCTTTCCCTCGAGGTCTTCCGGGTCCGGCTCGATCCGGCAAGCTTCGATCCGCTCGCGCGGTGCACGCTGAAAGCAAAGCGGGCACGGCGGCAGCCGCGTCGCGCCGAAACGCACGGGCGGGCCGTAGGTGCGGCAGCTCACCGGGCGCCAGGCGTAGAGGTCGCAGCGTCCCGTTTCCGGGTCGAGCACGGGGCAGGGGAGCGCGGCGTGACGCTCCAAGAACCGCTCCCGTTCGCCTTCGTCCTCCCCGAGCAGCCCTCGTGCCCGATCCCCAGGAAAATCCGGCTCCATCCGCAGCCAGCTCTCGCGGGCCCGTGCGAGGATCGCTCGCGCGCGTTCTGGAGTTCGCGCCGCCAGCTCCCTCAGGCCTCGCGCCAGTCTCCAGGCATCGAGCAGGGTGATGGGGAAAGGGCCGATGCAGCACGGCGTGCATCCAGGCCGGCAGGCGAGATCCTCCCGGGCGAGCAGGCGGACCCTCTCCCAAGCCCCATCGAGCGCGCGCAGCAACCGCTCGTCGAGAGCGGCCAGGTCCCCGGAACGGAATGAAACCGCGAAGGTGACTGGATCGTGCTCAGACATACCTTTTTTAGCCTTGCAGGGCTTTTAGAATCTGGATCCGGAGCCTCTTGCAATTCTTGCCGAATCTCTATAGCTTAGACGGTGGCAAGCTGCCCCCTCCTGTCCGGGGGGGGGGCCCCCGGGGAAGCTTGGCGGGGCGGGAGGGACGCTCGTGGCGCGCGTGCTCGTCATCGACGACGACACCACCATCCGGGACCTGCTGCGAGAAATCCTCCAGGACGAAGGACACGAAGTATACGAGGCGGGAGACGGAGAGGCAGGGGTCCAGCTGTTCAAACTCCACCGCCCGGAACTCGTCGTCTTGGACATGTTCATGCCCAACCGGGAAGGCCTGGAGACGCTGCAGGAGATCCGCGCCGAGGACCCGCGCTCCCGCGTGCTCGCCATCTCCGGAGCTTCCGGCCAATCCGGCTTCGATCCTCTGGGTGTGGCGGAGATGCTCGGGGCCACGCGCTCGCTCAGCAAGCCCTTCGGAGCTCGGCGCTTCCTGGAAGCGGTGCGGGAGCTGCTCGCCAGCTGAACCGGGGCCGGGCGCTACGGCGGGCGCGGGGCACGCCTCCTCGCGAAACGAAGCGTCTCGCGCTGCGCCCCACTCTACAATGGCCCCCGAGCCGGAGTGGCGGAACGGTAGACGCGGGGGACTTAAAATCCCTTGGCCCGGCAGGGCCGTGCAGGTTCGAGTCCTGCCTCCGGCACCTAGAGCTCCGCGCTGCCGGCCACGCGCGCCACCGGCGCGCGGTCCCTGACCCGGCGGTTAGAATGCTTCGCGGCCCGCGCCCCTGGCGCTCCAGGATGCGAGGCACCCTGGCGTGAGCCCACCGTTGCGGAACCGCTCGAGCTCGCGGCGCTCCCGCTCGCCCCGGCAGGGCAGCGCGGGAGGACTGCTCGATCATCTGACGAACCTCGAGGGCTGGCCGCTCGCGCTTCTGATCGCGCTCCTGATCGCGCTCTGCCACTCGCCCCTCAGGCGTGCCGGGTTTGTCCTCGACGATCACGCCCTCGTCGAGGCGAACCCCTTGGTGGCCCGCGCGGACCTCGTGGAGATCTTCACGCAACCATGGGGCGGGCAGAGCGTGTGGGCCGACCCCTCGCTGTACCGGCCGGTGACGATCGCCAGCCTGGCACTCGAGCGCAAGCTTTTCGGGGCGGGGCGGGCCGAGCTGCATCATGGGAGCAATGTCGTGCTCCACGCGCTGGCCACACTCGCGTTTCTCTGGCTGGCCGTGCGCCTGGGTGTTGCCCGGCGCGCCCGCGTGGCCGCGGCGCTGCTGTTCGCGCTGCACCCGGTTCACGTGGAGGCGGTGGCGGGGCTCGTGGGGCGCGCGGAGATCCTCGCCGCGCTTTTTGGTTTCGTCGCTCTGGCGCTGCTGACGCACGCCGGGCCGTGGGAGGGGAAACCGCCTTCGGCGGTCGCTCCACGCGTCGCCGCATGGACCTCGGCCGCTGCGCTGTTTCTGTCCTTGGGCTCGAAGGAGATTGCGTTCGCCGTGCCGATCCTGATGGTCGCGCTGGAGCTGCTGGGTCGTCCCGCCGCGCGAGGGGGTGAAAGCGGATGGGTGACCCGGGCCGGCGCGCTGGCGCCGGCGGCCCTCGCCCTGGTGGCGCACTACCTGCTGCGGGTGAACGCCGTGGGAAGCTTCCTTCCCCAACAAGAAGTCCAGCCGGCGCAGAACCCCCTCGTCGAGCTAGGCGGGGAAGCGCGCCTGGCTACGGCGGTGGGGCTCGTGACCCGCTACGCTCGCCTGCTATTCGTCCCGGTCCGGCTCGCCGCGGACTACACCGGCGCCGTGATCCAGCCGGAGCGAGGACTGCTCGCCCCGCGGGCGCTGGCGGGCGCACTGCTGCTGGTGGTCGCGGCGGCGGTGGTCATCCCGCCTCTCGTGGCGCGGATCGCGCGCGGGCGCGTGCCGTCGGCGGCGCAGGCGCAGGTCGCTTTCGCCGCAGCGCTGTTTTTCTTTCCCTATCTCGTGATCTCCAACCTGGTCTTTCCCGTGGGGGCCATCATGGCCGAACGGTTCCTCTACCTGCCCTCCGCCGGATTCTGCCTGCTGGTGGGGATGGCGTTCGATGCCATGGCGTCCACGCGCGCCGTGGGCTCGCTGCGCCTGGCCTCCCAGTGGGTCGGTTGGATTCTGCTGTTGCTCGTGCTGGCTTACGGAATGCGCACCTGGGCGCGTTGCCTCGACTGGCGCGATGACGCGACGTTGTTTCGCGCAGCGGTCCACGCCCAGCCCCGCAGCGCCCGGGCCCACTATCTCCTGGGCCTGACGCTGGCCGCACAAGGCGACCTCGACAACGCTGCAGCGCACCTCCGCCGGGCCGCGCAGCTCCTGCCCGGCTTCGGCTCCGCGTGGTTCGAGCTCGGCCGCATCCGCGGCACCCAAGGCCGCTATGAAGAAGCGGAGGCGGCGCTTCGCAACGCCACACGGGAGCTTCCCCTCTACGGGCCCGCCCATTACAACCTCGGTGTCGCCCTCGCGCTCCGGGGCCGCAGCCTCGAGGCGGAGCGCGCGTTTCGCAAGGCCCTCGTGTGCGACTCCCGCCATGCGGGCGCGTGGGCGGCTTGGGCGGAGCTGCTCTCGCGCCAGGGCCGCTGGGCGGAGGCGAGCGTGGCCTACGAGAGGGCCGTGGCTCTCGGGCGCCGCGATCTCGAGCCGCGTCTGGAAGCCGCTCGGAGCGCGCTCGCTCGGGAGGCGAGCGCCCCTGGCCCCTGAGGCACCGGCGCGCGCTGCGACGGCCTCGCGAAGCTAGTCGGCACGAGGTCCCTGCTCGGATCGCCCGCGCCACACCGAAGCGATGGTGTGCTTGAGTCGCGGCGTGGCAAGCTGGAAATCGCGTCCCACAGGGCGCGGCTCGGGAAACCATTTCCAGAGGAAGACGCCGATCACCGCGGGTTCCGTTTCGATCGCCTCCAGCGCCACTCGCAACAGCAGAGCCTGGTAGGGCTCCGCTTCGGGCTCGTCCGGCAGGCTCGCCCACGGGCGCTCGGGGGCTGCGCGCGACCGGGTGTAACCGAGCTCGGTGAACACGATCGGCCGGCCCGTTCGGGAGGAGAACGCCGCGAGCTCGCGGAGCCGGCCGCGCCAGGCGGCGCGCAGCGCATCGGAGGCTGCGCCCGCGCGACCGACGGGGAAGTAGGCCTGGATGCCCACCGTATCGAGGGCGTCCCAGAACGGCACGCCCTCGTACGTGTCCCAGTTCGCGGCGTAGGTGAGGGGCGCCTTCGTCGCACCTCGGACGGAAGCGATGACCTCCCGCCACGCGGCTGCGCGAGCGACGGTTCCGTCGAGCTCGGTGCCCACGCAGAAGCCGTCCGCCTCCCGGCACGCGACCGCCAGCGCCACGATCCATCGCCGGTACGAAGCGAAGAAACGCTGCCAGGCCTCGTCCGTCTCGAAGGCGATGGCGCCGCGCCAGGAGAAGCGCGAGCCCCAGTAGCCGAGGTGAGGCTTGACGAGAACCTTCAGTCCCCGCGCGTGGGCCTCGCGGATGGGACGCACGAGCTGCGCCGGGGGACGCTGGGGGTCGAACACGGGAAAGCGCACTTCCCCGTCGTCCCGGATCCAACCGTAAGGATGGAAGGCGATCCAGTTGGCGCCGAGGGAAGCGATGGCGTCGAGCGTGGGCCCCATGGCGTCCGAGCCCCACTCGCGCCCGTCCGTGTGGGTCGAGACGACGATGCCGCGGATCTTCGCGGGCGGCTCGGCCCTCACGGCCGGCGCGAGGGCGACGACTCCCGACAGCACCGCGCCGAGCTCCAGCCCCACAAGCCGCGGGCGCGAGCGGCGCGGCGGGCTCACGGTTTTTCTCCGCCCTGGAGCATGAAGTCCTCCGGCTCCACGCCCAGGGCCTCGACCATGCGCGTGTAGTAATTGAAGAAGCCGATGATGTGGGTCGCCTGGAGGATTTGCGCGTCGGACCACCCTAGGCGCCGCAGCCCCTCGACGGTGTCGTCTGTCACCTTGTGGGGGTCGCGCGTGACGATCGCCGCGTAGTCGAGCAGCGCCCGTGTCTTCGCGTCGAGCGGCGCCATCCGGTAGTCGCGCTTGATTCGCTCCGCCAGCGCAGCGTCCCCGGTGAGAGCACGGAGATCCTCCCCGTGCGCCTGCGTTCAGTAGAAGCAGTCCATCTCCCGGGAGACGACCGTGGCGATCATCTCGCGCACCTCGCGCGGCAGGGGACCGGGCCCGAGCATGATGGCCTGGTAGAGTCCGACCGACGCCGCAAGCATCCGAGGCTCCAGGCTCTGGACGCGCACGACGTTGAAGATACGCCCCGCGCGTTTGAGCGCGGCGTCGTATTGCTCCTTGAGGAGGCCGGTGGCCTCTTCGGGCGGGATCGTCCGGATTCGGGGCACAGTGCTCGCTCCTTGTGCTTGGCGCCGTCCCGCTTCACGGGTCGTGCGCGGCCCGATTGTAGCGCGGGGTCCGGAACTGTTCGAGGGCAGCCGAAAGTCCCCGTGCGCTCGCGTGGGCTCGCAACGGATCTGCCCCGTGCCTCGGCCGACCCCGAGGAACGTCGCCCCGTCCCTGGCGCGAGCGACGCGCCCGGTGAACAATGTCGCGCGCAGGTGAGGGCGGTGTGCCCCCATGAGCTTCGAGGCAGTGCGCGCGCAGGCGTTCCAGACTCTCGTGGAAGGTTTGGCGGGCCAAGGCTGGGCTACCGTCAGGCCCTTCCTGCCCTCTGCGCTCTTGCACGACTTGCGGCAGGACCTCAGGGCGCGCTTCCGCGCCGGCCGATTCGTCCGTGCAGGGGTCGGCGCCAACGCCGCGCATCGCGTGGCACCCGAGGTGCGCGGGGATCTCATTTGCTGGTGGGATCCCGCCGAGGCGGCCGCTGCGCAGCGTCGCTACCTGGAGGTGCTCGAGGCTCTGCGCTCGGAGATCAACCGCGCCCTGTTCCTGGGGCTGTGGGACCTCGAGATCCACTACTCCGTCTATCCTCGGGGAGCGTTCTACGCGCGGCATCGGGACCAGCTGCGGGGCTCGGATGCTCGGCGCGTGACCACCCTGCTGTACCTGAACCGGCGCTGGGAGCCCGGCGACGGTGGAGCCTTGCGGCTCTACCTCCCCTCGGGTCCCATGGATCTGTGGCCCGAAGAGAACCGGTTCGTGTGCTTCCTCAGCGAGGATCTCGAGCACGAGGTGCGCCGGGCTCGGCGCGAGCGGCTGAGCGTCGCCGGCTGGTTGCGCCGACGGCCGCTCGCGGCGCCTTGAACGCAGCTCTCTCGAGCGGGTCACTCGCGAAAAAGGTCGTTCGGACCGCTCAGGACCAGAACACGAGCCAGGCCCAGGCCAGGCCGAGCGTCACGCAGGTCAGCGGCAGGCCCGCCTTGAGGTACTGCGCGAACGATACCTCGACGCCTTCCCGGCGCGCTCCTTCGAAGACGATGATGTTCGCCACCGATCCGATGAGCGTGAGATTGCCCGCCAGGGTGGTGAAGGCCGCGAGCGTCACGGCATAGAGCCCTTTGTTCGCGGCGGCGCCCTCGACGAGCGGCAGCAGCAGCATGGTCGCCGGTACGTTGCTCACGAGCTGCGAGAGGGCCGTCGACACGAGGGCCAGGCCCGCGAGGGCGACTCCCTCGGGTTGGCCGAGCGTTGCACTTCCCTCCTCGACGAGCCTGGCCGTGAGCCCCGCCTGCTCCACGGCCCGCATCACGACGAACAGTCCCCCGAAAAAGAGCAGCAGGCTCCAGTCCACGCGGGGCAGGGCTTCTCTCGGGCGTGCGGCGCCGGCGAGGATCACCGCAGCGCCCGCGGTCATGGCCGCCGCCGCCGGCCGCACTCCAACGAACAGCGCGCCCACCATCCCGGCCCCGGCCAGCAGGCTCGAGCACAGCATCCAGCGCTGGACCTGCTGGGGCGTGCGCGGCGGCGGCACCGTGAAGCGGCGCGCGTCCCGGGTTTCCGGGAAGACCCACTGGATCAAGAGCCCGCAGACCCCGAGGCCGACCAACGACACCGGGAACAGCGCGGCGAGGAACCGACCCAGGGATACGTCGAGGCGGATCGCGATCAGCGCGTTCTGGGGATTGCCCATCAGCGTGCAGGCGCTGCCGATATTGCTGGCCGTCGCCAGGGCGACGAGGTACGGTACGGGGTTCAGTTCCACCCGGCGCGCGACGCGCACGACGACCGGCGTAAGCATCAGGCAGATCGTGTCGTTCATGAACAGCGCGGACAGCACGCCCGAAGAGCCCACCACGAGCCACAACAGGGACCGGGGTCCCCGGGCGAAGCGCAGCAGCCGTCGTTCCAGGATTTCGAAAAAGCCCGAGAGCTCGAGGTAAGCGATGACGATCATCATCCCCAGTAAGAACAGGATCGTGTCGAAATCCACCGCCGCGACCGCTTCGTCGAAGGTGAGCACGCCGCTGGCGACCATCGCCACCGCACCGAGCAGGGCGCCGGCCGGCCGGCCGAGGTGCAGGCGCGGCAGGCGGTGCAGCGCGATGACGAGATAGGTCAGAGCGAAGATCAGTGCCGCGCGCAGCATCGCTTCTCCTTCGAGCCAGATCGCGTCGCCGGGGTTCGAGCGCGCCGAGCTCCTCAGTCGGCGACTTGGAACACCGTGTCGAGGACCGTGCCGTCCACCCACTTCACGACGGCGACCGGACGGTCGGTCCGGCGCGGGCGCCGAGGTTTGCCGCCGCAGAGGCGTTCCACCTCGGCCTGGATCTCCTCGAGGGGGCGGATCGGCAGATCCGAGCCCCGCACCGCGTCCAGAAGATCCTGCCGCCGCGGGTTGATGGCGATGCCGCGTTCGGTGACAACGACGTCGATCAACTCCCCCGGGCCGACGAGGGTGGTCACCTCGTCCACGATCACGGGGATGCGATCGCGGAAGGAGGGAACGGCGAGGATGGTGCAGCCGGCGAACAGGCAGTTCTGCCAGCCGCCGATGCCGTGGAGCAGCATGCCGTCGGAGTGCGTGACCACGTTGGCGTTGAACCGAACGTCGACTTCCGTGGCCCCGAGCACGACGACGTCCACGAACGTCGCGAAGTGCCCCTTGCCGTGGTAGTTGTAGGACGTGAACGGCGAGGTCGCGACGTGGCGGGGATTGGTGGCAATACTGCGCACGCCGTCGAGATCGAACGTTTGTCCGTCGAGGATGTAGTCCGTCAGGCCCTCCTCGAGCAGTTGCACGAGGTAACGGGTCGAACCTCCCCGCGCGAAACGCGCCCTGACGCCGGCTTCCTTCATGTATTGCCGCAGGAAAGGGACGAAAGCGAGCGCGATGCCCCCGGCGCCCGCTTGGAACGAAAAGCCCTCTCGCATGATGCCCGCGTCCCGGATGAAGCGCGCCACGAGTTCGGCGATACGGAGCCGATCGGGGCTGCGGGTGATTTCGGTCGTGCCCGAGACGATCTTGGAGGGGTCCCCGATCGAGTCTACCGCGACGACGTAGTCCACGTGGTTGCCCTGGATCTGCCAGGGAATGCAGGGAAAGGGAACCAGATGGTCCGTCACGACGATGACGTGCTCGGCGTAGAGCGCATCGGCCAGCGCAAAACCGAGGGAGCCGCAGGCGGACGGACCGTGCGAGCCGTCGGCGTTCCCGAAGGGATCCGCGCTCGGGGCAGCGATGACCGCGATGTCGATGTGGACTTCCCCGTCCTGGATCGCCTGCCAGCGGCCGCCGTGCGAGCGCAGCACGCCCAGTCCCCGCATCTTCCCGCGCGAGCAGTACTCGCCCAGGGGGCCGTTCATGCTTCCCTCGATGTGGTGCACGACCCCGGCCTCCATGAGCGGGATCACGGGCGCATGGCAGGGGAAGGAGGCGCTCGGGAACCATATCAGGTCCTTCACACCCATGCGCGCCGCGGTTTGGAGCGCCATCAGGGCCACGCGGTCCCCGTCGCGCAGGTGGTGGTGCGTGGAGATCACCATCCCGTCGCGCAGGCCGCAGCGGCGGAAGGCCTGTTCCAGGCTCTCCACGCGTTTGTCGCCGCTCGCGGGGTAGTCCGCGCTCGAGCGGATGGGCGGGCCGTGCTTGCGGCCCTGCGGGCGGAAGCGGGCCACACCGCGAAAGGGCACCTGCTCGCGCCCGTTGACCTCGAGCGGCACGCGTCGTCCCGCGGCGTTCACCACGAGCTTCATGCTTCGACCCCGGCGCGCGCGAGGATCTTGCGCGCCCGTTCCACCACTGGCGGGTCCACCATCTTCGAGCCGAGGGTCGCGACCGCCCGTCCCGCCGCCTCGGCTTCGCGGAAGGCTTCGACGACCTGGCGGGCCCACGCCAGCTCCTGCGGCGTCGGCGCGTAGGCCTCGTGGATCAGAGGAATCTGCCGCGGATGGATGCAGCCCATGCCCTCGAACCCGAGCGCCTTGGAGCGGCTCGCCCAAGCGCGCAATCCCTCGAGGTCCGCCACGTCGCTGTAGACCGAGTCGATCGGCTGGAGGCCTGCCGCTCGCGCCGCATTCACGAGCCGCTGGCGTGCCCACAGACTCTCCAAGCCTTCGTCGCTGCGGCGCACGCCGAGGTCGGCGGTGTAGTCCTCGAGGCCGATGGTCAAAGCCACGACGGAGTCGGCCGCCCGGGCGATCTCGAAAGCCCGTTCGATGCCCAGAGCGGTTTCCAGGATCGGCATCAACCACACCGGGCGCCGGATGCCTTCCCGCTCGAGAATGCGTGCGACGGCGAGTTCCACCTCTTGCACCTGTTCCGCGGACTCCGCCTTAGGAACGAGGATGCAGTCGGGTTCTTCCGGGACGACCGCCTCGAGGTCCTCCATGCCCAGGGGCAGCGGGTTGATGCGCACCATGCGCTCCGCTGTGCCGAAGTCCACGCAGCGCAGCGCATTGCGCACGAGAAGCCTCGCCGTGTCCTTCTCGTGCGGGTGGACCGAGTCCTCGAGATCGAGGATCACTGCATCCGGACCGTGCAGGCCTGCGTTGATCATGAACTTCGGCTCGATGCCCGGCAGGTACAGGCGCGAGCGCCGGAGCCGGTCGCGGGCCGATGGCTCGCGAGGCGGGACGGTGCGCTCGGGCCGACCGTCACCTCCGAGAACGCCAGCCCGGCGCGCCGCTGCCTCCACGCGAGCGGCGATGACCCATGGCAGGGCTCCCTGGTCCTCCACCCGCACCCGGCCATGTCCCACGCCGAGTCGCTGCAGGAGCTCCAGCACCTGCGCCCGGATGGACTCGCCGTAGTACGGGGCGACCTTGGACTGCAGCTCGAGGTCGATCCTGCCCGAGTCGCGCAACTCGAGGCTGACGAGCAAGTCGGAACGGATCTCCGGGCCACTGCGCCCTGCCTGAACGATCGCCACCGAGCGCCCCCTGCTTGACGGCTTATCTTAGCAAGGCAGTTCGGAGAAGCGGATGTTTCCCGCCCGTCCCCACGGGCGCCTGTCCGCCATGCCCTGTCTTTGGAGGAGCGACGGCGTCGGCGCGTTCGGCCGTGCCGCTCAACCCATGGGCGCGGCGCATGCCGCGGCTAGAGATGCGCGAGGATGGCATCGGTCATCTGGGTCGTCGTCGCCGCCCCTCGGCGCACGACGTCGGGGCCTCCCGGAAGACGCAGCATGTCGTAGGTGCGCACCTTCCCCTCCCGCACGACCGCGGCCACCGCCTCGCGCACCGCCCGCGCTTTGTCCTCCTCCCCGACGCGATCGAGCAGCATGGCCGCCGCCAGGATCATGGCGATGGGATTCACGATCGGCGGGTTGTAGGTGGCGTACTTCGGGGCCGAGCCGTGGGTCGGTTCGAAGACCGCCACCTCGTCGCCGATGTTGCCGGAACAGGCGAAGCCGAGGCCTCCCACGAGCCCGGCGAAGGCGTCGGAGATGATGTCGCCGAAGAGATTCCCCGCGACGATGACGCCGTAGTCCTCGGGGTTCTTGGTGAGCCACATCATCTGGGCGTCGATGTTCGTGGACCAGAGCTCGATCTCCGGGAAGCGCTCGTGGACCTCGCGCGCGACTTCTTCCATCATCGCGGAGGTCTCCCGCAGCACGTTCGGCTTCTCGCAAACGGTGACCGAGCGGTAGCCGTAGCGGCGGGCGTACTCGAAGGCGGCCGTGACGATGCGCCGGCACGCGCCGCGCGTGAAGATCCGGGTCGAGATCGCCAGATCGGGGCCGGGGACGTCGAGGAAAGGCTTGAACTTCGGATGGAGCGCCAGGGCGCGCCGCACTTCCTGGGGCGGGTTCGTCCACTCCACCCCCGCGTAAAGCCCCTCCGTATTCTGCCGGAAGACGACCACGTCGACAGCGGGCTCTTCGTAGCTACCGCCGGGTCTCTGGCGAATGAAGTTCAAGGGGTTGCCCGGAAAGGAGCGGCAGGGGCGGATGCACACATCGAGGTGGAAGCGCTGGCGCATGCCGACGATGGGGCTGAAGTAGGTGTACCCCTTGTCGCGCAGCTGCGGTGCGAGCTCCGCCTGCGCCTGGGCCTTCGGTTTGGAGGTGATGGCGCCGAACAGGCCGAGCTTGTGCCGCGCCAGCAGCTCCACGGTCCGCTCGGGAAGCGGGTTTCCCTCGCGCACCCAAAGCTCCCAGCCCACGTCGGCGTGGACGTAGTCCGCTGCGAAACCCACGGCATCCAGAACGCGCAGCGCCTCGGGCAGGACGATCTTGCCGATCCCGTCGCCCGGCATCGTCACGATGGTATGGCGCGCCATGCCCCTCCCTTCGCTCTGCGGGACCGATACGGTAGCGGGAGGCGGGGCGGGGCGCAACAACTCCGGGGAGGGTCGGCCTCCGGATCTCGTGAGAGTTCGTCAGGATCCTGTTATAAGGCTGGATCTCGTGGAGCAGCGAGAGACGTTTGCGGCCTTCTACCGGGCGCTCGAGGATCGCCACGCGGCCACGCTGACGTTTTCCGAACTGCGCCGCGCGACGCAGGCCCTGTCGTGGCTTTACGTCGAGCGGAGGGCGGGGGTCGGGGCGGGGAAGGTCTTCGAGGGGCGCGGCAAGCGTGCCGCCTTCGCGCTCGTGTACGGGGTCCTGCACTTTCTCCTCGTGCGCCAGGTCGTGCGCGAGCTCGGTGCCGCCTCGCCCGGGCTCGAGCGCCTGGTGGACCTCGGCTGCGGCACGGGGGTCGCGGGCGCGGCGTGGGCCCTCGAATGCGCGGTGCCCCCGCGGATTGTGGGCGTGGATTTTCATCCCTGGGCTCTCGCCGAGGCGCGCTGGACCTACCGCGTTCTGGGCTTGCAGGCCAGGACGGTGCGGGCCCCCGCCGAACGCGCGCCGCTTCCGGGGAGAGCGGCGGGTGTGATCGCGGCCTTCGCGCTGAACGAGCTTCCCGATCGCGCGCGCGAGCTGTTGCGCGCGCGGTTGCTGCGGGCCGCCGCGCGGGGGGCGCGGGTGCTCGTGGTGGAGCCCATCGCCAAGCGGCTCGTGCCGTGGTGGCCGTCGTGGGAGGAAGCCTTCCGCCAGGCAGGAGGACGCGCGGACGCGTGGAAGTTCCCGGTGGAGTTGCCGGCGACCCTGGGCCGGCTGCGGCACGCCGCGGGGCTCGAGCGCGGCGAGCTCCGTGCCCGCACGCTGTACGTCCCCGGATCGCTCGCGTCCCGACCCCTGTCGCGGCGCGCGGCGGAATCCGGAGCCCGCTAGCCGCTGCCGGGTAGCTGCGCCGCCAGCCGCCGGCGGACGAGGCTCTCGACACCGCCCGCGACGACCAGCTCCTGGGGCACGCGACCCAGAGGGGCGAAGCGGAAGGCGAGCTTGCGGAACGTGATCGTTCCGTTCGCGAAGTCCACTTCGAGCGCATCGCCGGGGATGATCGTCCTCGCGCCCCTCTCGATCGGCCCCGCGCACAACTCGCGCAAACGCCCCACCAGCGCCGGGCACTCGACGCAGGGCAAGCCGTTGTTGAAGGCGTTGCGCAGGTAGGTCTGAGAGAAGCTCGCGGCGATGATCAAAGCGATGCCCTTGGCCTGAAGTGCCGTCACCGCCTGCTCGCGGCTCGACCCCGTGCCGAAGTTCCACCCCCCCACGAGCACGTCCCCGCGCTGGACGGCAGGACCGAAGGAGGGATCGTAGTTTTCCATGACGACCTGGGCCATCTTCTCTGGCGTCATGTCTTCGCGGTAGGTGTAATCCTTGCTGTAGATGCCGTCCGTGTTCAGGTTGTCGACCGGAAGGAACACGAGGCGGCCTCGCACCCGCTCGGGAAAGCCCGGGAGGATCGAGACCTTCTCGGGCGCGGGCTCCCGCGGCGCCAACCGTTCCAGGCGCGTGCGCAGCTCCCTCTCCTCCACGGGCTCCGGGCCGCAGATGTGACCCGCCACCGCGGAAGCGGCGACCACGGCGGGGCTGGCGAGGTAGCATTGGGCCTCGCGGCTCCCCATGCGCCCCTTGAAGTTGCGGTTCGTGGCGGAGATGCCCACCTCCCCCGGCTCGAGCAGCCCCGCCCCCAGACCGATGCACGGCCCGCAGCCGGGCGGCAGCGGCTTCCCGCCGGCGGCGAGAATCGTCTGCCAGAGGCCTCGCCGTTCCGCCTCCTCCTGCACCTCGCGGCTCGCCGCTGCGAGGTAGAACGCCACACCCGGGGCGACCTTCTTCCCCCGGAGGACGCGCGCCGCCGCCTCGAGATCTTCGATCCTGGAGTTGACGCAGGAGACGAGGTAGGCCTTGTGGATGCGGATGCGCTTGCGCTCGAGCTCGGCCAGGGGGCTGATGAGCTGCACCGTGTCCGGGCCCGAGACGTGCGGGGTCACGCTCGAGAGGTCGAGCACGATGCGCGCCGCGTAAGCGGCGTCGGGGTCGGGGCGCGGCGGATCCTGTTGCCACGCGAGAAGCTGCTCGTCGCTGACGCGCGAGATGCCCTGCCGTTCGAGAATCCGCTTGCGCGCCTGCAGATACCGCAGCGTCTCCTCGTCCACCGGGAACCAGCCCACGAGCGCGCCCCACTCGGTGGTCATGTTCGCGATCGTCATGCGCGCGTCCATGCTCAGCGCGGCCACCCCCGGGCCTGTGAACTCCACGGCGGCGTTGAGCACCTCCCCCTGGTTGTACCGTCCGCAGAGGGCGATGATCACGTCTTTCCCCGTGGCCCCGGCGGGCAGCGCGCCCTGGAGAACCACCTGCACCGTCCGCGGCACCTGCCACCAGAACTCGCCCGTGGCCCAGATCGCTGCGGCATCGGTGCGCACCACCGGGGTCCCCACCGCGCCGAGGGCGCCGTACATGTTCGCGTGCGAATCCGACGCGACGACGAACGCCCCCGGCGTGACGTAGAGTCGCTCGCACATGACCTGGTGCCCGATGCCCGAGCCCGCGGGGTAGAAGTCCACGCCCTGCTCGCGGGCGAAGGCCTCGATGGCGCGGTACTTCGCGAGATTTTCCTCCGAGCAGTTCTGGATGTCGTGGTCCAGGACGAACACCGGCTGCCGCGGGTCCAGGATGCGGGGCGCGCCGATGGCGCGGAATTTCCTGATCACCGCCGCCGTGTTGTCGTGGGTCATCACGTGCTGCGGACGGATGGCGAGAAAGTCCCCGGCTCGCACGGGGCGCCCCTCGGGGCCGCTCGTCATGCGGGCCTGCGCGATTTTTTCGACGATCGTCTGGCCCATGGTCCTTCTTCCCCGGCGCGCTGGCTTCCTCGCGCTCTCAGCCTATCGCTCCTCGCCCGGTCCGGCCAGCGCCTTGTCCATCCTGGCCGGGGCGGTTCGCGCTTCGGCGAAGCTGGCCAGGATTTTGGGTGCCAGGAACGCGAGCCAGAGTCCCGTCCCGGCGAGGAACATCGCCGCTGCCGCGCCCAGCCACAGGTGAAAGCGCCCTGGCGCCAGATCCACGAGCCCTCGCGGTACGATCGCCCCGAACAGCAGAACGGCCATCACCGGCACCTGCCACGGTCGGCCATCCCGCACCTGGAGGCAGCCGGTGTGCGAGAGGATCACGTGCGCCCCCACGGCCAGCGCGAGCACCGCGAAGCCGCCGATGAACGTCACGTGCAGGCCCACTTTGTAGTGTGCCGGGTCCAGCACGCACAGGGCGTAGCCCGCCGGGACCGCCCACGGCGCGAGCCAGATCAGCTTGCGGTTCCATCCGGGAAGCGTCGGTGGGCGCCCCAGGCGGGCCACGAGGAGCAGGCCGGCCAACATGACGAGTCCCCGCAGCGCCAGGCCCGCGCGAAACGAGTACAGGCTCTCCACAAAAAAGGAAGCCGCGAGCAGGCAGGCGCCGGCGACGTGGGCCAGACGCGCCAGGCGGTCCCGGATTCCCGCGCCCGCATCCGGGGGAGCCTCGCCGCGTGTCATGAGGGGGAGCGCCAGGCTCCCCGCGCCGAGGATCAGCGCCAGCACCATGCCCTGGAGTACCATCCGCTGTCCCACCTGGTGCAGCCACCAGAGGGCCGGGTCGAGCGTAGCGCCCAGGGCCGCGAGTGTTACCCCCGCGAGCGCGATGGCGAACGCCGCGGGAAACCAGACGAACGCGTTCGGCGGGCGGCGGCGGGCCGCCGAGCTTCGCAGGCGACGCAACAGGAAGACCACGGCGCTCGCCAGAAGCACGGCGAAAATTCCCTGCGAGAGCGCCCAGCGCTCGCAGGCCGCCGCCACTGCGATCGCCACCGGGCAGGCGGTGGCCAGGGCCAGCTCCCAACGCGCCGCTGGAAACGTTTGCGTGCGGCGGGGGATCATCGTGTAGAGGAACCCCAGGGCGAAGCAGACGATGAAGCCCTCGATCTGCACCAGGGCGTGGAACACCGAACGGTAGCTCTCGGTGAAGCCCAGCGCGTAGAGCAACCAGTGGCCGATGCCCGCCCAGGCGAGCAACACTCCCAGCGGCATCAACAGCCGGTACGGTTCCCGGCGCACCAGCGAGGCCGAGCCCGGCGCGAGGGGAGGCGGCACCGCGCACCCACCGCTCACGGTGTTTCTTCCGCGGCGCTCGCGAAGGAGGCGAGAATATCCGCCGCTTCTTCTTCGGGCACGTCGTACCAATCCTCGTAGGCCGAAGCTACCGCGAAGGTCAGCCCGGAGCGCACGTTGGGACAGACGACCTGGAAGACAAGCTCCGCGATCTCCGCCAGGGAATCCGCGTGTCCGGTCGGCACGGCGACGACAATCTCTCCGGCATCGTGCTTGCGTACGACCTCGATCGCGGCGCGCATCGTCGAGCCCGTGGCGAGCCCGTCGTCCACGAGGATGACCTGCCGGCCCGCGAGGGCGGGAAAAGGCCGGCGCCCGCGAAGCAGCTCCGCGCGCCGGCGCACCTTGGCTTGCGCCCGCGCCACCGCCTCTTCCAGGACGTCCGCCGACATCCCCAGGCCGCGAACCAAGGAAGGATCCACCAGCACCGTCCCGTCGGCGGCGACCGCGCCGCAGCCCGTTTCCGTGTTCCACGCGGGCGTGATCTTGGACACCACGATCACGTCGAGGGGCAAGCCCCGCTCCCGCGCCAATACCGCCGCGACCGGAACGCCTCCCGAGGGGATCGCGAGGACGATCCCACCCTCGCGCGCCGAGGGGCGCAGCATGCGCGCGAGCACCTGCCCCGCGTGCTCCCGGTCGCGGAACACAGGGGCACGGTGACGCAGTCCCGGATCCTCGACCACCCTTCCGCCCATCGTGCCGGCCCCTCCGCGAGGGCTCGCGTCCTGGCCGCTCGCCGCGCCGGTGCGGCTCGGCAGCGTGCGCCCCTGGAAGGGCACGAACGCCACATAGGCCACCCCGGCGGCGGCGAGCGAGACCAGGTAGGGGTAGGGGAGCTCGAGAACGTACGCGCCCAGGATCCAGCTCGCGCCGCCGGAGAGCATGCAGGCCGCGGCGCTCGCCTGGCCGCCCCAACGAGTGTACAGGGCGGCGAGGACCGTGAGGAAGATCCCCGCGCTGGCGAAGGCCGAGGCCTCTTCGACCAGGCTGTAGACGGCCTCGGCTTGGAGGGCCATCACGTAGGCGACGATCCCGAAGGCGACGACGCACGTCCGGGCGATGCGCACCCGGCCCGCTTCGCTCACCGAGCCGAGCCACGGGACGAGCACGTTGTGCGAGACGAGGGAACCTGCGACGAGCAAGGCGCTGTCCACCGTGGAGAGGATCGCCGAGACGAGGGCGGCGGCGAACAGCGCGTAGAGCACCGGCGGCAGGTAGTCCCGCGCGAGGGCGGGCAGGACCTGCTCCCCGTGGGTCAGCCCCGGGAGAGTCACCGACCCCACGAGCCCCAAGCTCACGGGGATCAGTCCCACGCCGAGGTAGACGACCCCGGCGGCCAGCGACGCGCGGCGGGCCATCGCGGGCGTGCGGCAGGCGATGACACGGGCCACGAGCTCCGCGGCGAGGACCGAGCCGCAGAGAGGGATCGCCCAATCTTCCAGCACCGCGAGCCAGGAACGCTCCGCCCCGCCCCACAAACCCCAGCGCTCCGCCGGCACCGCGGCTAGGCTCGCGGCGCCCCCGTCGATCCACACCGCCGCCGCGAGGACGCACAATCCCGCAATGAGCACGAGCCCCTGCACGAGATCCGTCCATGCGTCCGCCAGCAGGCCTCCCCACGCGGTGTAGGCGATGGCGGCCGCCGCAGCCAGGCCGATCGTCCAGCGCACGTCGAGCCCCGAGGCCACCGCGAGCACCTGGCCGAAGGCCCGCACCTGCGCCGCGGCCCACAGCAGCGAGGTCGGCACCATCAGCGCCACCGCCAGGCGCTCCACGCCCGGGGAGTAGCGGTTGCGGAAAAGGTCCGCGAGCGTCATGAGCCTTCGGCGCCACAACGGGGCGGCGAAAAACACGCCCATCAACAGCAGGCAGACGCCGTAGGCGAACGGATCCGCGGTCCCTCCGGCGAGGCCTTCGTCGTACACCGCGCCCGCGGCCCCGATGCACGTCTCCGCCCCGAACCACGTGGCGAAGATCGTGAACACGGCGAGCGGATAGCCGAGCCGCCGGCCCGCGACGAGGTAGTCGTCCTCGGTGCGGACACGGCGGCTGACCCACGCGCCGAACGCGAGCTGGCCCACCACGTAGAGGCCGATCAGGGTGAAGGTGGCGTCCACCGCGCCGCTCGAGCGGAGCTACCCTCAGGCGTCCGCCCGCAGGAGCTCCATCAAGCTCGAGATCGAATCGAGCTTCTCCAGATTCCAGACCGCTTCCTTGACCCGCGCGCGCATGCCGCCGGGCAGCACGCCCTCGGCAAGGGCGTCGAACTTCTCCTCGAGCTCCGCGTCCGTGAGGGGATTGCGCGGATCGCCCTTGGGGTAGTCGAGCTGTCGCACCAGCTCGCGACCGTCCGTAGTGCGGATCGTGACGATCGCGCGCTGGAGTTCGGGGAAAACCCTCTCGATCTCGGGGTCCGCCACCACGTGCACTTTGGGAAGCTGCGCTCGGATGCGCGGGTCGAGGATCTTCGACGTTTCGAACTGAGCCGGGGTCACCTGGCGGTCCACGATCGCCGCAGCGATGACGTAGGGCAGGCTATGGTCCGCCGTCTCCTTCGTGCGCGGGTCGTACTTCGAGGGATCCGCGAGGATGTCCGCCGCGCGCGCCAGGGAGCGGATGTGCACCGTCTCGATCTGCTCGGGTTGTAGGTCGTGCTCTCTCACGAGGTCGAGGACGCAGGAGATCGGGGTGTGCGTCAGAGCCTCGGTGGGATAGGCCTTCATGCCGCACTGCGTGATCCGCCACGACTTCCCCAGTCCTTCCTTCAGGACCTCGAGCTTCCACTCCGGTCCCAGGACGTGCACGAGTCCTTCCTTGCCGTCCACGACGCGCTCCGGGCCGGTGTAACCCTTCTCGGCCAACAGCGCCGCGAGGACGCCGCTCTGGCAGGCCAGGGGGTCCACGGTGTTCTTCATCATCGTCAACTTGCCTGCGGTGACCGCTCCCAGGGTCGCGTGGCGGCTGCCCGAGATGCCGATGGCGTGCTGGATCGCCTCCGCCGGCAACCCCAGCATGCGCCCCGCCGCGATGGGGGAGACGAAGGCCGTCAAGGTCGCGTGGTGCCAGCCGCGCTCGCGGATGCCGGGAAACGCGGCTTCGCAAAACCGCTGTTCGAACTCATATGCCAGGACGACTCCTACCACCAGGTCACCTCCCTTGGCCCCCGCTCGCTCGCCGCAGGCGATGGCCGCGGGAATGATGTCGGAAGGATGGGAGGGATCCTGCTTCCAGTAGATGTCGTTGTAGTCCATGACGCGGATCATGAGGGAATTGAGGAGCGATGCCCACAACGGGTCGAGCTTGTCGCCGGTGCCGATCACGGTGGCCGGACCCTTCCCGGCGCACTCCTTGGCCACCTCCAGCGCCAGGCGCACATCGTGCTGGCGGTAGCCACCGAGCGCACAGCCCAAGGAATCGAGGACGAAACGCCGCGCCTCCCGCACCGCATCGTCCGCGATCTGCTCCAGCTGCAAATCGGCGGCGAAGCGGGCGATCGTAGCGGTGATGGTTTCGCGCGTCATGAGCGAGGCTCCTCCTCGTCTTTCTGCGCGAGGTTCTTGAAGGGCAGGAAACTCATGAAATCCGCGTGGTGGACGATGTAGGCCTCGGTGCTGCGCCGTACGAGATCGCCTTCGGCCGCGTGGGCGGCGATGACATGGCACACCGCGTCCGGCACCCCGCAGCTCATCGCCAGGTGCACGCCCGTGAACGGGTGGCGCAGGGCGCGGCCGCGGGCGCTCTGTCGCGTCTCGCCGCCGACCTTCTCGTACTCGAGCAGCTTGCCCACGTCGGCGAGGATCGCCCCCGCGATGACCGTATCGAGGTCGATGGGGAGCGCGTGCCCCAGGAACTCCTGCATGGCCTCGGCCGCCCGCCGCGCGACGTGAACCACGCAGCGCTTGTGCTGCATGAACGTGGCGGGGCAGCGGGGGACGAGGAGCGTGAACGGGATCCGCTCCAGGTCCGCGGGGCTGAGGGGGCTCAGCTCGAAGGCCCGCACCCAGGTGTCCCGCACGGCCCGACGCAGCTTCTCGTCCCGGATCCATGCCAGCTCCGGCCAGAGCCGTTCGACCGCCTGCTGCAGCTCCATGCCCGACCCTCCTTCTCGCTGGCGCACAGTCTAGCTGCCCGGGCGCGGCGCGTTCTCTGCCGTCCGATCCCTGGCAGGTCTGCCGAGCGCCCGCAATCCGAGCCACAGCAGCGCGGCACCCGTCACCAGCGACACCCAGGTCGGCACGCCGTAGCCAGCTGGCAGATGGCCCACGACGAGGGCCACGAGGGCCGCCAGCAGAGCGTAGGGAAGCTGGGTGCGCACGTGGTCCACATGGTCGCAGGCCGCGGCCATCGAGGACATCACGGTCGTGTCCGAGATGGGGCTGCAGTGGTCGCCGAAGACCGAGCCCCCAAGGACCGACGCGATGGCGCCGAGGAGCAGGTCGTACGCGCGGGCTGCGTCGAGGTGCGTCCCCTCGGCCAGACGGTAAGCCGCGGGCACGGCGAGAGGCACGAGGATGCTCATCGTGCTCCAGGAGCTGCCGGTGGCGAAGGAGATCGCCGCGGCCAGTGCGAAGACGAGCCCGGGAAGCAGGCGCGGATCGAGATTGCCGGTCAACACGGACACCACATAGTCCGCCGTGCGCAGGTCGGCGCACACCTTGCCGATGGCCCAGGCGAGCGTGAGGATCACGAACGCCAGGAACATCGTCTTCATACCGTCCACGAGGGCCTGGAGGCCTTCCGCCAGACGCAGGATCCGCTGCGCCCAGGCGAGCACCAGCGCCGCGAGGCAGCCACAGACGGCTCCGTAAAGAAGCGAGTCGAAGGAGTTGCCCGCGCTGAAGGCGCGGCCGAACCCGCGAAATCCGAGCCCGGTCAAGGAGGCCGTCCCGAGGGGGTCGCCTTCGGCGGCGAGCGACGCCCGCCCCGTCAGGAACTGGCTGACAAAGGTCACCACCAACACCGCCAGCACGGGCAGCCCCGCGTTCCACCAGCGCCGGGGTTTGCCCTCCACGGGGGCGAGCGACACCGTATCGAAGTCCGCGAGCGGCGCCGCCCCGTCTGCCACGAGCTTGCCCGCCGCAGCCCGGCATTCCGCGCGCCACATGGGCCCGAGGTCGCGCCCGCCGAGGGCCACGTAGACCACGAGCAGCACCGCGAAGATCGGATAGAACAGGTGCGGGATCGCCTGGAGGAAGAGCCAGTAGGGGTCCTCGCTCGTGCCCAGCACCTCCAGGGCGTCCCCGATCAGGGAAACCTCGAAGCCGATCCAGGTCGAGATCAGCGCGATGGCCGCCACCGGCGCCGCGGTGGAGTCCACGATGTAGGCCAGCTTCTCGCGCGAGATGCGCAGCCGATCCGTCACGGGGCGCATCGTGTTGCCTACGACGAGGGTGTTGGCGTAGTCGTCGAAGAAGATGGCGAGCCCGAGAAGCCACGTCAAGCACTGCCCCCGGCGGCTGTCGGTGGCATGCCGCGAGAGCACGTCCACGAGCCCGGCCATGCCGCCCGCGCGCGTGACGATGCCGACCATGCCCCCGAGGAGCATGGAGAACAGGATGATCTCGATATGATCCCGGTCCACGAGCACCCCCACGAGGTACGCATCGAGGGTGCGCAGGAAGCCGGTGAACGGGCCGCCATAGCCGATGGCGGCCCCGATCCAGATCCCGGCCAGTAGCGCGGGCACCACCTGCCTCAGCAGCAGGGCGAGCGCGATGGCGAGCAGGGGTGGCACGAGCGTCGTCCAGCCCGCCACAGCCCGCAGCGTGAACGCCGCCGCTGCGGCGGCGCCGGGCTGGCGGGCCTCGAGCCGGTGCGTGCCCGCCTTGAGCGTGACGCGCAGCGTGTGCTGGCCCGGAGCGAGCGTTTCACGAACGAGGACGCGGCCCGTCTCGTCCACGATTTCCACCGCTACGGGCTGTCCCTCGGGTGCCTGGCCCGGGACGGTGACGGTCACCGGGGCGGGCAGACCCGCGACCGCCACCAGGGGCGGCTGCGCGCTCAGTCCGTCGGCCGCGGTCTGGGCGGCGACACCCCGGCCCGCCGGCGCGAGCAAACACGCCGCGAGAAGGAGGCCACCGCGGGCAGGCCGGGCGAAACCCACAGGCCGCGTATCCTACATGGAGCGGGAGGGAGCCGGAACGGGCAAGGCTCAGCGCACGTCCGCCAGGAAGACGGCGTAGACGAGCGGGAGGTAGACAAGCGAATAGAGGAAGACGCGCCACGCCCAGCGCCGCTCGTCCGGGTTGCGCACCCCGAGCCACGCCAGGGCCACGAAGACGGCCCCCGCCGCCGCCGCCACGGCGCCGTACAGCCAGCCCGTCACGCCGAGCCAGGCCGGGAGCGTGCTCACGCACGTGAGCAGCGTGCTGTACGCGAGACAAAAGCGCGCCGCCGTACCGCTTCCCCGCGCCACCGGGAGGACCCGGATCCCCGCTCGCGCGTAGTCTTCCCGCAGGTAGGTCGCGATCGCCAGGAAGTGCGGGAGCTGCCACGCGTAGAGCACGGCGAACAGCATCCAGGCGGGACGCTCCAGCGTTCCCGTCGCGGCCGCCCAGCCCATCAGGGGCGGGATCGCTCCAGGGATCGCCCCCAGCTCAAGCGCTCGCGGAGTGAGGCGCTTGAGCGGCGTGTAGACCCCGACGTAGGCTACGAGGGACAGGGCGCCTAGCGCCGCGGTGAGCAGGTTCGCGCTCCAGGCCAGGGCCGGCAGGGCGAGGGCCGTCCCGAGGATGGCCGTTCCGAGCACCCCTCCCGGCTCCAGACGGCGAGCGGGAAGCGGGCGGGCTCGGGTGCGGCGCATCCTGGCGTCCACATCGCGCTCCAGCCAGCAGTTCAGCATGTTGGCGCAGGAGACGAGCAGCCCCACAGCCGCGAGGAACAGCAGTGCCCGCGCCGCGGGCAGCGCCGCTGGGGCAAGCCATAGCGCCGTTGCGGAGGTGAAGAGAACGAAGACCGTGATCCCGGGCTTCGACATTTCCGCGAGCCCGGAGAGCACGATCCTCCAGTGCCGCAGCCCCTCCCGGCTCGCGAGCGCGATGGGTTGGCTCGCCTCGGGCGCGGTTCTCGAAAGGGACAGGCGCGACATCGACCGCTCCGAAGGCACCACTATAGCCCAGGGTCGCGCCCCGTCGCGATTTGCGTCGCGCCGCGCGGGGCCGGGAACCGCGAAGGTCGCGCGGCGCGGTGCCGCGGGCGGCGGATGCCTCAGCAGGGCTACACTGGGCGGGCTTGTCGCGAGCGAGGAGGTTTGGCATGCGCCGGGAGGGAGGTCGCAGCTTCCAGCGGCGGATCCGGTCACTGGCTAGCGTCGGGTTGCTCGCTTGGGGCGGATTAGCGGCCGTTGCCTCTCGGGAGGCGGTCCAGGAGGCGCCGCCGCCCGAACATCAGGCAGGGCACGACCACGACGCCACCTCGCGCCACCGCTTCGACGATCCGGAGCGCTGGGCGGCGATTTTCGAGGATCCCGAGCGCGACACCTGGCAGAAGCCGGAACTCGTGCTCGATTTCCTCGGCCTCCGCCCCGGGCAGGTGGTGGCCGATCTTGGCGCGGGGACGGGTTACTTCACCGTGCGACTGGCGCGGCGCGTGGGCGTGTCAGGGCGAGTCTACGCCGTGGACATCGAGCCCAAGCTGATCGCGTACCTGGGGGAGCGGGCGAAAAAGGAGGATTTGCCCCAGGTGGTCGCCGTGCTCGCCGAGCCCGACGATCCCAAGTTGCCACAAGGGACGCTCGATCTCGTGCTCGTCGTGGACACCTGGCACCACATCGACGATCGCCTCCGGTACCTCGAGCGACTGGCACGGGTGCTGCGCCCGGGGGGGCGTGTCGCCGTCGTGGATTTCCGCGAGGGAGAGCTCCCGGTAGGGCCGCCGCCGGACCACAAGCTCTCCCGGGAGCACATCGTGGGCGAGTTCGCCGAGGCGGGCTGGCACCTGGTCGCTGAAAGCGACGCCCTGCCCTACCAGTACGTGCTCGTCTTCGTGCCGCCGAGCTAGCGGGGGGTCTTCAGAAGCGCGCGGCGAGGGATACGCGGAACAGCCGCCCGAGCGCGTCGTGGCGCAGGCGCAACGCCAGCGCTTCCGCGCGCTCGCGCTGCCAGTCGAACTTCACCACCCCATCGGGCCGGGCGGAGAGCCGCCAGCGCGCGAACGCCTTCCCGCCGCTCCAACAAAGCGACCCCCGCACGAAGCCTACCGGCGACGGCTTTCCCGCGATCCCACCCGCGGTGCGTCCCGTCGCCTCCCCGCGCGCGCGCCGCACGATCTGCGCGAGCCCCGAGCCCTCGACGATCGTCTCCCGGACAGCATCCCGCAGGCCGTTCCACGCCTCGGGGGAGGCATGAGCGAAGAGGTTCTCGTAGGCGACGCTCCAACTCCGTGCGGTCAGCTCCAAGTGTTCAAGCGAGGGGAGGCGTGAGGCGAGGCTTTGCAGCTCCCGCTGGACCTTGGAGGTCAGGCGCGGCAGGGTGACCCGCGGGATCGGCCGCGTTTCTTCCTTCAGCACCGCGGGCAGCGCCAGCGCCGGAAGCAGCCCCTGCGTCGCGGAGCCGAGCGCGGGAGAGGGGTCGAGCGGCCGTGGCGGTTCGCCTGCGGTGGCCGCCCCCGCGAGCCCGGCCGCGCAGACGAGCAAGGCCGACCAGGCTCTGGCCCGCGCGATGCGTCGCCTGGCGTCGTACCGCCGCTCTCGCATGCACTAATCCAGTACCGCCAGGATAGCCGCGCGCGCAAGTCCCAAAATCGCCGACCCTGTCGCGATCCGCGACAAGGCCAGCAAGCTTTTTCTGGTCAAGAGCTTCGCGCTGGCGTGCGCCGCCTGTCGGGCCGGGCTCCTGCATCTGGCGCGCCGCAAGCGAGGTCCGGCGGGACCGCCTGGAGCAGGCTGCGGATCAGCGAGATTCTTCGAAGACTTGCCCTCGGAAGACGTGGAGCGTCGCCTCCCGCCAGCCGTCGGACGGAAGCCCTGCCTTGAGCGCGAGTTGTTCCAGCAACTGTTGCCGGTTCCAGCCCTGCTCCAGCGCCACCTGGGGCAGGAAGACCGCGCGGTGAGGGCCGCGCTCCAAGGCCACCCCGTCGCGGCCGAGCTCGATCTCTTCGACGGAGGCGAGAGGACGGCGGGGCGTGAGCACGCTGACCTCCAACATCACGTCCTCCAGCTCGGCCGGGGTCAAGGGGGGGAAGCGAGGGTCCTCGAACGCAGCGGCCACCGCGCAGGACGCCGTGGCGCGCGGCAGGGCCTCCTGAGATTCCAGGGTCCCCACACAGCCCCGCAGCGCGCCGCGGCCCTGCGCCCCGGGGAAGCGCCTGCGCAGCGTCACGAAGACCCCGCGCGGCGCCTCCAGGGCGCTCGTGGAGAGGCAGGACTTGAGCGCACGCTCCAGGCTGCCGTCCTTGAGAAGTCGGTCGCGGATGGCGGCTCGCGCCACACGCACAAGCGCCTGGCCCTCTTCTTGGGTCAGTGCCGGGAAGCGCTCGCACATCATGCGGGAAAGGCGATCGCCGCGTAGGAGACCGAGTGGGTCCAGTCCCCCGTGAGGCGTCCCGAGGTGTCGTAGGCCACGAGCGCTCCCCGAGTCTCGGGCGTCAAGGTGCGCAGCAGCACGTCGATGGCGTCCCGGCCGCAAATGGTCGCGCCCGTGCGCTGCACGTAAGCCTCGAACCCCTCCAGGTCGCCCTCCACGATGCGCTCGATGGCGCCCCGGTCGAGCGCTTCGATCCGCTGCGGCACGTTGGAGGTGAAGGGGACGTAGGCAAAGCGGGGGCCGAAATGGGTGAAGTCGGAGGAGACGACGAGGAGCGTGTCTGCCTCGAGCCACTCCCGCAGCGCATCCGCGATCCCCTGAGCCGGCGGCCCCCAGGTGCCGGCGCCGAGCAGCACGGGCAGGAGGGTCCATCCCGGTGCGAGCACCCGCTGCAAGAACGGAATTTCCGCTTCCAGGCTGTGCTCCAGCCGGTAGGGGCGGTTGGAGACTCGGAACGAAGGGATTCGCGCCAGCGCGGCGATGGCCTCCCGCTCGAGCGGCACGTCTCCCAGGGGTGTGCGATAGGCTTCGGCATCGGGGAGGCATGCGCCGCGGAACGCTTCGTAGTGGCTCGGACCCAGGAGCACGACGCGGCTCGGCGCCGCGGCGCGAAGCAGGCGAAAGCCTTTTCCCGCGACGGCTCCCGAGTAGATGTAGCCCGCGTGCGGTTCCACGAGCGCCCGCGGCCGCCCGCGAAGCGAGGGCGCGCCCTCGCCCACCAGCTCGTCCACCATCCGCGCGAGCGCCTCAGGGTCGGCGGGGTACCAGGCGCCCGCCACCGCGGGCCCCACCACGCGATCGCGGCCGGCGGCCCCGAGCACGGTCACGAACCCGGACGCGAGGCGGAGGCAGCTTCCCCGAGCGCCCAACGCTCCAGGTAGCCCGTCCGCTCCAAATGCTGCAGGATGGTGTCCACGATCCGCTCCGGTGGCAGCCCATGGGTGTCCACCGTCAGGTGCGCCCTCGCATACAGCGGCTCGCGCGAGGCGAGGATCGCCCGCAACTCCGCCATCGCATCGGGGTGGTCGCGCATGGGCCTCCGGTCGCCTTGAGCGACGACCCGGTTCCAGTGATCTTCGGCCCGGGCCTTGAGCCATACGACGAGGGCTCCGCGCAACAGCGAGTCCCATGTGCTGGACTCGTGCACGATGCCGCCGCCCGTGGCGAGCACCAGGGGCTCGCCACGCTGGAGCACGTCCTCCAACGCCCTGCGCTCCAGTCGGCGGTAGTAGCTTTCACCGTGAAGCTCGAAGATCTGATCCACCGGCAGGCCCGCCACCTCGCGGATCTTTTCGTCGAGCTCCAGGAACGGCAGCGCGAGCCTCGCTGCCAGAGACGCCCCGACGGTGCTCTTGCCAGCGCCTCGGGTCCCCACGAGCGCGACGACCCCCGACGAGGCGCCGGGGCTACGGATCAGCTCCTCGGCGCTGACGCCCAAAGCTGCGGCGAGTCCGTCGAGGCGCACCATAGAAATGTTGCCCGCGCCCCCCTCGACACGGGCCAGAAACCGCGGGGACAGACCAGCCCGTGCCGCAAGCTCGGCGCGGGAGTAGCCGCGGGCGCGCCGCAGCTCGCGGACGCGCGATCCGAGCACGCTCAGAAGGAAGCTGCGCCGTCGAGAATCCATCGGAAGATGCACTATAGTGCATCGAGAGCGCACAGTCCAGCGTTGACAAGAGAAGTATAATGCCCGCCGAAGGTCCCGAATGGAGCGGGGCGAGGGAGGCACGCATGGAGCCCGCATCGACCCCGGCGGCGAAGGAGACTCCGCCGATCGATTTCCAGACGCACCCCCGGCGCTACCGCCACTGGCAGCTGCAGATCGCCCCACCCCTGGCGCGTCTGGTCATGTCGGTGAGAGAAGACGAGCCGCTGCGGCCCGGCTACCGCTTGAAGCTCAACTCTTACGACCTCGGCGTGGACATCGAGCTCTGGGACGCCGTCGAGCGGCTGCGCTTCGAGCATCCCGAGGTGCGTTGCGTGATCGTCACGGGGGCGCTGGACCGGGTGTTTTGCGCCGGCGCGAACATCCACATGCTCGCCTCCTCGTCCCACGGCTTCAAAGTCAACTTCTGCAAGTTCACCAACGAGACGCGCCTGGCCATCGAGGACGCCTCGCGGACCAGCGGCCAGCGGTACCTGGCGGCGCTCAACGGCACGTGCGCCGGGGGCGGCTACGAGCTGGCCCTGGCGTGCGATGAGATCGTGCTCGTGGACGACGGCAACTCGGCCGTCAGCCTTCCCGAGACCCCGCTGCTCGGGGTGCTGCCGGGCACCGGCGGCTTGACCCGTCTCGTGGACAAGCGCAAGGTGCGCCGCGATCTGGCGGATCTCTTCTGTACCACCGCCGAGGGCGTCAAGGGCAGGCGCGCCGTCGCTTGGGGGCTCGTGGATGCCGTCGTCCCGCGCAGCCGCTTCGCCGAGGAAGTGGAACGACGGGCCCGCGCCCTGGCCCAAGCCTCTCCTCCGCGCGCCACGCGGGGCATCACGCTGACACCTCTCGAGAAAACGATGGAGGGCCACCGCATCGCCTACCGTTACGTGACGCTGGAGCTCGACCGGGAGCAGCGCAAGGCGACGCTCGTGGTTCGCGGGCCCGAATCGGAGACGCCGAGCGATCCCGCGAGCCTGCGGGAGCTCGGCGCGTCGTGGTGGCCGTTGCAGGCGTTCCGCGAGCTGGACGACGCGCTGCTGCACTTGCGCATCAACGAGGAGACCATCGGCCTCGTTCTCGTGCGCAGCGAAGGCGACCTGGACGCGGTGCTGGCGGTGGACGAGGTGCTCGCGCGGCATGCGGACGACTGGTTCGTGAACGAGGTACGCCTGCGCATCGCGCGCACGCTCCGCCGCATGGATCTCACGGCCAAGTCGTTCTTCGCCCTCGTCGAGCCCGGTTCCTGCTTCGGCGGCACGCTCTACGAGCTCGTGCTCGCGGCGGACCGGGCCTACATGCTCGACGATCCCGAGCAGCCGGTGGCCGTGGCCCTCAGCCCCCTCAATGACGGGGCCTACCCGATGGCGCACGGTCTTTCGCGGCTGGCCGCGCGCTTCTACGGCGACCCGGAAAGGCTCGCGCGGCTGCGCGCCGCGACCGGCCGCTACGGTCCGCGGGAGGCCGAAGGGGAAGGACTGGTCACCGTGGTGGCGGACGAGATCGACTACGACGACGAGCTGCGCGTGGCCGTGGAGGAGCGCCTGAGTCTTTCCCCGGACGCGCTGACGGGCATGGAGGCCAACCTGCGGTTTCCGGGCGCGGAGAACGCGGACAGCAAGATCTTCGGCCGCCTCTCGTCGTGGCAGAACTGGGTCTTCCAGAGGCCCAATGCCGTCGGCGAGCGCGGTGCGCTCACGCTCTATGGCAAGCCCGAGCGCCCCGCGTTCGATTGGAGGAGGACCTGATCCATGCAGCTGTTCGAGAAGATCCCCAACAACGTGAACCTGGCGCAGAACCGGCGCCTGCTGCGGGCCCTCGAGAAGTGGCAGCCCAACTACCTCCAATGGTGGAAGGAGGCGGGGCCTGCGGGCTTCCAGGAAGATTGGATCTACCTGCGCACCGCCGTCTCGGTGGACTCCAAGGGCTGGGCCCACTTCGAGTACGTCAAGATGCCCGACTACCGCTGGGGCATCTTCCTCGCCCCGCCCGTGCCCGACCGCAAGATCGAATGCGGCGACCACTGGGGCAAGCCGCTGTGGCACGAGGTGCCTGGCGAGTACCGCAACATGCTGCGGCGCATCATCGTCACGCAGGGCGACACGGAGCCGGCGAGCGTGGAGCAGCAACGCCTGCTCTGCCACTCGGCGCCGAGCATGTACGACTGCCGCAACCTGTTCCAGGTCAATGTCGAGGAAGGCCGCCATCTCTGGGCCATGGTGTACCTCTTGCACTGTTACTTCGGCCGCGACGGGCGCGAGGAAGCCGAGGAACTGCTCGAGCGGCGCTCCGGCAGCTACGACAAACCGCGCATCCTCACCACGTTCAACGAGCCCGTGGAAGACTGGCTCTCGTTCTTCATGTTCACCATGTTTACGGACCGCGACGGCAAGTACCAGCTCGTCTCGCTGTCGCACAGCGGCTTCGACCCCTTGGCGCGCACGACCCGCTTCATGCTCACCGAGGAGGCGCACCACATGTTCGTGGGCGAGACGGGGGTGGGGCGCGTCGTGCAGCGGACCTGCGAGTTGATGAAGCTCGACCCCAACGAGGACGCGCGCGCGCAGGGTGGCATCGACTTGCCGACGATCCAGCGGTACATCAACTTCTGGTACTCCTCGAGCCTGGACCTGTTCGGGGGCGAGATCTCCTCGAATGCGGCGGAGTATTTCGGTGCCGGCCTCAAGGGACGGGACCACGAGGACGACTACGACGACCACGTCTGCCTGGACAAGACCTACCCCGTCGAAGTCGTGGAAAACGGCGAGCCCGTCACCAAGCACGTCCCCATGCGCAACGCGATGAACGAGATCCTGCGCGACGCCTACGTGCGCGACAACGAGCGCGGCGTCGCACGCTGGAACAAGATCATCCGCCAGCACGGGATCGACTTCGAACTCAAGCTGCCCCACCGCCGGTTCCACCGCAAGATGGGGATCTATGCCGGCCACCACTTCGATCCCGAGGGTCGCCCCATCTCCCGGGAAGAGTTCGAACGGCGCAGGGAGGAGTGGCTACCGAGCGAAAAGGACCGGGCCTACGTCAAGCACCTGATGCAGCCCGTGCTCGAACCCGGAAAGATGGCGCACTGGATCGCCGCGCCCAAGCGCGGGATCAACGGCAAGCCGCTCGATTTCGAGTACATCCGCCGCGCGTGAGCGCGGCTGGGGGAGGGACCCGCGCCCGGCGACCCGAACCCGTCCCAGGCCGCGCCGCGGCTCAGAATCAGAAATGGATGCCGAGGCCGGCGAGCCAACCGCGCGTCTCGTAGGTTCCCTCGGAGCGCGCGCCGAGGGGATCCACGCGCGTGTAGTCCACCTCGAGCTGCCGGTAGCCCGCGCGCAGGTGCACGAAAGGGGCGAGCTTCCAGCGCACCCCGGCTTCCCACTCCCAGCCGGAAAGGTCCTCGAAGCGCCCGAGGACCGGATCCGCCGCGGCCGGAGCGTCCAGCGTCGGCGCGTAGCCTCCCTGCGCGTAGAAATAGGTGACCCCGCCCAGCCCCAGCCGGCCTTCCACGTCGAGCCGCGCCCCCGAGGTCGGATCCTGCATCCCCACGCTCGGCAGCTCCATGCGCTGCCAGCCGAGCCCTACGGCGAAGAAGGTGTTCTCCGCAGCGGAGACGGCGCGCCACAGAAAATCCAAACTGGTCGCGCGCGCGTCGCCGGTTCCCAGCGTCCCGAGGTCTGCGGCATACTGGCCGGCCCGGAAGCCGTAACGACGGAACAACCATAGCTCCCCGCGGTACGCCGGTGCGCCGGCGTCGTCGGCCGCCAAGCGGATCGGACCTTCCTGGATGGTGGCGTCGCCGGCCCACCATTGGGCGTCCACCTCCCCGTCCACGGGCCCCGCTGCCCAAGCGAACCCTCCGCTCAGGCCTACTGCGAGGGCCGCGATCCGAAAGCTCGCCCTGCTCATCTACCGCTCCCCTTGCCCCCGGGAATCCCCATTTTGCGTACCCGCCAGGCCCCGGCGGGCACCTTCCCGGGAGCGAAGATAGATCCTCGGGCGGCCGCGGCAAGGGCGCGGCCTCCGGGTACGGCTTGGGGGATGAGGCGCGCGGCACCGCGGGTTCGGTATGGTAGCGGCCCGGGTGCGAGGACAGCCCCGAGAGCGGGAAGCGCCGCGCCCGGGGGGCGGCGTTGCGTCTGCCCGGGCAGATGGAGACCCGCGATCGGTGTCCTGGCGGCGACTTCTGGCTCGGCTACTGGCGTTCACCCTGGAGCACCCGCGCGCCGTGCTCTCCGGGTGCGCCTTGTCGCTCGTTCTGGCGCTCGCACTCGGGGCAGGCGTGGAGCTGCGGACATCCCGGAGCGAGCTCGCTCCCGACGAGGACCCGGCGTTGGAGCGCCTGGAGCGCATCGCCCGGCGCGCCGGAGCTGCGGACGCCCTGATCGCGTGCGTGGAGCCGGTTGCGGGCTCGGCGGCTGGGCGGCGCGAGGTGGAGGGGCTCGTCGACCGTCTGGCGCGAGCTTTCGCCGGCCATCCGCTCGTGGCGCGCGTCTACCACCGCATCCCGCTGGACTGGTTTGTCGAGCATGCGCTGTATCTGATCCCGCCGGCGCAGCTCGAAGGCGCCGTGGAGGCTGTGGAAGGGCTCGCGGCAACACCGGCGGGGGCCACGCTGGACCTCGCAGCCCTGCACCGCGCCGCCGCGGCGGGTCTGCAACGCGCCCTGGATGCCCCCCAGGGCGGCGGCCCTGGCGCCGAAGAGGGCGCCGCCGTGCTGGCGGCACTGCTCGATGCAGAGGCGCGCTTCTTCGAGGATCCGGAGGGTTTCCTGGCCGAGCTCGAAGGCCCTCCGCCTTTGCTGGCGCTGTCCGGACGGAGCCGCGGTCTGGGGGCCGAGGGTTACCTCTCGACCCGCGACGGCACCAAGGCCTTCATCCTCGTCTCCCGGCGCGGGGAAGACGACAGTTTGCCGGTGCTCGATGCCTTCGTGCGAGCGATGCGAGCCATCGCTCAGCGCGAGGCGGCAGGCTCGCCCGGACTGAAGGTCGCCTTCACCGGTCAGCCCGCCATGACCGTGGAAGAGATGGCCACCGTGCGCCGCGATACCTGGTTCACCTCGCTCGTGGCCCTGGCGGGGGTGAGCGCGCTGACCTTGTTCGTCTTCCGCTGGCGCACGCACGTGTTTCTCGTCATGGGAGCGCTCGCCGTGGGCGTCGTGTGGGCGCTGGGGGCCGTGCGACTCGAGCTCGGCTACCTCAACATGATCACGTCGTCGTTCCTGTCCACGCTGATCGGCGTGGGCGTGGCGTACGGAATCCATCCGGTGTCCGAGTACGAGCTGGAGGGCGCCCACCGGCGGGAACCGATCGAAGCGGTGCGCGAGGCCTACCGCCGGACCGCCGCGCCTGTCACGGTCGCCGCGGTCACGACCGCGGCAGCGTTTTTCTCGATCCTGCTGATGCGCTTTCGCGGCTTCGCCGAGCTGGGCCTCGTGGCGGGTGTCGGCGTTCTGTTGTGTTGGCTGGCCGCGATGGTGGCCCTGCCCGCCGTGCTCGCGGTGTACGGGAGTTGGCGCCACAGGCGCGACCGAGCGCGGCCGGACCGCGCGCCCTCGGCCGTGGACCGCATCTGGGTAGAACGCGCTGCGGCGACCGTCTGCCGCTGGCCCCGCACCGTGAGCCTCCTCGCCCTCGCCCTGACCGCCTTCCTCGGCTACGCCGCGCTTGGCGTGCGCTTCAGCACCAACTTGCTGGAGCTCTTGCCACGCCATTCGGAGGCGTTGGAATACCAGCAGCGCCTGCTCGTGGAATCGGAGTTCTCTCCGATCTCGGCAATCGTGGGGGCCTCCAGCCTGGAGGGCTTGCGGGAGCTCCGGGCGCGCGCCGCCGCCGAGCCCGCCGTGCAGCGCTTCGACTCGGTGCTCGAGTTCCTGCCCGAGGATCCCGAACGGACGCGGGGCCTCGCAGCCCGGCTGGCCCGGGCCCTCGGGCGGTGGGAGCTTCCGCGACGCGCGGCGCCGATCGAGCCGGCCGCGCTGGCGTCAGCGCTCGGCGAGCT
>JBBIHH010000030.1:0-39283 GCA_037447115.1 Acidobacteriota bacterium
AACGCGGGCTGGCTCAACAGCTTTTTCGCCATCGCCGCGGCCGGCCTTTGTTGCGGTGCTTGGCTTAAGGCTCAGGGCTTTGTCGGCATCTCCGATGACGACCCGGCGCGCGCCCTGGCAGTCGCGCGCTGGGCGGCGGAGGCCACCGGGGAACTCGAGCCGCGTGCCCTCGATGCTCTGGCCGCCGCACTCGCCGCGTCGGGGAAAACGGCCGAGGCCCTCGCCGCCGCGCGGCGTGCCCTGGAACTCGCGCAGCGCATGGGTGCCCGAGCCTACGCCGCGGTGCTGCGCGAGCACGAAAGCCATTACGCGCAGGGGCGCGTGCCCCGGCCGCGCCCTCCGGCGCGCGCGCCCCGAGAATGACCCGGCTCGCCGCGAGGCACACCCGATGGCGCTCCGAGGCTGGGAGATCTGGGTCGACACGGGCGGCACGTTCACCGACGCGATCGGCGTGGACCCGCGCGGGCGCGTGCACCGGGTCAAGATCCTCACCACGAGCCGGCTGCGCGGCACGGTGGAGGCCGTCGAGGATCGCCGCGTGCGGCTGCGCGAAGTCTGGGAGGGCCGCCCGCAAGCGCTCCAGGGCCTTCCGCTCCGAGCGAACGGCGAGCGGCGGCGGCTCCGGCGCGTGCGGGCCTACGATCCCGAAGCGCGGCTCTTGCTCCTGGACGGGCCGGCTCCCGGCGGCCTCGCGGGCTCCATCGTGGAACTCGTCTCTCCCGATCCGGCGCCGATCTTCGCTGCGCGCCTGCTGACGGGCCGGCCCCATCCCGTCCCGCTGCGCGACGTGGCGCTGCGGCTGGGCACGACCCTCGGCACGAACGCCCTGCTCGAGCGGCGCGGGGCTCGGGTGGCTTTCGTCGTCACGGCCGGCTTCGGGGATCTGCTGCGTATCGGGACGCAGCAGCGGCCGGATCTGTTCGCGCTGGCGGTGCAGAAGCCGGAGCCGCTGCACGCGGAAGTCGTGGAGGTACAGGAGCGGCTCGATGCGGCAGGGCGCGTGCTCGTCCCGCTCGATACCGAGGGTCTCGAGCGCGCCGCCCGAGCCTGCCGCGCGCGCGGCATTTGCGTGGCTGCGGTCGCGTTCATGCACGCCTTCCGCAACGACGCCCACGAGCGGCTGGCGCGGGCGATCCTGGAACGGGCCGGATTCACGCACGTCTGCTGCTCCAGCACGCTCGCTCCTTTCCTCCACCATCTGCGGCGGGCGGAGACGACCCTCGTCGAAGCGTACCTGGCGCCCATCGTCGGCGCCTATCTCGAGCGCGTGGCCCAGGTGCTCCGCGGCGGGACGCTGCACCTGATGACGAGCGCGGGGGGCCTCGTGCACGCCCGAGCGTTCCGGGCCAAGGACGGACTGCTCAGCGGTCCCGCGGGCGGTGTTGTCGGCGCCGCGGCGGTGGCGCGGCAGTGCGGGGCGCGGCGCGTCGTGGCCTTCGACATGGGAGGCACGAGCACGGACGTGGCGCGCTACGACGGCGACTTCGAGTACACCTTCGAGCACGAGGTGGGCGGGGTCCATCTGCTGGCGCCCGCCCTGGCCATCGAAACCGTCGCCGCCGGCGGGGGCTCGATCTGCGAGGTGGACGGCGTGCGGTTGCGCGTCGGACCCGAGAGCGCCGGCGCCGATCCGGGCCCGGCCTGCTACGGCACGGGCGGTCCGCTGACCCTCACCGACGTGAACCTGTTGCTCGGCCGGCTCGTGCCCGAGCGCTTCGGCATCCCGGTGCGCCTCGAAGCGGCCCGCGAGTGCTTGGCGGCCCTGCGCGACAAGCTCGCACGGGAGCGCGGGGGTTCCGCGGAAGACGAGGCGCTGCTCGAAGGCTGGCTGCGCATCGCCGACGAACGCATGGCCGAAGCGATTCGCAGGATCTCCATCCGCCGCGGCTACGATCTGCGCGCCTACGCGCTTGTCGCCTTCGGCGGCGCCGGCGGCCAGCACGCCTGCGCGGTGGCGGAGCTGCTCGGCATCCGCACCGTGTTCGTGCCGCCTGCGGCCGCTCTGCTGAGCGCCTACGGTCTCGGGCACGCGGTACTGGAGCGCTTCGCCGAGCGGCAGATCCTCGCGCCCCTCGACACCGCGCGCAAGACCCTGCCCCGTACCCTCGCCGCGCTGACGGCCGAGGCCGTGCGCGCGCTGGGCGAGGAAGGAGTACCGGCGCGGCAGATCGCCGTGCGCCGGCGCATCGCCTCGCTGCGGTTCGCGGGCCAGGAAACCGCGCTCCAGGTGGAGCTCCGGCCCGGGCGCAGCCTCGAGCGAGCCTTCCTCCGCGCCTACCGGGCGCGCTTCGGACATCTTCCGCAGCAGCGCGCCCTCGAACTCGTGAGCGTGCGCGTCGTCGCCGCGACGCGCAGGCGGCGCTCCCGAGCGAGTTCCAGCGAGCCCGTGCGGACGCGCCCGACACCGCGCGACTGGCAGCGCGCCTGGTTCGGCGGGGCCTGGCACCGAACGCCGGTGTACGAGCGCACCTCGCTCGCACCGGGCGCGAGCGTGCGCGGCCCGGCGCTGATCGCCGAAGCGCACACGACGGTCGTGCTGCCGCCCGGCTGGCGGGCGACGGCGGACCGCCGGGGCGTGCTGCGCCTTGCGGCGGCGCCCGCGGCGGCTGTCTCGCGCGCGAGCGCCAGCAGCGCGAGGGCGGCCGAGCTCGAACTGTTCACCCACCGTTTCCGGGCGATCGCCCAGGCCATGGGCGAGCAGATGCGCCGCACGGCGGTCTCGACCAACGTCAAGGAGCGGCTCGATTTCTCCTGCGCGGTGCTCGACCCGACCGGCCGGCTGGTGGCCCACGCCCCGCACATCCCCGTGCATCTCGGCGCGCTCGGCCTGTGCGTGCGCCGCGTGCGCGAGCGGCTCGCTCTAGGCCCGGGCGATGTGGCCCTGACGAACCATCCCGCCTGGGGCGGCTCGCATCTGCCGGACGTGACGGTCATCACCCCCGCCTTCGTGCGCCTGGAACGGGGACGCCGCGCGTGCGTGGGTTACGTGGCCACGCGCGCCCACCACGCGGAGATCGGCGGGATCCAGCCCGGCTCCATGCCCGCGCGGGCGCGCTGCCTCGAGGAGGAGGGGGTCGTGCTGGAGCCGCTCTATCTCGTGCGGCACGGCAAGGCGGACTGGCAGACGATCCGGGAGCGCCTCTTGCGCGCGCGCTACCCCACCCGCGCCCTCGCCGACAACCTCGCCGATTTGCGCGCGGCCGTGGCCGCCAACCGCGCGGGAGCCCTCGCGCTCGCCGAGCTCGCCCGCCGCTACGGACTGCGCACGGTGAAGGACCAGATGCGCGCCCTCGAAGAACTCGCGGCCTCCACGATGCGCCAGGCGCTTCGCGCGCTGGGCGAGGGCGTCCACGAGGCGGAGGAGCACCTCGACGACGGCACGCCGCTGCACGTGCGCGTGGAGGTGCGGGACCGCCGAGCGCGCTTCGATTTCTCGGGCACGGCAGGGGTCCATCCCGGCAACCTCAACGCCACCCCGGCCGTCGTGCGCAGCGTCGTGCTCTACACCCTGCGCTTGCTGGTGGGACGTCCGCTCCCGCTCAACGAGGGCTTGCTCGACCCGATCGAGATCCACATCCCCGCGGGGCTGCTCGCGCCGCCGTTTCCGGACGACCCGTCGCGCGCGCCGGCCGTGGTCGGCGGCAACGTGGAAACGAGCCAGCGCCTCGTGGACACCCTGCTCAAGGCCTTCGGCCTCGCCGCGTGCAGCCAGGGCACGATGAACAACGTCGTCTTCGGCACGGAGCGCTTCGGTTACTACGAGACCGTGGGCGGCGGCGCCGGCGGGGGACCGGGCTTCGCCGGGGCGAGCGCGGTGCACACGCACATGACGAACACCCGCATCACCGACGCCGAGGTCCTCGAGCACCGCTACCCCGTGCGGGTGGCCCGCTTCGCCATCCGGCGCGGATCGGGCGGAGCCGGGCGGTATCCGGGGGGCGACGGTGCGGTGCGGGAGCTCGTGTTCCTGGAGCCTATGGAACTCGCGCTCCTCACGCAGCACCGCCGGGTCCAACCCTACGGGCTCGCCGGAGGCCAGCCCGGAGCGGCCGGCCGCCAGTGGGTCGTGCGGGCCTGCGGAACCACGCTGCCGCTCGGCCCCGTGGACGGCTGCCGGGTGGAGCCGGGGGACAGGCTCGTCCTGGAAACCCCCGGGGGCGGCGGGTACGGCGCACCCGACTGACGGGCGGCCGCCGCGCTGCTCGTGCTCAGGCGCGCCTTCGGGCGGCGCATGCATCGCGGGGACCCGCGGGCATGGTCTCGACCCGACGCGCCGCGCAGCTCGAGAGCGCGAGTCAGTCGAGCGCTTCGAGGGAGATGGCGGGAGCGGGAAGCGCGGCACAGCCGAGCGGCGTCTCGGACTCGCGGGCCTCCGCGGGCACCTGGAACAGGCAGAGCCGCGGCTGGAGGAACGAGCTCTCGGGAACGGCGAGCACTCCCGCCCCGTCCACCTCGATCTCGGCGACGAAGCTGGCCGAAACGAACACCTCCCGGCGCACCGTGGCTGAGGCGGGATCGAAGGCCAGGACGCGATTCTGGAAATCCTCGTCGAGCGCGACCACGTAACCCAGCTCCTCGGAGACCATCGCCAGCGCCCCGATGTTGCCCCCGGCGGCGTCGTCGTCCAGAGCGAAGCGCTCCACGGCCCACGACACGGGATCGACGACGGCCACGCCGCCGGAAAGCCGCCGCGGTTGCAGCCCGGGGAAAATACCCGCCAGCGCCACGTACAGCCGCACGCGTCCGTCGCTTCCCTGAAGCAGCTCGATCGGCCCCGGATTGTCGCCGGCGAGCCGCACCACGCCGACGACCTCGTCGCGCGCGGGATCGATCACCGCCAGCTTGCCCTCGGCGAAGCGGGTGAACGTCCGATCCACGTCCTGCAGTCCCACGAAGACCCAACCCTCGGCAGCGCGCAGGCGGTCGGGACGCGGTGTCGCGTCCCGGTTCTCCGCGAGGTCTCGCAGGGGGATCGTGCCGCGGATCGTGCCCGCGCGGGGATCGAAGACGGCCAGGTCGTCGTAGGGCGGCTCGTAGCGCGTGAGGTAGCCCGCATCCTCGCGCACGAGGATCACATCGTGCGGATTGGCGCCCGTGCCCACGCTCGCCTGCCAGGCGGTGGCGAAGCCCGCCGCCGGGTCGAGCCGCTGCAGGTTGTCGAAGCCCAGGCGGTTGACCACGAACACGGCGCGACCGCTCGCGCGCACCACCGGATCGGAGCTCGTCGGCGCGAGCCCGCGCTCCACGCGCAGCTCCCGCCCGCGCACCCACGCCACGAGCACCGCCTCGCCGCCGGAGGAAAAATCCGTAACCGCCACGAGGAAGCGGTGCCGGCGCCACCCGCGGAAAGTCCCGAACAGGCCCGTCTGGCTTTCCCAGGAGCGTCCGGTGAGCGTCCAGGCGCCATCCGCCGATTCTCCGTCCAGAATAATCTCGAACACGGTGGTCCCGATCCGCAGGGGCCCGAGGCGCCCCGTGGTCCAACGCCCCGCGGAGAAAACGACCTCCGTTTCGGCCGTTCCCAGGATCTCCACCGGCAGGCGCTGCCCGTCGACCTCCGCCGCCTCGAAGCGGTAGCGCGCGCCGTGGCGCCCCTCGCCCACCCCGTCCACCTCGAGCACGGCCATGAGCTTTGCCCCGCGCTCGCGCGCCCCCTGCACCTGCAGCCCCGGCAGGATCACGTCGAGATCGAGCACCTGCCCGAGCTCGGCCGCGGGGCGGCCCGTCGTCTCGATCGAGACGGGCCGGAAGTCGTGCCCGCAGGCGGCGCTGGCCAGAGCGAAGGCGAGCAGGCACCGGCGCAGGGTCATCGCCGTGCCGCGCCTCCCTCCCAGCCCACCTGCAGCAGGACGACGCGGCCCGGAAGCGGATAGCGCAGAAGGTCCCGGGTCTTGCGGTCGAAGAGGTTGCGCACGTCGAGGCCCGCGTGCCAACCCTGGCCTAGCTTCCAGGACGCGTGCGCGTCGTGAACCCAGCGCTCGGGCATGGCACGCTCCGGGGTGTTGGTGCGGTCGGTGGCGTTGGGCCCCACGTAGGTGAGATCCCACCGCAGCCGCAGCCTCCCGCGCTCCCATGCGCTGCCGGCGTAGGCCAGCCGCTCGGGCTGGTAGGGCAGCGCCCGCCCGCGGAACACGCCTGCCGAGCGGTCGCGCGCGCGCTGCGCCGTGAGCGCGACCTCGAACGACCAATCCCGGCCGAGGCGGGCCGTACCGGACAGCTCCAGCCCCCGCACGTCGGCCGCGGCCAGGTTGCGGTAGACGGCCGTGGCCTGGCTGTTCGGCACGAGCCAGATGAGGTCGCGCACGCGCCGCCAGAAGGCGACGGTCTCGGCGGACCACGAAACGCGCCCCGACGCGCCGCGCCGGACCCAGCCCAGCTCCGCGCTCACCCCTGTCTCGGGCAGGAGCGCGGGATTCCCGAGAACGGAGCCGCGATCGCCGAAGCGCTCCAGGAGGCTCGGCACGCGGTGAAACCGCCCCACGGAACCGCGCAGGGCCTGCCGCGCCGAGACGGTCCAGGCCGCACCGAGCTTGCCGGTCCACTCGAGCTCGCCCCGGTCGGGAGCCGGGGGCGGCAGCGTGCCGCCGCCGCCGGGAAGGAACGCGTCGCGCACCCATTCCGCCCGCAACGCCGGGGCGAGCGTCCAGCGCCCGCGCGTCGCGACGTCTTCCCATGTCGCCCGCAGCGCCAGGCGCGAGGCCCCGCCGCGGTCGGTCACCTCGAGAGCTTCGTCGCGCACGCGCACGCTTTCGCCGCGCGCTTCCAGTCCGACGAACCAACCTCCTCGGGCGCGGCGGCCCCGCCACCGCGCCCCGAGACGGCCGCCACGCAAGCGGAGGCGCTCGTCCTGCAGGCCCACGCCCAGCTCCCCTGCCCGGTCGTCGAGGTGCGCGCGCTGGACGAACGCGTCGGCGCTGAGCTCGATGCGACCCGCCCCGGACCACGCGGCGCGCAGGTCGGCGAGCGACTCCTCGAAGCGCGCCTGTTGCGCGGGCAACCCGTCCACTCCCGGAAGCTCGCGCGCGCGCGCGCGAAAGCGCGCGGCAAGCTCCAGAGCGCCCGCCGCGACTCCCTCCACGCGCGCGCGGGCGATCCAGCTCCCGAAGCGCAGTCCGTTGTGCGTGCGTCGGCGCCAGCGGTCGTCGTCGTGGTCGAACTCGGTCCCGTTCGTATCGAGGTAGAGGAAGTCGCCCTCGCTCGCGAGCCACTCGGTGCTCAGGGCCAGGGCGAGGCGCTCGCCCGCAGGCAGCGTCGTCGCCGCCGAGAGCCGGCGCGTGCCCAGCCCGCCCCCGAGCACGCTCGCGGCACCGCCCTCCTCCTCGAAGCCGCGGGTGCGCACGTCCACCACACCCCCCAGCCCCCCCAGATCCAGGGCCGCGGGACCGAACCCGCGGAAGACCGTGATGCGCTGCACGAGGCCAGCGGGCACGAACGAGAGATCCACGGGCCCGCCGAGCGCGCGGTTCTCGGGCAGGCCGTCCACGTACACGGCGACCTGCTCCGCCGTCGAAGCCCGCAGGGAGAGCGTGGCGTAGCTGCCGAGGCCGCCATAGTCGCGCACGCGCGCCCCCGGGACGCGCCGCAGGATGTCCGCGAGATCCTCGCCGCGCTCGCGAGCCTCGCGGGCGTCGAGGACGGTGGCGAAGGCGGTGGCATCCTCGAGTGCATCGAGCACCCGCGTGACCTCGATGCGCTCGCGGACTTCGGCGGCGGGGGGCTGCGGCGCGGCAACCTCGCCCACCCAGCACCAGAGGGCCCAGGCGAGCCAGGCCGTCACGGGCACCCCGTCGCGGTCTCCCGCGGCGCGAGGCTGGAAGCCCGCCCGTAGTGGGCGGTGCCGCTCTCGCGGACGAGATAGAAGAACGCTGCACCCGGCGCCGGGAGGTCCGCGTCGCACGACCAGCGCACCGCGGGCGTCTCGCGGGCGAGGCAATCGGTCGGGCCCAGGTCCACGCTCGAGCCTGCCTCCGAGAGCGCCTCGAGATCGCCCCGGATCGCGTCGTAGTGCTTCCCCGTGCCGAGGAACGTCCAGCGCAGCTCCGTGCAGCCGTCGAGCTGCTTCAGCAGCCACAGCCGGGGCTCGGGCACGAAGAACGGCGTCTCGGCCGGCCCGTTCGGATCGCGGCAGCGGGCGAGCTCGCGCGCGTCGTCGGCGCCATCGAGATCCGAGTCCGCCCGGAGAGGATCGGTGCCGTAGAGCTGCGCTTCGGCAAGATCGCTCAAACCATCGCCGTCCGCGTCCACCGCCAGCGCGAGGCGGGGCGTCCCGTGCAAGACGACGATGGCGTCCAGATCGAACCCCTCCGCGGAACCGGCGGGACCGTTCTGCGAGTTGGCGTCGGTGATGCGCACGAAACGCGCGCGGGCGAGCCCCACGGTCGCCAGGTCGAAGGCGTCGCCTCCCGCACCGGAGACGCCGCCCGTGCCGCCGGGATCCCACGCGAGAGGATCGTCCGGGACGGTCCAGTTGCCGGTGAAGGTGGGCGTGATGCCCGCGAGGCCCACGAGCCGCCGGTGCAGGTCTTTGTCGATGTTGCGCCCGCGGGCCTCCTCGAGCGCCGCCGCGTCGAAGGGGAAGAGGTACCACGTCTCGCCGTCCTCCGAAACCTCCACGAAACCGGGCTCGGCGAAGATCTCGTAGGGGTCCTCGGGCGAGGCCGGAACGGCACCGACGAAAAAGGGATTCTCGAACACGACGAAGTCGGGACCGGGGCCGTCCTCGATCCAGAAATCGCGGAGCTCGAGGACGGCGCGCCCGCCGTTGCCGAGGGATGCCACGCTCGTGGATCCCGTCGTGGGCAGGGAGTCTCCCGGCGGACCGAGCACGATGCCCGGCAGATTCTGCGCGCCGAAACGCGCCTCCGGGTCGGGCTGCGCCGGCTCCCAGCGCACCACCGCATCCGGGAAGCAGTCGAGGGGCAGGGACACCTCGCCGCCCGCCAGGGCCGCTGCCCCCGCCACCGCCACAGCCGCGACTTCAACGAACCGGCGCCGGAGCACGGAGAAGCTCCGCCGGCCCCGCGGGCACCCCGGCGTGCACGCCCAGAGCGTGGTAGACGACGCTCGCCCGCAGCGACGGCGGGTCGCCCCCTTCCCATCCGTCCTGCCACAGCGTCAAACCCAAGGCATCGAGCTCGTACTCGGGCAGCGCGAGGCCCGCGAGCGGTGCCACCGCCAGTGCCCCGGGCACGGGAAGCACGCTTCCATCCGGCTCGATGCGGTGGACGGAGACGACGAGCGCGCCCTGGAGCGCTCGGTGCTCCAGAACGACCAGCAGCGGGACGTCCCGGGGAAGCTCCGCCTGCACCGCGCCGAAGGTGAAGTTGACGAACGATCCGAGAAACTCGAACGCCGGGTCGGACCTGTGGGCCGCACCGAACGCGGTGGCGGCGAGGAAAGGCCCGCCGAAGAAAGGCGACACGTTGGGAAAGTAGTCCACCTCCAGCAGCTCGAAGGTGTCCCCGGCGAGATCGTCGGGGCTTCCGGTGCGGTCGAGGCCGGTGCGCTCGGCACTCCACAGGCCCCACGAGATCTGGAAAAATCCGAACGGGTCGGCCTCGAAGCCCTCCGATTCGACGACGAGCACCGCGAAGGCCGTGAAGGGATCGTGGCGTGTGAAGGGGGCAGGCAGCCGCCAGCCGACGCGGCCCGCCGGCAGCCGGGAATCGTAGACGGCCCGCAGGGATCCGGGGGCATCGCCGGCGAAGGCGGGTGCGTCCAACCTCCAGGCGATACGCTCCAGTGCCGCGCCGTCCAGGAGCAAGGCGGGATCGGCGAGCGGGTCGCTCCGGAAGAGAATCGCCGAGCCCCCGGGCTTGGCGAGTTGCGCGGCCGCGGGCGCAGCCGCACCTCCGAGCGACAGAAGCAGAGTGATCCAGGGGATCAGAAGACGAGGCCTCATCGGTCGCACCTCTCGCGAGCGGGTGGCGACCGCGCGTCCGTCCCCCGGGGGCGCCCGCCGCGGCGAGGGAGCCGGACCCGCGGGTCGCCCCCGCCGCGTCTCGCTTCGGCCCACGAAAAGACCCCGCCCCCGGGGAGAGCGCTCCCCCGGAGGAGGGGCCTTCTTCGCAAGCGGTCCTCGCCGGCACACACCGCGGCCGGGAATCCGATCGCGACCTGCGCCGGAGAGGATCCAGCCCACGCGCGGCGGAACCTGCCCCCGGTCGGTCCAGCCTGTCGCGCTCGAGCCGGTCTCCTGGCTCGCGGGTCCACCGCGCGACCGCGCCTTCCCAGGGCCCGAGGCCCCAGTGGCTGCCCCGCGCCTTGCCGGCCGCAGGGCGGGCGGTCCGCGTCGCCGCTCACAGTCGCCGGGCGGCAGGGGATTCGCACCCCTTTCCCGTGATCCGAGCGCACGGATCTGTCGCGCGGTTCTATACCATCGCAGGCGGCCTGGCGCAAGAAGCGCCGGGACCGCCCCCGCGATTGCCCCGGCGCAGCGAATCGTTCACACTTGCCGACCGATGCGCCGCCGCGGGTTCCATCGGTGGATCTTCGCCGGCATCCTCGCGGGCGCCGCGTGGGGCACGGCGCTCCACCTCCTCTATTACGAGGGCTTCGAGCAGGCCGCGCGCGAGGAAGTCCTCGGCCCGACGTGGGAGTCCGCCGATCGGGCGGCTCGAGCCAAGGAAATCCAGGAGGCGGTGGACCGCAAGTTCCGCTCGACCTACGCGGGCAGCGCGGCCCACGGTCTCGCGTCGCTGTTCCTGGCGCTCCTGAAGATGGTCGTGCTCCCCCTCGTCTTCGCGTCGCTCGTATGCGGCGTGGCGGGTATGGGGGACTTCAAGCGCCTCGGAACGATCGGCGGGCGCACCGCCGCCTGGTACCTGTCCACGAGCCTGCTGGCCACACTCACAGGGCTCGTCCTCGTCAACGCGATCGGGCCGGGACGGGACGTGGCGGTGGCGCTCGCCGCGGCAGGCTCCCCGCCGCAACCCCCCGAATCGGCGTGGGATTTTCTGCTGGCGATGGTGCCGGAGAACGTTTTCGCGGCGGCAGCGCGCTTCGAGATGCTGCCGGTCATCGTGTTCTCGATCCTGTTCGGGGTGTTCCTGCTGGCGGCGGAGGAGGCACGCCGCCGGCCGGTGGCGGCGTTTTTCGAAGGGCTGTTCGAGGTGATGATGCGCATGACGACGTTCGTCGTCTCCCTGGCCCCGGTGGGGATCGCGGCGCTCGTCGCCCGGCTCGTCGCCTCCACGGGGCCGGCCGTGTTCCTCGAACTGCTGGGGTACGCGGGGACGGTGGCCGGGGGTCTGGCGCTGCACTTCTTCGTGACGTTGCCCTTGCTGTTGTGGGCGCTGACGCGGCGCAACGCCTACCTCGTGATGCGGGAGGTCAGCCCGGCGCTGCTGACCGCGTTCTCCACGGCCTCGAGCTCGGGCACGTTTCCCGTGACGCTGGAGCGCGTGGAACGCGGCGTGGGGGTCTCGAACCGCGTCTCGGGATTCGTCCTGCCGCTGGGCGCCACGGTGAACATGGACGGGACGGCCCTCTACGAGTGCGTGGCGACGCTGTTCGTGGCGCAGCTCTACGCCACGGCGCATCCCGAGTTCCACCTGGGCATCGGCGCGCAACTGACGATCGTGCTCCTCGCTCTGCTCGTGAGCATCGGCGCCGCCGGCATCCCCCATGCGGGGCTCGTGATGATGGTCATCATCTTTCAGGCGGTGGGGCTTCCGGTGGAGCTGACGGCGCTGCTCTGGGCCGTGGACCGCCCCCTCGACATGTGCCGGACGATGGTCAACGTGTGGTCGGACATCCTGGGAACCGTGGCCGTCGGTCACTTCGAGCGCGAGATCGACGAGCGGGTCCTCTTCCAGCGTGCCTGATCTCTCGCCCGAGTCCCGGGCGGCCGCAAGATCCGAGGCCCGCGACGTACCGCGCACCTCCGGCGGACGTTATACTCCGAGACCTCGCCCTCGAGAGGGATCCCCATGCGCCGCCTGCTGAGCGTCGCGCTGTGGTCCGCCATCGCTGCCGCGTTCGTGGGGCCGGGGACGGTCACCACCTGCGCGAGCGCGGGCGCCCGCTACGGGACCGCGCTGTCGTGGGCGCTGCTGTTCTCGCTGGTGGCGTGCTACACGCTGCAGGAGGCGAGCGCCCGGCTGACGGCCCGCTCCGGGTTGGAGCTGGGAGGTGCGCTCGCGCGCCGCTCCGGTGCGGCAGGCGTGGGCATCGGGGCTCTGGCCCTCGCGGCGGTCCTGATCGGCTGTGCCGCCTACGAAGCGGGCAACGTTCTGGGCGCCGTGGCCGGCCTGGAGCGCCTCGGCCTCAAGGACCGGCGCGCGGGGGCGTGCGGTGTGGTGGCGCTGAGCGGTCTCGTGCTGGCGCTCGCCGCGGTGAGGACGGCGGCGCGGCTGCTCGCGATCGTCGTCGCGGCGATGGGGCTCGCGTTCGCAGCCACGGCCATGGCGCTCGATCGGGCGGCGCTCGCGGCGGGGGCCTTGCGCCCGGGGCTGCCGCCGGAGTCCGCACCGCTCGCGCTGGGACTCGTGGGTACCACGGTGGTGCCGTACAATCTTTTCCTCGGCTCCCGCCTCGCGCGCGGCGAGCGCGTCGAGGAGATCCGCTTCGGGTTGGCCGCGGCCGTGGCCATCGGCGGGCTGATCTCGCTCGCCATTCTCTGGACGGGGACCGCCGTGCGGGGTCCGTTCGCTTTCGAGGCGCTTCAGGCCGTGCTGGAGCGGAGGCTCGGCGGGTGGGCGGGTCCGCTGTTCGCCTGGGGCCTCTTTTGCGCCGGTTTTTCTTCCGCGGTGACCGCGCCCCTCGCGGCCGCGATCACCGCCGCCACCGTCCTGGGCCGGCCGGGCCGCGACGCGCGCTGGGAGGAACGGGGTTGGCGCTTCCGCTCGGTGTGGCTGGGCGTGCTGATTTGCGGTCTGGGCTTCGGCCTGGCAGGGGTGCCGCCCGTTCCCGTGATCGTGGCGGCGCAGGCGCTCAACGGGCTCTTGTTGCCGCTCGTGGCGGCGTTCTTGTGGGTGGAGACGAACGACCCGACCCTCCTCGGACGCGAGAGCACGAACGGGATACTGGGCAACGGGGCGATGGGTCTGACCGTCGCGGCCAGCGCGCTGCTCGGCAGCTCGGCTCTCCTCGGCGCAGCCGCACGGATCAGCGATTTCACCGTTCCGGACGCTTGGAGGTTCGGCGGGAGCACCGCGCTCGCGGCGGCTTTCGTGGGTTGGAGCGGCTGGCGGGCCTACGAGGTGCGGCGAGGCGCGCCGTGAGCCGGCCGCACTTCCCCGACAACGTCGCCCGTCGCGCGGCGGTGGAGATGCTCGCCATGACCGCGCTCCTGCTCTCCTATATCTGGGTTTGGGCGGGACGCTTGCCGGCGCACCGGGCGCTGCTGCTCGTGCTTTACTTCGGGTTGGGCGTCAGCGCGCATCGCGCGCGCGGAGAGACGGCGCGCGCCATCGGGTTGCGCAAGGACAACTGGCGCGAAGCCGCCCGCCTTGCCCTGCTCGCGGTGGGCCCGCTGTTCGCCGCGGTGTGGCTGTCGGGATGGGCGGTGGGCAGCGCCCGCTTGCCCGCTCCGGAACACGTCGCAGCCGCCCTGCTGTGGCGGCTCCTGTGGGGCACCGCCCAGCAGTACGGGCTCGTGTGCTTCTACTACCGGAGGGCCCTGGAGCTGACGGGAAGCCCGGGCCGGGCGAGCTGGCTCGCGGCGGCCCTCTTCGCGCTCTTCCATCTGCCGAATGTCTTTCTCACCGCGTTCACCTTCGGTGCGGGCTGGCTCGCCTGCTGGATCTACCGGCGAGCCCCGAACGTGGCCGTGCTCGGCGCAGCGCACGCTTTGGTGTCCTTCGCGATCTACTACGCCCTGCCGGAAACGTGGACCGTCCGCATGCGCGTCGGCCCCGGCTTCTACGATCTGTGGCGCGAGCTCTCGGCGGCTCTCGCGCCTCCGTTCACAGGTTGAGGGCGGGCCCGTACGAACGCCTCGCGATCGTTCCCGGACCCGGCCGGAAGATCCCGCTCCCGCGGGAGCGGGCGACCTGCCCGCGGGGCGGCGCCGCCGTACCCGCCACGAGAGACAGCGCGATGGTGGATCCCACCGGCTTTCAGCGACTGCGGGAGACGCCGCGCCTCGGGCACAGGTCCTGCAGGAAGCAGCGCGAGCAAAGCGGCGAGAGGGGCTTGCAGATCTCCTGGCCGTGGCGGACGAGGAGCCCGTTGACGGCGATCCAGTGCCGCCGCGGGAGCACCTTCCGCAACGCCATCTCCGTTGCGTGCGGATGGCGCGTGCGCACCCAACCCAGCCGGTTGCTGATGCGGTGCACGTGCGTGTCCACGCAGATCCCGGGCTTGCCGTAGCCGAGGGTCAGCACCAGGTTCGCGGTCTTGCGGCCCACGCCAGGAAGCTCCAGGAGCGACTCCAGGTCGTCGGGCACGCGCCCCCGATAGCGACGGATCAGTGCGCGGCAAAGCTCGCGGATGCGCCGCGCCTTGGTGCGATAGAAGCCGACGGGATAGATGAGCTTCTCGATCGTCGTCGGCTCGAGGCGCGACATCGCCTCGGGCGTGCTCGCCCGAGCGAAGAGGCGTTGCGTGGCGGGAAAGCTGACCTCGTCCTTCGTCCGCAGGGAAAGCAGGCAGGCCACGAGCACGCGGAACGGGCTCTCCCCGTTCGCCTTCAGGAAGCGCTGCGCATCGTAGCGGCGCTGCAGCCGGCGGATGGCTCGCGCCAGGCGGGGGCCGGAGCGCTCCGCCCGCGCGCGCGGCGTCGCATTCACAGCCATTCGAGGCGCGCTCCCGGCTCGGGCGGCGGGTAGTCCGCGTCGAGCCGCGCGAGGTCTTCTTCCGCGAGCTCCAGCTGTGCCGCGGCGGCGTTCGCCCGCACGTGCTCGGGACGCGAGGCCTTGGGGATCGCCACCACACCCGGATGGCGGACCGTCCACGCCAGGGCCACCTGAGAGGGGCTGACCCCGCACCTCCGGGCCACCTCGACGAGCCCCGGCCGCTGGCGCAGCTGGCCTTGTTCCAGAGGGGAGTACGCCATGATCACGACCCCCCGCGGCTGGCACCACGGAAGAAGGCTCCTTTCGATCGCGCGCCGCTCCAGGTTATAGAGTACCTGATCCGCGGCGATCTCGTCCCCGCCGGCAAGCCCCTCGGCCTCCTCCATCGCCGCGCGGTCGAAGTTGCTCAGCCCGTAATGGCGGATCTTCCCTTCCTCGCGCAGGCGCTGGAGCGTGCGGAGGGTTTCTTCGAGCGGATGCGGGCCTGGCCAGTGCAGCAGGTACAGGTCCAGATAATCCGTGCCCAGGCGACGCAGGCTTCCTTCCGCCGCCCGCCGCGTCCCCTCGTACGAGGCGTGGTGCGGCAGCACCTTGGATACGAGAAAGACCTCGTGGCGCCGGCCGCGGATCGCCTCCCCCACGACCTGCTCGGCACCGCCCTCGGCGTACATCTCCGCCGTGTCCACGAGCGTCATCCCCAGATCGAGGCCCAGCCGAAGCGCGGCGATCTCTTCCGCGCGCCGGCGCGGATCCTCCCCCATGCGCCAGGTACCCTGGCCGATGACGGCCATCTCGGCCCCGGTCCGGGAGCGCACGCGGCGCACGCGGCCTCCCCTAGACGGCAGGATTGCGCGCCACGCCGCGGTACATCTGCCCCGCGATGCGCGGCGCGTGCGGCGAAGGATAGCGCTCGAGCCACTCCATCTCGAAACCTGCGCCGACGATGGCCTGCGCCAGCTCGCGGTTGGGCGAGCACCCCGCTCCGAGCCAGCGACAGAGCGGCGCCCAACGGTCCTGCCGGCGCGCGAGGCGTGGATCCTCGGCGCGGCCGTGATCGAGAAAGAGAAAACGGCCACCCGGCCGCAGCACCCGCCGCAGCTCCCGCAGGGCCGCACCGAGGTCCGCAACGCTGCAGAGCGCGAGGTTGGACACGGCCGTGTCGAAGGCGCCGCCGCAAAACGGAAGCGCTTCGGCGCATCCGCGAACGAGGCTCACGGAAAACCTCGCCCCGGCGCGGCGCGCGCGCCGCAGCATCCCCGCGCTCGGCTCGAGCCCCACCAGCCGCTCCACCTCTTCCGGATAGGCTTCCAGGCTCGCTCCCGTACCGAAACCCACCTCCAGGACCCGGCCCCGGGCGTGCCGCAGGACCGCCCTCCGCTCCTCCTCCAGCGGCCGGGACCGCACGGCCCGGTCGCAGAGCCAGGGGAAGACGCGCTCGCGGTAGAGCCGTGCGATCACGCGCGCGAGGCCTCCTCCAGCAGGTACCACAGCGAGCGATAGGGCCGTCCCGTGGCCCGCCGCATGGCGTGCTCGCAGGTGCGGCTCGAGCTGTAGTAGCCGTCGTAAGCACCCGCGAGCACCGCCTGGGCTTCCTCGCGCGCCGCCGCCGCCGTCAGCTCGGGCACCCTCCAGCCGCGATCGCCCGCGAACCCGCAGCACCCGGCCCCGAGTGGGATCACGACGCGCTGCGCGCAGCGCGCCGCCAGCCGCTCCATCGTGCTGGCGAGGCCGAGCTTCGTGGCCGAGCAAACCGGATGGAGCACGACCGCCGACGCCACCGCCCTCAACCGCAGCGACGGGACGAGACAACGCTCGGCGAACTCCAACCCGTCCAGGATCTCCATCTGCCGGCGAAGCTCGCCCAGCTCGCCGTCGAGCTCCGCGGCGCGCAGGGTGTACGTGCAGGGCGTCGTATCGAGCACGAGCGGCCGGCGCCCCCGTTCCGACCATCGCCAGAGGGCGCGCACGAACCGCCCGAGCGCCTCGCGTGCCGCTTCCGCGTAGCCTCGCGAGGCGAACGGCAGCCCGCAACACACGTCCTCGCACCCTTCGGGGATCCACAGGGGCCAGCCGGCCCGGGAGGCGGTCGCCCCCACCACCTCCGGCAGCGGCGGCATCCCCCCGTCGGGACCGAAGACGCGCACCGGGCAACACGGCACGTAGACCGCACGGGCCTCGTCCGCCGCCGCGAGATGCGGCAAGGGCGGCGCCGGCGGGGGCAGTTGCGGGTCGTAGGGCGGGAGGTACCCGCGCAGGGGCGCCGGGATGCAGCGCGCGAGAGCGACGAGCGCCCGCGCCACGCCGCCGAGCCGTCGGATCCGCTCCGCCGCCATGCGGGCCCATTCCCGCGCCACGACCCCGTGCGCCTCGCCCCGCAGCCGCTTCACGAGCCGCCCAGTGTCGATACCCACCGGACACGCCAGCGCGCACAGACCGTCCGCGGCACAGGTCTCCAGCCCGTCGTAGGCGAAATCGGCCTCGAGTTCGCGCGCAGCCTCGCGACCCGCCCCCGCTCCGGCAAGGCGCGCCAGCTCGCGCCGCACGGCGATGCGCTGGCGGGGCGTGAGCGTCAGATCGCGGCTCGGGCACACCCGCTCGCAGAAGCCGCACTCGATGCAGGCGTCCACCTCGGGCGCGATCTCGGGCAGCGTCTTCAGATGGCGCAGGTGCGCCCGGGGATCGTCGCTCACGACCACGCCGGGATTGAGGATGCCCTCGGGATCCACGACCTGCTTGAGGGCGCGCATCACCGCCGTCGCTGCGGGGCCCCACTCGGTCTCGACGAACGGCGCCATGTTGCGCCCCGTTCCGTGCTCGGCCTTCAGGGCCCCTGCGTGGCGATGGACCACGAGCTCGGCCAGCGCGCGCATGAAGCGATCGTAACGCTCGATTTCCGACTCCGTATCGAAGGCCTGCGTCAGAACGAAGTGCAGGTTTCCGTCTTTGGCATGGCCGAAGATGATGGCCGCGTCATACCCGTGCTCGCGCAGCAGGGCCTGCAGCTCCACCACGGCTCGCGCCAGGCGCGCCACGGGAAAAACGACGTCCTCGATGATCATCGAGGTCCCGCGGGGCCGCCGCGCCCCGACGGACGCGATGAGCCCCTGGCGCACGCGCCACAGGGCCGCGCGGGCATCCGCCTCGCAGGTGGGACCGTGAACGCCCAACGCGCGCAGGCGCTGGGCCGCGGCCGCGAACGCCGCGGCGCGGGAGGCGAGCGCTCCGGTGTCCTCTTCCGCGTATTCCACGAGCAACGCCGCCGCCCCCGCCGGCAGCTCCCGGATCCCGGCGGGCACGCCCGGCGCGTCTTCCACGCTAGCCAGCGAGGCCCGGTCCATCAGCTCCAGGGCCACCGCACCCGATTGCTGGAGCGGCTCGATGGCAGAGCAGGCCTCGGAGAGGTCGCGAAAGAACAGCAGGCCCGTGGTCTTGAGCGGCGGGTCGGGAACCGTGCGCAGCACCGCCTCCGCGATGAACCCCAACGTACCCTCGGAACCGATCATCAGATGCTGCAGGATCTGCACCGGGGTCTCGAAATCGAGGAACGCGTTCAGCGAATACCCGACGGTGTTTTTCATCCGGTACTTGTGGCGGATGCGCCGGGTCAGGTCCCTATCGGCTTCGATGCGGCGTTTGAGCTCCCGCAGCCCCTGGGCGATCTCGGGGGCTTCGGTGGCCAAACGCTCTTCCGCATCCGGGGCGGCGCCGTCCACGAGGGTCCCCTGCGGCAGCAAGCACTTCATGGACTCCAGCGTGTGGTAGGCGTTGTGCGCGACCCCGCAGCACATGCCGCTCGAGTTGTTCGCCAGAATGCCGCCCATCATGCAGGCATCGATCGAGGCGGGGTCGGGGCCGATCTTGCGGTGGTAGGGCGCGAGCAGCCGGTTGACGTAACCTCCGCGCACGCCGGGCTCGACGCGCACGCGCGCACCGCCTTCGAGCACCTCCACGCGGCGCCAGTAACGCGAGACGTCCACGAGAATGCCGTCCGTGACGGCCTGCCCCGAGAGGCTCGTGCCTGCCGCCCGGAAGACGAGCGGAAGGCGCCACTGCCGGGCAAGACGGAACAGGTGGCGCACCTCGGCGAGCGTGGCGGGTTGGGCCACCGCCAGGGGCACCTGGCGGTAGACGCTCGCGTCGCTGGCGTAGGCGATGCGGTCCAGGTAGCGCAGGCGCACGCGCGACGGATCGAGCGCCTCCCGCAGCGCCGCCTGCAGCGCCGGGGGCGGGGCGAGCTGCGGCCTCATCGGTCGAGGCCGCCGGCGGCGGCCGGGCCGCCGCCCGAGCGCTGCGCGCGGGCCCTCAAGGCTCGATGCGCGAGCCGAGAAGATCGAGGAACTGACGCATCCACGCGGGGTGGGCCGGCCAGGCCGGGGCGCTCACCAGGTTGCGGTCCGTCACCGCGTTGCTGTAGGTGGCGTTGATCTCCCCGTACGCCGCCCCCGCCAGCTCGCATTCCGGGCGCACCGCGGGGTAGGAAATGCACTTCTTGCCGCGCAGCACCCCCGCGGCGGCCAGAATCTGCAGGCCGTGGCAAATGGCGGCGATCGGTTTGCCCGCTTCGTCGAAATGCCGGACGATCTCGAGCACGCGCGGGTTGAGCCGCAGATACTCCGGCGCGCGGCCGCCCGGGATCACGAGGGCATCGTAGTCCTCGGGGCGCACGCCGTCGAAGTCGGCGTTGATCGCGAAGCGATGCCCCGGAGACTCGGCGTAAGTCTGATCGCCCGCGAAGTCGTGGACCGCGGTCTTCACCGTGTCCCCGGCCTTCTTGTCGGGACAGACGGCATGGACCGTGTGCCCCACCATCGCCAGCATCTGGAAGGGCACCATGGCCTCGTAGTCCTCGACGTAGTCGCCCACGAGCATGAGGATCTTCTTCCGCGCCATCGCCCACCTCCCTCGGCTAGGACTCCCATGGCCCGAGACGCCTCCCGCGACCGGCGCCCCAGGTCCTGGCCCGTGCGGGGTGGATTCTACCAGACGCGCAGGACGCGGCCGGTGCCGCAGCCGGGGTAGCAGCGGCGGTTCGCTCCGGGATAGGCGAAGCCGTTGACGAACGTGCGCCGCGGGCGGTCGGAGTCGTTGGCCGGACTTCCATGGACGACGTAGGGACCGAACACGACGACGTCGCCCGGCTCCATGGCGACGGTCACCGCCTGCGCGGGATCGAGTGGCGGCGGCAGGGTTCCGTCGGCGGGCAGGGCCAGATGGCCCCAGCGGTGCGAGCCTGGGATGAAGCGCAGGGGCCCGTTGTCCTCGCCGATGGGGTCGAGGGCCGTGACGGTCTGCACGAAGCTTCCCCGCCCGTTGACGTCCCGCCACTCGGTGCCGTAGCGGCGGTGGCTGCTGTCCTGGTGCCAGGGGAAGGCGACCCCGTCGCCGGGAAGCTTGAAGTGCGCCTGCTGGATCAACTGCACGACGACCGGCGAGCCGAGCACCTGCGCCGCCATCCGCACCAGGCGCGCGTCCGAGCCGAAGCGCTCCAGCGTGGCTTCCGCGCCGCCGCACCAGACGATGCGGTGGATGCGCACCCGCGGCTGGCCCCGTCCCACGAACAGCCGCTCCACGACGAAACGCGACCCCCGATAATCGCAAGTTCGCCCCAGACGGTGCGCGAGCCGCTCGAGCCGGCAGAAGGCCTCCCGCATCCGCTCGACCTCGGCGCCGGAGAACACGGACGGCACGCGCACGAAGCCGTCGCGCTCCAACCGCTCGAGCTGCGCCTCCGTCAGGGGCTCGGGGCTCGCTTCGCGCGTCGTCATGGGCCGGAAAATGTACGCCTCGATGGAGGCCCCGGATGGCGCCGGAGCGGGAGCGCCGGGGTTCGGGGTGGCGCGCCGAGCGCGATAGCGCCGACAATCCCGACAGGGGTGTTCTCAGAACCGCCGCGCGAAGCCCAGGTGCAACCCGAAGTCCGGGCTGTTGTCGAAGGAGACGATGTTTTCGATCAGACCGACCTCCAGAACGCGACGGTCCGCGAGTTCCCACTTCAAGCCGAGCGTGAGTTCCGTCGAGTCGCGCGAGAAGGGGCTGAAGTCGGATACGACCCCTTCGCTGCGCAGCAGCTGCAGCAGCAGGGACTGCCTGCGGCCATAGCGCCACTCCACGGCGGCAAGGCCCGTCCATTGGGTTGTCTCGAGCGCCATCCCGTGAAACCTGCGGGCACCGAACCAGGCGTGCCCGACGGTCCCGTAGAGATAGAAGGATCCGAGCTTGCGCGAGACGGCCACGGAAACTCCGAGATCCAGGTCGCCTCCTTCGAGCCCCCCGCTGTCGAGGGTCTCCAGCCGAGCGGTGGCTGCGTAGGAAAAAGCCGGCCGCGCACCATGCCCGCATCCCACGTTGTGCTGCAGCGCCAGCTCGAGGGTGCGCGAGAAGGGTCCCCGGGCTCCCGGGTCGAGCCGCACGGGATTGCCGTCCGGCGGCGCGAGCTCGAAGTGAAACTGGTCGCGCGGAACCTGTTCGCGGCCGTTCTGCTCGATACCGAAGAGATCGTGAAAGTTCTGGATCAAACCGTCCATCACGCCCCCGAAGCGGTCCCGCTCCTTGATTCCCACTTCGATCTCGAAGGTGTCGGTGAGGCCGAAGGCGATCGCGACCGACGATTGCAGCATCTCGAAGTCGAGCAGGTACGCGCGATCCGCCGCACCCGCATCGTCGGTGGCCCAGACGTTGACCCAAGTGGTCGCGGCGTGGACCTGTCGCTGGCCGCGGCTGAGCGTGGAGGGCGTGCGCGGGCGAATCCCGAGCCGCAAAGACTGGAACGGCGACTGGGAATCGAGCCGCAGGGGCCCGTAGCCGACGTGGGAGAAGCAGATTCCGGCGCCCCGGTAGCCCCGCGGCCGCCAGACGAGCGCGCTCCGAGCCCGCGCCGCATCTTCCACGGGCGGTGTCTCTCCGCGCAGCACCGCTTCCAGAAGCGAGCGGAGCTCCTGCGGGCCCAGGAAACCTCGCACGCGTGCCCGCTCGACCCCTCCGGCATCGAACACCCGCAGCTCCGGCACGGCCTCCACACCGTGGGCGCGGGCCGTGGAAAGATGGCGGTCGAGATCCACCAACACCCACACGACGCGGGAAGCCACCGCTTCGATCGCGGCATCGGCCAGCGTCTCCTGTTTCAGGCGATGACAGATGGGACACCAGGCGGCGACGAACAGGGCGACCACCGGACGCTGCGTCCTGCGGCCTTGATCCAGCGCGCGCTCCAGGTGCTTCTCGAAAACGATGGCGTGAGGACGCCGCCTGGGCCCGCACGCCGCGGGTGTCGGCACCGAGAGCAACACCGCGAGCGACAGCAGGACGCCGCACGCCGAGCGAGCACTCACCTGCGCCACCTGATTCCTCGAGAAGACCCCGCTTCTGGTTTCTGTGAAAGGGGCAACACCCGCCCGCCGCCGCTTGTTCCCCCGCGTGGGGCGCGCGCGGCGACCCACCGTGGACGCCGCCGGGCTCAGGCCGTCCACGGCGCGCCACCGCCGCCGGCACCCATCCGGTTTCGACGGGTCGGAGCGGGACAGGCTCCCGCGCGCATCACTCGCGCTGGCCAGCCCCCGACTCGTCCCTGACGCGCAGCACGACGACCGTCCGGTCGTCGCTCGGTTCGGCCTGACCCTGGTGGCGGCTCGTGGCGTCCATCAGGACCGCGGCCAGCTCCTGGGCCGTCGCCCCCCGCAAGCCGCGCAGCAGTCGCCCGACCCGCGGCGCGCCGAACTCTTCGCCTCGGGGACCGAGGGCGTCGTGCAAGCCGTCGGAGCAGAACACGAGGGTATCGCCCGGGGCGAGCTGCAACCGCAGCTCCTCGTAGCCCGTGCCGGCCATCAGCCCGAGCGGGATCCCCTGCACCTGCAGCTCCGTGACCTCCCCTCCGCGGAGCCAATAGGGACGGGTGAAGCCGGCATTCGCCATCCGCAGGCTACGGTCGGCTGCATCGTAGACAGCGAACAGCATCGCCACGAAGCGGCTGTCGAGGCGGGGCTGATGGAGTCGCTGGTTCATGTAGGCCAGCATCTCCGCCGGCTCGCAGGGGTGCGTCACCACGTGCTCGCGCAGCACGCCGATGGCCAGCGCCCCCTGGAGTGCCGCCGCGGCCGCCTTGCCCGCCACGTCGCCCACGGCGATGGCCACGCGACCTTCGCCGTACGGCAAGAAGTCGTAGAAATCGCCCCCGAGCTCGCGCGCCGGCTGCCACCGCCATGCGATCTCCAACCCCGGCACATCGGGAGCGCTCTCCGGCAGCAGCCCGCGCTGGATCTCCCGTGCCGTGACGAGATCCTCCGCCAGGCGTTGCTCGCTGCGGCGCACCTGCTCGTAGAGCCGGGCGTTCTCGATCGCCACGGCGATATAGGAGGCGAGGGTGGAGAGCATCTGCTCGTGCTGCTCGCTGAAGGCGTTGTACTCGGTGCTCTCCAGATCGAGCACGCCGATCAGCCGGTCCTTGAACACGAGGGGGACGACGAGCTCCGAGCGCACCTCCACGCCGTGACCGGCGTCCACATAGCGGGGATCGAGGTGCACGTTCGGTACGCGCAAAGGCTGGCGCAGCGCCGCGGCGGTTCCCGTGATGCCGTAGCCGAGCGGCAGCCCTGTCTTGGCGGAGAAGCGCTCGTCGAAACGCACCGAGAACACGTGCTCCAACAGGCGCGCGCCGTCGTTCCAGAGCATGACGCTGAACAACTGATAGTCCACGATGCGCTTCACGAGCTCCGCCACCTTGTTCCACAGCGCTTCGAGGTCCAGGATCGAGGTCAGCTCCCGGCCGAGCTCGGTCAGGAGCGAGAGCGAGCGCGCTTGCTCGCGCAACTTCTCGTAGAGGCGGGCGTTCTCCACCGCGTTCGCCAGGTGGCCCGCGAGAAAGCTCAACAGCCTCTGATGCGCGGAGGTGAAGTAACCCGGGCTCCGGCTCGCCACATCCAGCACGCCGATCAGCCGCTGGCGGGCGACGAGGGGAATCGCCAGCTCCGAGCGCGCCTCGACGAGCCCGTCGATGTAGCGAGGATCCCGGCGCACGTCCTCCACGAGGATCGGCCTGCCCTGCTGGGCCACCGTGCCCACGATGCCCTGCCCGAGCCCGAAGCGCCAGTGCTCGACGACCTCCCGGGGAAAGCCGACGGCCAGACGGAAGCGCAGCTCCTGCCCCAGCGGATCGAGCAACAGCACCGCGAACGTGTCGTAGGGCACGTAGGCCTTGACGCGTTCCGCCACCTTGCGCAGAACCTCGTCCAGATCCAGGGTCGCGTTGAGTTCCTCGGCGACTTGCACGAGAAAGCTCAACGCCGCCGGATCGTCGAGGGCCAGACGCTCGCGCTCGAGGGGAGCCGCCGCCGTCCCCGGCGTGGCTGCCGTTTCGTCCTGCATCGTTTCGTCCTGCATCGCGACCTCGCCCGCATTCTAGCAGCGAGGCAGGCGACCCCGCCGATCGCGCGGCGGCCCACCCGGGGAGGCTTTTCGGGTATGATCGGCGCGCAGAAGCCGCCGGGCTGAGAACGCTAAGAAGGAGGTGTTCCATGGCCGATCGAGCCCTCAAGGTCCGCTACGTCTACCTCACCGTTCCCAACCGCGCGGGGCAGGGCGCACGGGTTCTCGAGGCCCTGGCCGACGCGGGGGTCAACCTCTTGGCCTTCACCGCCTTTCCGGTCCGGGGCGGCAAGGCGCAGGCGGATCTCGTGGCGGAGCGGCTGGGTCCGGTGCGCCGCCTCGCGCGCCGGCTGGGGTGGAAGCTGAGCAAGCCCAAGCGAGGCTTCCTGATCCAGGGGGACGACCGGGTCGGCGCGGTCCACCGGCACGTGGCGCGACTGGCGCGGGAGGGGATCAACATCACGGCCGCCGATGCGGTCAGCGCGGGCCAAGGGCGCTACGGCATGATCCTGTGGGTCAAGCCCAGGGATTACGCTCGCGCCGCGCGGGCACTGCGCGCGCGCTGAGCCGGGAGGCCCCTTTCGGTGCGGGCGCGCGCGCCGCGCTTCAGGGGCAAGCGCGGCTGCCCGAGAGCAGTTCGCCCACGGCCTGGGCGAGCGCGCGCGCCGTGAACGGCTTCGCGAGCAGGCGGCCCTCAACCACGGGTGCGATGCCGCGCTCGTCGAAGACTCCTCGCGGATAGCCGGACATGAACAGCACGGGCAGCTCCGGCCGGCGCGCCGCGAGCGCCTGCGCGAAGTCCACGCCGCTCATGCCGGGCATGACGACATCCGTCAGCACGCACCGCAGGCGCGCGCCGCAACGTTCGACGAGTTCGAGGGCCGCGCGCGCGTCCTCCGCTTCGACGACCGCGTAACCGGAGGCTTCGAGCATCTCCCGCGTCAGGGCGCGGACCGCGGCGTCGTCTTCCACCACGAGAATCAGGCCTTCGTTGGGCGGAGCCTCGTGCGGTGCCGCCGACGGCGGCTGGGCCTCGGCGGGGGCCTCGAGCGCGGGGAGGTAGATCTCCACCGTCGTCCCCGCGCCGGGGGCGCTGTCCAGGAAGATCTCGCCCCCGCTCTGCTTGACGACGCCGTAGACGGTCGCCAGACCGAGGCCCGTGCCCTTGCCGGCCGGTTTCGTCGTGAAGAAGGGCTCGAACGCGCGCTGGAGAACTTCGGGGCTCATCCCCTGCCCGGTGTCCCTCACGCGCAGCCGCACGTAGCGGCCCGCCGGCACCCGCCCCCCCTCGCCCAGCTCGACGGCGTCCGCCTCGATCGTCAAGCGCCCTCCCCCGGGCATGGCGTCCCGGGCGTTGACGGCCAAGTTCATCAACACCTGGTGCACCTGATCCGGGTCGGCGCGGACCACCAGAGCCTCGCCCGCGACCCGCATTTCGAGGAGCACATCCTCGCCGATCACGCGCCGCAGGAGTCCCTCGGCGTCGGCCAGCACGTCGGAAATCTGGATCGCACGCGGCTGAAAAACCTGGCGGCGCCCGAAGGCGAGAAGCTGCCCCGTGAGCGCGGCGGCGCGCCCCGCGGCCCGCGCGATCTCCCCCACCTCCCGCTGCAGCGGATGCCCCTCGCCCAGTTTGCGAGAAAGCAGCTCCGTATAGCCCTCGATCACGGTCAAGAGGTTGTTGAAATCGTGCGCCACGCCTCCCGCCAGCCGTCCGATGGCTTCCATTTTCTGCGCGTGATGGAGCTGCGCCTCGCGCTCCCGCAACGCCCGCTCCGCGGTCTTGAGGCCGGTGATGTCCACCATGATACCCCGCAGCTCGACCGCGCGGCCGTCCTGGCAGACGACCGTCACGAGATCGCGCAGCCAGACCTCGCGCCCGTCCGCGGCGAGCATCCGGTACTCGAGCACGTGGTCGCGCCCCTCGGCGGTCGCCAGCCGGCGGTCGCGGACCGAGCGCTCCCGGTCCTCGGGATGGACGTGGGCCGCCCAGAAACCCGGCTCGAGCCAGGCCGCCACCGGATAGCCCAGGATCCGCTCGGCCTGGGAACTGACGAACGTGAAGCGGAACGTTTCCGCGTCGGCGCTCCACACGATCCCGTCCACCGTGTTCACGAGCGCCTCGTACTGTTCGCGCGAACGCCGGAGCGCCTCCTCGTGGCGCTTGCGCTCCGTGATGTCCTGCACCATGGCCACGAGACGGCTCGGCAGCACCGCCGTCGATGGCAGGAACACCGCCGAGACATGACCCCACACGACCGTGCCGTCCCGCCGGAGGTAGCGCTTCTCCAGCTCGATCCCGCGGCGCTTGCCGGAGCGTACCTCCTCCAGCGCCTTCTGGCTCGCCTCGCGGTCCGCGGGGTGGGTGACGCGCGCGATGTCGAGCTGCTGGAGTTCCTCGGCCGCGTAGCCGAGAATGCGGCACAGCTCGGGGTTGGCGTGCAGGAAGCGCCCGTCGAGGCCGACCACCGCCATGCCGATCCTGACACTCTCGAAGACCCGGCGGAACTGCTCCTCCCGTTTGACGCGCTCGGCTTCCGAGCGCCGCAGCGCGGGAAGGCTCGAGACGTCCTGCACCATCAGGATGCATTCCTCGACCTCGCCGCGCGGCGAGCGCACGTCCACGGCGGTGATGTAGGGCAGGCGCCCGTCTTCGGTGTCCAGCTCGCGGTGAGTCACCCGGCCCGCACGGAAGACCGCCGCCGCCGGGCAGAGCGCGCAGGGGCCCTCGCGCCCGCAGAGAACCTCCCAGCAGTACCGGCCCTCCAGGCCGTGGCCCGGACGGGCGAAGCGCTCGCGGAAGAAGAGGTTCGCCCAGTGCACGCGGAGCTCCCGGTCCAGGACCAGGAAACCCGCATCCATGTGGTTGACGATGGCGGAAAGCTTCTGCCGCTCGCGTTCGAGGAAACGCACCTGCCGGTCCATCGCCCGCAGGTAGCGCTCGTATTCCTCGAGCGACAGCGCGCTGCCCGCGTTGCCGCTCATGCCGAGGCTCCGCCGGACGGAAGCCCGCCGGCCCCGTGCCGCTCGTAAGCCCCCGCCAGCCAGTCCGCCACCCGCTCGACGGTCTTCACGCTTTCCTCGTCGAAAGCGTTGTACTCGTGGCTGTCGATGTCGATCTGCCCGTAGATCCGATCGCCGCGCCGGATGAGCACGACGAGCTCCGATTTCGTCGTCGCCGAGCAGGCGAGGTAGTTCTCGGCCTTGGAGACGTCGGGCACGTTGATGTTGCGCCGCTCCGCCACGGCCGTACCGCACACCCCTCGGCCGACGGCGATGAACACATGGTCCGTGGGCGCCCCGACGAAGGGGCCCAGGCGCAGGACCTGATCGGGATAGAGCTCGTAGATGCCCGTCCAGTGGAAGCGGGGGTGCGCCCGGTGCAGCAGCTCCACCGCCGCCGCCAGAAGTGTTTCGAGGTCGGCCCCCGCGGCCTCCCGCCGCGAGAGCTCCTGGCAAATGGCCTCGCCGCGCATGGTGGTCGCCCCTGCCTCGAAGTAAGATGGCGCCTTGCCGACCCGCGGGCAAGAGGCGAGGAAACGAGCGACGGTGCACCCCGGAGGGCACGATCCGGCGCTGACGGTCACGCTCGCTCTCGTGGCGGGCATCCTGGCCCAGGCTGCCGCCCGACACCTGCGCCTTCCAGGGATCGTCCTGCTGCTGGCGGCCGGCGTGGCCCTGGGCCCGGACGCGCTGGGCTGGATCCGGCCCGAAACCCTGGGGTCCGGCCTGCACACGCTCGTGGGCCTCGCGGTGGCGGTCATCCTCTTCGAGGGCGGCATGAACCTCAACCTGGCTCGCCTGCGCCGGGAAGCGCGGAGTATCCGCCGCCTGGTCACGCTGGGTGCGGTGGTGACCGCCGCGGGCGGGGCGTTCGCGGCGCGGCTGTTGCTGGACTGGCCGTGGACCGTGGCGGTGCTGTTCGGCACGCTCGTCATCGTCACAGGACCGACCGTGATCACCCCGCTGCTGCGGCGCATCCGCGTCGCGCGCAATGTGGCCACCGTGCTCGAAGCGGAGGGCGTGCTCGTCGACGCGGTAGGGGCGCTCATCGCGGTCATCGCCCTCGAGATCGCGATCAGCCCTTCGGGCCGAGCCCTGGCTCTTGCGCCGTGGGATTTCGCGACCCGTTTCGGACTGGGCGTGCTGCTCGGAGCCGTGGGCGGCGTGCTCCTCGCGCTGCTGCTGCGGATCGAATGGCTCGTCCCCGAGGGTCTGGAGAACGTCCTCGCCTTGTCGGCAGCGCTGGCCCTCTTTCAAGCGAGCAACGTGCTTCGGCCCGAGAGCGGGATCGTGAGCGTGATCGCGGCGGGCTTCGTCGTCGGCAACGTGCGCACGCGGGCCCTGCCGGACCTCAAAGAGTTCAAGGAACAACTCACCGTCCTGATGATCGGCATGCTGTTCGTGCTTTTGGCGGCGGACGTGAGGCTGGAACAGGTGCGGGCGCTCGGCTGGCCCGGTCTGGGGACGGTGCTGGCGCTGATGCTCATCGTGCGGCCCCTGAACGTACTGCTCTGCACGAGAGGGACGGAGCTCGGTTGGCGCGAGAAGACGTTCTTGAGCTGGCTGGCCCCTCGAGGCATCGTTGCCGCGGCGGTGTCGTCCCTGGCGGCGCAGAGTCTCGGAAACGCGGGCATCCCCGGCGGGCCCGAACTGCGGGCGCTCGTGTTCCTCGTCATCGCGGTGACGGTGTTCGTGCAGGGGCTGACCGGCGGGCTCGTGGCGGACTGGCTCTCCCTGCGGCGGCCGAGCCATGCGGGCTACGCCATCCTCGGAGCCCACGCCCTGGCGCGCCAGCTCGCCACCCTCCTGCAGGAGAGCGGGGAGGAGGTCGTGCTGCTCGAGTCCAACCCCGACGCGTGCCGCGCCGCCCAGGAGCAAGGCCACCGCGTGCTCTTCGGCGACGGTCTCGGGGAAGCCATGCTGCTGCGTGCCGAGCTCGATGCGCGCAGCGGCGCGATCGGCCTGACGGGCAACGACGCCCTGAACTTCATCTTCGCTCGCAAGAGCCGACAGGAATACAGGGTTCCCCGCTGCTGGGTAGCGCTCCATTCGGGTCACGCGAGCGTGACGCCCGCCATGGTCCAGGAGCTCGGCGCCCGCGTGCTCTTCGGCCGGCCGCGTCCCTTGGACCTGTGGATCCTGCGCTCGGAGCGCGGGCTGGCGCGGCTCGAGCGCTGGGTCCGGGTCGGCGAGGAAGCGCTCGACGCTCCGGCGCTGCAGCGGTGGCACCGCGAGCTGGATTCCGTGGTGCTGCCCCTCGCCGTGCGCCGCGGCGGCCGGCTCGCCCCGTGGGACGACGACACGGAAGTGCGCCCGGGCACCGAGGTGCTGGCGCTCGTCCTCGAAGAGCGGCTCCCGCAGGCGCACCGCTGGTTCGAGGAGAACGCTTTCGCCCCCGCGGAGGCGGCGGAGCCCACCGCCCCGTAGCCCGAGCAGGGTCAGCTCAGCGCGTCGCGCACCAGGCGTTGCACGAGCGAGCCGTCCGCACGGCCGCGGACCTTGGGCATCAACAGCTTCATCACCCGTCCCAGGTCGCGCACGCTCGTGGCACCCGCCTCCGCGATGGCCTCGCGCACCAGGCGGCGCAGCTCGCCCTCGTCGAGCGCGGCAGGAAGATAGCTCTCCACGACGGCCAGCTCCGCCTGTTCCTTCGTCGCCAAATCCTCGCGGCCCGCCTGCCGGTAGGCGGCGATGGACTCGCGGCGCTGTTTGGCATAACCCGCCAGCACCTGGACCGTCTCCTCGTCGCCGAGCTGGTCGTCGCGCCCCCGGTGGCTGCGCGCGGCGATCTCGGCATCGTGGATGCGCGCGAGGAGCATGCGCAAAACGGAGGCCCGCTCACGCTCGCCCGCCTTGAGCGCCTGCCGCAGGTCCCGCCCGATCCTCTCCTTCAGGCTCATCGCTGTCCCGCAGGCAAGGAAAGCCAGGGTCTTCCCCGCCTCAGAGCTTGATCCAGCACCACTCCTTGGAGTACGGGACGCGGCTCATGCGGTAGCCGGAACGCAGACCTACCACCACCGTGTCGCTCCAGTTGAAGCCGCAGCCGCGCTCCGGATCGTACAGCCCCGGCTCCTCGGAAAAGCACATGTTGCGCCGCAACATCGTGTAGTCCCCCAGCGCCAGGTAGGGCGCCTGGTGTCCTTCCGGCCCCGCGCCGTGGGCCGGACGGTGGTAGACGTAGCGCTGCACCCCCTGCCCCACCTGGTACTTGTGGATCTCGTAGGCCACGTGGGAGCACGTCACGCCTTCCACCGACAGGTGGAGCTGGAGATCGCAGCAGTCGCGGCTCACCGTCCACAGCTTGGCCATGTGCGCATCGAAGTTGCCAGCCGCGTCCGCGATCACGTACGGGCGGTAGCACTCGTGTCCGTAACCCCCGATCCGGGCGACCCCCGCCACCTGCAGGGCCATGTTGCGGCCGATGCGGTTGTAGTAAGGCTGGTTCGGGTGCGGGTAGGCGGTCACGGGACCGGCGCGCACGCCGATGCCCACCCCCGAGGCCACGCCGCGATGCGCGGCACCCCCGGCCAGATCGAGGTCGGCGTAGAGCTGCTCGTTGATCCACAGCTCGGTGGCGACGGCGACCTCGTAGTCGGTCACATCCGTCCCGTGCGTCAGGATGTAGTCCCGGGCGAAGGCGTGGGCCCGGTCGAAGTACACGTAGGCGCGGCGCCACAGGGCCAACTCCTCCGGGGTCTTGACCTGGCGCATGGCGAGCAGCGTTTCCCCCACGTCGACGAACTCGACGTCCCGCAGGATCTTCTTCGCGGTTTCCGCTTCCGAGGGGTAGAGCTCGCCGTCCACGCCGATCCGGCGCCCCTGCACGCCGCGCTTCTTCACGCCCTGGAGCAGGAACTCCCACAGATCCACGCGCTTGCCCTGCAGCACCCGGCCCTCGTGGGGAAAGGCGTCCTCCGCGTGGTGGAAATCGAAGTACATCCAGCCCCCGCCGAACCACCAGCTCGTCACGAGATCGCGGTCGAGGCCGGGGTAGAGATACCAGGGATCGGGGTCGTCCCGGTTCATGAAGACCGCCTGCGGGCGCTCGGTCGTGGTGTGCCAGTAGCCGGTGAGATAGATGATGTTGAGCGGGTCGCGGACGAGAAAGGCCTCGATGTCCTGCTCCGCCAGCTTGTCCTTGAAGCGCGCCACGGTGCGCCGGTGCCATTCGAGGGGCAAGCGATCGTAGTCGGCGGGAGGCGGGGGTCCCTCTTCGTCTTCTTTTTTCGGGCCGAGCAGCAGCGCCGCGCTGGTGCCCCGGGCCTGGGCCCGCAGGTGCTCGCGCAGCGTGGCCGGCTTCTGCTGCGCCGCCACGCGGTCCACCCGCCCTAGAAAGCCGCCCCCCAGAGCCGCGAGCGTCCCGCCCCGCAATAACCGCCTCCGTCCTGGATCCATCTCCATGTCCCCCCGCGGCACGCCGCGCCGCGCGCCGATTATAGCCGGCGCCGGGAGCCCCGGAATGCGGTAGAGTGGGCATGCATGATCGCCGAGGCGCTCGGCCCGTGCCGCATCCTGCGTGCGGCCCTCGTTGGCGGAGGGCGCAACTCGGGCCTCCAGCCGGCGCGGCGGGAATGCGGCCGCATGGCGGCGGGTTTTCTAGCGCGATGAAACGCACGCAACGCGAAAGCCCTTCCGCCTGGCTCGGCACCGCTGCCGTGCTGGCCACGCTGCTCGCCTGCGGCCAGCCGCACGGGCAGGAACCGCCGGCTGGCCGCGGGGCCGCCTTCTCCTACGAGCCCTACGCGCGCCTGCTGCTCGACTTCGTGGACGCGCGGGGGTGGGTGGACTACGCGGGCCTCCAGGCGAGCCCGCAGGACCTCGAGGCCTTCGTCGAATCCCTCGCCGAACTCGACCCGAAGCTCTACGAGAGCTGGGACGATCCGGAGAAGATCGCTTTCTGGATCAACGCCTACAACGCGCTGACCCTCAAGGCCATCGTGGATCACTATCCCATCCGCGCTTCGTGGTTGCGCTCTCTCGTCTACCCGCGCAACAGCATCCGCCAGATCCCGGGAGTGTGGACGGACCTGCGCTGGATCGTCATGGGGCGTGCCGTCACGCTGGACGGGATCGAGCACGAGATTCTGCGGCGGCAGTTCGCGGAGCCCAGGATCCACATGGCCCTGGTCTGCGCGGCCAAGGGCTGCCCGCCCCTGCGCTGGGAGCCCTACCGGGGCGAGCGCCTCGACGCGCAGCTCGAAGACCAGACGGTGCGCTTCTTGAGGGACCCAAACAAACTCCGCCTGGATCCCGAGGGGGGCCGCGTCTCTCTCTCCTCCATCTTCGAATGGTTCGGCCAGGACTTCGTGGCCCACTACGGCACGGACGACGCATTCCAGGGGCGGCCGCCCGAGGAGCGGGCGGTGCTGCGCTTCGTGGCGGACCGTCTCGAGGGCGAGGCGCGGGAGTTTCTTCTGGCGGGCCGTTACGAAGTGCACTACCTGGACTACGACTGGTCGCTCAACGAGCAAGAACCGAAGGAGGCGCGCCGCCGGTGAAGCGCGGGCAGATCCTGCGGCTGGCCGCTTTCGTGGCGCTCGTAGCGGGGTTGTTCGTGCTCGCCCGGGCTTTCCCCGTGGCGGAGACGATCGTCCGCTTCCTCGATTCCGTGCGCTCCCTCGGCCTGTGGGGCCCGGTGGCGCTCGCCGGGGCGTACGTCGCCGCCACCGTGGCCATGGTGCCGGGATTGGTCTTGACGCTGGGAGCGGGATTCGCCTTCGGCTTGCTCGTCGGCACGGTCACGGTATCGCTCGCCAGTACGCTGGGGGCCACGGCGGCGTTTCTCGTGGGCCGCACGCTGGCACGCGACTGGGTGGCCCAGCTCGCCGCCCGCAACCCCCGCTTCCACGCCGTGGACCGCGCCGCACAGGAGCACGGCTTCAAGATCGTGCTGCTGATCCGCCTCTCCCCTCTCTTTCCTTTCAACCTGCTCAACTATCTCTTCGCGCTCACGTCGGTGCGCCTGAGGGACTACGTGCTGGCGAGCTGGATCGGCATGCTGCCGGGCACGGTGATGTACGTCTACTTCGGCACCGCTCTCAAGAGCCTCGCGGAAGTCGCGAGCGGCCGCGTCGAAGGGGGCATGCTGCAGCGCGTCATGTTCCTCCTGGGTCTGGGCGTGACGGTGGCGGTCACGGTCTACGTCACGCGCCTCGCGCGGCGGGCGATCCGACAATACGTGGACGAGAGCCCCGCTCGAGAAAACCCCTCCGCGCCCTCCGTAACGCAGGCGTAATTCTCGCCGACAAGGGACGGCGTGTCGCGCGGCGCGCCAGCGCGCGTCGGCGAACGCGACACCCGGCCCAAGGCCATACGGGACGCGGCGTTGCGCGCCCCGCGCGGCGGGCGCGCTCGGCGGCGTGTCCGGTTCGGCGACACGGCTCGCCCCTACGCCGGCGAGGCGCACCGACGCGGATCGTCCGCAACGGCGGCTTTTTTCGTGATCCGCTCCCGCGCGGCACAGGGCTTGCTCCGAGCGGGAGGCATTAGGCGACCCGCGTGGCGCACGCGCGGGTGCCGGAGGCAACAGGAGCAGGAGTATGAAAGATCCTACCGGAGGCCCAGCGAACCGAGCCCCGAGGTGGCGCCACTGGCGCGCCTGGACGCTCCTTCTCGCGAGCCTGCTCGCGCTCGTCTTCGCCTTGCCGGCGCGCGCCGCGCCCCGAGCACCCCGCGGGGGCGAGAACCGAGCCGGCCGCACGGCCGGGCCGAAGGCCGGCTCCGCCCGCGCCGTGGACGAAGCCGTCACCCTGACCCCGGACGCCACGCTCGATCTCATCGTCGCCTACGAAAGCCTCCCGGACAGAACGGACGAAGCGACGATCGCCGGAGTCGGCGGGACGGTGAAGCGCCGTTACGGCGCGCTACCTTTCCTCGCGGTCCGCCTCGAAGCGGAGCGCGTGCTCCAGGTTCTGTCCGCCGAGAAGGTCCGATGGGTGACCTTCGATTTCCCCACGCGGACGATGCTCGATGTGGCGGCTCCCCTCGTCGGCGCCTTGGAGGCGGGCGAGTCGTTCGGTCTGACCGGCGACGGCGTCACCGTGGCCGTCGTGGACACGGGCGTCGCGCCCCACGAAGATCTCGGCGGGCGGCTCGTGGCCTATGTGGACCTGCTCTCGAGCGGCAACAGCGGCAAGCAGGCCCGCGACCCCAACGGGCACGGTACCCATGTCGCCGGGATCGTCGCGGGCGACGGTCGCGCCGGGGGCGGCCTCTACCGGGGCATCGCGCCGCAGGCCAGGATCGTGGCGGTACGGGTGCTCGACGACCAGGGCGGCGGCACCGTGTCCTCGGTCCTGGCGGGGCTCGACTGGATCTTGCAGAACAAGGACACCCACGGGATCCGCGTCGTCAACCTTTCCCTCGGGCACCCGGTCTTCGAGCCCGCCTCCGTGGACCCCCTGGTGCAGGCGGTCGAGGATCTCGTGGAGGCGGGTCTCGTCGTCGTCTGCTCGGCGGGAAACTACGGTCGCGAGGGCTACGGTACGATCACGAGTCCGGGCAACGCTCCCGGCTGCATCACGGTCGGCTCGCTGACGGACTGGAACACCGCGGACGCGAGCGACGACTCCGTCTCGAGCTATTCCTCCAAGGGCCCGGCGCTGCTCGATCATTTCGCCAAGCCCGACCTCGTCGCGCCGGGCAACCGCATCGTCTCGCTGCGCGTCGCGGGCTCCAGGCTCGATACGAGCTATCCCGAGTGGCGCGTGCCGGCCAACGGGAGCGAGGCCTATTTCGAGCTTTCGGGAACGAGCATGGCGGCGCCGATGGTGGCGGGAGCCGCAGCGCTGCTTCTCCAGGCCGATCCCTCGCTCGATCCGGCGACGGTGAAAGCGCGCCTGGTGCGCTCGGCGCGCAAGGTGCACGCCAATCCCCTGGCCTGGGGCGCGGGCATCCTCGACATCCCCGCGGCGCTCGCGGACACGGGGAGGGCGACTTCGGCCCCCACGCCGGCGGCGTTCCGCGACGAGCAGGCGGCGGAGATCGGCTTCGAGAACACCGCACGGACCTGGGGCGGACCCGAGTGGTCGCTCTCGCGCCTGTGGGGCGATGCGGTGCTGTGGTCCGAGCGGAGCACCGAGGCGGACGCGGTGCTGTGGAGCGAAGCGGTCCTGTGGAGCGAGGCGGTCCTGTGGTCCGAGGCCGTACTCTGGTCGGAAACGGTCCTGTGGAGCGACGCGGTGCTGTGGAGCGAGGCGGTGCTGTGGAGCGAGGCGGTGCTGTGGAGCGAAGCGGTCCTGTGGTCCGAAACCACACCGGTCGGAGACTGAACCGATGGCGGTCCCGCAAGGCCTCCAGCCATCGGTGAAGATGTACGTCGCCGCCCTGACCCTCGCCGGTGCGGGCTGCGCGTGGTGGGCGGCGCAGGAGCCGGTGGCGCTGCCAGGGGGGATCTTCGCCCTCACCTTGGCCCTGGCTTTCCTGACGGCTCTCAGGACGGTCAGGATCCCCGCGCTGCGGTCGTCGTTCACCGCGAGCGACGCTTTCGTATTCTTCACCCTCGCTGCGGGCGGCACCCTGGCCGCGCTTCTCGCCGCCCTCGCCAGCCTGGCCGGCGCCACGCTCCGAGAAGCGCGAGCGACTCACCCCGCGCGCCTTCTGTTCAACGCTTCCGCCCTGGCCGTCTCCACCGCCATGGCGGGGGCAGCGTTTCGCGGGCTGGGAGCGGCGGCTGGAGGGCCGCTCGAGGAGCTGCTCGTGCCGCTCATGCTCGCCGTGGCCGTGTTCTTCCTGGTCAACACGGCGGCCGTGGCAGGTGTCGTGGCGTTGCGCTCGGGAACCCCGTGGGCGCGCACGTGGCTCGGCCACTTCGGCTGGACCGTGACGTCCTTCGCCTCGGCCTTCGCTCTGGCGGTGGCGCTCGTCGCAGCCGCTTCCGCAGGGTGGTTCTGGCTGGCGGTCCTGGGCCTGCCGCCAGCCGCCCTGTTCGCCGCCGCCTACGAGAGGCGCGCCGCCCAGCTCCGCGCCCAGCCCGAGGCGGCGGCCCAAGAAACGCCCTAACCCCGAACTCCGCCGCCTGCGCGCTATGCTGGAGGCGGTGGTCACGAGCCACGAGGATCGCGCGAAGGCTCCACGAGAGGCGGCCCTCGCCGCCGCCGCGCTCTTGTGCAGCGTGGGTGGGCTGGCGCTGGCCCTCGAAGCCCCTTGGGGCGAGCGGCTGGCCCTGGGGCTCGCCTTCGCGGGCCTCTCGTACCCGGCGCTCGTCTTCGCGCTGCCCGCTGCGGGGCCGGGCTTGCGCCGGTGGCTGGAGCGGCCGGGCTCGCGCGGGCTCTACGCGGCCGGTTTGCTCGCCGTGTTTTCCGTCGAGCGCCTGGTTCGGGGCTCGGCCCGCGATCTCGCGATCGCGGCCCTGTACCTGGCGGTGCCGCTGCTGCTGACCGCCGATCGGCCGAGCGCGCCGCGGCCTCTGTGGCGGGATCTGGCGCTCGTGCCGCTGCTCTGGATCCCGCTGGAACTCCACGCGGTGCCAGGGGAGGCCACGCTGCTGCGGCTTCTCGGGCTCGATCTCTTGCTCCTGCTCTACGCGGGAGAGCGCCGCCTGTGCGAGCCGGGGCGCTGGCTGCCCTCTAGGCGGCGCGAGTGGCTGTGGGGGGCGGGGGCGTGGGCCGTATTCCTCGTTGCGGCCATCCCCTTCGCGACGATGACGGGATTCGCGCATCCGGGGCTGTCCGCCCGCAGCCCGGGCGGTTGGCTGCTTTTTTTGGTCCTCACGTACTGGATCGTCGCCGTGCCCGAGGAGGCGCTGTTCCGGGGGACGATCCAGGAGCTGCTCGCGCGAGCCTGGGCCCGCAAGCTCGCGGCGCTCGTCGTGGCCGCGGTCGTCTTCGGTCTCGCCCACCTCGACAACCACAACGGCGATCCCCCGGACTGGCGTTACGTCGTCCTCGCCACCCTCGCCGGCATCGCCTACGGCACGGCGTACCTGCGCACCGGCAACCTCGCGGCGGGCTCTCTCACGCATTTTCTCGTGGACGTCACCTGGCGCGGCTTCTTCGCGGGACCGCACGCCTGAGCGCGTTCCTAGCCGAACCTCGGGCCCGTGCCGGAGGTCAGTCCGCCAGCCAGCGCACGACACGGATCGCCAGGGCGCTCGGGTTGAGGCCCTCCACCTCGCGGTACAGCTCCAGAAACTTCGGCGCCGGGATGACGAAGCAGCGGTCCCGGAAGAACACGGCCAGCGTCACGCCTTGCGGGTCCTCGGGATCCACCTTCTTGACGCGCATGAAGCGCGCGAAGGCGGGCATGGCCTGCTCGTTGAGGTGGCGCCACGGATCGTCGGGGGGAAGGGCGATCTCGTAGAAGAACCCCTTTTCGCCCTCGGCTTCGAGCTGCAGACGGTAACGGTTGTACTCGATGCCCGGCAGCACGCGCGTCGCCCGGGACTCGAGCATGCGGATCGGGTCTTGCATCGGCCTGCCGCAGGCATTCTACGTACCGGCGGGCCCGCCGCCAAGAGCTTGGCTCGGCGCCGGCGGCGCTATACTGCCCTAGAGCGTCCCGCCGGCGATCGCGCGCGCGGTCCCGCCGGGAGCGCCCACGGCGTGCATGGGCGGGCAAGGTAGAGCGCAAATCAAGGTCGGTTGCTGCGGCTTCTCCCTGTCCCACGAACGTTACTTCGCGACCTTTCCGGTGGTGGAGATCCAGCAAACCTTCTACGAGCCGCCGCAGCCGCGCACCGCGGCGCGCTGGCGGGAACAGGCCCCGGAGGGCTTCGAGTTCACCCTCAAAGCCTGGCAGCTCATCACCCACGAGGCCACAAGCCCCACCTACCGCCGCCTGAAGACGGCGTTGAGCGAGCGCGAGCGCGCGCAGGTGGGTGCTTTCCGCTGGACACCTCCCGTGCGCCGCGCCTGGGAGCGCACGCTCGAGATCGCCCGGCTGTTGCGGGCGGCCAAGGTCGTGTTCCAGTGCCCCGCGAGCTTCGAACCCACCTCCCGCAACATGGACCGCATGCGCCGCTTCTTCCGCGAGGCCCCGCGCGAGGGTCTGACCTTGATCTGGGAGCCCCGGGGCCGTTGGCAGCCGGAGCAGATCCGCGAGCTTTGCCGGGAACTGGGGCTCGTGCATGGCGTGGATCCGTTCCAGGCGCGCGCGGTCACGCGGGGCTTGCGCTACTTCCGCCTGCACGGGATCGGCGGCTACCGCACCAAGTACACGGACGCGGACCTCGAGCGGTTGCGCGCGCAGCTGCCCGAGCGCGGGCCCGCTTACGTGCTCTTCAACAACGCCGAGATGGCCGACGACGCGCGGCGATTCCTGGAGTTGCTTCGCTCGTAGACAGCGGCGACGCCGCACGTTCGGGCCACCTGCCGGCCGTCCCTGCACGGAGGTCCGCCAGCGGGCGCGAGCGGGAAGGCGCTCAAGAAAGCAGTTTCTCGGGCGGGAACCCCAGCCCCGGCTCCTCCGCGGGATAGAGCACGCCCTGGCGCAGGACCACCGCGTCGCGTGTCGGGTCTCCCACGAGATCCAGGTGGCCGTCGAGATCGGCCCGGGTCACCGCTGGCGCAGCCAGGGCGTAGTGCACCCCGGCAGCGATCGCCAGGCCCGCCTCGTCCATGCATCCCACCATCACCTCCAGCCGTGCCGCCCGCGCCACGGCCTGGATTTGCATCGCTTCGGCGATGCCCCCCACCTTCATCAGCTTGACGTTCACCATATCCACGACCCCGCCCCGGGCGAGGCGGAAGGCGTCGCGCAAATCCATCAGGCTCTCGTCGGCCATCACCGGCAGGGGCACCTCTCGCGTCACGCGGCCCAGCAGGTCGGGCTGTCCCCGCGGTGTGGGCTGCTCCAGCACGGCCAGCCTCGCGCGCCGCACCCCGCGCACGAAGCGCAGAGACTGCTCGACGCTGTAGCCCTGGTTGGCGTCGAAGCGCAGCTCCACGGCCGGACCCACCGCCTCCCGCACCCGCACGACGCGCTCGATGTCCTGCTCGACGTCGCGCCCCCCCTTGAGCTTCAGCGCGCGGAAACCCTCGGCCACGAGCTGCCGGGCCCGCGCCACCGTCTCGGCCACCGGCGCGATGCCGAGGGTCACGCTCGTGCGGATGCGGTCGCGAAACCCGCCCAGCAGCCGCCACAGCGGCAGTCCCGCGGCGCGCCCGAGCAGGTCGTAGAGGGCCATGTCCACCGCGGCCCGCGCCGCCGGTTGCCGCGCCAGCGGCTCGCGCAGCCGTTCGAGCAAA
>JBBIHH010000031.1:0-37635 GCA_037447115.1 Acidobacteriota bacterium
CGGCGCCGGTGCCGGCCGCGCGCCAGCTGGCCGCCCCGACCGTGCGGCGCGAATGCGCCGGAGCTGCGCCCGCAGCGCCGCCGATGGCCGTTTCGCCCCCGGCGGTCAGGCCGGCTGGTGGGATTCCCGCAAAAGGTCGTTGACGGTCTTCACCGGGTTGAAGACGTCCTCGGGCACTTCCACGAAGACGCTGTTCCAGCGCGCCATGCCGCCGTTCCAGAGTCCCGGGCGCTCCAAGGCCCAGAGCGGCCGGCCGGCGTGCGTCTTGCGCGCGATGATCACCGCCTCGGGATCGGCGAAACGATCGAGATCGTAGGGCTGGCCGAGTCGGTCGCGCACGGCGCAGGCGATGAAGACCGGGTTGAAGTGCGTCGCTTCGGCGAAGACGGCGCGCTGGGCGCTGTCGTCCTGGCGCACCTGGGCGCTTTCGACGATCTGCCGGGCGATGCGACCGTCGCGCTCGCGCACCCAGAACGGCGCACCCCCGGGCTCGCCTCGGGCGGGGACCATCCCGCAGACCCGCAGGGGACGGTCGAGCCGCTTCCGCAGTGCCTCGCGCCCCGGGGCCGCCTCTTCGCTCCCGGGGAAGTGCCGCGCCACAAAGGCCTCGGCGCGCGGCACGGCCGCGCCCTCGCCCGCGTCGAGCGCGTCGAGCAGCTCGAAGATCTCTCGTTGCAGGCGCACGAGGTAACCCACGAGAAGCTTGCTCCACAGGTAGGTCGGTCCTTTGCGGTGATCCGGCGCGACGTTGTCGATGTTCTTCAGCAGAATGATGTCGCCGCGGAAGGCGTCGAGGTTGTCGAGCAGCGCGCCGTGCCCGGCGGGACGCAAGAGCAGCCGGCCGTCATCCGCGCGGAACGGCTGGCCGTCGTCGTCCAGCGCCAGGGTATCGGTGGCCGGGGACTGCTCCGAGAAGCTCACCGCGAAGCGCGCGCGCCAGCGGGGTTCCCAGCGCGCGCGAACCTCCTCCAGATGATGCTCGAAGCGGGCCCGGTGCTCCGGGGAGATCGTGAAGTGCGCGCGGATGATGCCCTCGGCATCGCGCACGATCCCCGCCGCTTCCACGAGCTGCTCTTCGAAGGCCGTGCGGGCTCCTTCGGGGTAATCGTGGAACAGCAGCAGGCCCTTCGGAAGGTGCGCGTAGGCGAGGCCCTCGGGCAGCAGGAGCGCTTCGAGGATGGGGCGATAAGGACCGTGGGGGGCCAACTTCGCCAGGTCGAAGCCGCGCCGTCTCAGGGCGTGCGCCAGAGCGCCCCGGAACGCGAAGCGCGGCAGGTGGTCGAGAAAAGCGAGAGTTTCGCGGGCATCCTGGGAGGTTTCGGCGGCCTGCTCGAGGCTCTCGCGAAGCAGATCCCCCTCGTACTGAAGCACCCGCAGCAGGTGCGCGAACATGCGGGTCGCCGCCCCCGAGGCAGGAACGAAGCGGGCCAACCGTCCGGCGGAAGCGGCTTCGGTGTAGAGTCGCAGGAGCCCTTCGTGCGCGGCGTGGGGAATCGGCTCGATGCCGTCGCCGACCGTGCAGGGGCGCACGAGCGTGGCGTAGGCCTGGCGCCGCCGGAGCAGCGCGATCTGGCGCTGGGCTTCCGCCGGGCTGACGCCGTGCTGTGCGAGCTGTTCGAGATCCTGATCGGTGAACAGCCTTTCCATGGTCGCGAAATTATACGCTGCCGGAGTGCCGCGCCGTTCGCGCTCGAGGAGCGCGAACGGGCCGCCCGCGCTCTCAAGGGAATCGGCGCAGGCCCTCGAGGAGCCGCGCGATGCCGAGCTGGAAGCGCTCGGGCTCGGGCAGCAGGCTGAGCACGAGGTAACCCTCGCGCGGGAAGTCGAACAGATGCCCCGGATAGACGACGACCCGTGCACGCTCGATGAGCGACACCGCCAGGTCTTCGTCCGGCAGGATCCGCGGCACGCGCAGCACCGCGCTCCAGCCTCCCTGGGGAGGGAGGAGGGACACCGCCGGCATCTGCCGCAGCGCCGACTCCAGCCACGTTAGGTTCGCGCGGCAGCGCGCGCGGATCGCTTCCCGCACAGCCGCGCCGCGCGCGAGCAAATCGGGCAGCGCGAGCTGCACGGGCGTGCCCGGCGAAAGGTAGTGATCGGCGATGAAGCTCAAACGCTCCACGGCCTCGCCGACGCGCGCTTGCGGGCCGCGCACGGCGATCCAGGCCAGTTTCAGTTGCGGCAGCCCCACGAGCTTCGACAGACCCCCGAGGACGAACCGCAGCGCCGGCCCCTCGCGGGCGGCGAGGCTGCGGGCCGGCGCGTCCGGCGCGAGCGGGTAGTCCAGAAAAACCTCGTCCACGATCCAGGCTCCGTCCTGCTCGGCACAGAAGGTCTCGAGCCGCCCCGCCGCCCACGCGTCCAGGTAGTTGCCCGTGGGGTTGTTGGGCTGGACGCTGACGAGCGCGCGAACGCGCTGGGGAAGCCCGGCGGTCGGTTGGAAGCCCGCGTCCGGATCGAGGGCGTAGGGCTCGGGGCGCAGGCCTTCGAGACGCGCGAGATGGTCGAAGAGAGGGTAGGAGGGCTTGGGGATGGCCACGGTGTCGCCAGGATCGCCGAGCAGCTTGAAGAGCAGGCTGTAGGCTTCGCTCGTGGAGCAGGTGAGCACGATCGTTTCCGGGTCCACCTGCGCGCCGTGGTCTCGGTAATAGGCGGCCACCGCCTCGCGTGCCGTCCGCAGCCCCTGGGGGTGGGGCTCGTAGCGCAGCCCCTCGGGGTGAGCGAGGGGTTGGAGGAGGTCGTCGGGATAAGGGAGCTGGCAACGGGTGGGGTTCGTCTCGGTAAGATCGACGGCCTCGGCGCCGCGGGCGCGGCGCGCCTGCTCGAAGGGGCTCGCCGAGAGATCGGCCGGGATCCTGTGCGAGAACACGCAGCCATGGTAGACGGAGCCGGGTCGGCGTTCACGGGCGGACGGCGTCTTGCGGCGCCGGTGGGGGCGCTGCTTTTCCTCTCGGGCGGCGCGGGGTTGCTCCTGGAAGCGGTGCTCGTGCGCGAGTGCACATGGTGGCTCGGCAGCAGCGCCCGGGCCACCGCGATCGTGCTGGCGGTCTTCCTCGGGGGGCTCATGGCGGGGGCGGCGCTGCTCGGCCCGCTCGCGGACCACTGCCGGCGCCCGCTTGCCCTCTACGGGAGCCTGGAGGTCGGCGCCGGCGCCACCGGTCTGGGAGTCGTGGGGTTGCTGGCGCAGGGCCGGTCCGTGGTCCTCGAATGGTCCGCTCGCCTCGGACCCGGCCGCGCAGAGCTTCTCGAAACCGCCGCCGTCGTGGCCCTGCTCCTCGTGCCCACGACGCTGATGGGCGGAACGCTGGCCGCCGCGAGCCGCCAAGTGGTCGTGCGCACCGAGGGCCTTCTCGCCGCCGTGGGCGGTCTGTACGGGATCAACACGCTCGGCGGGGCTGCGGGCGTGTTCCTCGCCGGATTCGAGCTCTTCGAGCGCCTCGGCGTGCCGGCGACGGGCGCGGCTGCCGCGGCCCTGCAGATCGGCACCGGTGTCGCGGCCTGGGTCCTGGCCTGTGCGGCCGGTGCGCGCCCGAGGGCGAGTGCGGCGCGGGCCAGGCGAGCCCGAGTCGAAGCTTCCACTTTTTCCCCCGGGCGGCGGGCGCTCTACCTGGGAGCGGCCTGTCTCGCGGGGCTGGCCGCGCTGGGCTACGAGGTCCTGTGGGCGCGGCTCCTCCAGCTGAGCCTGCGCTCCTACGCCTACTCCTTCAGCCTGATGCTCGCCCTTTTGCTCCTGGGCATCGTCATCGGCGCCACGCTCGTGGCGTGGGTCGGCGCGCGCGCGCGGGAACCGGCAGGCTGGCTCGGGTGGGCGATGCTGGCGGGGGCGGCCTACGTCTCGGCGAGCGTCGTGTGGATGCCAGGGTGGCTGCGGCCGGAGCCGGCCGAGGGCTTCGCTGCCTTCATCGGGCGCGCCGCGTGCAAGGCGGCAGTCGTGATCCTTCCGCCCACGATCGCTTCGGGCATGGCGCTGCCGCTCGCGGTGCGCGGTTTCGCGCGCGGCGCCGGTACCGTGGGCCGCGACGTGGGATGGGTGTACGCGGCGAACACGGCGGGTTCCATCGCCGGGGCCCTGGCGGCGGGCTTCGCCGTCCTCCCGCGCCTGGGCGCGCCGCGTGGCCTGGTGCTGCTCGCGCTCGTGCAGGCCCTCGCAGGGTGCTCGCTCTTGTGGCTTCTCGGGGGGCGGTGGCGCCGCCGCGCGGCGCTCGCCCTGGCGCTGGCAACCGCGCTTCCCGCCTGGAGCGGCATCGAAGGCTTCGCCCGCGCCTTCGTCGAAGCCAGCCCCGGCAGCGAGCACGCCGGCGAGCTTCTCTTCTTCCACGAGGGGGCCACGGATACGATCGCCGTCGTGCGCAAGCGCTACGGGTTCATCGATCCCGAGGCCAAGAGCCTGCTGACGAACGGCGTCTCCATGTCGGCGACGGTGAAGCCGGTCTGGCGCTACATGGCCGCCGAGGGGCACCTGCCGGTTTTTCTCGCCCGCGAACCCAGGCGCGCCGCGGTGATCGGCGTGGGGACCGGCATCACGCTGGCGGCGGTGGCCTCGCACCCGCAGCTGGAGCGCATCGTCGCCCTGGAACTGAGCGAGGGGGTCGTGCGCGCCTTCGAATTCTTCGCCGAGGAGAACGCGCGCGCCCACGAGGATCCGCGGGTGAGGGTGCTCGTCGAAGACGGCCGCCATTTCCTGGAGCGCGCCGAAGAGCGCTTCGACGCGATCGCCGTCGAGCCCCCGCCGCCGATCGTCGCCGGGTCGGTCCACCTGTACACGCTCGAGTTCTACGAAGCGTGTCGCAGGCGGCTGCGCGCAGGGGGCGTGGTGTCCCAGTGGCTCCCGCTGCACGCGCAGAGCCTGCGCTCCGCACGCATGGTGGCGCGCACGTTCCTCGAGGCCTTTCCCCACGTGCAACTGTGGATGCCCTCGGCGCGCGACGCGGTGTTGGTCGGCTCGGAGACGCCCTTGCGGCTTTCGTGGACCAGGCTGCGTGCCGCGTACGAAGAACCCCGCCTGGCCCGCGATCTCGGGCGGGCCTTCTTCGAGACTCCCGTGACGCTCGCGGCGACGTTCCTTCTCGATCGCGACGGGCTCGAGGCCTGGGTGGGGGATGTGCCCCCCATCACCGACGCCCGGCCCTGGATCGAGTTCTTCCGGCAGCAGGGAAAGTTGATGCGGGACGCGGAGATCGCGTCCCTTCTCGAGGTGCCCGAGGCTTCGTGGGCGTTCGTCGCGGGGCTGTCGCGCGAGGACCGAGAAGCCATCCAGCGCGAGCATCGCGCGTTGCGGTTGTATTTGCGCTCGGTCGCCACGGGCGAGGCGGGTTTCGGCATGGAAGCGGCCCGCCTGGCGCAGGCGACGGAGTTCTTTCTCTATCCCTTCGGCTGCACGGCCGCGCAGCGGGCCTCGTTCGCGCGCACCGCCCCCCCGCCGCTCGCCGCGCAGCACGAGGCCCGCTGCGCCGCCCTCCGCTGAGCCAGGGAAGAGTCCGCTTCAGCGCTGCGGCATCAAGAAGCGGCGCCGAGCGAGATGCAGCGTCGCCGCCCGGGCCGCCATGAAGCACACGAGCGAAGCCCACAGCAGATGCCCCTCCCGACGCCCGAGCGCGCCGAGGGCGACCGGCAAGAACACGGCGAACGTGCTGAAGAGCATCGCGTTGCGCAGCTCTCTCCCCGCCGTCCAGCCGAGGAACACCCCGTCGTAGATGTAGGCCAGCGAGCCGAGGAGCAGCACGGGCACGAGCCAGGGCGCATAGCCCCGTGCCAGCGCCGCGACGTCCTCGTGCGAAGTCAGCAGCCGGTACCAGAACCCCTGGAAGGGAAGGAACACCAGCAGGAAACCCGCGCCGAAGCCCAGCCCCGTGGCGAGCGACAGCCGCACCGTCCGCGCCGCCCCCGGTGCGTCGCCTGCCCCGTGGTGCAGCCCCACCAGGCTTTCGCTGGCGAACGCCGCACCGTCCACGAAATACGAGGCCAGCAACAGGATACGGAGCAGGATCGCGTTGGCCGCCAGCAGATCCGTCCCCAGCACCGCGCTGAAGTTCGTGAACAGGGCGAAGGCCGTCTCGAGGCAGAGCGTCCGCACGAGGATATCCCGGTTCAGTCGCAGCAGGCTGCGGGAGCTGCGCCGCTCCAGGATCTCCTGCCAGCGCCAGGGATGGGGCTGGCCCTGCGCGAGGAAGATCGCGAGTGCCGCGCCGAGCGCCAGGTACTGCGCCAGGGCGCTCGCCCAGCCGGCACCCGCCGCCGCCCAGCCCCAGCGCGCGATGAACAGGTAGTTCAGGGCCACGTTCGCGAGATTCCCCACGGCGGTCATCGCCAGGGCGTGGCGGCTCTCGGCGCGCCCGAGGTACCAGCCGAGGAAGACGTAGTTCGCCAGCGTCGCGGGGGCGCCCCAGATACGCGCCTCGAAGTAGGCCCGCCCCGCCTCTTCGACGCCCGGCGCGCCGGAGAGGATCGCGAAGCCGAGCGCGGCCAGGCCCCGCTGCAGGAGGAGCAGGAGCGCACCCGCGCTCGAGGCGAACGCGAGGAACCGATAGAGCAGCCGGTAGACCTCTTCGCGGTCGCCGCGGCCGAGCGCCTGGGCCGTCGTCCCGGTGATCCCCATGCGCAAGAAGCCGAAGCTCCAGTAGAGGTAATCGAAGAGGATCGTCGCCAACGCCACCCCCGCGAGAAAACGGATGTCCGCGAGGTGGCCGAGCATCGCCGTGTCCACGAGCCCCACGAGCGGCACGGTGAGGTTCGTGAGGATGTTGAGCGCCGTCAGGCGGAAAAACGACACCCGAGCCGCCGGAGCGGGCAGCCGGCTCACAGGCGGCCGATCGCGGCGCGAATGAAGGCGCTCGCCGTGGCGCGCCGCTCGCTGGCGGCTGCCGCGGTTTCGAGCACCCGCCGGGCCGCCCCCGGGATCTCGGGGCCCATGCCCTCGCCGGCCATCCGGCAGACCGCGTGCGCCACGGGCTGTGTTCTATCACATCGTCTCGTGGATAATGGCCCTCGGGGGAGGACGCGCCATGCGCCGTAGCTCGTTCGCGTTCGCGATCGGCTGTCTCGTCGCGAGCCTCGGAGTTTTGTGGCCCGCGGCTGCTGCCGCGGAAGCGGAGGACCTCGAGGCGGCGCGCCGCTTGTTCGAGGCTAACCTGCGCGCCATCGCTGCGCGAGACCGGGAGGCCTATCTCGGCTGCTACTGGCAGAGCGAGCGCCTCGTACGCAGTGGTGCGGGGGGCCTCGCGCTCGGTTTCGAGAGCCACGCGGCGCAGGCGCGCGAAAGCCCCTGGCCCGATGCTTTCGACGCCCGCGATCTCGAACTCGCGTGGCTTCGGCCCGGGCTCGTCTACGGCACCTACCGTTATCGGGTGCGCTACGGCGCGGACGAGCACCGGGGGCTTTCGGAGCGGCTGTTCCTCCGGACGAGCGAAGGCTGGAAGATCGCGCTGACCTCGGCGTTCGAGGCGCCGCCGGAAGTCCCGCCGCCTCCGCTCGTACTGGCTGGCGCGACGCTGCTCGACGGGAGGAGCGAGGCGCCGGTCGCCGACGCCGTGGTGATCGTCCGCGACGGTCGGATCGCCTGCGCGGGCTCGCGCGAGACCTGCCCGGTTCCCGGAGAGGCGGAGGCCGTGGACGCTTCGGGTACGTGGATCGTGCCCGGCCTGGTGGACGCTCACGTGCACTTCTCGCAGACCGGCTGGGCGGACGGACGTCCCGACGCCCTCGACCTGCGCCATGCCTACCCGTACGAGGTCGTCGCCGCGGGCCTGCGCGCTCGCCCGCAGCGCTTCTTTCGTTCCTATCTCTGCTCGGGCGTCACCGCCGTGTTCGACGTTGGCGGCTATCCCTGGACCTGGGAGCTCGAAGGGCGGGCGGCCCGCGACCCGTTGGCGCCCCACGTACGCGCCGCGGGGCCGCTGCTCTCCACGCTCGACCACTGGGTCAACGTGCCGGGCGAGCGGCAGTTCCTGTACTTGGAACACGAAGCAGCCGCCCGGAATTACGTGCGCTATCACGCGGCCTCCGGCTCGCGCTTCGTCAAGGTCTGGTTTCTTCCCGTCGAGGGTCGCTCGCTCGACGAGCTGCGCCGGCTGATCCGCGCGGTGGCAGAGGAGGCGCGCGAGGCCGAGCTGAAGCTAATCGTGCACGCCACGGAACTCGAGCTCGCCCGCGCCGCGGTCGAGGCCGGAGCCCATCTGCTCGTCCACAGCGTCTGGGATCGCGAAGTGGACGAGGCGTTCCTGCAGGCGGCGAAGGCTCGCGGCACGATCTACTGCCCGACGCTGACCGCGATGGACGGTTATCAGCGCCTTTTCCGCTCCGCCGTCGAAGGGCGACCCCCGGCGGTGGACGACCCGAACGGCTGCGTGGACGCCGAGACGTTGCGCCGCATCGGGCGCACGCCGGAGCTCGGGGCGGGGCGCGTCAGCGCCGAGAGCCTCGCCCAGCGCGAGGCGCGCCTCGCCCCGCGGCGCGCGATCATGGCCGAGAACCTGCGGCGCGTGCACGCGGCCGGGATTCCCGTGGCCATGGGCACGGACGCCGGCAATCCGCTCACCCTTCACGGCCCTTCGGTCTACGCCGAGATGGAAGCGATGCAGGCGGCGGGGCTCGCAGCCCTCGTGGTCCTGCGGGCGGCGACGCAGAACGCCGCGCGCGCCATGGATCGGCTCGACGCGTTCGGCACGATCGAGGCCGGGAAAATCGCGGACCTGCTGGTCGTCGAGGCCGACCCCGCGCAGGACATCGCCAACCTCCGGCGCCTGCGCTACGTGATGCGGGGCGGGGAGCTACGGCACGTGCGCGAGCTTGCCTGGCTCGCTCGCGCCGCAGACGGCGCCTCGCCCTAGCGGGACGCGCCAAACGCCCCGCCTCACTCCGGGTCGCAAGCCTCGCCCCTGCCGTCTCCGTCGCTGTCTTTCCCGTCCGGATTGGGCGCGGATGGGCAGTGGTCGCACGTGTCGCCGACCCCGTCTTCGTCTCTGTCGCCGCTCTCTCTCGGCTCGGCGATCTCCGGGCAAAGATCGCACACGTCTCCGCGGTCGTCCGTGTCGACCCGCTCCGCATTGGCCGTTTCGGGGCCGTTGTCGCATGCACCGCCGACACCATCCCCATCGAGATCGTCCTGCATCGGGTTCGGCACTGCCGGGCAGTTGTCCGCCGTGCCGCAGGCCTCGTCCGACAACAAAAGCCCGAGAGCGATGCCCGTGCTCAGGGCGCAGCCGCGGAACCACTGCCGCGAGATCGGCGCCATTTCGTCCGCCCCGGGGAAAGCCGCTCCGCTCACGATGCCGCAGAGAGCCGCGCGGGCCGTCTTGAGTCGTCCCCCCTCGTAGGCCTGCCGCACAGCGCTCACGAGCTTCGAGAGCTTCTCGTTGACCGACGGATCGCTCGTCTCCGCCACCTGGGCGTGCGTTTCGAGGTCATCGAAGCCGAGGCAAGGAAAAACGCAGTACGTGAGCGTCGCGCCGTGCAGGCCAGGCAAGCCGTCCAGCTCGCGCCCGGCGTTGCCTTCGCGCTGCACGAAGCCGAGGACGTGCGGTCCACGTACCCCGTGGCTGAATTTGTGGGTGGTCACGCCGACGGCGAGACTGTGGCCCTCCTGCAGCCGCTGGTATTCGAGCCACGGAGCCCACCAGGGATAGCAGGCGGCGGTATGCTTCAGGTCGTCGTTGTGCTAGGAGATGACCCCGCCCGCGAGCGCTCTGCCCCCCACGTGGGCCCGACCCACCGCACGGTCGGCGTTCGTCTCGAGGTCGCGGTGGCGCAGCACGTCCTCGAAGTTCGGCGGATCGGGGACGGCGTACAGGAGATCCTCTCCCTCCAGACCGAGGGGCATGCCCGCGATGTCCAGCTCGCGCTCCAGGCCCGAGGAAAAATCACGAAGGCGCGCCGGGCCGTTGCGGGATAACGCCCACACGACACGGTCCCCCGCGGCGGTCCAGTCCGATGCGTCCCGCAGCACGATCTGCATGCCTCCGCCGGCTTCCACGTGAACCATGGCCAACTTGCCGGACCCCCCGTGGGGTCAGCGGGGGTCCGAAACGTCGCGACGTTGTCCCCCGCCACCACAGGCAGGCCGAGCGCGGCGAGTTTGGTGTTGACCGCCCCGGGGGGCAACCCCGACCCCGGCGGCGCCGCCCAGCGGATGACCGTGTCGGCCAGATCCCCGTCGCCGTTCAGGTCTTGCCCGACGGCTCGCTCGTCGGTGCCGAAGAAGATGACGCGCTCGCCCGGCACAGGCTCGCGGCCCACCACACCGAGGTTCGCCAGCGCGCCCGTGCGCGCGTCCACCGCGTGCACGATCGGATCGTCCGCGTCGCCGTCGCCGTTCGCATCGCCTCCCAGGTCGGCCTCGCGCACCGAAAAGGTCACCCATGGATCGCGTGGCGCCGGCGGGATCTCCCGAGCTGCGTAGGGACCACCCAGTTCGCCCGTGCTCGTGCGGTACCAGAAAGCGAGATCGTCGTCGAGGTCCCCGTCGCCGTTGAGATCGCGGCGCATGAGAAACTCGCGCTGCACCACCGTTACGAGCTCGCCGAAGAAACGCATAAACGAGGCTTCCATGACGAGCTCGCTCACACCGCTTCCGATGCGGTAGCGGTGGCGATAGCTGTCGTGCTCGTCCCCGTCTCCGTTGCGGTCTCCCGCTACGAACCCGTCCACGTGGAAGGCGATCAGATTTCCGCGGATCGTCATGCAGTCGTCGCCGGAGCAAGTCGGGTGGCGCGTGTTGACGATGGAGCCCGTCGCGCGGGGAAAACAGGTGAGCGGATCGGCGGGGTCGGAAGCACGTGTTCCCTCCGGCGACGACGCCACCTCCCCGAAGGGAGTGACGGAACCGTCTCCAGGCGTCCGCTGGCGTCACGCGCGACCGCGACGACGTAGAGATGGACCGCCGCACCTGCGGGTGAGCGCACCTCGGAGTCGGCATCGGCCTCGAAGGCGACTCCGGGCGCCAGATCGCCGGCGGCAAGCCAGCGCAACGAACCCGTCACCGCCTGCAGCGTATGCCGAGCCTGTGGCGAACCCTGCGGGTCAGGGCGCGCAAGGTCGCCCTCCAGGATCGAGGCGATGCCGACGAGGGCCACATCCTCCGGTGCTACGGGAGATGTTGCGCGCCTGCAGCCGCAACCGGCCTGGCGCAGTCCCGGGCGCCGACCGCAACTCGAGCGGCGCAGGCCCCCTCCCCGAATGCCCAGGCCAGCTCCCGGTCCGCGCGCCACGCAAGCGTTTCGCCGACCCCGGAGCGGACATAGGTCCGCAGCCCCTCGCCGAACGCCCGGGCCACAGCCTCGCGCAGCGCCCGCAGCATCGTCGCCGAGGTCGCTTCCTCCGCGACCTCCGCAGGAGCGCTGCCCGTGGAAAACGCAGCCGGCGCGGCTAGAAGCAGCGCCAGCGCCCAAACGGCAAGCCCGAAGAGACGGCTCGTCCCGAAAGGAAAGCGGGCGGCCATCCGACGTGGACGCCTCATGGCGGCCCCCCGTATCCGGCGTGGCTTGGCCCACATGATACGGCGCGCCACCGGAGACGGGAAATGGCTTACTCGATGGCCGTTTCCTCGGCCGGTTCGCGCAGGTTGTAGCGGGAGGCCATGACGGCGCCGTAAGCCCCGGCGTTTTCGACGAGCAGAATGTCCCCGGGGCGGGGCGTCGCGAGCCAACGGTCGCGGCCGAGCACGTCCGCCGATTCGCACAGCGGCCCCACCACGTGCCAGGAGTCGCTGGGCTCCTCGTCCAGTCGGCTCAGGTTGTGGATTGTGTGCCAGGCGCCGTAGAGCGCGGGTCGCAGCAGCGAGTTCATTCCGGCGGTCGTACCGACGAAATTGATCCCGGCTTTCTTACGCACCTGGGTCACGGGCGCGAGCAGCACGCCCGCCGGCGCGACGAGGTAACGGCCGGGCTCGAGGCGCAACTCTCGGGGCGCGATCGCCGAGGCGAGCGCGTCCAGAGCGCGGCCGAGCGCTTCGAGGTCCACGTCGCTTTCGCCAGGTCGCTCGGCGACGCCGAGGCCGCCGCCCAGATCGAGCCACCGCACCTCGGAAAAGCGGCCCAGCAACGCCGCCAGAGTGCGCCCCGTGCGCGCCCAGACCTGCGGGTCACCAATGCCGCTGCCCACATGGGCGTGCAACCCGACCACCCGCACGCCTCCTGCCGCGGCGGCCTCCGCGAAGCGGCCGACTTCCTCGATCGGGGTTCCGAATTTCGTGTGCGCTCCGGCGGTATGCACCTTGGGGTGGTGTCCGGCACCCGTGCCGGGATCGACACGCAGCCCCACCGCCGCGCCGCGGAACAACTCCGGGGCGGCCAGCAGCGGCTCCGGGCCGTCCAGGATCAGCTCCGCGCCCAGCTCCAGGGCGCGGGCGTATTCCTCGAGCGGGCAGAAGTTCGGGGTGAAGAGGATCGCCGGGCCGCCGCCACAGACTTCGCGGGCCCGCTCGATCTCCGCCGACGAGACGCACTCGAAGCCGAAACCCTCCTCGGCCAGCGCTTCCAGAACGCGCGGGTGGGGATTGGCCTTCATCGAGTAGAAGAAGCGGTGCACCGCGGGAAGTCGCTGGCGCAGCCGCCGGGCCCGGTCTCTCACCACGCCCAGGGCGTAGACGTAGCGGGGCCGTCCATCCGCCGCGAGCCGCACGAGTTCCGCCCGTCGCTCGCGCCACCAGGCGGGATCGACGGCGGGCACGGCCGCCGGGCGCTCGAGCTTCTCCCACGTAGGCCCCAGCCGCGCGGAGTCCCCCTGGGCGGCGAAGAGGCGTTCGTGCAGGCGCGCGACGAGGGCGGGCGCGTTGGCCTCGTCCACGACGAAGGAGAGGTTGAGGTCCTCCGAGGAGTCGCTCGCCAGGTAGACGGGGAACTCGCGGAAGGCCACGAACGCGGGCCCGAGCTCGTGCAGCACCGAGCGGATGCGCCGGCCCACGATGGAGACCACGCCGCAGGGGTGCACCACCTTGAGCGTTCCCAGCGCGCGTAGTCTCTCGAGCAGGCCGCGGAAAGGCGCCCCTTCCAGTCCCCCGGGCACGGCGTCGAGCGTGACGCTCACCGCCGCCTGGGAGGTCGCGATCAGGTCGACCGAGATGCCCGCCGCCGCGAAGGGCTCGAAGAAGCGGGCGAGAAAGCCCGGCGTCTCCCACATCGCCCACGTGGCGAGCGTGAGCAGGGTCACGCCCGTGCGGCACGTCACGGCCGTCACCGCGGGCGCGCTGTCCCGCAGGCGGGTGATGCGTGTGCCCTCCAGTTCCGGGTGGTGCGTCGAGCGGATCTCGACCGGAATCCCCGCCTCGGCCGCGGGGGGCAGGCAGCGCGGGTGGAGCACGCGCGCCCCGAGCGCCGCGAGCTCCTGGGCTTCGCGGTAGCCGATGCGGCGGATCAGGCGTGCCGACGGGATGCGCCGCGGATCGGCGGTGAAAAGGCCCGGCACGTCGGTCCAGATCTCGAGGCGCTTCGCACCGAGCATGACGGCGAAGAGCGCCGCCGAGGTGTCGCTTCCGCCCCGGCCGAGCAACAGCGTCTCGCCGCGCGCGTTGCCTGCGAGGAAGCCCTGCGTGAGAACGAGGCGGGCGCCGCGCGCCTCGGCTTCGGCGCGCGAGCGGTTCTCCTGGACCGCCAGGGGGTTGGCGAGGTAGTAGCGGTGTTCGTCGGCCGACGGCTCGGGGGCGAGGAGCAAGCGCCTGGCGTCCACCCAGGCGGCCTCGAGGCCGAGCGAGGCGAGGGCTGCTGCACCGAGCCGCGTGGAGGCGAGCTCGCCGGTGGCCAGGATGCGCGCTCGCAGTCTCGGGGTGACCTCGCCCGTGAGCCGGATGCCCTCGAGCCTCCGCTCCAGCTCTCCCAGCAGCTCCGCCAGCGGCGCCTCGAACGCCGCCCCCACGCCGAGGGCTTCCGCCAACTCCAGGTGGCGCCGACGGAGCTCGGCGACCGTGCCGTCCTGCGTGCCCGCTCTGGCGACTTCGATCGCCCGTTCCAGGCGGTCCGTGACCCCCGCGAGGGCGGAGGCGACGATCCAGACGCCATGCCGCTCGCGCAGCGCCCCAGCCCGCTCCGCCACGAGCCGCCAGCCCGAGGGGCTCGCCACGGAGGTGCCGCCGAATTTGAGGACGATCCACTCGCCCGGCACCGCATCCAAGCCTCGGCGCGCCGCATGATAAACCGGTTCGCCGCCGCCCGCGTGGCCGCCGCAGGACGTGGTAGCATCGCCGGCCCGACGCAGCAGCCTGCCGGGGCGCGCGGAGGAGGGACGGTGCTCGACTGGATCGAACTGGGGGCCCAGCACCTGGCGGACCGGGTCAACGGCGTGCTCGGGCCGATGGCGCGGTTTCTCGAAGGCTACGTCTGGAACTGGCCCGAGCAGGCGCCGCTGCTGGCCATTTTGCTGCTCGGAACCGGGCTGATCACGACCCTGCGCCTGGCCTTCGTGCAGGTGCGCGGCTTCAAGCACGCGGTGGACATCACCCGCGGCGTCTACGACAACCCGGCGGACGAGGGGGACCTGAGACACTTCCAGGCTCTGACCACGGCGCTTTCGGCGACGGTGGGCATCGGCAACATCGCGGGCGTGGCCATCGCCGTGCGCATGGGGGGCCCTGGGGCGCTGTTCTGGATGTGGGTGACGGCGTTTTTCGGGATGGCTCTCAAGTACGCGGAGTGCACGCTCGCCCTCCACTACCGCAAGCTGCACCCGGACGGCTCCGTCTCCGGCGGCCCCATGTACTACATCGAGCAGGGCCTGGGAAAGAACTGGCGCTGGATGGCGATGCTGTTCGCCACGTGCGCGATGATCAGCTCCTTCGGCGGCGGCTGCATGAATCAGTCGAACACCCTGGCGAACCAGCTCGAAGCGCAGTTCGGCCTGCCCGCGGTCTGGAGCGCCGTCGTCTTCGCTTCCCTCGTGGGTTTCGTCATCATCGGCGGCATCCGCCGCATCGGCCGCGTCACGGCGGTGCTCGCCCCGGCCATGGCCATCCTCTATGTCGGGGGCGCGCTCGTGGTGCTCGCCATCCACTTTCAGGAGATTCCCCACGGGTTCGCCACCATCGTGCGCAACGCCTTCGCGCCGGAGCCGCTGGCGGGTGGTGCGGCGGGCTCGTTCCTGATGACCGCCATGTGGGGCATCCGGCGGGGGCTGTTCAGCAACGAAGCGGGGCAGGGCAGCGCCCCCATCGCCCACGCCACCGCCAAGACCAAGTACCCGGTGCGCGAAGGGCTCGTGGCCACCCTCGAACCGTTCATCGACACGCTCGTGATCTGCTCCATGACCGGGCTCGTCGTGGTCATGACCGGCGCCTACAGCGATCGGGTGGAGCAGACGCTCCCACTGGCGGGTCTGCAGGGGCGAGCTCCGGCGGGCGTCGCGCGGGTGGAGGTCCGCGACGGCGCGCTCGCGGGGCTGGAGCTGATCTATCTAGGCGCCCCGGTCGAGGCGCCCCGCCTCGTCGCCCCCGACGGGACCCCCTGGACGGGAACGCTGCGGGTGGGGGCGGACGGCAGCGTCGCGGCGGAGGCCGGTGCCTCCCCCTCCGTCGTGGGACGGGCGTTGCTGACGGGAGCGCCCTTGACCTCGCACGCGTTCGCCAAGCGTCTCGGGCGCATCGGGGGTTGGATCGTGACGCTGGCCGTCGTGCTGTTCGCGGTGTCCACGGGCATCTCGTGGTCGTACTACGGGGACCGCGCGACGGAGTACGTGTTCGGAACGGGTGCGGTGCGCACGTATCGGTGGGTCTTCGTGACGTTTTTCTTTCTCGGGTGCATCCTGCCGCTCGAGGCCGTGTGGACCTTCGGGGACGTGGCCCTGGGGCTGATGTCGTTTCCCAATCTGATCGCGCTGATCTTGCTCGGGGGACAGGTCGTGCGGATGACGCGGGAGTACTTCGCGCTCGAGCACGAGCCGTTTCGCCGTTGAGGGCCGCCAGTCGCGGCGGCTCGCCTCGGCGGAGGGGAGGGATCGGACGATGGGAGTCCGCGGTGCGTGGGCCGGGGCCGTCCTCTGCACCGGCATGGCGGGGGCGCTTGCCGTGGCGCAGCCGCCCGCCGCGGAGCCGGCGACCCACCCGTTCTCCGTCCACGACATGCTGGCCATGGATCGCATCTCCGACCCCCAGGTCTCGCCCGATGGGCAGTGGGTGGCCTTCGTCGTGCGGGAGACCGATCTCGACGCCAACCGGGGCCGCACGGATGTGTGGCTCGTGCGCACGGACGGCACCGGCCTCAGGCGCTTGACCTCGCATCCGGAAAACGACTGGAACCCGCGCTGGGCCCCCGGCGGCGCATGGCTCTATTTCCTCTCGGCGCGCTCGGGTTCGTCGCAGGTCTGGCGCATCCGCACCGACGGCGGCGAGGCGGAACAGGTGACGCGGCTCCCGCTGGACGCGGGCAACCTCGTCGTCGCGCCCGACGGCCAGCGCATCGCCTTCACGCTGGAGGTGTTTCCGGACTGCCCGACCCTCGAGTGCACGACACGCCGTCTCGAACAGGCCCAGCAGCGCCGGGCGAGCGGGCGGGTCTACGAACGGCTGTTCATCCGCCACTGGGACACATGGAAGGACGGCCGCCGCTCGCACCTGTTCGTGATGACGGTGCCCGAGGGCGCGCCGCAGGACGTGATGCCGGGGATGGACGCCGACACGCCGTCCAAACCGTTCGGCGGGCCGGAGGAGATCACCTTCACGCCGGATGGGCGCGGGGTCGTCTTCACGGCGCGGGACGCGGGAGGCGAGGAAGCGTGGTCCACGGACTTCGACCTCTACCATGTCGCGCTCGATCCCCTCGCCGCGCCGCGCTGTCTCACGGAGGCCAACCCGGCCTGGGATACCGCGCCCGTGTTCTCTCCCGACGGCCGCACCCTGGCCTACCTCGCCATGGAACGGCCCGGTTACGAGTCGGACCGCTTCCGCATCGTGCTCTACGCCTGGCCCGACGGGCCGGCGCGCGTGCTCACCGAGGCCTGGGACCGCTCGCCGGGCAGCCTCGCCTTCTCCGCGGACGGCCGGACGCTCTATGCCACGGCGCCCAATTTGGGCCAAGTCTCGCTGTTCGCCGTGGACGTGGCGAGCGGCAGCGTGCGCACGGTCGTGCGGGACGGCCACGTGCGCTCTGCGGGCAGTGCGGGGGAGCGGATCGTCTACGGTCTCGATCACCTGCGCTCGCCGGTGGAGCTTTACTCGGTGCGGCCCGACGGTACGGAGGTGCGCCAGCTCACGCGGCTCAACGAGGCGAAGGTCCGGGCCGCGCGCATGGGCGAGCCCGAGCAGTTCGCCTTCGCCGGCTGGAACGACGAGCCGGTGCACGCGTACATCGTCAAGCCCGTGGATTTCGATCCGCAGCGGAAGTATCCGGTGGCTTTCCTGATCCACGGCGGTCCGCAGGGATCCTTCGGCAACGAGTTCCACTACCGCTGGAATCCGCAAGCCTACGCTGGCGCCGGCTATGCGGCGGTGATGGTGGACTTCCACGGCTCCATCGGCTACGGGCAGGCGTTCACGGATTCGATCCGCGGCGACTGGGGCGGCAAACCCCTCGAGGATTTGCAGAAGGGATTGGCGGCGGCCCTGGAACGCTACCCGTGGATGGACGGGGAGCGCGTCTGTGCGCTCGGGGCTTCGTTCGGCGGCTACATGATCTATTGGATCGCGGGGATGTGGCCCGACCGCTTCCGCTGCCTCGTGAGCCACGACGGCAACCTCGACGAGCGGATGGCCTACTTCGCCACCGAGGAGCTCTGGTTTCCCGAGTGGGATCACGAGGGCACGCCTTGGGCCAACCCCGAGAGCTACGAAAAGCACAACCCCGTTCGGTTCGTGGATCGCTGGCGCACGCCGATGCTGGTCATCCACGGCGCGCTGGACTTCCGCGTCGTGGATGCGGGAGGCATCGGCGCCTTCACGGCACTGCAGCGCCGGGGCATCCCCAGCAAGCTGCTCTACTTCCCGGACGAAAACCACTGGGTGCTGAAGCCGCACAACAGCGTGCAGTGGCACGAGACGGTGCTGGGCTGGCTGGAGCGGTGGCTTCGGGAACCCGCGACCGCGCAGGCGGAAACGAAGGACGGCCCTGCGGTCCGTTGAGCCCCCTGGCGCCGACGGGCGCGGTCGGGGATACTGCGGGCGCCGGGCCGGAGCGGTTTTCGGCGCGGCGCGCTGCGGGTTCGAAGATTCAGGATCCGAAGGAGAGAAAGGAGACATCGGTCATGCACCAGCTTAGGTGTTCGTCTTGTCTTCTCGCCGTTTCCGTAGCTTTCGGCCTCGTCGCGGTGGCGGGCGTGGCGGGGGCGCAGGAGCACCCGGAGCACCCGAAGGGTCAGGAGCATCCCGCCGAGCACCCGACCCAGGCGGAGATGCAGGCCGCCATGGAGCAGATGATGGCGCTCGGCGCTCCGGGCGAGCATCACCGGCATCTGGCGAGGATGGTGGGGGAATGGACCTACGAAGGCAAGTTCCTCCTGCCCGGGGCGGAACAGACCTCGACCGGCACGATGTCGGCGGAGGCCATTCTCGGCGGGCGTTTCGTCAGGGCCACCTGGCGCGGCGAGTTCCTGGGCCAGCCCTTCGAGGGCATCGGCATCGACGGCTACGACAACATCCAGAAGAAGCACGTGAGCGTGTGGATGGACGGGATGGGGACGAGCCTCTATCTCTACAGCGGCCACTGCGACGGCGGCGGCAAGGAAACGACGATGACCGGCACCTACTTCGATGCTATGGAAGGCCGAGAGGTGCAAGATCTGGGCAAGATGATCTGGCTCGACGATAACGCGTTCAAGCTGGAGAGCTACCGCGTCGCTCCGGACGGATCTCGACGGAAGACGATGGAGATCGTCGCCAGGCGTCGCAGGTCCTAGCTCCGGGGATTGCCGCGGGGCCGGCGGAAGGGGACCGCGGGTTCTCTTGGCGGCGCGGGGTGCGCCTCGGGGAGGGGCGCGCGGGAACCCGCCCCAGCCGCTAGCCGGGTTCGGTGCGCAGGAACGGGCGGCGGATCTCGTCCGCCAGGCCGCGGGCGCCTTCGTCGTGCGGATCGTCCGCCAGCGTGCGGTCGAGGACGGGTAGGGCCAGCAGGTCCTGGCCCCAGGCCCGCAACTGTTCCGCGAGGGCCAGGCGGCTCGCCCTGCTGCCCTCGAGCGCGCGCAGGAACGCTTCCGCGAGCTGGACGGCGCGCGGGTCCGAAGAGGCCGCGGGCGTCGCGAGCTCCTCGAATAGCCAGCGGGCTGCGGGCGGGTCGGCGGCGAAGGCCGCCGCGGCGGCGGCGAGCCGGTCGGCGTCGGCGCGGCTCGTCTGGAACGCCTTCTCGAACGCTGCACGAGCCCGCGCGTGCTCGGCCGCCACGAGGTAGAGGAGGCCCCGCTTGCGGTGCAGCAGCACGTCGGCTCCGGCGAGCTCCCCGGCGCGATCGAGGGCCCTCGAGGCCTCCGCGGGTTTCCCGTCGCGCACCAGGGCCGAGCCGTACTCGACCTGCACCGAGGCGTCGTCCGGAAACGCTTCCGCGGCGATGCCCAGCAGAATCGCACCGCCCTGGCTGTCGCCGCGCCGCAGGCGCTCGCTGCCGTACGAGGCCACGGTGCGGGCTAGTTGGGCCTCGCGCGGCAGTGCCGCCAGCGCCCGTCGTATCGCCGCGGCGGCGCGTTCGATCGCGCCCGCGTCGGTCAGCAGGTAACACTCGCTCCAGCGCAGGTCCGCCCGCTGCGGGGCGAGCGCGATCGCCTGCCGGACATGTTCCAGGGCTTCCTCCAGCAGGTGCGGGTCGTAGACGACCTCCACGCGTGATTGCTCCGGCGCCGCCCGAGCGGCGGCTCCGCCCGGGCCGAGCGCGACGTGCGCCTCGAGGACGGGGTGGACCTTGCGCCCCTTGGCCGCCAGGGCCTGGGCCAGCGCCATGTGCCGGTCCGGATCCTGCGGCGCCGCATCGAGCAACCCCCGGGCGAGCGCGATCGCCTCGTCGAGGCGGCCCTCCTGCACGAGCCGTTCGACGTCCTGCGGGGCCTGCGCGCGGAGTGTTTCGGAGGATGCGGCGCCCGGCGCTCCCGTCGCCAGCGCGCAGGCGACAGCCCCCACGATCCACGCGCGCCCGATGCCGAGCCGGGAGCGGGTCACCGCTTCCTCTCGTTCGCTGTGGCGAGCCCGGGGGCCGACGAACCTAAAGCTCGTACAGCGTCTCGTCGCGGGCCGGCGGCCGCATGCGCCGCGCGAGCGATTTCAGCCGGCCTCGCGCGCCACCCTCGCCCGGGGCGCCAGCGGCGAAGGGGTCTTCTTCTTCGAGGAGATCTCCCATTTCCTCCTCGATCTTGTCCGGGTCTTCGCCCGCCTCCATCCTGCGGATCGCCTCGTCCATCGTTTCGCTGAGCGGCAGCCCCGTCGTGTCGTACAGGCGGCGCATCAGGCGCGCCATCTGTCGCGGGTCGTCCTCGTCCACGTGGTCCATCTCGCGCGCCAGGTCTTCCATCGCCCGTTCCATGCGCGCCTCGTCGAAATCGGGCAAGGCTTCCTCGCCTTCGGTGGGCTCGGGGCGGTTCTTCGAGATGGCGAAGGGCGACACCCGGCGCTCCAGTTGCGGGCGCCCGCACCTGGGACAGGCGGGCCGCCTCGACGTGTTCACCGTGCGCGACAGAAAATTGAAGATCGTGTGGCAATCGGCGCAGTAGAACTCGTAGATCGGCATCGCGCCACCTCCCCGCGCGGCGCCGGGCCGCAGAATCCGTCTTCGGTGGGCGTATCAGATTAGCCGATTCCGGCGCGCGGTTCCGCTTCTGCGAAGCTGGCGCGCCGGGAATGCGCAGCCCGAGGACGGCGCTGCTGCGCAAGACGCGGCCGTCCGTCGTGTGGGCTTCTGCCTGGAGGCTGAGGGTCGGCGCATCGACCTCCGCGGGTGCGGCGAGCCGGACCACGGCGCGGCGGCGGGGCCGGCGGGAAAGATCCAGGGTTCGCGGTGCGTGCGCCACGAAGCCGACGCGCAAGACGCGCATCGGCGCCGAGGCGTCCACGGTGACCCTCAGGCGCTGCCCGGGAAGGGCGGGATCGGGTTTGACGTGCAGGTGCAGGCCCTGCGAGGCGCCGTGCGGCGCGGCGGGGAGCGCGGGCATCAAGCAGGCGGCCAGAACCGCGGCGCAGCGGATCGCGCGCTGGGTCACCGCACGAGGTAGTAATACGTCCGGCCGTCGAAGAGCACCGGGTCGTCGTGGCTCGTCACGGGCTGCTCGTCCACGAGATCCACGACTCCCTCCGTGAAGGCGGGATCTTCCGCGCGGCGGACGGTGTAGGGAGATACCCCTCCCGACCAGCTCAGTTGGACCGTCCCGGCGGAGGGGTTCTTGTCCACGAGCAACTGGATGGGGCTCCAGCGTGGGCTCGCCTGGACGCGCACCGTGGCGGTCTCGTAGGGCCCGAGGGTCACGAGAAAACCGTCGCCGTCCGCCGCGAGCGGCGTGCCCCCTTCTTCGTCTTGCTCGACGCGCTCGGCTCCCGAGAAGGCGAGGACGTCCGAGTCCACCCCCACGGTCGCCTCTTCGCCCCTCAGCTCCGTCATCCTCAGCACGAGCCCCGTCCCCACCTCGGCGGTCTTGAGGGTGTAGAGGAGCGCGTCCGGTGTGTCGAGCCGGGCGAAGGAAGCCAGATCCCCGGGCAGATTGCCGGGCTGGCGGCGGCGGACGCGCGCCTGCAGGGGCGTCAGCGCCTCGAAGCCGAAGCGGCTGGCCGCCACGGGATCGAACGCCGGCGGCGTGGCCTGGACGTGGTGGGTATAGCGCAGGATGGGGGAGGTACCGGGCTCGATCTCGTAGGGCCCGACCGTCCCGTCCTCGTATTGGTACTCGTCGCTCTCGTCCTTGAGGCGCGAGAGGACCAGGGCATCGCCGGTGGAGTACGCGGCGGAGGTCAGGCTCGAGAGATTCTCGAGATGATGGGCCGAGACGGCGTCCACGCCGTAGTGGATGCCCACGTTCTGGTCCCACAGGGCGATGGTGTGCTCCGCGTTGTGCCAGTCGAAGACGCTGCTGCGCGGGAAGCTGTCGCCGATGGGGTCGAGAAAACGGGTCGTCGTTTCGGTGCGGATCTGGAAGTCGTGGATATCGAAGGGGAGGGTCACGGTGTAGGCCCGCACCGAGGTGCTGGAGGGCACGTAGGGCATCTGGTCGCGGTCGAGGACGTTCTCGAACTCCACGCGGTCCACGTTGCGGTAGAGGCGGTAGGTGGTCGCGACGTGGGGCGTCCCGCTGCGGGTGACCTCGAGCGAAGCCGCCACGGGGCCCGACCATGCGACCCTCACGGTGGCGGAAGCCGGGGGCTCGGCGACCGGGGGCTGCTGCCAGTCGTACTGGGCCTTCGTGTTGGAGGCGAGCTCGTTGAAGGCGTAGGGCGACGCGGTGTCCACGAGCTCGCGGCCGCTTTTCTTGTCGAGCAGGCTCGTGAGGGCGCCCGTGGTCGGGTCCACCTCGAGCCGATAGAAGTCGTTCTCCAGCGTGGTCGCCGTCACCGCGAGCAGTCCCGAGGGCACGGCGCTGGGTGTCCCCGGCAAAAGATCGTAGACGCGGTATCCGACAGCGGGGACGCCTTCGGCCAGGAACAGGATCTCCTGCGTGGCGTCGAGCTTCTGGTAGACGATCTCCCTGCCCGAGGCGCGGTCGAGGAGGCGGAATGGGCTCGAATAGAGCGGCTCCTCCAGACGAGCGCGCACGATCCCGTCGCGCGTGCGCCCCAGGGGGTTGATCGCGATCACGGCGTCGCCCGCCAGAGGGATGTCCGCCACGAGGCGCTCCAGGCCCTGCTCCAAGAGCTGGCGCGCCAGGTCGCGCGCCTCCTGGGCATAGCCCAGATGGATGCGGTTGTTGCGGTCCATCTCCTCCGGGGTGAAGTAGCCGGGCCAGCCGCCGGCGCCGCTGTGCTCGTCCACCTCGAGCATCCGCCGGTACATCCGCTCGATGTCCGCCTCGGGCACCGGCGCGCCGTCCACGGCCGCCGCTGCGGCGAGCAGCGCTTCCGCAGCCCTGCCCTCGCGGTGCGCCTGGCGCACCCAGGCCTGGGTGTGCGCCGCGCTGGCGTTGCTTCCGGCCCACGCCGCCCCGTAATCGCCGGAGAACGAGGGGAAGGCCTCGGCCCCGTACTTGGCGAGCATCATGTCCAGGAACTCTTCCGGCGTCGCCAGCACGAAGCGCGGCGTGCGATAGGTGGCGTTCCACTGGTCGATCAGGTTGCGCACGTGGAAGCCTTGGTAGTGGTTGTCGAAGCCCCGGGGCAGCAAGAACTCCGGATAGTCGTAGCCGGCTTCCTCCTGCTCGGGAAGCCGCTGGGCGAGTTTGTCGTACATGTCCTGCAGCGTGTCGAAGAAACTGAAGCCCCAGTCGAACCCCTCCGCGTAGGAGCCGAAGGTCGTCCAGGCCAGGACCCGACTGCCGTCGGGGCCGACCCACCAGAAGGGGCGGTCCCCGTGATCCGGGGCGTCGACCTGCCCGCCGAACGTCGTGTTCATGCCGCCGAAGAAAAACTCCACCCCCGAGCGCGCCAGCAGTTCCGGCAGCGCGAACGTGGATCCCGGGACGTCGTCGGTGATCCAGGTCCTGACGGGGACGCCATGCGTCCTCGCGAAGCGCAGCGACCAGTACGCCGAGCGTGTCAGCTCCTCGTGCCCGGCCACGGTGGTGTGCAGGTTCGCGTAGCCCGCGCACAGGCTCAGGCGACCGCTGCGCAGATGCGCCACCATGCGCTGGCGCTGCTCGTCCGTCGAGCGTTCCCACCAGCGGTCGAGCCACCAGCCCGATTCGATCGTCCAGCGGTAGGCCGGGTCGGCCTCGAGATTGTCCAGGACTTGGTCGAGGTGCGTCTTGGCGAAGGCTTCGATGTCGTCGGGCGGTTCGGTGAAGCCGATGTCCAGGTGGCTCAGCTCCATGACGTAGATCGTGGTGATGCTGGAGGCGACGCCCGCGCTCGCGTCGCCGAAGGCGTCGAGGTCGTCGATCCAGGTGTCCACGTTCTTGGGCCCGTCCGCGATCAGCTCGAAGCGGTGCACGCGCGCGAGCGTGTCCCGCGTGTCGAGGAACTCCAGCGTCCAGCTGCCGGGCTCCGCTGCCGCCCCCCCGTTCCACAGGCGCGCGCGCACCCGCGGGTGCCCCGAGCCGTCGGGCTCGATGGCGAGGCGCAGCCACCGCTTCTGGTCCACGGGCACGAGGTTGGGGTGCGTGGCGGTTTGCAGGACGAACGCCCCGCCCTCGGTGCGCCAGAGCGAGAGCGACCCGTCGCCATCCACCCGCAGCCGGTACTTGCGCAGCGTTTCGGCCCGCTGTTCCACCTCGAGATCGAAGGCGTAACCCGCGCCCCGCTCCGTTCGCAGCTCGAAGGCCACGGAGAAGGTCGTCGCTTCGACCGGGTGCAGGAAGTGGCGCGCCCAGTGGCGCGTGGGGGAGGAGGGCAGGGGCCCGAGACCGTCGGCGTTGAACGCCCAGTCCGCGCCGTCGAGTCGGCGCGACCAAGGCGAGGCGCTCACGCCGTTGCCGTTTTCCCAGTTCGCGTCGAGGGTCTCGAAATCTTCGCTGAAGAGCGTGCCGCTGCCCGGCGTGTAGGCTCCCGCCGGCGCGGCCAAGAACGCGATCACCCAGGCGACCGTCAGGAGCGTCAGGCCACGTGGCACGGCCAAAGTATACGCCTCGCTTGACCGCGCTTCGCTCTGGGCCCTACGTTCCTCCAGGATGCATATACAAAAAGACAATTTCGTATATGTAATCGCGGCTTCCAGGTTGCGCCTTCCTGCCTCCACGGCCGAGCCGAGGCCGCCGACGCGTCGGCTGGCGGGCTACGGGCGGATTGGGCGCGGGTGGGGGTGAGGATCGGCGGCTGACCTTCGGGCCGGCCGAGGAGGTGCATCATGCCAAGCCTCGAATCCTGGTGGCCCGCCGTGCTGCTGGGCGTGATCGCGGTGTCCGCCACGGCACCTGGCGCGGGGACCCACCCCACCCCCTACGGGCCGTGGGTCGTGCTCGCGGCCTCGGGAAGCGTGGAGGCCCAGTCGCTCGACACGGCCGCGGACCTCTGGCGGCGCGTGCGGCCCGGCGAACGGCTCGAGCCGCGCACGGCGATCCGCACGGGCCCGCGGGGGCAAGCGACGCTCGCCCGGGGCTCCACGGTGGTGATCCTCGACCCGGGAAGCCTCCTCGAGCTTCCCCACGAGGCGTTCGCGTCGGCTCGTACGGAGCTCGACCAGCGGCGCGGCGGCGTGACCTACGACGTGGACGGACGCGGCACGCGCGGTTTCCGCGTCCATACCCCGTTTCTCGTGGCCGGGGTGAAAGGGACGCTGTTCCGCGTCACGGTGACCGAGGCCTTCGCGGCGGTGACGGTCGAGAAAGGCGTCGTCGAGGTGGCTTCCCGGGGGAGAGAGGAGCCCGTGGAGGTCCGCACGGGGCAGAGCGTGCGCGTGCGGGCGGACGAGGGCGCCGATGTAAAAACCGACGACCTGCGAGCCCGCGAGCAGCGCCGCGAGGCGCAGGGCGAGGAGGCGGGCCGCTTCGCCAGCGCCGCGCTGCGGAGCCTGCGCGAGGCAAGCGTGCGGAGCGGGGGCGAAGGCGGGCGGGACGATCCGGCAGCGGATCCGCGCGGCCTGCTGGAGGACGCCTGGGACGACGAGCTCGGCAAGGCCGTGGACGAGCTTGACGAGCAAAAGGACGAGCTGACCGAGGATCTGCTGCACACCGAGGTGCGCCGCCTCGAGACGACTGACGCGAGCGACCCGCGCTGAACGGCGCATGAGGTGGCGTTTTCCTCTCGGCCGCCGGCGCAGCGCGCGCTGGGGCGCCAGCTCGTGGGCCGCGGCGCCGCTCGCGCTCGCGGGGCTCGCCTACCTGGGCGGCGTGCTGGCCCCGCTCGACCGCGCCCTCGCCGACTGGCGCTACCGCTGGCCGCAGCGCGACCCGACCGGGCAGCTCGTGCTCGTCGCCATCGACCGCGAGAGCTTGAGCGTGCTCGACCGTTGGCCCTGGCCGCGGGGCCTGCACGCCACGCTGCTCGAGCGCCTGTTCGAGGCCGGCTGCGCGGCGGTGGCGTTCGACGTGGACTTCAGCGCCCGCTCGGTGCCCGAGGAAGACGCGGCTTTCGAGGCGGGCCTCGCCGAGGCCGGAGGGCGCGTCATCCTCCCCGTCTTCCAGCAATGGGAGGAAGAGGCCGGCGGCCCGCGACTCGTGACGACGGGCCCGCTCCCGCGCTTCGCGCGTCACGCGCGCCTGGCGACGATCAACGTCCGCCCCTTCCGAGACGGCCTGGCCCGGGAATACCGCGCCCACGAAGCCTCCGGCGGCGAACGGCTCCCGGCCTTCGCCGTGGCTCTGGCACCGGCGGACCTCCTGCCCCCGGAGCGCTTCGAGGTGGATTTTTCCATCCGCGCCGAGCGCATCCCGCGCCTGTCCTACGTGGAGGTGCTCACGGGAAGTTTCGATCCCGCTCTCGTCGCCGGCCGCCGGGTGGTCGTCGGTGCCACGGCGCTCGAGCTCGGCGACCAGATCGCGGTGCCGCGCTACCGGGCGTTGCCGGGCTCCTTGTTCCAGGCGCTCGCCTGGGAGTCGCTGGTGCAGGGGCGGGCCATCCAGCGCCCGGGAACTTGGTTCACCCTCGCCGTGACGCTGCCACTCGCCCTGCTCGTCATGCCGCTCTACCGGAGGGCGGGCTGGGCGCGAGGCCTGCTGCTCGTTGCCGGATGCGGCCTGGGGGCGGTGGCGCTCGCCACCGGCGTGCAGGCGCTGTGGGCCTGGAGCCTGGACGTGACGGCGTGGATCCTCGCGTGCGCGGGCCTCTATGTCGCCGCGGTGGTGCGGGAACTCGAGGCCCAGGCGCGGGCACTGGCGCGCGAGAGGCGCGAAGCCCGCAGGCTCGAGCGGCTCATGCGCCACGTCGTGGAGAACAGCTTCGACGGGATCGTGGTCCTGGACGGCCGCGGCGTGGTGCGCGCGGTCAATCCCGCGGCGGAAGGGCTGTTCGGCCTCGACGCGGCGGCCCTCGTCGGCCGGTCGCTGGGAAGCCGCCTGAGCCTGGCCGGCGGGCTCCACGACAGCCTCGGCCCCGTCGAAGCCGAGGCCGTTCACGCCTCGGGGAAGGTGTTCCCCGTGGAGGTGACGGTGCGACCCGTGGACGACGAAGGGCGGCCGCTGCGGGTCCTCTTCGTGCGCGATATCACCGAGCGCAAGGCCCAGCGATTGGCGCTGGAGCACCAGGCCACGCACGACGCGCTGACGGACCTGCCCAATCGAGTCCTGCTCGCCCGGCGGCTGCGCGAGAACCTGGCCTCCGCCTGGGAGGACCGCTCGCCCCTCGCCGTGCTGATCCTCGATCTCGACCGCTTCAAGGAGATCAACGACACCCTCGGCCATCCCGTCGGCGATCTCCTGCTACGCGCCGTAGCGGAGCGACTCGCCAGGCTCGTGCGTCCCGAGGACACGTTCGCCCGCTTCGGAGGGGACGAGTTCGCGGTCCTCCTGCCCGCCACCGACGCGGCCCGTGCGCGGCAGGTGGCGTGCCGGCTGGTGCGCGCGCTGGAGAGCCCTTTCACTGTCGAGGGGCTCACGCTGCACGTGGATGCCAGCGCGGGCATCGCGCTTTTCCCCGACCACGGCTCGGATGCCGAGAGTTTGATCCCCCGGGCGGATCTGGCGATGTACGCGGCCAAGCAGCGCCGCGCGCGCGTGGAGATCTACGATCCCGCCCAGGACCGCACGAGCGTACGCCAGTTGCGCCTGACCGGGGCGCTGCGGGGCGCCATGGAAGCCGGGGAGATCGGTCTCGTGTACCAGCCCAAGGTGGCGGCCGCCAGCGGGCGGATCGTGGGTGTGGAGGCGCTCGTGCGCTGGTCCCATCGCGAACTCGGCAACGTGCCCCCCGACGAGTTCATCGGCCTCGCCGAGCGCAGCGGTCTGATCCGACCGCTGACGCTGTTCGTCCTGGAGAACGCCCTGGAGCAGGCGGCCCGCTGGCACCGGCGGGGCATGGAGCTCGAGATCTCCGTGAACATCTCGGCCCGCAACCTGCTCGACGAGGACCTGCCCGCGCTCGTGGAAGCGCTCCTGGCGCGCCGCCGCCTGCCGGCGCACCGCCTCGGTCTCGAGATCACCGAGAGCGTGATCATGGAAGACCCGCAGGAGGCCCTCGAGGTACTGATGCAGGTGGCGGCCCTCGGGGTGGGGATCGCCATCGACGACTTCGGCACGGGCTACTCGTCGCTGGCCTACCTGCGGCGCCTGCCGGCGCGGGAGATCAAGATCGACCGCTCCTTCGTCATCGAGATGGATCGCAACGAGGACGACGTCACCATCGTGCGTTCGACCATCGAGCTGGCGCACAACCTGGGCCTGGCTGTGGTGGCCGAGGGAGTGGAGACGCGCCGGGTCTGGGAGCGCCTGCGGGCGCTCGGCTGCGACTACGGGCAGGGCTACCTCTTCAGCCGCCCGCTGGCGCCGCACGCGCTGGAAGGCTTGTTGCGCCGCGGTAGCGAGCCCCTGCCCGCCAGCGCTCCGTAAGAGCGGCACCTCCTTCCCGAGACCCGCTTGACCCCCCGGGGGCCTGCTGGTATTTTGCAGCGCTTTTCCCAGGAGCGCAGGCCACGACGTGAGCGCCCCCGCATTCGAAGACCACCTGGGCGACGACCCCGTGGATCGGCGCCCGCCGTTGATCCTGGGGGCGCGGGACTTCCACACGATCACGGAGGTGGTATCGGCCCCCCTCGAGCGGAAGCCCTCGCTCGGCTGGTGGCTGTGCCTGCTCGCCTCCCTGGCGATGCTGAGCCTGCTGCTCGTGCAGACGGCCTGGCTGTTCTGGGAGGGCATCGGCATCTGGGGCGTGAACAACCCCGTCGGGTGGGGTTACGCCATCGTCAACTTCGTTTTCTGGATCGGCATCGGCCACGCGGGCACGCTGATCTCCGCCATCCTCTATCTCTTCCGCCAGACCTGGCGCACCTCGATCAACCGCTCCGCGGAGGCGATGACGATCTTCGCCGTGATGTGCGCCCTGATCTTCCCCGGCATCCACGTGGGGCGGGTGTGGGTGGCGTACTGGATGTTCCCCCTGCCGAACCAGATGGGCATGTGGCCCAACTTCCGCAGCCCGCTGCTGTGGGATGTCTTCGCCGTGAGCGTCTACGGCGCCGTGTCGCTGCTGTTCTGGTACATGGGGCTGCTGCCCGATCTGGCGACGGCGCGCGACCGCGCGCGGTCCTCGCTGCGCAAGAGGATCTACGGGTTCTTCGCTCTCGGCTGGCGGGGCTCCGCGCGCCACTGGCAGCACTACGAGACGGCCTATTTGCTCCTCGCGGGGCTCGCCACCCCCCTCGTGCTCTCGGTGCACTCCATCGTTTCCATGGACTTCGCGGTCTCGCAGCTTCCCGGCTGGCACACGACGATCTTCCCCCCCTACTTCGTGGCCGGCGCCATCTACTCTGGCTTCGCCATGGTGATGACGCTGATGATTCTCATGCGCAGCGCCTTCGGTTTTCAGCGCATCGTCACCCGGCGCCATCTGGAGAACATGGCGAAGATCATGCTGCTCACCGGGTCCATGGTGGGCTACGCCTACGGGATGGAGTTCTTCATCTCCTGGTACAGCGCCAATCCCTTCGAGCAGTTCACGTTCCTCAACCGTGCCCTGGGGCCGTACGCCTGGGCGTACTGGACCATGGTCACCTGCAACGTGATCTCGCCGCAGCTTTTCTGGTTCAAGCGCTGCCGCACGAGCGTGCCGGTGTTGTTCCTCATCTCCATCACGACCAACATCGGCATGTGGTTCGAGCGGTTCGTGATCGTCGTCACCTCGCTCCATCGGGATTTCCTGCCCTCGAGCTGGGGCTACTACGCGCCCACCTTCTGGGACGTGGCGGCGCTCGTGGGGAGCTTCGGTTTGTTTTTCACGATGTTCTGCCTCTTCGCGCGCTTCGTGCCGACCGTGGCCATGGCCGAGCTCAAGGCGGTGCAACCCGAGGCCAGGCCGCACGCGCCCGAGGCCCGCGTGCGGGTGGAGATCCCGCTCGAGCCCGTAGGGGAGGCGCGCTGATGGCGCTGCTACGGCCCGACTTGCCCCCCGGACCGATCTACGGCGTGCTCGCCGAATACGACAGCCCCCACGCCCTCTACGCGGCATGCGTGCGCGTGCGCGAGGAGGGCTACACGCGCTGGGATGCGTTCTCGCCTTTCCCCATCCACGGCATCGACGCCGCGATGGGGCTGCGGCGGTCGAAGATCCCGTGGCTCGTCTTCGCCTGCGGCATGGTCGGAGCGGCGGGCGCCATGCTGCTGCAGGGGTGGACGAGCGCGGTGGACTACCCGCTCGTGATCAGCGGCAAGCCCTTCTTCAGTTGGCCGGCCTTCGTGCCGATTACCTTCGAGCTGGGCGTGCTCGCCGCGGCGGCGGCGGCCTTCTTCGGGATGCTGGCATGCAACCAGCTGCCGACGCTGCATCACCCGGTCTTCTATTCCCGCCGCTTCGAGCGCGCCACCGACGATCGTTTCTTCGTGTGGATCGAATCCTGGGACCCGAAGTTCGACGCGACTCGCACCCAGGCCTTCTTGGCCTCGCTCGGTGCGGTTCACGTGGAGCTCGTCGGCGCCGAGCGGTGCCCGGCGGAGCGGCGGCCGTGACGGAGGCGACCTCGATCCCGCGGGTCGATGCGCTCGCGCTCTGGGTGCGTCCCGGAAGTTTCTGGAGCCGACTGCCATGGATCGGGGCCGGCGTGGGAGTGATGGGCCTCGCGCTCGCGCTCGCGACGGGCGGGGGGGATTCCAGGTTCTACTTCGCCTGGCTGGTGGCGTACCTCTTCTGGCTGAGCCTGGTCTGGGGAGCGCTGTTCTTCGTGCTGGCCCTGTTCGTCAGCCGGGCGGGCTGGGGTGTGGTCGTGCGCCGCCTCTCCGAGCACGTGATGGCGAGCGTACCCGTGTTCGCCCTGCTCTTCGTCCCGATCTGGATCGGACGCCACGAATTGTTCCACTGGGCGGAGGCGGAGGCGGTCGCCCACGACCCGCTGCTGCAGGCCAAGACCCCTTACCTCAACGCGCGCTTCTTTCTGCTGCGCGCCGTCGCCTATTTCGTCGTCTGGTCGTGGCTGGGGGTGTGGTTTCGTGCCCAATCCGCCCGGCAGGACCGGACGGGCGACCAGGCCATCACCCGGCGCCTGCAGCGCGTCGCCGCGCCAGGCCTCGTGGCCTATGCCCTCACCGTGACCTTCGCGGGCGTGGACTGGATGATGTCGCTCGAGCCGCACTGGTACTCGACGATCTTCGGCGTCTACGTCTTCGCGGGTGCGGTCGTGGGGTTCTTCGCGTGGGTCGTGCTGCTCGTCGCCGCGCTGCAAGCCGGCGGGCTCTTGGAAGACGTCGTCACCTCCGAGCACCTGCACGATCTGGGCAAGCTGCTCTTCGGTTTCACCGTTTTCTGGGCCTACATCGCCTTCTCTCAGTACTTCCTGATCTGGTACGGGAACCTGCCGGAGGAGACGTTCTGGTTCCTGCAGCGGCTGGAGGGCTCGTGGAAAACCGCCAGTCTGTGGCTGGCGATCGGCCATTTCGTGCTCCCCTTCTATTTCCTCATGTCGCGCTGGGTGAAGCGCACGAAGCCGCTGCTGTGCCTCGGCGCGGCGTGGCTGCTGGCGATGCACCTGCTCGACGTCTACTGGGTGGTGATGCCCGTGCACGCGCGGGGCCGCTTCGCGCCGGAGGCGGTGGACCTGGGGGCGTGGCTCGCCGTGGGGGGGTTCTTTCTCGCCGCTTTCGGGGCCTGGCTGCGGCGCGGGGCGTTGATCCCCGTGCGGGACCCCCGCCTGCCGGAGTCGCTGGCATTGGAGAACGTCTAGGGTCACAATAGGGGGCCGGGGCAAGGGACAGCGAACGCCGGCTCCGGCAAGTTCCTCAGCCATAAGGAGATCGGGGATGGTCCGAAGCAGGATTCGACGGTTGCTCGCGCTCGGCTGCGGGGCGCTCGCCTGCGCCGGCGCGCAGGCGGCGACGGTCACGGGCGTGGTGAAGTTCGAGGGGCGGGTCCCCAACCTGCCCCCGATCAAGATGGACGCCGACCCACAGTGCGCGGCGAAGCACAAGGCGCCCGTGCCCAGCGAGGTGCTCGTCCTGGGCGAGGGCAACACGATGGCCAACATCTTGGTTCAGGTGAAGTCGGGTTTGCCCAACCAGACCTGGCCGGTGCCCAAGGAGCCGGTGGTGCTCGACCAGAAAGGCTGCCACTACGTGCCGCATGTTCTGGGCGTGAGGGTGGGCCAGCCGTTGAAGATCCTCAACTCCGACGGGATCCTGCACAACGTGCACGCGCTGCCCAAGGTGAACAAGCCCTTCAATAAAGCCATGCCGGCGAGCGTCACCGAAGCCGTGGAGACGTTCAACAAAGAAGAGGGCATCTTCGAGATCAAGTGCGACGTGCACCCGTGGATGCGGGCCTACGTCGCCGTGCTCGCCCATCCGTTCTTCGCCGTCACGGGCAAGGACGGAAAGTTCGCGATTTCCGGCCTGCCCGCCGGCACCTACGAGATCGAGGTTTGGCACGAGAAGCTGGGAACGAAGACGCAGAAGCTCACCCTGGGGGCCGACGAGACGAAGACTCTCGAGTTCGTTCTGAGCCCCCCGACGCGGTAGAGCCATGGCGGAAGTTCGGGATCGCGAGGTCGCCGCCGCCCGGGCCCCCGCCCTCCACGTCCCGCACGAGGAGGCCCTGGGCTTCTGGCGCAAGTACGTCTTCTCGACCGATCACAAGGTGATCGGCATCCAGTACGCCGTGACGGGGCTGCTGTTCCTCCTGTTCGGCTTCAGCCTGATGATGCTCATGCGCTGGCAGCTGGCGTATCCCGAGCAGCCTCTGCCGTGGATCGGGAGGTTGCTCGGCGATTCGCGCGCTCCGGGCGGGGTGATGCTGCCCGAATTCTACAACCAGCTCGGTGCCATGCACGGCACGATCATGGTCTTCCTCGGGGTCGTGCCCCTCGCCGTGGGCGGATTCGGCAACTTCGTGCTCCCGCTGCAGATCGGCGCACCCGACATGGCGTTCCCCAAGGTGAACATGGCGAGCTACTGGTGCTACTTCCTGGGCGGCGTGACGATGTTCGTCAGCTTCTTCGCGCCCGGGGGTGCGGCCCAGGCGGGCTGGACGTCCTATCCGCCGCTGGCGGCGATCACGCCGTTCTGGGGACAGGTGTTGTGGCTGGTGGGGATGGTGTTCCTCATCACGTCGTCGCTGCTCGGTTCGATCAACTTCATCACGACCACGATCCAGCTGCGGGCCGAGGGCATGACGTTTTTCCGGCTGCCGTTTTTCGTGTGGGCGCAGTTCGTCACGGCGTTCCTGCTGCTGCTCGCCTTTCCGCCGCTCGAGGCCGCGGCGGTGCTGCAGCTCATGGATCGCATCGCCGGGACGAGCTTTTTCATGCCCAGCGGGCTCGTCGTCAGCGGGCAGCCGCTGGAGATTTCGGGCGGCGGCAGCCCGCTTCTGTGGCAGCATCTGTTCTGGTTCCTCGCGCATCCCGAGGTCTACGTGCTGATCCTGCCCGCGATGGGGATCGTGGCGGAGGTCATCGCCAACAACACCCGCAAGCCGCTGTGGGGCTACCGCACGATGGTGTACTCGGTCGTCTTTCTGGGCTTCATGTCGTTCATCGTCTGGGCGCACCACATGTTCCTCACCGGGATGGGCACGACGATCGCTGGCTTCTTCCAGACGACGACGATGATCATTTCCGTGCCCTCGGTGATCATCCTCACGGCGCTGTTCCTTTCGCTGTGGGGTGGCTCGATCCGCTTCACGACACCGATGCTGTTCGCGCTCGCGTTTCTGCCGATGTTCGGGATCGGGGGACTGACCGGACTGCCGCTCGGGCTTTCGGCGACGGACATCCACCTGCACGATACCTACTACGTCATCGGGCACTTCCACTACGTCGTCGCCCCGGGGACGATCTTCGCGCTCTTCGCCGGCATCTACCATTGGTTCCCCAAGGCGACGGGACGGAAGATGAGCGAGTTCCTGGGCAAGCTGCACTTCTGGCCCTCGCTCGTGTTCATGAACATGGTGTTCTTCCCGATGCTCATCCAGGGCCTGGCCGGGGTGTCCCGCCGGCTCTACGACGGCGGCGCGATGTACACCCATGCCCAGGAGGTGCTGTATTGGAACAAGATCATGTCCTTCGGGGCCTGGGGCCTCGCGGTCGCGCAACTGCCGTTCGTCGTCAACTTTTTCCGGAGTATTCGCGGCGGCGAGCCGGTCTCGCGCAACCCGTGGGAGGCGACGACCCTCGAGTGGGCAGCGCCCTCCCCCCCGCCGCACGGGAACTTCGAGCGGCCCCCGGTGGTCTACCGGGGTCCCTACGAGTACAGCGTCCCCGGCAGCGCGGCGGGCTACCTGCCGCAGCACGTGGCCGCGGAGCACTGAGCGATGCAGCTCCCCTACGCCGCCACCGCCCGCCCCGACACCGGCGTCACGAACGGCAAACTCGGGACGTGGCTGTTCCTCGCCTCCGAAGTGATGCTCTTCGGCGCGCTGTTCGCCACCTACATCATCCTGCGCGTCGGCGCGACTCACTGGCCCCACGGGGCGGAGCTGCTCAACGTTCCCCTGGCCACGATCAACACCGCCGTGCTGATCACCTCGTCGGTGACGATGGTCATGGCCTGGGCTTCCTGCGCGCAGCGCAGCCTGGGGCGCTTCCGGCTCTACATGGGACTGACGATCCTGCTCGGCGCGGTGTTCCTCGTCATCAAGTACTTCGAGTACGCCGCGAAGATCCACCATCACCTGTACCCGCGCACGAACACGTTCCTGGCCATCTACTTCACTCTCACGGGCCTTCACGCCTTCCACGTTTTCGGCGGCATGGTGCTCAACGCCTATTTCTGGGGGCCCGGCGTCCGGCTGTGGCGCGAGAATCCGGAGTGGTTCACGCACCGCGTGGAGCACGCGGGACTGTTCTGGCACTTCGTGGACCTGGTGTGGATCTTTCTCTTCCCGACGCTCTATCTCTTGTAGCCCGTGCCGAGGAAGGACCATGGACGAGCACGCTCTCGATATCAAGAAGCACGTTCGGATCTACATCACGGTGTTCGTCGCGCTGCTGGCGCTGACCCTGATCACGGTCGCGGTGTCCTACCTGCATCTGCCGAAAGTCCCGGCGATCGCGCTGGCGCTGCTCATCGCGACCGTCAAGGGTTCGCTCGTCGCCTGCTACTTCATGCACCTGATTTCGGAGCGGAAGCTGATCTTTATCGTGCTGATCTTCACGGGGATCTTTTTCACGGGTCTGCTGCTGTTGCCGTATTTCACGGAAATGGACGTGGTGGGCCGCTGACGTGTCCCTCCGGGCGTTCCACATCCTGTTCATCGTGGTGTCCGTCGTCCTGGCCTTCGCCTTCGGCGGCTGGGCGCTGCGTGTCGAGCGGGGCGGGACCCTGTACCCGGCGATGGGCGTGGCGTCCCTTTTGGTGGGGGTGGCGCTCGTGGGGTACGCCGCGTGGTTCGTGAGGAAGACGAGGAGATTGCCGCGGTGACGCGCCGTAGGGCCTGGGTCGTCGCGGCAGCGATCGCGAGCGTGGCCGGCGCAGCCTCGAGCCCGGTGCGGGCGTGCAGCGCGTGCTTCGGGGAGGCCAGCGGGCCGCTGGTCGAGGGGGCGCGCTTGGGAGTCTACCTGCTCTTCGGTCTCACGGTCCTGGTGCAGGGGGCGTTTGCGGCGTTTTTCGTCCAGCTCTACCGGCGCTCGAAACGGGCCCGGCGGCGAGCGCTGCTGCGGGCGAGCCTGAAAGTCATGGAAGGAGGGCGTTGAGCGATGCTCCAGCGTTTCATGTTCTTGCCCCCCGCGGCTTCGGAGCACGCGCCGCGGCTCGACTTCATGCTCGAGCTGGTTCACTGGCTGATGCTGCTGCTGTTCGTCGGCTGGAGCGTCTACTTCGCCGTGGTCCTCGTGCGGTTCCGCGCTTCCCGCAACCCGCGGGCGAGTTACGAGGGTGCCCAAGGCAAGCCGGCCAAATGGGCCGAGGTGGGCGTGGTGATCGCGGAGGCGATCCTGCTCCTCGGGTTTTCTTTCCCTCTGTGGGCGGAGCGTGTGGAGGCCTTTCCCCAGGAGCGGGAGGCCACGGTCGTTCACGTCGTGGGCGAACAGTTCGCCTGGAACGTTCACTATCCGGGCGCCGACGGTGTCTTCGGGCGGAGGGATCCGGCGAAGGTGGACGTGCAGACGAACCCCCTGGGGCTCGACCGTTCCGACCCGGCAGCAGCCGACGACATCGTGACCCTCAACCAGCTGCACCTTCCCGTGAACCGACCGGCCATCATTCACCTGTCGAGCAAGGATGTGATCCACAGTTTCGCGCTGTGGGAGATGAGGGTGAAGCAGGACGCCATCCCCGGCTTGAGCATTCCTGTGTGGTTCACGCCGACCGTCACCACGGAGGAGATGCGGCGCCGCACGGGCAACCCGGAATACAACTTCGAGATCGGCTGCGCCCAGCTGTGCGGCCTCGGGCACTACCGGATGCGGGGCTTCCTCACCGTGGAAACTCCCGAGGAATTCGAGGCCTGGCTCGCGGAGCAGGCACGGTACCAGCTGGGTGCCGGGGAAGAAGAGGAATTCTGGCAGTAAGAGGGGGCGCGCCGCTTTCTCTCCGTCCGGCGCGGCCCGAGCGGGGAGGGTCGCGGGAGAAAGAAAGCGCCCTTTCGCCTCGATTCTTGCCCAGAACAGCGCGTCGCCGTAGCATTTCACTCCGTCCGAAGTCGGACAGCCGGCCTGCGGGGGGGGGGACCGATGAGCGCACGGGAATCTTCGGTTCGTCGCGCTTCGCTCGGGCTCGCTTGTGCCCTGGCGGCAGCCTCGGCACTGCTCGTCGGCACGGCCGAAGCGTTCGTCCCGCCGGGCGGGCCGGGGCGCTTCGCCGACAAGGTCCGCCAGCGAGCCGGTGGGACCTTGGGGAGGCGGACACTGGCGCTGCCGGCACTTTCGCCCTCGGACCCCCTGCGGCAGGCTTGGGAGGCGTTTCTCTCCAGTCAGGACGGGCAGTGGAAGGTGTGGCTCGACGAGCGCTCGGGGCTGCCGGCCCTGGCCGCCGGCCGGGGGATCCCCTGGTTGTCCCCTGAGGAGGAGGCCGGGGACACCGAGAAGACACTGGAGCTTTTGGAAGCGCGGGCGCGCGCCTTTCTCGCGGGGCATCCCGAGTTGTTGGGCTCGTGGGGCGATGGGTTGCAGCTCGACCGCGAGGCTTCGGGGCCGCTCGGACCGCACGCCTGGCAGGTCGCTTTCCGCCACGTCGTCGGCGGCGTCCCGGTGGAGGGCGCGCGCTACGACTTCCAGCTCTCCCACGGCAAGCTCGTGGCTTTCGGGGCCGTGCGCTGGGGTTCCGTGCGCGCGAGCCCCGAGCCCGTCTGGGGGCGCGATCGGGCGCGCGCGCGCCTCGAGGCCTATCTGGGGCTCGACCCCGCGCTTCCGCGCGAGGAGCTCGATCCGGGCAGCCTCCATTTCATCGTCGTCGATCCGCGGGGTATGGACGCGGTGGGCTGGGATGGCCCGCGCGGCGAAGGTTACGCCCACCGGCTGGTGTGGCGGATCGCCTTCCGCGTCCCCGGCGAGGCGCCCACCTGGGTGGGCGAGGTGGACGCGCACACGGGCGAAATCGTCGCCTTTTTCGACGACACGCGCTACGAGCGCATCGCCGGCGGGGTGTTCCCCATTTCCAACGACGGCGATT
>JBBIHH010000032.1:0-35132 GCA_037447115.1 Acidobacteriota bacterium
GGAGCAGGCGGCCGAGCGCCAGCAGCGCCAGCAGCGCGGTGCCGGCCCCCAGCGAGAGCACCAGAGCGCGAGCAGCCGCGGGCGTGCGTGGGTCGGCTCGCATCATGCGGTCGTCGTTGTCGTGCCCCCGGAATCGGCGCTGGGCCGCGGCGAGGCCCGCGCTGTAAACGTACGGGGTTGCGCGGGCCGAACAAGCGAAAGCGCGGCGCGAGCGGCGCACCGCTCGGGCCGCGGCTTGACGCAGGCACGGGGGCTTAACATAATGCGGGGTTTTCCGGGGTCCGCGGATGTCCAAGAACGCGACGTTCCCGCCTGCGCGGCGCGCCATCGTCGCCGTGGTGGTCTTCTGGGCGATGGCCGCAGCCGCGGCTCAGTCCGCCGATCCCCCGCGCAGCGGCGGCACCGCCTCGTTCTGGAGAACCGACCTGCCCGCCCAGGAGGCTTTTCGCGACTGGCCGCCCGCCGAGCTTCTCGATCGCCTCTACTGGTTTCCCTGGAGTCCCTTCGCGTTCCAGCGTGCGGCGCTGTTCGAGCGTCCCGTGTTCCTGCTGCTCACCGTCTCCTGGAGCCGGCCGGCGCGGCGCATGCTGGAGCAAACCCTCCAGGATCGCCGCGTCCAGCGCAGCCTCAACGCGGGCTGGCTGTGCGTGCTGGTCGACGCCGACCGACGCCCCGACGTGCGCGAGCGCTACCAGACAGGGGTGTGGCCGGTGGGCGCGTTCCTCCTGCCCGACGGGCTGCCGATGCTCAGCCAGGCCAACCCCGAAGGGGTCGCGCGGCCGATCACCACCGGCTACGTGGACGCGGAGGCGCTGCTGTTCCTGCTGCGCGAAGGGCGGATCTATTTCGACCGCTGGCAGAACCTGCTGTCGGGCGTGGGGGAAGTCTGGCGCGAGCGCGAGGGGGAGCCCGAGTGGGTGGCCGGGCAGATCGGCGAGAGCGCGAGCGACGATCTGGCGCGCTGGCTTTTGGGCAACGCGGATCGCCGGGACGGAGGTGTGGGGCGGGCGCCCAAGTTTCTCGTTCCCCGGTTCGTCGAGTACGGGGCGCTGCGCGACGCCCGGCTGGCGCCGGCCGTGTTCGATTTCGCGCGGTTCTCCCTGGTGAAGATCGTGGAAAGCCCGCTCTACGACCGGGCGGCGGGCGGTCTGAAACGGATCGCGACGGCCCCGGACTGGCAAGGGATCGAGGAAGAAAAGCTTCTCTCGCGCAACACGGAACTGCTGCGCGAAGCGGTGTTCGCCCTGCGGCTCGGCGAGGAGGACGCGGAGGTGCTCGAGCAGGCCCTGGGGCAGACCGCGCGTTTCGCGATACGCGTGCTCGGCCGTCCGGGAGGCGGGTTCTATCTCGCCCAACACCCCCCGCTCGGCGCGGAGGATGCGGAGCCCGGAGTCGACCGGCTCGTGCTCTCGGGCCCCAACGCCCAAGCCGGTGCCGCGCTGTTGCGCGCCGGGGCGTGGCTCGGCGATCCGGCGCTCGAGCAGGCGGGCCGTCAGGCGCTGCGTTTGGTTCTGGAGCGGGGCTACGTGCGCGGGCGCGGCGTGGCGCACGTGATCGAGCCCGATGGGGATCCCTGGCGCTACCTGGAAAGCCAGGCCGAGGTGGCGCTGGCGTTCGTGGATGCCTACGAGGCGACGGGCGAATCCCAGTGGCTGGATGCGGCGGAGGACATCGTGAGATTCGTCCAGGAAAACCTGACCGATCCGGAGAGCCCGCTGTTCCTGGATCACGTGCCGCGGCCCGATGCGGTGGGGTTGCTGGCGCAGAAGCGCCATCCCCTGCGGCCCAATGCGGAGCTGGCGCAGACCATGGTCCGCCTGGCGCTGCTCGGACGGGGGGAAGCCTACGCGGCGCGGGCGCGCCAGCTGCTCGGGGCGGTGGCGGGGGACCTGACGAGGTTCGGCGTGCACGGGATCCCCGCCGCCCTGGCCGTGGAGACGCTGCTGCGCGAGCCGTTGCGCATCGTCCTCGAGGGCGCGGCGGCGGGGCCCGAAGAGCCGGCCTGGCGCCGCGCGGCGCTCAACGCTCCGTGGGGCTGGGTTGTCGTGGAAACCGGGAACGGGCAGGGGGCGCCGCGCGCGCGCTTGCGCTGGCGGGAGACGGAGCGGGTGGTGGACGAGGCGAGCGCGCTGGCTCGGGCCGTGCGGGAGCTCGTGGAGGCGACCGAGTGAGCGCACGAGCGCAGGTGGGTATTCTGGGCGGCAGCGGGCTCTACGAGATCGCCGAGCTCGAAGCGGCCGAGGAGGTCGAAGTCTCCACGCCGTTCGGGACGCCCTCGGACCGCCTGCGCGTGGGGCGCTGGGAGGGTCGCCCGGTGGCCTTTCTCGCGCGCCACGGGCGGCGGCATCACCTGTTGCCCGGGGAAATCAACTACCGCGCGAACATCCATGCCATGAAGCAGCTGGGCGTGGAGCGCATCGTCTCGGTCTCCGCGGTGGGCTCCCTGCGCGAGACGATCCGGCCCCGCGACATCGTCGTCCCGGACCAGTTCGTGGACCGCACGCGGGCTCGCGCCTCCACGTTCTTTGGGGAAGGGATCGTGGCGCACGTCGCCTTCGCCGACCCGGTGTGCCCCGAGCTGCGCCGACACGTGCTCGCCGCGGCGCGGCGGACCGGCGGCGGGGTGCACGGGACGGGCACCTACCTGTGCATCGAGGGGCCCGCCTTCTCCACCCGCGCGGAGTCGCAGCTCTACCGCCAGTGGGGCGCCGACATCATCGGGATGACCAACGCCACCGAAGCCAAGCTCGCCCGCGAGGCGGAGCTCTGCTATGCCACCCTGGCTCTGGTGACCGATTACGACTGCTGGCACGCCGAAGCGGAAGCCGTGACCGTGGAGCAGGTGCTCGAGAACCTGCGCGCCAACGCCGCCCGCGCCGTGGCCGTGCTGCGCGAGGCGCTGCGGGAGTTGCCGCCGCGCGGCGGGGGCTGCCGCTGCGGTGCCGCGTTGCGGGATGCGATCCTCACCCCGCTCGAGTGCGTCCCCCAGGCCGCGCGGCAACGACTGCGGTTGTTGCTCGCCCCCTATCTCGAGCGGGCCGGCCTATGATCGGCGCCGCGCCCGGGGGCGCTCCCATTCTCGTCGTGGGTTCGGTGGCCTACGATACGGTGCGGACGCCCCACGGGGAAGCCCGCGAGCGCCTGGGTGGTTCGGCGAGTCATTTCTCGGCCGCGGCGGCGCTGTTCGCACCGGTGCGGCTCGTGGCGGTGGTGGGGGAGGACTTCGCCGAGGAGGATCTGGCGACCCTGCGCGAGCGCGGGGTGGATCTGGCGGGGCTGGAGCGGCGGCCGGGCCGGACCTTCCGCTGGGCGGGGGCCTACGGGGAGGATCCGAACGAGGCCCGGACGTTGAGGACGGAGCTGAACGTGTTCGCCGATTTCGATCCCCGGCTGCCGGAGCCGTGGCGGCACACGCCCGTGGTTTTTCTCGCCAACATCGATCCCGACCTCCAGCGCCGGGTCCTGGAACAGGTGGAGCGCCCCAAGCTCGTCGCCGCGGACACGATGGACTTCTGGATCCGCGCCAAGGCCCGGGCTCTCGAGCGCGCCCTGCAGGGCGTGGACGTGCTGCTGATCAACGAGGGGGAAATCCGCCAGCTCACCGGGACGCGCCATCTGCTCGACGCGGCACGAGCGGCCCAGGCGCTCGGCCCGCGAACCGTCGTCGTCAAGCGCGGCGAGTACGGCGCCTTGGTCGCCAGCGGGGAGGACGTCTTCGCCCTTCCTGCCTTCCCCGTGCCGCGGGTGGTGGATCCCACCGGTGCGGGCGACGCGTTCGCGGGCGGCTTTCTCGGCTATCTGGCGCGCCAGATCGCGCGGGACGCCGCGCTCGATCTGCGCTGCGCGGCGGTGGCGGGTACGGTGGTGGCTTCGTTCCAGGTGGAGGATTTTTCCCTCGACCGACTGCGGCGGCTGACGTGGGAGGAACTGCGGGAGCGCCTGGAGGCTTACCGGCGGCTGACCTCCTGGGAGTCCTTGGAAGAGCTGGCTTAGCGAGGCCGCCGAGGAGGGTCTGCGCCATGCCGGAACGGATCGAGGGAACGCTGGAGGGCCGCGACCTGCGCTTCGGGGTGGTCGTGTCGCGCTTCAACGACATGGTCACCCGGCGCCTGCTGGAAGGAGCCCTCGACGCCCTGCGGCGCCACGGGGTGAGCGACGAGGCGATCGAGGTCGTGTGGGTCCCGGGTTCGTGGGAGCTGCCTCAGGCGGCGGCGAGGCTCGTCGCGCGCGGGGGTTGCGACGGGCTCGTGGTGCTCGGGGCCCTGATCCGGGGCGAGACGGCCCACTTCGAGGTCCTCGCCCATGCCGTGGCGGGAGCCCTGATGCGGGTGGCCGAAGGGGCGCGCATCCCCGTCGCCTTTGGCGTGCTGACCGCAGACACGCTGCAGCAGGCGCTGGACCGCGCCGGGGGCAAAGCGGGCAACAAGGGCTGGGAGGCGGCGCTGGGCGCGCTGGAGATGGCGCAGCTTTTCCGCCGGCTGGGGTGAGCGGCGTGGGCCGGCGCCGCCGGGCGCGCGAGTGCGCGCTGCAGATGCTGTTTCAGGCGGACATGAGCGGCACGTCCCCCGACGAGCTCTTCGAGCAGTTCTGGGCCTCCCGGCCCGAGGGCACGGCGACGCGCAACTTCGCCGAACGGCTCGTGCGGGGCGTCCTGGAGCACCGGGAGGCCATCGACCGGGCGCTGCAGCGCGTCTCGGAGCACTGGCGGCTGGAGCGGATGCCCGTCGTGGACCGCAATGTCCTGCGCCTGGGCGCCTACGAGCTCTTGTACGAGCACGAGATCCCCCCCGCCGTGGCGATCGACGAGGCGATCGAGATCGCCAAGCGCTTCGGCGGGGAAAGCTCGGCGGCGTTCATCAACGGCGTCCTCGACGCCCTCGTGCACCCGCGCCGCGCGTGATCGCCGCGCCGGGCACCCTGTGGTAGCATCCGCTACCGCGGTCCGCCGCAACTCGGTGTGGGGCCTTCCCGGTAGCCGCCATGACGCGCTACGATCCCGCAGAAATCGAGCCCCGCTGGCAGCAACGGTGGCACGCCGCCGACCTCTTCCGCTGCGAAACGGAGGGAGCGGGCGAGCCCTTCTACTGTCTCGAGATGCTGCCCTACCCCAGCGGGCGCCTGCACATGGGCCACGTGCGCAACTACACGATCGGCGACGCGGTGGCGCGCTACCAGAGGATGCGGGGCCGACGCGTGATGCACGTCATGGGCTGGGACGCCTTCGGGTTGCCCGCCGAGAACGCCGCCATCCAGCACGGCACCCACCCGCGGCGCTGGACGGAGGAGAACATCGAAGCCATGCGGCGGCAGGCCCGGCGTCTGGGTTGGGGCTACGACTGGTCGCGCGAGATCAGCACCTGCGAGGCTGACTACTACCGCTGGAATCAGTGGTTTTTCCTGCGCATGCTGGAGCGCGGCCTGGTCTACCGGGCGCGGCGCCCCGTGAACTGGTGCCCCTCGTGCGCCACGGTCCTGGCCAACGAGCAGGTGCACGGGGGCCGTTGCTGGCGCTGCGGGGAAGCCGTCACCGAGCGCGACCTCGACCAGTGGTTCGTCAGGATCCGCGACTACGCCGACGAGCTGCTCCAGGGCCTGGAAGCCCTCGAGGGCTGGCCCGAGCGGGTCCGTCGCATGCAGGCGCACTGGATCGGCCGCAGCGAAGGTGCGGCGGTGGGGTTCCCGGCCGAGGGGCTCGAGCGGCCCATCGAAGTGTTCACGACCCGCCTCGATACGATCTACGGCGCCACCTACCTGGCCCTCGCGCCCGACCACCCCGACCTCGAGGCGCTCGTCGCGGGCAGCCCCCAGGCGGGGGCGGTACGGTCGTTCGTGGCGCGGCAGCGCGGGCGCACGCTCGTGGACCGTTTCTCCGCGGTGGGGGAAAAAGAAGGTGTCTTCACGGGCCGCTACGCCCGCAACCCCTTCACCGGCGAGCGCATCCCGATCTGGGTGGCGGACTTCGTGCTCGCCGAGGTCGGCACCGGCGCGGTGATGAGCGTGCCCGCCCACGACCAGCGCGACTTCGAGTTCGCCCGCAAGTACGGGCTGCCCCTGCGCTGTGTCGTGCGAGCGCCGGACGGGCTCCCCCTGACCGCGGATCGTCTCGAAGCCGCGTACACCGAGGATGGGGTCCTGCACGATTCGGGTCCCTACACCGGACTGTCGAGCGCCCAGGCGCGAGAGAGGATGCTGGCCGACGTCCAGGCTCGGGGCTGGGGCGGACGGAGGGTCGTCTACCGCCTGCGCGACTGGGGAATCTCGCGCCAGCGCTACTGGGGCACGCCGATTCCGGTGATCCACTGCGAGCTTTGCGGTCCCGTCCCCGTACCCGAGGAGGAGCTTCCGGTGCGACTGCCCGAGCAAGCACCGCTCACCGGCGAGGGCGGCTCGCCCCTGGCGCGCCTTCCCGAGTTCGTGCGCGCGGCCTGCCCCCGCTGCGGGACCTCGGCGCAGCGCGACACGGACACGATGGACACGTTCGTGGATTCCTCCTGGTACTTCTTCCGCTACCTGGACCCCCACAACGCCCGCGCCCCCTTCGACACCACCCGGGTGCGGCCGTGGCTACCCGTGGACCTCTACATCGGGGGCATCGAGCACGCGACGATGCACCTGATCTACACCCGCTTCTGGACGAAGATGATGCGCGACCTGGGCCTCGTGGCGATCGACGAGCCCGTGCGGCGGCTCTTCACGCAGGGCATGGTCATCAAGGACGGGGCCAAGATGTCCAAGTCGCGGGGCAACATCGTGGACCCCGACGCCATGGTGGCGCGCTACGGGGCCGATACCACCAGGCTGTTCTCGTTGTTCGCTGCCCCTCCGGAGAAAGATCTCGAGTGGAGCGAGGCCGGTGTGGAGGGGTGCTGGCGCTTCCTGCAGCGGGTATGGCGCGCCTTCGACGAGGCGCGAGCGCACCTGGGGCCCCCGAACGCTCCTCGGCCGGCCGGGGTGGACCGGGGCGCCGCCCTGGAGCTGCGGCGGGTGGCGCACCGGACGATCGCGCGCGTCACCGAGGACCTGCTTCCCGAGCGGCTGCAGCTCAACACGGCCGTGGCGGCGATCATGGAGCTGACGAACGCCATCGTCCCGCTGAGCCGGGCCGAGCGTCTCGACAGCGCCGAGGCCTGGGCGCTGCGGGAAGCCTTCGAGATCCTGGCACGCCTGCTCGCCCCGTTCGCGCCCCATCTGGCGGAGCAGCTCTGGGAGGGGCTCGGACACCCGCCCTTCGTCAGCGCCGCCGCTTGGCCCGAGGCGGAGGCGGAGCTGCTCGTGCGCGAATCGGTCACGATCGTGGTGCAGGTCAACGGGCGCCTTCGGGGGCGGGTGGAGCTGCCGCGGGGCGCGAGCGAAGCCGAGGCGCTCGAGGCGGCGCGGGCGGAGCCCCGCGTGAGCGCTTACCTCGACGGCAGGCGGATCGAGCGCGTGGTCTACGTGCCGGACCGGCTGCTGAATCTCGTGGTGCGGTGAGGCGGACCGTGCCCGCGCGGGTACTCGCCATGCTGAGCGCGGTGCTTTCGCTCGCCGGCTGCGGTTACGCGCTCGTGGGGCGCAGTACTTACCTGCCGCAGCACATCCGCGTGATCTACCTGATCCCGTTCGAGAACCGCACCCAGCGGCCGGAAATCGAGCAGCGGGTGACCGAGGCCGTGGCCCAGGAGTTCGCGCGGCGCGCCCGCTACCGGATCGTGACCCAGCCCGAGGCCGCCGATGCGATTCTCGAGGGGGCCATCACGGGGTTCCGGACGGATCCGGTGCAGTTCAACCCGGAGGGCCGGGCCACCCGGGTGGAGACGGTGGTGTCGTTGCGCGCCACGCTGCGCGACCGCCAGACGGACCAGATCCTGTGGAGCCAGGACGGGTTGTTGTTCCGCGAGCAGTGGGAGATCCCGGAGACGGAGAGCGAGTTCTTCGACCAGGAGACGCTGGCGCTGGGTCGCATCGCCGAGGGCGCCGCCAGCACGCTGGTGAACTCGATTCTCGAGGGCTTCTGATGGGCTCGGGCAGGCGCGCCAGCGTTCGCGCCCCGGGCGGGGTGGTGCTCGGGAGGGTGCGGCGAGAGCTTGCCGGGGGGTGGCCCGCGGGACTGACGCTGCTCAGCGGTGAGGACCGCTACCACCTGGACCGCGCGTGGGATGCCCTGCTGCGCCAGCTGGCGCCGGACCCGGAGGACCCCTTCACGCTGACCATCTTCGGCCGCGACGCGGTCGACATCGCGGACGTGGTCGCCGCCGCGCGTTCCCGGGGGATTTTCGGCGGGCGGCGCGTCGTGGCGGTGCGGGACGCCGCCGTCCTGCAGGGCGAGCCGCAACCCCTGATCGCCTACGCCGAGGCGCCGCCCGCGGAGAGTTACCTCGTGGTCCGCGCCCCGGGCGCGCTCGAGGCCCGGCGCAAGCTTCCCCAGGCGCTGCAGGACCACGCCGCGCGTCATCTGGAGTTCGCCCTCGCAGCGCGCCCCGATCCCCGCGAGATCCAGGCGCTCGCTCGCGCGCGGGGGCTGGAGCTCGATCCGGACCTGCTGCAACAGCTCGTCGAGACGAGCGAAGGGGACCTCTACGCCGTGGCGAGCGAGCTCGAGAAGCTGGCGGCCTGGGCGGGAGCCGACGGAACCCAGCCGGTGAGGGTCGGCCTCGCCGAAGCGCGCGCGCTGCTCTTGGGATCGGGCAGCGCCACAGGATGGGAGCTGGCCGAAGCTATCGCTCGGGGAGATCTCTCCGCGGCGCTCGCGGCGGTGCGGCTTCTGGAAGAACGGGGCGAGCCCCCCGTCAAGACGCTCGGGGGTCTCGCTTGGCGCGTGGGGCAGTGGCTCCAGGCGGGGGCGTGGCTGGAGCGCGGTGGCGGGCGTCCCCCGGTGGGCTCCGAGGCGCTGGCGGCGGCGCGGTACCACCGCTTGGGGCAGCTGCTGCGTTTTCCCGCGAGATTGCTGCAGGCGGATCGGGAACTCAAGAGTCGCAGCCTACCTGCCGGGGCCGTGCTGGAGCAGCTGGCCTTCGCGCTTCTCGGGGAGGACCGGTGAGCGCCGCGCACGAGACGATCGCTATCCTCGATTTCGGCTCGCAGTACACGCAGCTCATCGCCCGCCGCGTGCGGGAGCTGCAGGTCTTCAGCCGCATCCTCCCCGCCGAGACCTCCGCCGAGACCCTCGCCGCCCTGGCCCCCAAGGGGATCGTCCTTTCCGGCGGGCCCGACTCGGTCTACCGGCCCGGCGCCCCGCGTCTGGCGCCGGGAGTGCTCGAACTCGGGGTTCCGGTGCTCGGGATCTGCTACGGGATGCAGCTGCTCACGCAGATGCTCGGCGGGGAGGTGGAACCGGCGCCGCGGCGCGAGTACGGCCCCGCCGAGATCGAGGTCGTGGCGCCGGATTCGGTGTTGCTGCGCGAGCTGCCGGCGCGGCAGCGGGTGTGGGCCTCGCACGGGGACCTCGTGCGCCGCCTGCCTGCCGGGTTTCGCGCCGTGGCCCGCAGCGCCGATACGGACGTCGCCGCCGTGGAGGACCCCGAGCGCAAGCTCTACGGCGTGCAGTTCCACCCCGAGGTCGTCCAGACCGAGCACGGGCCGGCGTTGTTGCGCCGATTCCTTTACGAGATCTGCCGCTGCCGCGGCGATTGGACCATGGCGTCCTTCGTCGAGGAGGCGGTGCGGGAGATTCGCGCTAAGGTGGGCGAGGAGCGCGTGGTGTGCGCGCTGTCGGGCGGGGTGGACTCGGCGGTGATGGCCCTGCTCGTCCATCGCGCCGTGGGCGAGCGGCTGACGTGCATCTTCGTGGATAACGGCTTGCTGCGCAAGGGCGAGGCGGCCCAGGTGCTGGAGGATTTCGCCGCGCGCTACCACCTGTCGGTGCGGTCCGTGGATCGTTCGGCGCTGTTTCTCGAGCGCCTGCGGGGTATCCGCGATCCGGAACGCAAGCGGCGGGTCGTGGGGGAGACCTTCATCGAGGTCTTCGAGGAGCAGGCGCGGGCTCTGGGCGGCGTGCGCTTCCTGGCCCAGGGCACGATCTACCCCGACCGCATCGAATCGGCCCGGGCGGGGGGGCCGGCGGCGACGATCAAGACGCACCACAACGTGGGGGGCCTGCCGGAGGGGATGCGCTTCGAGCTCGTGGAGCCGCTGCGAGAGTTGTTCAAGGACGAGGTGCGGCGGGTGGGCCAGGAGCTGGGATTGGATCCGCGCTTGCTGCGGCGCCACCCGTTCCCGGGCCCCGGGCTTGCCGTGCGGGTGCTGGGGGAGGTCACCCGCGAGCGGCTGGAGCTGTTGCGCGAGGCGGACGCGATTTTCCGGCGCGAGCTGGAGCGCGAGGGCTTCGACGAACAGACGGCGCAGGCGTTCGCCGTGCTGTTGCCGGTGCGCAGCGTCGGGGTCATGGGGGACTACCGCACCTACGAAGCGGTCGTCGCGCTGCGGGCCGTAGTGACGCAGGATTTCATGACCGCGGACTGGGCCCGCTTGCCGCACGAGTTCCTGGCGCGCGTGGCGAGCCGGATCGTGAACGAGGTGCGCGGCATCAACCGGGTGGTCTACGACATCACGAGCAAGCCGCCGGCCACGATCGAATGGGAATGAGCGGCCCGTGGTAGCATCGGGTCGCGTGGAAGGGGCGGGGGAGCGCATGGGTGGCGCGCGCGCCGGGTTCGTGCATCTGCACAACCACACCACCTATTCGCTGCTCGACGGGGCGCAGCGGCTCGGAGAGATGTGCCGCCGGGCGGCGGAGGACGGTCAGAGCGCCCTGGCCATCACGGATCACGGCAATCTCTTCGGGGTGCTCGAGTTCCGCCAGCACGCCGAGCGGCACGGCATCGCGCCCATCGTCGGGATCGAGGCCTACGTCGCCCCCGGCTCCCGCTTCGAGCGCAGCACCCCTCCGGGGCGCAAGCCGTACCACCACCTGGTCCTGCTCGCGGAAAACTACACGGGCTACAAGAACTTGATTCGCCTCGCCTCCGCGGGCTACCTGGAGGGCTTCTACTACCGGCCGCGCATCGACCGGGAGCTGCTCGCGCGCCACCACGAGGGGCTCGTCTGCCTGTCCGCCTGCCTGTCGGGAGAGATCCCGTCGCTCGTCCTGGCCGGCGAGCTGGGCCGGGCGCGGGAGGTGGCAGGCGGGTTGCGGGACCTTTTCGGCCCGGAGCGCTTCTGGCTGGAGCTTCAGGACCACGGGCTCGAGGAGCAGGCGCGGGTCAACGAGGTCCTCGTGCCGCTGGCGCGCGAGCTCGGGGTGGGGCTCGTGGCCACCAACGACTGCCACTATCTGCTGGCCGAGGACCACCGGGCGCACGACGTCCTGGTGTGCATCCAGACGGGCAAGACCGTGCACAGCGAGGATCGCCTGCGTTACACGGGCCAGCACTACCTGAAGACGGCCCGGGAAATGGCGGAACGCTTCTCCTGGATTCCGGAGGCGGTGGAAAACACCCTCGCCATCGCCGGGCGCTGCCAGTTCCCGCTCGAGACCCAGGCCGCGCGGCTGCCCCGCTTTCCGGTGCCGGCCGGGGAGACCGTGGACAGCTACTTCGAGCGCGTCGTGCGCGAGGGCTATGCCCAGCGGCGCGTGCGCTGGGAGGCCGAGGCCGCGGCCGGGCGGCTGCGCCACGACCTCGAGGCCTACCGGCGCCGCCTGGAGGAGGAGCTGCGCGTGATCCAGCAGATGGGCTACGCCGGCTACTTCCTCATCGTCTGGGACTTCATGCGCTTCGCCAGGGAACAGGGCATTCCCGTGGGGCCCGGCCGGGGCTCGGCGGCGGGTTCCCTCGTCGCCTACTGCCTGCGCATCACCGACATCGACCCCATGCAGTACGACCTGCTCTTCGAGCGGTTCCTCAACCCGGAGCGGGTCACGATGCCCGACATCGACATCGACTTCTGCTTCCGCAACCGCGAGCGCGTGATCGCCTACGTCACTGAGAAGTACGGGCGGGCCAACGTGGCTCAAATCATCACCTTCGGCACCATGGCCGCCCGCGCCGTGATCCGCGACGTGGGCCGCGCCCTCGATATCCCCTACGGCGAGGTGGATCGCATCGCCAAGCTCGTGCCCCAGCAACCGGGGACGGAGATCACCATCGGCCGGGCCTTGCAGGAGGTGCCGGCACTGGCCCAGGCGTACCGGGAGAATGCCCGGGTGCGCGAGTTGCTCGACATCGCGCAGCGGCTCGAGGGGCTCGTGCGTCACGCCTCGACGCACGCCGCCGGTGTCGTCATCGCGCCCGAGCCGATCGTCGAGTTCGCCCCGCTGTACCGGGGCGTGCACGACGAGATCACCACGCAGTTCGCCAAGGACGGGATCGAGGCCATCGGGCTGTTGAAGATGGATTTTTTGGGGCTGAAGACCCTGACCCTCATCGAGGACGCCCTGCGCTCCATCGAGCTCGCCGAGGGACGGCGGCCCGACCTGGAGCAACTGCCCCTGGACGACCCGCAGGTGTACGCGCTCTTCGCCCGGGGACGCACCTCGGGCATCTTCCAGTTCGAGTCGAGCGGGATGCAGGACATCCTGCGGCGCTTCAAACCCGAGCGCTTCGAGGACCTGGTGGCCCTCAACGCCCTGTACCGGCCGGGGCCGATCGGCGGCGGCCTGATCGACGACTTCATCCAGCGCCGCCACGGCCGGGTGCGGGTGGAGTACCCGCATCCCTGGCTGGAGGACATCCTGCGCGAGACCTACGGGGTCATCGTCTACCAGGAGCAGGTGATGCAGATCGCCTCGCGCATGGCGGGCTACACCTTGGGGGAGGCGGACATCCTGCGCCGCGCCATGGGCAAGAAAAAGAAAGACGTGATGGCCGCCGAGCGCAAGCGCTTCGTCGCGCGCGCGCAGCAGCGGGGCGTGGATCCCCGCGACGCGGCGAAGGTCTTCGAGCAAATGGAGTACTTCGCCGGCTACGGCTTCAACAAGTCGCACTCGGCCGCCTACGCGCTCGTGGCCTACCGCACGGCCTGGCTGAAGGCCCACTATCCCGTGCACTTCATGGCGGCGCTGCTGACGACGGAGAAAAACAACACGGACAAGCTCGTACGCTACATCGCGGAGTGCCGCGACATGGGCCTCGAAGTCTTGCCGCCCGATGTCAACTCCTCGGGTCCCGACTTCACGGTCGAGCAAGGCCGGATCCGTTTCGGGCTGTCGGCGATCAAGAACGTGGGAGAGGCCGCGATCCGCTCGATTCTGGAGGCCCGCCAGCGGCGCGGCCCGTTCACGAGCCTGCACGAGTTGTGCGCCGAAACCGATCCCCGCCTGGTGAACAAGCGCGTCCTCGAGGCCCTCGTGCAATCCGGGGCGCTCGACTCCCTCGGCGGGCACCGGGCCCAGTGGATGGCCCTGGTGGACCAAGCCCTGGACCTCGGCCAGCGGCGCCGGGCGGACCGCGCAGCCGGGCAGGGAGGGCTATTCGATCGGGGCGGCGGTGACGGCGACCGCGCCTCGCAGGCGCAACGCCTTCCCGAGGTCGCGGAGTGGGACGAGCGGACGCGGCTGGCCTACGAAAAAGCCACCTTGGGCTTCTATGTCACAGGCCACCCGCTGCAGCGCCACCGGGAAGCGATCGAGCGCTTCGCCACCCACACCACCGCGACGTTGCGCGCGGCCCCCGCCGGGGCGGAGGTCGCGGTGGCGGGCATCGTGACCGAGCTGCGGCGCCGCCGCGCCAAGCGCAGCGGCGCCTGGTGGGCCTCCTTCGTCCTCGAGGATCTCGAGGGACGCGTGGAGGTCCTCGTCTTCCCCCAGACGCTCGAGGCCCACCATCGCGACCTCGAAGACGCACGGCCCGTGCTCGTCACGGCCCGCGTCGAGTTCGACGAAGACCGCGTGCGCCTGGTCGCGACCGACATCGCGACACTTTCGGCGCTGCGCGAGCGCCGGGCCGAGGCGGTGAGGATCCGCCTGGAAGCCGGGGAGATCGAGGAAGGGCTGCTGCGGCAGCTGCGGGAGACGCTCGAGGCGCACCGCGGCGAGGTGGCGCTGTACTTCGAGGTGGCGCGCCCCGGGGCTTTCCGCTTGCTGGCCCGGGCGGAGCCGGCACGGTCGGTCCGTCCTTCGGCCGAGCTCGCAGCTTCCCTCGAGGCGCTGCTCGGGCCCGGACGCGTGCGCTACCACGCCCCGGCCCCCTGACTTTCGGCGCTGGCCCGCGCTCGTTGAACGCGCGGGGGCGGGGTGCTAGCATCGCCGCGCCCGTGCGCGCCGGAGGCGGCCCCGCGGGCGCGAGCGAGGAGCACGCATGCCGGCGAAGCGCCATCTGTTCACCTCGGAGTCCGTCGCGGAGGGCCATCCCGACAAGATGGCCGACCAGATCTCCGACGCCGTCTTGGACGAGATCCTGCGGCACGATGTCGAGGCGCGCGTGGCGTGCGAGTGCCTGTTGACGACGGGGCTCGTGCTGGTGGCGGGGGAGATCACCTGCCGCGGCTGCGTCGACATCCCGGCGGTCGTGCGGCGCACGATACGCGAGATCGGCTACACGGACGCGCGCATGGGCTTCGATGCCGACACCTGCTCCGTGATCTGCTCCATTCACGAGCAGTCCCCGGACATCGCGCAGGGGGTGGACACGGGCGGGGCGGGCGACCAGGGCATGATGTTCGGCTACGCCTGCCGCGAGACCGAACAACTGATGCCCCTGCCGATCATGCTCGCGCACCGGCTCGTGCGGCGCCTGGCGCAGTGCCGGCGGGAGGGCCGCGTGCCGTTCTTCCGCCCCGACGGCAAGTCGCAGGTCACGGTGGAGTACGAGGATGACCGGCCGATCGGCGTGCGCGCCATCGTCGTCTCCACGCAGCACGACCCCGACGTCTCGCGCGCGAGTCTCGAGGAGGCCGTACGGGAAGAAGTCATCCGGCACGTGGTGCCCGAGTCGTGGCTCGATGGCACCCCGGCGATCTACATCAACCCCACCGGACGCTTCGCCATCGGCGGGCCGATGGGGGACACCGGGCTCACCGGGCGCAAGATCATCGTCGACACCTACGGCGGTGCCGGCCATCACGGCGGAGGCGCCTTCTCCGGCAAGGACCCGACGAAGGTGGACCGCTCGGCATCCTACATGGCGCGGCACATCGCCAAGAACCTCGTCGCGGCGGGCCTCGCGGATCGCGTCGAGGTGCAGCTCGCCTACGCCATCGGCGTGGCGGAGCCGGTGTCGGTGCGGGTGCACACCTTCGGCACGGGCAGGCTCTCCGAGGAACGGCTGGTGCGGCTCGTGCGCGAACATTTTCCGCTGACGCCCCGGGGGATCATTCGCTACCTGGATCTGCAGCGTCCGATCTACCGGGCCACGGCCGTCTACGGGCACTTCGGCCGCGAGGAGCCGGAGTTCACGTGGGAATCCACGCGCATGGCGGAGACCTTGCGCCGCAGCGCGTGAGCTGAACGCTCCGGCGTCGAGAGGCGGGGCGCCGCGGTTTCGGCCCGCGAGCGAGGAGTCGCCATGAGCCGTACGCAGGCTCGCCGTTCGAGCGCGTCGTTGCCGGAGCACGACGTCCGAGACCTGAGCTTGGCCGAGGAAGGCCGCCGGCGCATCGAGTGGGCGGACCGGCACATGCCGGTGCTCGCCAGCCTGCGGGAGCGGCTGCGGCGCGGGCGGCCCATGCGGGGCCAGCGGATCGCCGCCTGCCTGCACGTGACGAGCGAGACCGCCAACCTCGTGCGCACGCTGGCGGCGGGAGGTGCGAGCGTGCGGCTGTGCGCGAGCAACCCGCTCTCCACCCAGGACGAGGTGGCGGCGGCACTCGTGCGCGAGTACGGCATCGCCACCTTCGCCATCAAAGGCGAGGACGCACGGACTTACTACCGGCATATCGAGCAGGCTCTGGGCGAGGGACCCACGGTCACGATGGACGATGGCGCCGATCTGGTGACCGTGTTGCACCAGCGCCGGCGGGAGCTGCTCCAGGCCGTCCGGGGCGGGACGGAGGAAACGACGACCGGGGTCATCCGCCTGCGGTCGATGGCGGAGCAGGGGGTGCTGCGCTACCCCATCATCGCCGTCAACGACGCCAGAACCAAGCACTTCTTCGACAATCGGTACGGGACGGGCCAGTCGACGCTGGACGGGATCCTCCGGGCCACGAACCTGCTGCTGGCGGGGATGCACGTCGTCGTCGTCGGCTACGGCTGGTGCGGCAAGGGCGTGGCCATGCGCGCGCGGGGGCTGGGGGCGAACGTGATCGTGTGCGAGGTGGATCCGGTCGCGGCGCTCGAGGCCACGATGGACGGGTTCCGGGTGATGCCCATGGCGCGGGCCGCTCGCGAGGGGCAGGTCTTCATCACCGTCACGGGCAACAAGCACGTCTTGCGCCGGGAGCACTTCGAGCGCATGCGCGACGGTGCCGTGATCTGCAATGCCGGCCATTTCAACGTGGAAATCGAGATCCCGGCCCTCGACGCCCTGGCGAGACGGCGGCGCGTCGTGAGGCCGTTCGTGGAGGAGTTCGAGCTGGGCGACGGCCGGCGGCTGTACCTGTTGGCGGAGGGGCGGCTCGTCAATCTTTCCGCCGCCGAGGGACACCCGGCGGCGGTGATGGACATGAGCTTCGCCAATCAAGCCCTGGCGGTCGAGTACCTCGTGCGGCACGCGGGCCGGCTCGCGCCACGCGTGCACCCGGTTCCCGACACGATCGACCGGGAGGTGGCGCGCCTGAAGCTGCGCAGCCTGCAGGTGCGCATAGACCGGCTCACGGCGGAGCAGCGCGCCTATCTCGGGTCGTGGACGGAGGGGACCTAGAGCCCGCACCTCCTGGCGCGTCGAACCCTCGCTCGGCCGCGGATCCCTCGACGGCTACCGGCAGCGCGCCTCTGTCCGAGAGGAAACTGCCTCGGGCTTGACGCGCGGGCCGGGGGAGGCGTATGTGCACCGGAGGGGGACGTGGCATGCTGCCGGGCGCCAAGCGGTGGGGGTGGCGCATCCTCGGCGTCGCCGGGGTGGTGTTCGGGGCCTGGGCGGTTGCGGGGCTCGAGCGCTTCGATCCTTCCGCCGAGATCGCGGTCCTGGATGGCCCGTGGCCCGGGGCGCCGGTGCGTCTGAGCGCAGGCTGGGCGTGGGCGCCGAGGGGGCTCCTGCGACTGGAGCGCTACCCACGGTTCGGTGTGGAGCTGGTCCTCCCTCCGGTGGAAGAGGCCTCCGTCGGGGGACCCGACGGGGCCCGCTACGGCCTGAGGGGCCGCGCCGTGGTGCGGGTGCGCGAGGAGGGGTGGCGCAGTCTGCACGCGGCGGCCGCCGGCGGCGGCTTGCGGGGTGCGCTGGCGGCGGCGGTGCGGGCGGCAGAGATCCGCGTGCCCCTAGCCTGGCGCAAGGGGGGGCCAGTGCCACCCCCCGTCGCCCGGGACGTGGCGAGCGCCCTGTCGGCGGCGCTCGAGAGGCGAGGGCTCGAGCTCGTGAACTTGGAACTCTCGGGCTTCGCGCCATGGCTCGCCGATGGCGCGCCGCTGCTGCCGCAGCGGGTGCTCGTGATCGGTCTCGACGGGGCCGACTGGGAGATCCTCGACTCGCTCATCGCCCAGGGACGCCTGCCGCATCTCGCCCGACTCGCTCGGGAAGGTGCCCGCGGCAAGCTTCTGTCGCTCTCGCCCATGCTTTCTCCGGTGATCTGGACGAGCGTGGCCACCGGTGTCCAGCCGATCCGCCACGGGATCCTCGACTTCCTCGTCTCCGATCCCTCGCATCCCTTGGGGCTTCCGGTCACCACGGCCCATCGGCGCGTGCCCGCGCTGTGGAACATGCTTTCCCAAGCCGGGGCGCGCGTGGGCGTGGTCGGCTGGTGGGCCACGTGGCCTGCCGAACGGGTCGAGGGCTATCTCGTCAGCGACCGTGTGGCGTACCAGCTCTTCGGCATCCGGGACGACGCCCGGTCGGCGGAGGGGAAAACGTGGCCTCCGGAGTTGTACGAGAAGCTGCGCGAGAAGATCGTGGCCCCGGAGTCCGTGTCGTGGGACGAGGTGGCAGGCTACCTCAATGGCCAGGTGCCCGGGCCGGAAGTTTTCTCTCCCGAGGCGCGGGAGCGCCTGGAGCAGTTCCGCACGCTACTCGCGTCGGGCCGCACCTACCTCGAGATCGCCCTGGCCTTGCGGGAGCGCTACGACCCGCAGTTCGAGGCGGTCTACTTCGAAGGGACGGATACGGTGGGCCATCTCTTCATGCCGTTTCGCGCGCCCAGGATGCCGCACGTGCCGGCCGAGGAGTTCGAGACGTTCCGCGATGTCGTGGACCGCTACTACGAGACCGTGGACGGCTACGTCGGCCGGCTGCTCCAGGGACGGGAGGGATGGACGGTCGTCGTGCTTTCGGATCACGGGTTCGCCAGTGGCGCCGATCGGCCGCGGCGAACCGATCCGCGGATCGGCCACGGGGCCGCCGCGGACTGGCACCGCAAGTTCGGCATCCTGATCGTGGCAGGCCCGCTCGCGAGGGGGGGCCAGATCAGCGAGGCCTCGGTCTACGACATTGCGCCTACGATCCTCGCCCTCTTCGGGCAACCCGTGCCGCTCTCCTGGCCCGGAAGGGTTCTGGCCGAGGCCCTCGCGCCCTCCTTCCTGGCGGCCCACCCGGTAAGGCTCCGCGACGACACGGGTTCCGCGACGTGGTCCGCGCAGTCGGACTTCGCGGATCCGGAGGCGGCCGCGGTGCGGCAGAAACTCGAGGCGCTGGGCTATGTCGGGCCGAGCGGCGAGGGTCTGGATCGCGTCTCCGCGTTCAACAATACGGGCGTGGCGCTGCTGGCGGAGGGGCGCCTCGCCGAGGCGGAACGCGCGTTCCGCGAGGGGCTCTCGGAGCGGCCGGAGGCCGCCCCGCTGCTCGCCAATCTGGGCATCGTCTTGCGCTTGCAGGGCAAGCGGGACGAGGCGGAGGAGATCCTGGAACGTGCCGCCGCCCATGCGTCGACGCGGCGCGTGGCCTACGCGCAGCTCGCGGAGCTCGAGCTGGAGCGAGGGGATCTTGCGGCTGCGCAGGCGCGGCTGGAAGCTCTTTTGGCCTGGGAGCCGGACGCGCCCGAAGCCCACACCAAGCTCGGCCTGGTGCTCGAGGGAAAGGGGGATCCCGACCGAGCGCGGCGCGCCTACCGGCGCGCGGCCGAGCTCGACCCGCACAATGCCGTAGCGCGCAACAACTTGGGCAATTTGGCCAAGCGCGAGGGCCATTGGGCGGAGGCGGAGCACTGGTACCGAGAGGCTCTCGAAGCCGACCCTTATTTCATGGGTGCCTACAACAACCTCGCCCTCCTGTACCAGGAACGGGGCGAGGCGCAGCGCGCCAAGGCGCTCTACCTGGAAGCCCTGGAGCGCGCGCCGGGGCATCCGGTGGTGCTCAACAACCTGGCAAGCCTGCACTATGCCGCGGGCGAACTCGAAGAGGCCCGGCGTCTGTGGTGGCAGTGCGTCGCCACCGATCCGAGCTACGTCTCCCCGCTGAACAATCTGGCAGGTCTGGCCATCCGCGAGGGCGACCTGCAGCAGGCGGAGCGGTTGTTGCACGAGGCCCTCGCACGCGAACCGGGCTACGGCGACGCGCGCATCAACCTCTCCCTGGTTCACAGCCAGCGCGGGGCGTGGGACGAGGCTCGCAGCGAGCTCGAACGCGCCATGGCGGATCCGCGGGCACGGACCGAGGCGGAGATCCAGCTCGGGCTCCTCGAGCTGGCACAGGGGCGGATGCAAGCGGCGGCCGACCACCTCGAACGCGCCGCCCGAGCCCCCTTGGGTCCAGGGCGGCTCCGGGAGGTATGGACGTGGCTCGCCCAGGCCTACGAGGCGCTCGGGCGCGACGAAGAGGCCGCCCACTTGCGCGAGCGCCTCGCGAACACGGGGGCACCGCCCTGAGGCGGGCCGATCACGTCCGCACGTGCAGGAACAGGTAGAGCCCCACCAGGCTGTAGAGGACGTTAGGCCCCCACGCCGCCAGCAGCGGCGGCAGCATCGCCTCCAGCCCAAGCGCGCGAAACACGGCGAAGGTGGCCCAGTAAACGATGACGAGCGCGAGCGCGACCCCGATCCCGTACAGCGAGCCCCTGCGGCCGATGCGGAAGGCGAAGGGAAGCCCCAGCAGGACCATCACGAAAGGCGTCGCGGGATGGGCGAGGCGCACGTAATAGGCCACCTCGAGCCGTGTCGTGTCGTAACCGCTGGCCGCGAGCGACTCGAGCTGGCGGCGGATCTCCGCGAGGCTGAGCTGGTCGGGTAGATCGGCGGCCGCCTGGATCAGCCGCTCGCGCTCGCCGAAGTTCTCCGGGGGGTCGAGGGCGAGACGCAGGCCCGGGCCGAAGCGCTCGTAGCGCCCCACGCGTCCGTCCGCCTCGAAAGTGCGCAGCCAGCCCGGGCCGAGTTCCCACTGGCTGCCGTCCCAGTCGGCGGTCAGCGCGTAGCGATGGCTGAGGATGCGAGGGTTCTCGCGCTCCACCTGGAAGATGGACAGGCCCTGGAAGCGCGAACGCAAAGGGTCGTAGAGCTGGTAGTGATAGAGACGGCCCTCGCTGCCGAAGGTCCACCGGCCTCCCGGCGCGAGGCCGTAGGTGCGGGGAGTGCGCCCGGCGAGCTGGTCCTTGATGGCTTCGGCTTCCCGGTTGGTCACCGGAGCCACCCGGTCCTGAACGAGAAAGAACAGCGCGCAGAGCGCGACGGTCCACGAGAGCACCGGGGAGGCCGCACGCCACAGGCTGATCCCGCTCGAGAGCAGGGCGGTCAGCTCCCCGCTGCGCGCCAGCAACGTGAAGCACACGACCGCGGCCACGAGCGCCGAGACCGGCAGGACGACCGTGGCCATGCCGGGACTCGCGTACCCGAGATAGCGCAGCGCGAGCGCCAGCGGCTGCTCGTTCGCCAGAGCCCGGTCGAGTTGGTTCTTGAGCTCCACGACCGCGTAGATGACGTAGATCGCCGCCGCGGCCATGAGGAAGACCTTGCCGTACATGCTCGAGATGTAGCGGGGCACGAGCGCCACCCACCGGTCGCCGCCGCGCGCGGGGTGGGGCGGGGAGGGACCGTCTTCGGACCGGCCCGTCTCGACCCGCGCCAGCAGCGCCCGCTGCCGGCGTGCCGCCCATGCGCCGTACAGCCGCCCCATCCACAGCTCGCCCTGGGGGCCCCGTCGCGCGCGTCCGAGCGCAAGGAGCGCCCAGACGAGGATCAAGCCGTCCGCGGCCCACACCCCGAGACCGATGGGGATGCGACCGCGGGCCCCTTGATCGCGGGCGAAGGTGTAAGTCACCCAGTAGACCACGATGACGAGGGTCGCCACCGCGAACCCGGCCGCCTTGCCGCTGCGGGCGCGGGTCAATCCGAGCGGCACCCCCAGCAGCGCGAACAAGAGCGCTGCTGCGGGAAGGGCGAAACGCGCGTGGATTTCGCGCCACGCGCTGCGCAGCCGCAGCTCGCGCACGACCGGCTCCTCCAGAGCCGCTGCACGGCGCGCTTCGGCGAACAGCTCGGGCAAGTTAAGGTCGAAGAGGACTTTCTCCTCCGCGGCGCGCTTCAGGGCTTCGAAGATCGGTGCCGGCTCGAGCCGCTCCTGGTAGACGCCGAACGCCGGGACGATCCGGTAGTCGTCGGGATCGTCGGGACGGTAGATGTGCATGACCCCATCCCGCAGCTCGATCTCCACGGCACCGCTGCCGTCGCTCGCGGGGAAGAGATCGCCCGTCCGGGCCAGGATCAGCTGGCGGTACCCCCCGGGTCCGTGGCTCCGGTGCAGCAGGACACCCTGCAGCCGGTGGCCGCCCTGGGAGGGGCCGATGTCCGAGACGAAGAGCACGGTACCGGGCAGCTCGGTGTGGAAGACGCGTGGCCGGATGTTCGCCGCTAGGGCGGTCTGGCTCAGGATCTCGTGGCGCAGCTGCCGGGTGGCGTAGTTGGCCCGCGGAAAGAGGGTCGTGTAGACGAGAAAGCTCGCGAGGCCCATGAGCAGTCCGAAGAGCAGGGCCGGGCGCACCAGCGTCCCGAGGCCGCGGCCAGCGGCTTGCATGGCGGTCCACTCATGGTCGGCCGAGATCCGGCCGGTGGCCACCAGCACCCCGAGGAGCGTTCCCATCGGGAGGGTCATGACGAACAGCCGGGGCAGTTCCAGAAAGACCAGTTCGGCGGTGACCTCCCACGGAAGAGCGCGCGCCAGGGCCTCCTGGGCGACGAAGAACAGGTGGTTCATGAGCAGGACGAAGGTGAACAGGAGCAAGCCGACTCCCGTCGGTACCAGGAACTGGCGGAAGAGGTAGCGGGAGAGTCGTCCCATGGGCGGCGCGGCAGTGTACGGGAGGATGCGGGAAAAGGTCAAAAAAGCCGGGCCCGGGACGCGCCGCGCCCGGAGTCCCTTAGCGTCCGATAAGATATCTTATGTTGCAAATTGGGGGGCCGTCCTGTCGACCCTCCCCAACCCTAGCCCCGCCCTCGGCAACGCGACCTTCAAGGGAACCGCGCTCTAATGGTCCACCGAGACCTGGGGCGCGTGCCGCCCGACGGGGCTTGTGGTCGTAGCCCGAGCTACAGCTCCCGCCGACAGATGGGGAACTTCCTCGGCTTCGAGCAAAGCGTGAAGGAGCTGGCGCAGGGCTTCAATCAGCTCGTTGCGGTCTACCTCGGGCTTGTTGAAAGACAGCCGCAGATGGAAGGACTCGTCCGGTGCGTTGTAGCGAAAGGTATAGCGCCGCGCCCGGCGAGGGCGCCGCTCTCCTTCCTTGCGATTGAAGCGCCTGGCCTCGTCACGCGAGATTCCCTCGCCACTGATTTTGTCCACCAGCAGGTGCATCGCGGCTGTGGAATCCTGACGTGCGATCTGCAACAACATGCTCTTGCTCGTGATGTCGGCGCGCCGACATCGCTCGCGAACGTCCTCGGGCACACGGTTGAGCGACAAAGTTTCCGTGATCACGGTGCGGGATTTTCCCAGCTTGGCCGCGATCTCCTCGTGGGTGTACCGGAACTGGTCGCAGAGACTCTGGAGAGCCGCAGCCTCCTCGAAGGGGTGCAAGTCCTTGCGCTGGAGATTCTCGATCAAGGAAATCTCGAGCATCCCGCGGGTGTCGACGTCCACCTCCACGCACGGAATGCGGCGCAGCCCAGCGAGCTTGGCCGCCTGGTAGCGGCGTTCCCCGGCGATGATCTGGTATTTTCCCTCGTGCCGGCGCACGAGAATGGGCTCCAGCACCCCCTTTTCTTTGATGGATGCCACCATGTCGCTCAGGTCCCCGAAGTGCTTGCGGGGCTGATGGGGGTTGGGGTCGATGAGGTCCAGATCGATCAGGCGCCCGATGGGTTCGGCGCGCTGCGAGGTGATCTCCTCGACGAAGTGGCTGTCGTGCCGCATGGTCTTTTCGGGTGGAAGCCCACGGCGTCTAGACACGGCCAATGACCTCCTCCGAAAGGCGGTAGTACTCCAGCGCCCCCGAAGAGTCGGGGGCGAAGGTAAAGATGCTCTGCTTGTAGGCGGGGCTCTCCTCGAGGCGGACGCTCTTGGAGATGATCGTGTTGAAAACCTTCTCCCCGAAAACTTGGCGGATTTGCTTGCGGATGTCCCGGGCGAGGCAGGTCCGTTTGTCGTGCAGCGTGATGACGACCCCGAGGAACTCGAGGTCCGGGTTGGGACGGGCCTTGATCTTCTCGTAGGTCTCCAGGAGATCGTCGGTGCCTTCGAGCGCGAAATACGACGACTGGATGGGCACCAGCAGGTGGGTCGCCGCGACCAGAGCGTTGACGGTCAGGATCCCCAAGGTGGGGGGCGTGTCTAGGACGAGATAGTCGTAGCGATCCAGCACAGGCGCGAGCTTGTCCTTGAGGCGGAAATGGCTGTCGAACTCCCCCACGAGCTTGGCCTCGGCCTTGGCGAGGCTGATCCGCGATCCCAAGAGATCGAGGTTCGGCACCGGCGTAGGGCGAATGACCTGCGTTGCCGTAACATCGGGAAGGACGAGCAGATCGTACGTGGAAAGCCGTACCTCCTGGAGATCCACGAAAGAGAGCGTGGCGTTCGCCTGAGGGTCGAGATCCACAAGAAGCGTGCGTAGGCCCTTGTGAGCGAGAGCGGCTGCAAGGTTGATTGAGGTCGTCGTCTTTCCTACGCCGCCCTTCTGGTTCGCTACCGCGATGATCATCGTGCTGGCTGGCTTCGGTGCGGAAAGCGGGGCCGGCTGGCTCGCACTGGACTGGAACCCTTTATCTTGGGTCGCTCTCGTGCTGCGGCCCTGCATCTAGCGCGCTCCTTGACGGGCCGGGCCAGTCTATGCTTGCGGGGAGGGCGTTGTCAAGCGCGGACGTCGATCGGGAATCGACGAATCCCGATGGGAGAAAATTTATCGAAAGTGTAGCGGCGACCGGCTACATCTCGTACTTGCCGAGTTCGCTCGGGTCGACCTCCTCGAGCCAGCGGCGCAGGCGCTCGGCTTCGTCGGCACCGGTGCTCTCTCCCGCCCCGGAAGACTTCTCGAGGACGACCTCCTCGACGTAGATGGGCACGCGGGCGCGCAGCGCGAGGGCCATCGCGTCGCTCGGACGGGCATCGACGACCACCTCCGCGCCGGCGCGGGTCATGTGGATCGCGGCAAAGAAGGTGTTGTCCCGTAAATCGGTGATCACCACCCGGTCCACGCGGGCCTGGAGCTCTTCGATCACGTTGCGCAGGAGATCGTGCGTCATGGGCCGGGGCGAAACCACGTTCTCGAGCTGCATGGCGATGGCGTTCGCTTCGAAGGCGCCGACCCAGATGGGCAGCACCCGTTCGCCTTGGGCGTCCTTGAGAATGACGATGGGCATCTGGGACACGGGGTCGAGCATCAGGCCTCGGACCTTCATCTCGATCGCCGCCATGGATCGTCCCCGATGCATCGCCGGCGTGGCGCCCGGCCGCCGCGCTCGAAGGCCTCAATATACCGGTCGCGCGCCGACGGGGTCAAGCAGCCCCGCTCTCCCGCGTACCGGAGAGGCGAACCGCCCGGAGGGCGTGGGCGGAGGCCTCCGTGACCCGCAGGCGCTCCAGCGCGCCGGGCTCCGAGGGCCCGGGGAAGTTCACCACCCGGTTCTCGGGGGTGCGGCCCGACCACTCGCGCGGGTCGCGGCGGCTCGGACCCTCCACGAGGACTTCCACCTCCCGGCCGATCCAGCGCTGGTTGCGCCGCTCCTGGATCGCTCGCTGGTGCGCCTGCAAGCGGTGCAGCCGCGCGAGCTTCTCCGCCGGCGGTGTGGGGTCCTCCATCGCGGCGGCTGGTGTCCCGGGTCGCGCCGAGAAAACGAAGGCATAGACCATGTCGTATTCCACCGCATCGAGCAGGCTGAGCGTTTCGCGGAAGTCCTGTTCCGTCTCCCCGGGAAACCCGACGATGATGTCCGTCCCTAGGGACAGCTCCGGGATCCGAGCCCGCAGGGCCTCCACCTTGCGCAGGTAGCCGTCCCGGTCGTATCCGCGCCGCATGGCGCGCAGCACTCGGTCGGCCCCGGATTGCACCGGCAGGTGCAGGTAGGGGCAGAGCTTGGGGCGCGCCGCAGCCATGGCGTCCATCAGTCGTTCGGTCATTTGAGCAGGATGGGACGTGGTGAAGCGAATGCGTTCCACGCCCTCGATCCCGGCGGTGGCGCGGAGCAGATCCGCGAGCGTGCGCCCGTGCGCGTCCCGGTAGGCGTTCACCGTCTGTCCGAGGTACTCGATCTCGCACACCCCCCGGGCCACGAGGTGGCGCACCTCCGCCAGCACCTCCTCCATGTCCCGGCAGACTTCCCGCCCCCGCGTCCGCGGAACGACGCAGAACGTGCAGCGGTGGTTGCAGCCCTCGATGATGGTCACGAAGGCCTTGCGCCGGTGCAGTCCTTCCCGCTTGATGGCCTCGAAGGGAAAGCGCACGGAGTCTTCGCGGTAAGCGAGGTCCACCCGGTGGCCTGGCGCGGTGTCGGCCCGCTGGAGTTGTCGCACCCAGCGCACCACCGAGCCGCTCGCCCGCGGGCCGACGACGAGATCCACGTGCGGAGCTCGCGAGAAGATCCGTTCGCCTTCCTGCTGCGCGACGCAGCCGCAGACCCCGATCACGAGCCCGGGCTTGCGCGCCTTGAGCCCGCGCAGCTGACCCAGCTCCGAGAACACTTTCTCCTGGGCTTTTTCCCGGATCGCGCAGGTGTTGAACAGGATGACATCCGCCTCCTCCCGGCTGCGCGCCGGAACGTACCCCTCGCGCACCAGGGCCCCCGCCAGCTTCTCGCTGTCGTGAAAGTTCATCTGGCAGCCCCAGGTCTCGATGTAGTAGCGGCGCCCGCTCACGTGCCCGGCCCTCTCTCCAGCAACGGCCGCAGCCGCTCCCACGTCTGCTCCAGCGTCTCGGGGAGGACGCGCGTTTCGGCCATCACGGTCATGAAGTTCGTGTCCCCGTTCCAGCGTGGCACCATGTGCACGTGCAGGTGCGCCTCGATGCCGGCTCCCGCTGGACGGCCCAGATTGAGCCCGACGTTGATGCCCTCGGGGCGGTAGACCTGTTCCAGCGCCGCCTCCACCTTGGCCAACCATGCCATCAGCTCGCTCCGCTCCGCCCCCGAGAGCTCGCCGAGCTGCGCGGCATGCCGGTGGGGCACGACCATCAGGTGGCCCGGGTTGTAAGGGAAACGGTTGAGCACGACGAAGCTCCGGGGAGCGCGCCCGACGATCAGCCCCGCGCGGTCCTGGGCGGGGTCTCCCTGGAGCAGCGCGCAGAACAGGCACTCAGTCGAACGCGCGATTTGACCGCTCACGTAGGGGTAGCGCCAGGGGCGGAACCAGTACTCCACGGCGCACGCTCAGGGCTCCGCGGGCCGGTCTCCCGAGGGCGAGACGACCGGTGTGGCCGGGCTCGGCATCGATTCTCGATTGATCAGCTCCTTGAGCTCCTTGCCGGGTTTGAAGTAAGCCACCCGCTTCTCGGGGACCTGCACCCGGTCTCCGGTCTTGGGATTGCGGCCCTGGCGGGGGCGCCGGCGACGGATGCGAAAGCTGCCGAAGCCCCGGAGCTCGATCTTGTCCTCGCGGCGCAGCGCCTCGACGATGGCCTCGAAAACGGTGGAAACGATGAGCTCGGCCTGTGTCTTCTGGACACCGACGGCCCGAATGACCTCGTCCACCAGATCGGCCTTCGTCATGCCTTCGTCCTCGCCTCGTGTACCGCCCACGCCCCGAGAGATCCCCTCTTGCCGCTCAGCTCGGGGCGGGCTCTTCCTTGGCGTCGCCGCCCTCGGGCCCTGCGTCCTGCCGGGTGGTCGGCTGGGATCCCCTCGCCGCGCGCAGCGCCTGTGCGCTCTCCAAGTCGCCCAGGGTCGCCCTCCCCTGCCCCGAGGCGCCGGCGGGGGCCCCGGGCTCCCCTGCGGCCTCCTTGATCGAGAGGCCGATCTTCTTCTCCACCGTGTCCATCTTGATGATCTTGACGCGAACCTCCTGGCCAGGCTGCAAGACCTCGGCGGGCGCCTCCGGTGGCTCCTCGGCGATCTCCGAGACGTGCACCAGCCCCTCCACTCCTTCGGCGAGCTCGACGAACGCCCCGAACTCCGCGAGGCGCACCACGCGACCGCTGAGGACGTCGCCCACCGTGTGCGTGCGGAAGAACTCTTCGAGCAGATTGGGCTGGAGCTGCTTGATACCCAGGGACAGCCGCTGGTTTTCCGAATCGATCTTGAGGATGACGGCCTCCACCTCCTGGCCCTTTTCCAGCACTTCGCTGGGATGCTTGATGCGCCTCGTCCAGGATAGATCGGAGATGTGCACCAGGCCGTCCACACCCTCCTCCACCTCGACGAAGGCTCCGAAGTCCGTGAGGTTGCGTACCACGCCGCGGATGGTGTCCCCCACGCGGTACTTGGAACTGATGAGCTCCCAGGGATTCGGCTCCATCTGCTTCAGGCCCAGGGAGAGCCGACGCTGGTCTTGGTCCACCTCGAGCACGACGCATTCGATCCACTCCCCCGGCGAAAGCAGCTGGGAGGGGTGCTTGATGCGCTTGCTCCACGACATCTCGGAAACGTGGACGAGCCCCTCGATGCCCTCCTCGACTTCGACGAAGGCCCCGTAGTCGGTGAGGTTGACGACCTTGCCGCGAATGCGCATGCCCGGGTAGTAGCGGGCCGCTGCGGTCTCCCAGGGATCCTCCTGCAGCTGCTTGAACCCCAGGCTCACCCGCTCGCGCTCGCGGTCGAACTTCAGCACGATGACGTCCACTTCGTCTCCCACCTGGAATTTTTCGGAGGGGTGGTTGATCCGCCCCCACGACATGTCCGTGATGTGGAGCAGGCCGTCGATGCCGCCGAGATCCACGAAGGCCCCGTAATCCGTGAGGTTCTTGATGACGCCGCGGATGATCTTGCCCTCTTCCAGCTCGGCCAGGGTACGCTGTTTCTTCTCCGCGTTCTCTTCCTCGAGCAGAGCCTTCCGCGAGAGCACGATGTTCCCGCGCCGACGGTTCACCTTGATCACCCGGAAGCGCAGCTCCTGCCCCTTCAGCGACTCGAGGTTGCGGATCGGCCGCACGTCCGCCAGCGAACCGGGCAGAAACGCCGGCAGACCGACGTCGACCTTGAGGCCGCCCTTGATGCGGTCCACGACCCGGCCGCTGACGGGCTCGCCGCTACGGTAGGCCCGCTCCACCCGTTCCCACACCTTCAGCTTCTCGGCTTTCTCGCGCGAGAGGAGGACGTAACCGTCGGCGCTCTCCGTGCGCTCGAGGAAAACGTCCACCGTATCGCCTTCGGCGACGGTCAACGTCCCGTCGGGGCCCCGAAACTCTTCGATGTCGATCACGCCCTCCGACTTGTAGCCGATGTCCACGATGACCTCGCGCTCGAGGATCTTCATCACCCGCCCGGGAACGACGTCGCCCTCGCGGAAGGTTTTCTGGGCTCCTTCCCAACGCTCGAGAACCACCCCGAAGTCGCCCAGAGCGTCGAACTCGTCCTGTCCGGAGCCAGCCTGTTCGGTCGGGCGAGACTGGGGCTGTGCGCCGGCCTTGTCGGGAATCGGTCGCTGCACGTCCATAGGATCCGCGAACCTCCTGGTCCCGGGATTTCGCTCGTCCCCGCGGCGGGCAACGGGCGGCCGCGCAAACGGCGATCAACAAAACCCGTATGCTAGTGGAGGCGGCCCTGCCCTGTCAAGAAGGGCTCTGATTTCAATGGATTAGCGCCGCTCGAGAGCCTGCCGCGAGCCCGAGCGCCCGCGCGACGCCTCCCCACCGAGCCCCGCGGCTTCCCGCAACCGAGCGATCTCCTCGATCCTCAGCGCTCGTACCGCCCCCGCGGGCAAATCCCCCAACCCGACTCCTCCGTAGCTCACCCGCCGCAGGCGCTTCACCGGGTGACCGATGGCCAGGCACATGCGCCGGATCTGCTGCCGCCGGCCCTCGCGGAGCGTGATCTCGAGCCACGTGTTCCGGCCGCTGTGCAGCCGTCGCACGCGGGCGGGAAGGGTGCGCCGGCCCTCGAGGGGGATGCCTCGCCGCAGCGCGTCCAGGGCCTCGGGGCTCGGCCGCCCGCGCACGAGGACCCGGTAGACCCGCGCCACCCGGCGGCTGGGGTGCGTCAGGGCGAAGGCCAGCTCGCCGTCGTTCGTCAGCAGCACGAGACCCTCGCTGTGATAGTCCAGGCGTCCCACCGGATAGACGCGCTCGGGGATGTGGCGGATGAGGTCCCGGATCGTCGGGCGATGGCCCGGATCGCGCAGCGTGGTGAGCACCCCGCGCGGTTTGTGCAGGATGAAGTAACGGGGGCGACGCGGCTGCAGCCTCACCGGTTGGCCGTCCACCTCCACCCGGTCCCGCAGGGGATCCACGCGCGCGCCGAGCTGCGTGACCGCCCGCCCGTTCACCCGCACCCGCCCCTCGACGATCAGGCGCTCGGCGGCGCGTCGGGAGGCGACGCCAGCCTGGGCCAGCAGCTTCTGCAGGCGCAAGGCGTTCATCGAGGATCGGAACCGATGGGTTCCGCGGCCTCGGGGTCTTCCTCTGGGGCGGGCATCCGGGCCGTCTCCGCCCGGCGGAGCGCTTCGTCCTGAAGCGCGTCGAGGTGTCCCACGAGCTCGTCGAGCTCCTCGAGCGAGGGCAGGTCCTCCAGGCGATCGAGCCCGAAGTGTTCCAGGAAACGCGACGTCGTCCCGTAGAGGAAGGGGGTGCCGACGACTTTCTTGCGGCCGACGATGCGGATGAGGCGTTTGTCGAGGAGACTGCGCAGGGCCGCCCCAGGATCCACGCCCCGGATGGCCTGGATCTCGGGCGCCGTGATGGGCTGACGGTACGCCACGATGGCCAAGGTCTCCAGGGCGGCCGCGGAAAGGCGGGTGCGGTGCTGATGGCGGAAGAACCGGCGCACCCAGGGTCCCACGCGCGGATCGGTGGCGAGCCGGAACCCGCCGGCCACCCGTTCCACCCGCAGCCCTTCGGCGCGCCGCGCGTGCCTCGCCCCCAGGCGCTCCAGGGCGTCAGCGATCTCCGCCGCCGACCAGCCCTCGAAGGCCTCGGCCAGCTCCGCGGCCACCACTGGCTCGCCCGAGGCGAAAAGGATCGCCTGCAGCGTCGCCTCCAGCAGTTCGGCCGGGGGCTGCGGTCCCGGGCCGCTCACGGGCCTACCTCCGGGCCCAGGCGGACGCGGGCGAGTCGGATGGGCTCGAAGAGCCGGCGTTGAAACGCCACGACCTCGCCCAGGCGCACGAGCTCCAGCAGCGCGAGAAACACGCCGATCCGATCCAGGCGCGTGGGCTGGAGTTCGAGAAGTTCGGCCAGCTCCACGCTCTCGCGCGCGGCGAGTTCGCGGCGCAGCCAGGCCATCTTGCGCTCCACCGACACGTGGTCCCGCCGCAGGGACAAGCGCCGTTCTTCCCCGAGCCGCTCCAGCACCTCCCGCAACGCCGCCACGAGCTCCACGAGGTCCACGACCAGACGCCGCTCGCCGCGCAGCAGCGCAGCGTCGCCCGGGCGAGTCCAGACCAAACTGCGCGCGGTGTCGAGCGCCTGGAGGTTTTCCGCCGCCTGCTTGTAGCGCTGGTACTCGAGCAGTTGCTGGACTAGCGCCGCGCGCGGATCCTCTTCTTCCGGCGCCTCGAGGCTCGTCTCGCGCGGAAGGAGCATGCGCGACTTGAGGTGCACGAGCGTGGCCGCCATCACCAGGTATTCCCCGGCGATCTCCAGATCGAGCGCGCGCATGCGGTCCAGGTAGGCCAGGTATTGGTCCGTCAGCTCGGCGATGGGGAGATTCGTGATGTCGATTTCCTGAGCTCGCACGAGGTGCAGCAGCAGGTCGAGGGGGCCTTCGAAGGTTCCCACGCGGAAGGAGAGGGCTCCTTCCGCGCTCGTGCGCCAGGCGAACGCCGCGCCGCCACCCGTCTCGGAGGTCATTTCGTCAGGCCCACCGCCTGCCGCACCTCCGCCATCGTGGACTCCGCCACGGCGCGGGCCTTCTCGGCTCCCTGTTGCAGCAGCTCGGCCAGCCGCGTGCGGTCGGTTTCGAGAGAGGCGCGCCGCTGCGCCAGCGGTTGCAGGCGCTGCCACAGGCTGTCGCTCAACGCCGCCTTGCACTCCCGGCAGCCGATCCCGGCCGTGCGGCAGCCCTCGGCCGCCCAGCGCACGACCGTCTCCGGGGAGAACGTCCTGTGGTGCTGGAACACGGGACAGATCTCCGGGTTGCCGGGAATGTGCCGGTGGGTCCGCGCCGGATCGGTGAGCATGCTGTCCACCTTGCGGCGGATCTCCGGCTCCGGATCGCGCAGGTAGATGGCGTTGTGGTAGCTCTTGGACATCTTGCGCCCGTCCGTGCCGGGCAGGCGCGCCGCCGGCGTGAGGAGCGCCTGGGGTTCGGGGAAGATCGGGCGGTAGGTGTGGTTGAAGCGCCGCGCGATCTCGCGCGTCAGCTCCAGGTGGGGCACCTGGTCCTCGCCTACGGGGACGATCTCCGCCTTGTAAATCAGGATATCGGCGGCTTGCAGCAGCGGGTACCCCAGGAAGCCGTAGGTGTTCAGGTCGCGGTCGCGCAGTTGCTCCTGCTGCTCCTTGTAGCTCGGCACGCGCTCGAGCCACGGAAGCGGGACGATCATCGAGAGGATCAGGTGCAGTTCGGCGTGCTGTTTGACGTCGGACTGGACGAAGAGCGTGCTGCGCTCGGGATCGATCCCCGCGGCGAGCCAGTCCAGGGCGACTTCCTGGACGTGGTCGCGGATCGGCGCCGGGTTGGCGTACTCCGTGGTCAGGGCGTGCCAGTCCACGATGACGTAGAAGGCCTCGTGCGTGTCCTGCAGGCGCACCCAGCTCTCGAGCGCACCCACGAGGTGCCCCAAGTGCAGCGGCCCCGTGGGCCGCATTCCCGACAGCACGCGCGGGCGAGCCGTTCCAGACCTCCGTCACCCTGGGAGCGGTCCGCCCGGATCCTCGGCGAACCACGGCGGGGCGCGCAATGGGCGCGCAATCTAGCACGCCCGCTGCCGCGCGGTCAACGCAGGGCGCGGAGCCGGCACGTGCGCCGGCGGATCTCCCGGGCGAGCTCGGCGACGGCTTCGGCCCGCACCACGGCGCTCGCATCCTCGCCAGGAAGGCGGGGCCGTCCGGCGCGCGCGATCCGCCACCGGTCGCGACCCACGGTCGCGCCGTCCGCCAGTCGGCGCCATTCCAGGCGCCCCTCGATTTCGCAGCGAGCCTCGTAATCGGAGCTGGCGTCGGGGTCGGGGTTGCGCGCGGGCGCCGCAGGGCTCGAGGTGTAGCGCACCGCCTGCTCCACTTTCTCGAGCACGACCCGCAGTTCGAACTGGGCCTCGGCGAGTTTTTCGGACGGACCCGCGAGCGCCACCCCGCAGGGTCGGCTCTCGAACGCCTCGCGCAGGCCACGCGCGAGCTGCGAGGCCACGCGCCCCCCGCTGCCGCCAGCCGCGACCTCGTCCACCACGACCCGCAGGCGCGGGCCTCCGGGGGCGGCACCAACCGCCAGGCACACGGCGAGGACGGCGGCCGGGATGGCACACCCTCGCCGCGTGTCAACTCGCGCGAAAGACAAGTTTCACCGTTCCGAGCACGATGCGGTCGCCGTCCTGCAAGGGGTGGGGGCGCCCCGGCAGGAGCTTGGTGCCGTTGACGAAGGTGCCGTTGAGGGCACCGACCTCCTCCACCAAATGGTAGCCCTCCGCCTTGCGCACCACCCGGGCGTGCCGGCGCGAGACGCTGCGCTTGAGGTCCACGGGCGTGAGGTCCACGTCGGGTCGCGTGTCGGTCACGGGGTCGTAGCGTCCAAGAGAGGTCTCCTCCCGGGCCAGGGCGAAGACGAGGCTGTCTCCCTCCACCTCGAGCCGCGCCCCCCGGCGCGGGGCGCCACCGGGTGCCGGGGCCGGCGCCGTGCGCGGCGCCCGGGGCGCGTGGAGCGAGGCCGCCGCACCCGCCTGGACCTCCTCCAGGCGCCGCTCGGCCTCCCGCAGGCGGATGCAGAGCTTGCGCAGCATGCGGATCGCGATCTCGATGTTACCCTTGATCATCTTGTCGAAGGTCAGGCTGTTGATTTCGATCAGCTCCGTGTCTTCCACCGCTTCTGCGGAAACCGTCCGCGGCAGGCCTTCGAGGATCGACATCTCGCCGAAGAAATCGCCCTTCTCCATTTCTCCGTAGACGCGCTTCTTGCCATCCACGAGGCGGAAGAGCCGCACGCGGCCCGACTGCACGATGTACATCGTCGTGCCCAGCTCGCCTTCGGTGAAGATGCGCTCGCCCGCACCGTAGCGGACGAGAAAGCTCTGGAACGGATGGGTCGCCATTGCGCCCCGCACCCCTAACTCGCGCCGCGCGTGGAGGACCCCGCCGCAGCCCCCCGCCAATCATAGGGACCGGCACGCAGCCCGGTCAAACGAGCTGCTCGCCCGTCTCGCGTCTGGATCAGGGCGGTGCGGGCGTGGCGCGGCCCAGCCGGACGCGGGCTGCCGCAAGACGCACCTCCTGGTCGGGATCTGCCCGTGCGATCTCCTCCAGTACGCGCTCCACTTCCGTTCCCTCGAGGCTCGCCAGCGCTACGGTGGCGGCCACCCGGACCCCCACCGCGCTGTCGGTCCGGGCCCGGGCGACGAGGGCGGCGAACACGTTCTCCCGCATCTCTGCGCCGAAAGGGCCCGCGCCCCTGAGCACCGTGCCGATCAGCTTCACCGCCAGGCAGCGAATGCGCTCCTGGGGATGCTCCGACAGGGGCACGAGGTAGCCGAGGAGCGAGAGGTCGGCGCGGGCGTAGCGCAGGAACTGCCGCAGCGCCGTCTCGAGGACGACAGGGTTGGTGGCCTCGAGCCACTGGGTCATCGTGCGCCAGGCGGCCTCTTCGCTGCGGCCGGTTTGCAGCGCAGCGAATGCTCTCAGCGCCTGGAGCAAAACCCCCTGCCGTTCCGGCGGCAGGGACTCGACTCCCCGAATCCCGCGCACCAGCCGGAAGCGGGGGCGCGGGTCTTGCCTATGCGGGGCGAGGGGCTCCAGCAGCAGCAGGTAACGCGCGCCGGGCTCGAGCTGCAGCGGCCGGAGCCTGGGATTGCGCTCTCGGTTGGCACTGCGCACGTCGATGCGGATCCGCGTTCCCGGTGCCACCTCGCCCCGCGCCACCGCCAGGACCTCCGCATCGTGCCAGCCCCCGTCCCGCTGGAGGGCGCGCCCGGCGACCACGATCGGCGCAGGGGCCATCCATTCGTACAGGTCGAGGGGGGCCTCCGCACCGAGGCAGCCCTCTTGAGCGAGCGCCGGGGTGTCCAGGCAGAGCGCCAACAGCGCGAGGCCCGTCCAGCGCAGGCTTCCCTTTCCCATTCCCATGGCGCTACGGGTCCAGCATACGACGGGCAAGCTCGGGGCGCCTGCGCCCGAATGCCGAATCAGTCGTCCGCCGGCTCCAGCGTCAGCCGGATGCTGAGCGTGAAGCGGCGCCGCTGGGATCCCTGCGCGAGCTCCACCGGCACCAGGATCTCCTGGGGCTTTCCGGGGCGGACGTGCGCGATCTCCAGGGACGGATCGGCAAAAAGCTCCGGCCCGCGCAGGTTCCGGCCCAGGGGCAGGGGCTCCGCCCCCTGCCCTGGGGCGGCCTGCGTCGCGGGCTCCTCTACCCGCGCTGCTGCGGCGGGTCGCGGTTCGGTGGAGCCGCTGGCGGCCTCGACCTCTTCCACCCACGCCTCGATTTCTTGCTCGTCGAAGTCGGGTGCCGCCACGGGCTCCACCTCCGCGGTCGCCGCCGCTGCCGTGGC
>JBBIHH010000033.1:0-32373 GCA_037447115.1 Acidobacteriota bacterium
GAGCAACGGGACGCCGCACGCGGGGGCGATTTTCGCGGCCTTCGACCGGCACGACATCGCCTGCGGTAGCGCCAGCGCACCGGAGAACCAGAACCGCTCGAGCTGCCCCACCCTCGCGGCGCCGGTGCTGTCCGTGTCGGCCGTCACGAGCGCCGCGGAACTGAGCTGGACGCCGGTGGCGGACGCCGCGTCCTACCTCGTCCTGCGCAACGACTGGGGCTGCGGGCGTGGCCAGGCGATCGTGGCCGAGGTCGCTGCGCCCGCCACGAGCTACCGTGACGACGCCCTGGCGAACGATTTTACCGTGTACTACCGCGTCCAGGCCGTGGGCGCCAACGAGGCCTGCGTCGGCGCCGTCTCGAACTGCGTGGCCGCGACGCCCCGCCGCCTGGCGGGCAAGGTGCAATTCGACAAGCTGGTCTACGGCTGCAGCCATCGGGTCGGCCTGAGGGTCGTGGACGCCAACGCGGGTAGTCCGGCGGTGACGGTTGCCGTCGGGTCGGACACGGAGCCCGGGCCCGAGCACGTGACGCTGACCGAGAGCGAGCCCGGATCGGGGATCTACCTCGGCGAGATTTTCACCACCGCCGGTCCGCCTCAGCCGGACGGTCTGCTCTCCGTGACCGACGGCGACGCCATCACGGCGGAGTACGTGGACGCGGACGACGGCGAGGGGGGCACGAACCTCCCGCGGCAGGATGCGGCCCGAGCGGACTGCGTCGCCCCCGTGATCTCCGGCGTCCTCGAGCAAAACGTCACGGACACCCAGGCGACGATCGTCTGGACCACCGACGAGGCTTCCGACAGCGTCGTCGTCTGGGGGGAGTCGGTGCCGCCCGATCGGACCTCCTTGGGCGACCGGCAGACGACGAGCCACACGGTCGTGCTCGCGGGGCTGCAGCCGTGCACCGTCTATTCCTACGAGGTGCAGTCCACCGACGCCGCCGGGAATACCGCCGCCGACAACAATGGCGGCGTGTACTACACCTTCGAGACCCTCGGAAACTTCGGCAACGGTCTCCAGAACTGCCACCGGGGCCTCGTCAAACTCGAGCGCGCGGTCGTGGGTTGTAGCGACACGTTCGACGTGCGGGTGATCGATATCGACCTCAACGCCTCAAGCACGGAAGTGGAGAGCGTCACGGTCCGCGTGACTTCCTCGACCGAGACCCAGCCGGAGCTGCTGACGCTGAGCGAGACGGGTCCCAATACCTCGCAATTTATCGGGTCGATCCCGACGGCGGCCGGGGCGCCGCAGGCCGGCGACGGGATCCTCCAGGCCGCCGACGGCGACATCCTCACGGCGACCTACGACGACGCGGACGACGGGACGGGCCGCGCGGCGACGACGTTCGCCAGCGGGGACGCGGACTGCGGGGGACCGTTGATCCGGAACGTGCGGGTGACGGACATCACGGAGGAGTCGGCGGTCGTGTCCTGGACGACCTCGGAGCCCACGACGGGCCGGGTCGAGTGGGGCACCACCCCGACTCTGGGCAACGTAGCCGCGGACCCCGCTCTAGGGACGAGCCACAGCGTGACGCTCGCCTTCCTCAGCGCGTGCGACCGGTTTTTCTTCCGCGTCGTCGCCGAGGACGATCACGGCAACCAGGCCGTGGCCGACGTTTCCGGCGCGCCCTTCGAGTTCAACGCCCACGAGGTTCCTGGAGCGGTGTTCCGGGACAACTTCGAGAGCGCCCTGGGATGGGAACTCCAGGGCGAGTGGGAAATCGGCAGCCCGCGGGGGCTCGGGAGTTCCCCAGGGGACCCGCCGCAGGCGTTTCGCGGCTCCGGCGTGCTCGGCCACGACTTGAGCGGCCTGGGCGCCAACCCTGGCAACTACGAGCCGAACACCGAGGAATGGGCCATCTCGCCCCAGATCGACGCCTCGGCGCTCGCCAACGGGGTACTGCGCTTCCGGCGCTGGCTCAACGTCGCCTTCAATAGCCGGGCCCTGATCATGGTCAAGACGCGCAACCGCTGGGAGCAGGTGTGGGCGAGCGATCCCACCTTCGGCGTCACCGAGTCGAGCTGGAGCGACCAGACGGTGGACATCTCGCAGTTCGCCGACGGGGCGCGGACGCTGTGGATCGCTTTCCGGCAGGTGAGCACGGGGGGGACCGATGCGGGCTGGAACGTGGACCGGCTGATCGTCAAGGACGGCAGCCTCCCCGACTTCGCCCCCTGCGGGGCCTGCGCCGGAGCGCCCACGTTCGCCGGCGTGCGCGAGGCGGTGGATCTCGATCCCTGCGCGGACACAGGGGTAGAGCTGCGCTGGGATCCGGCACCGGCCTGGGGCACAGGAAGCTCCGGCACTTACTCGGTCTACCGGGACACGGCGGCGGATTTCGTGCCCTCCAGCGCCAACCGGATCGCCACAGGAGTGACGGGCACGAGCTATACGGACACGACCGCGGCCAACGACACGCTCTACTACTATATCGTCCAGGCCGAGAACGATGAGACGTGCTCCGGCGGCCCCAACAACGGCGGCGTGACCGACGGGAATCTCGTGCGCGCCGCCGCCGAGGACGCGACCTCGCAGCCCGCCCCGGGGGTCGTGGGAGCCACGCTGCGCGTGAGCCAGATCAACGACGCGCACGTGCGGCTCCGTTGGGATCCCGCGCCGGACGCCGCGGTCTATCACGTCTACCGCGCCGAGAGCCCGCAGGGACCGTTCGCGCGGATCGCGACCGTGACGGAGACGCTCTTCGAGGATCGGGACGAGCTCGCCAGCGGCGTGAGCCGCTACTACAACGTCGTCGCCGCCGATGCCTGCGGGAACGAGGGCCCCTAGCGCGAGGCGGTCGTTGTCGAGACCGCGACCTGCTGCGGGAGTTGGGCCGAGGCGGTGCCTCGGGGCGGCCGCCGCCCGGCAGGCCTCTCAGGAGCTGTCGCGCGCCGTCCAGGCGCCGAAGATCCGCCGGGCGGGGATCGTGGCGCGGATCTCCTCCAGTACGGCCGCGCTGACCCGCGGGATCGCCCGCTCCCGGCAGTAAGCCTCCACCGCTCGCACGACCATCCCGCGCACGAACGCCGGCACGCGCCGCAAACGCTCTCGCGCCTCGTCGTCCCACGCGAGCTCCGGCTCGGCGCGCGTGCCGTAGCGCACGCTGCGCCCGAGCCGCTCGGCCGCGTCGAGAAAAGTCCCCGGCTCGTGCGTGCAGAGGGGATCCTCGGCCAGGAGATCCCCCGTCATGGCCCACGCCCGGGCGCGGCAGCCCCCGCAGGCGCTCCGGAGCTCGCAGGCGCCGCAGCGCCCCCCGAGGCCCGTGCGGCGCCGGATCGTCCGGAAGAGTTCCGAGCGGTGCCAGAGCTCCGCCAGGGAGCGCTCGCGCAAGTTGCCGGCAAATTGCGGCAGATAGGGACAAGGCGTGACGTCCCCGTTGGGGCGGATCCCCATGTAGTGGGTTCCGGCCGGGCAACCGCCGGCTCCGCCCGCGTAAGTCCGCAGCAACGGCGATTCAGGATCCCGCGCGAAGAGCTCGCGCACGTAGTGCGGGGCGCACTTGGCGTTGACCAGCATGCGCCCGGCGTGACGCTGTTGCACGCGATAGAGTACGGCCAGGACCGCGTCGTATTCTTGCGACGTCAGGTCCGAGACGAACTGCCCGCGCCCGGACGGGACGAGAAAGTAGAGATTCCACACTCCCGCCTGAAGCTCCTCGCAGGCGAAGCGCGCGATGGCCTCGAGCTCGCCCACGTTGTGCCGGCCCACGGTGGTCTGCACGAGAAACGGAAGTCCCTGGCGGCGCAGGATGCGCGCCCCGTCCACCGTGTTCTGCCACGCGCCGCGCACGCGGCGGAAGCGGTCGTGCCGCGCCGGGTCCAGCGCGTCGAGCGAGAGAGCCAGACCCCGCGCCCCTTCTTCCTGGAGGCGCCGCGCGAGGTTCTCCGTGATCCTGACTCCGTTGGTGCCCACCACGACCCACAAGCCCCGCCCCGCAGCGTGCCGGACGATCTCCAGGATGTCGCGCCGGAGCAGCGGCTCGCCTCCGGTCAGGATCAACAGGCACTCGGGGGCGAAGGCGGCGATCTGATCCACCACGCGCAGGCAGTCCTCGGTGGAAAGTTCGCTGCGGTCGGCGAAGGCTTCATCGAGGACCTGCGGCCGGCCTCCCGCGTCGAGATAGCAATGCTCGCAGGCCAGGTTGCAGCGATACGTGAGGTTCCAGGAGATGACGTAGGGGCGGTCGAACTCCTCTGCCGGACCTCGGCTGGCGTGTCCCGACGCTGCGGGGGTCGCTCCGCCCTTCACGCCGCTACATCCCGAAATGCTCGCGCGCCTCGTCGAGGAGCGCTTCGTCCACGCGCCTCAGGCCGCGCTCGCGCGCGTAGTGCTCGATCCCGGCCCGGGCCATAGGCCGCACGAACTCGGGGATCCGCTCCAGCCTGCGCCGGGCTTCGGGCGTCCACTCCAGGCCTTCGTCGCGCGCCGCGCGTTCGGCCGCCTCGCGCGCCACCTCGGCGAAGGGGCACCCGGAGGCGCGGTCCGAATCGCGCTCCTCCGGGCCGAGGCGCACGCCGAGGGAGGTCACGAGCTGGGTTTCGTGAGGGTTCGTGAGCATCGCGACCCTGTGGCCGCAGGTGGGGCAGGCGTAGAGGATCGTGAGCGAACCATCCGCGGGAGGACGCGTCTCCAGGAGCTTCAGCGGCACGTCGCAGCGCACGCAGAGGAACTTCATGACTCCGCCTCCCGAGCCTCCAGGGCTTCGCGCAGCCGCCGGGCCGCTGCGCGCAAGGCGCGCACGGCCGGCCGGTGGGCGTGCGCTGCGGCGGCGCCCGCGATCTCCGCCGAAGCGAGCACGGGATCGAAGGGCAGGCTGCCCAGGCACGGCAGCCCGTCGAGGATCGCCGCGCTGCGCGGAAACAGGGGCTGGACCTTCCGGCAGCCTTCGCAGTAGTAGCCGGACATGTTCTCGACGTAGCCGACGGGGACCCTTCCCTCGCGCCGCAAGGCTTCGAGGGAGCGTGCCACGACACCTTGCGCGAGCCCCGAGGGCGTCGTGATCAGAAGCACCCGTGCTGCCGGGCCGAGGTACGTGGCGTATTGCACCGTCCGTTCGACACCCGGCGGAAGATCCAACAGCAAAAGATCGAGCTCGCCCCACTCCGCCGAAGCGAGCAACTCCCCGAGCAAGCCGAACTCGCGGGTGGCGCGCCACACGTGCGTGTCGCCCTGCGCCACGCTCTCGAACTCGAGTGGCGCCCGCTCTTCGAGGAAGCTGCCGAGGGAAAGCACCCCCACGCCCGTCGCACCGCGCGGCACCACGAGCCCCCGGCTTCCCGGCACGGGAGGCGATGGAGCCAGCCCCGCGAGGCGCGCCTGGCAGGGGCCGTTCAGATCGGCGTCCAGGATCGCCACCCTCCAGCCCTGTTCCTGCAGGCAACGGGCGAGGTGGGCCGTCACGGTGCTTTTCCCCACACCGCCCTTGCCCGAGCCGACGGCCACCCGGTAGCGCACACCCGCGAGGTTGTCCTCGACGCGCGCCCGCAGCGCCGCCATCTGCTCGGCCACACCCGAGCCCCCGTCCCCGACGATCTCGCGGTAGGTCTTCATCGCCGTCCTCCCGGGTTTTCGCGGGGGAGGATACCGCAGCGAGGCGCGGTTGTCCGGCGGGTCGGGCAGTCCCGCACGCGCCCACCGGCGTCAGGAGCTTGCCCGCCTGGCCTCGGCGGCGAGGAGCAGGTAGCTCGCCGAAACTTGCGCCCGGGCCGTTTCGAGAGCCTGGGGTGGAAGTTCTCCCGCGCGGAGGCGGGGCAACTCCAGGGTGCCGCCGCTCCGGTAGGCCGCGTGCCGGAGGAGCAGGCCGAGCAGACGCGCCGCGTCCTCGTCCCCGGCGCAGCCTGCGGCGGGCGCCCGGGCCGTGCCTCCTGGACGCTCGAGTCTTTCCATGAGCAACCACGCTTCCAGTCGGTCGCCGCAGGCGACCGCCAGTCCCTCGAGTCGCGGGGCCGCACGCTCCACGGTGTCCTCGCGGCGCCACCAGGCGCGGGGCGCAGGCGAGTGCCCGCCGAGCCGTACCCCCGCCTCGAGGAGTTCGGCCGGGGTCACCCCAGTCGCCATCGCCTCGAGCCCCGGTGTGTCCCTTGAGGCTCGGACCACGTAATCGGAGAGCTCGGCCAGGAGCTGGAAGCCGACGGTCTCGAAAAGGCGCCGGCCGGCGTCGTGGCGCGAAGGCACTTCGGCGTAAATGCGCGGCGGGCCGAGGATGGCGAGCTTCTGCTGGAGCGAGCGCAGCATGTGGCGCGCGTGACCGCGGCGGCGGTGCTCCGGGTGCACCGCGATCCACAGGATGGAGGACGCCTCCGACGCCTTCGTGGCGAGCAGGACGCCGACAGGCACGTCGTCCTCGAAGGCCACCATGCAGCTACTGCACCACAGCCGCCATTCGCGCATCCAGCGATTGAGGAGCTGCGCGGTCAGGGGCTCGCCGCCCGCGAAGGGCGGCTCGCCGCAGCGGCGGCAGGCTTCGACGAGAAGCGGCAGGTCGTCCGTTCTACAGAAGCGGTAGCCGGGCATCGAGGTGTGTCGGCGCCGCACGGTGGTCGCACGACCGGCCGGTGGCGCCTAACGAAGCCGTCGCCGTCGTTCGGGCTGCTGGGGGTCCATGGGATCGGCGTGCACGTGCCGGATCGTGCCGGTGCGCGGGGTGAGGGTTGCGCGTGAAGCCGGTCGCAGGGCAAGGTGCCGGGGGATGTTCGCCCCGCAGGGATTCGCGGCCGCCGGCGCGCAGGCGTTGTGACCGGGCCGGCCGGAAAGGCGCGAGCGCGACGCTCGGCCGGGGTCGGTCACGACCGGAGCGGCCAGCCGCAAGATGTCCGACAAACCCGAGGGCCGGCTTCACGCATCCTCGCCGCGGGACCGGAGCAAGCGCGCCAGCGGGCCCGCTTCGTTGAGCGGGCTGCCGCCGCCGCTGGCAGACCTCCGCTCGGGCGCCGTCGTGTCGCGGCTGTCCGCGGCCTGGGCCTCGCGCGCGCTCGACTCGCGCACGGCGTCCGGGTTCTCCTGGTAAGCCTGGATCATTTGCGCCATGAGGCGCCGGCCGATCTCGATGCCTTCCTCCACGAGGGCGAGGTCCACCACATCCAAGCCGCGCTCCTGGGCCAGTTCCTCGATGCGCGCCTGGGTGCGGTGGCGCATGAAGCCGGCCGGCACGCGCAGGATCCGCTCCACCGCCTCCGGGGTCCAGTCGCGAGCCGAGAAGAGCGGGTTGTTCTGGGCATCGCGGGCGACGAGGCGTTTGTCGCCGTTTGCAGGCGAGGGCGCGGAAGGCGCGGGGGGTGCCGCTGCCGGCGCCTCGCGTTCCGGCGGAAGCTCCAGGCTTCGACCGGTCTCTTCCTCGACGAAACGCCGGGCGAACTCGAGCGTCACGGCCGTCATGCGCTTCGAGCGCGCCGCCTTCTCGATGCGCGCCTTGGCCCGTCGCCGCTGGTAAGCGTCGGGCATGGTCCACAGTGCGCGCTTCGCGTCGCGCGTCCACTGGAGCTTGCGGCCGTCGTAGGTCCTCTCCTCGAGGCCGCCGCCTTCGAAACGAACGATCTCTTCCACGACCTCGGGGGGGATGACCTGGAAGGACTGGCCGCCGCACACCGAGCAGCGCACGGGCTCGGGTTCCGCGGCGGCCACGCCGCACTTCCGGCAGATGGCGATCGGCGTTTCCCGGGCCTTCTCCACGACGAGCGCCTCCGCGAGTCTCTCCGTCGCCCGGGCGGCGCGCTGGGGCATGTAACGCTCCATCGCCTCGTCCAGGAGGTCGCTCGTGATCACGCTGTGTCCTTTCTCGACGGCGAGGCGGTAGATGGCCGTGCGGGCGATCCCTCGGACGGAGGCAGGCACGCGCTTGAGGCGTTCCTCGGCTTCGCGAGTCCAGCGGATCGTCTCCTCGGCGCGCAGGTCGAGCTCGGGGTATTCGAGCCGTGTCGTGATCAGCAGATCGCAGGGGGCCTTGCGCAGGAGGTTTTCCGTCGTGCTGCCCAGGCCCTTTTCTTCCCGGGGGCTGTGGACGCCGATGCGGCCCACGACGAGAAGCCACGGCCGGATCGTGCGCGCGTGGTCGAGGATCTTCTGGAACGCTTTGCCGTCGAGGAGGGTCTTGCGCAGGTTCAGGCCCTGCTCGGCCGCCATCTTTTCCGCCACGTCGAGGTGGGACTGGTAGATCCGCGCCAGGCCCGTGTCGATGATCTCCTCGTGGAGCTGGTTCTGTTCCTCGAAGCGGAAGACCTTGGCCGCCTTCTCGGTGAGGACGTTCACGATCCCGTGGAAGACGGTGTAGTGGAGGTAGGGGTCGTAGACGGCCACAGCTTCGAGGTTCTTGCCGAAGCGCTTGGCCAGCTCGACCGCCGTCATCAGGGCGCCGAAGGACTGGGGGCTTCCGTCGAGGCCGACGAGGATCGTGTCCGCGGGCGCCTGTCCCTCGCCGTTCGGTAGTTCGCGGATGACGAGAACATCGCGCTCGGCGTGGCGCGTGACGCGCTCGCAGACGGAGCCGATTTCGCTGTCGCGCACGCGGCCGAGGCCGAGGGCGCCGATGACGACGAGGTCGTAGTCGGATGCCGCGAGGTCCCGGACGAGTTCGGTGCTGTGCTTGCCGTCCATCATCTTGGGCACGAACTCGAGGCCCGCCTCGCGGCAGCGGGTCGCGAGGGGCGAGAGGTAGCTTTCGGAGATGAGCTGCAGCCCCATCGTGATCAGGCTGTCGTGGATCTTGCGCTGGCGCTCGAGCTCGGTCTCCTCGAGGTATTCCTCGGGCAGGGTGAACTCCATCTGCTTGAAACGATAGTCGTGCATGCGTGCAGCGTAGACGTGGCAGCCCACGACCTTCGAGGCGAAGGCTCGGGCGAGCTCCACGGCGCGCTCCACCGCGCGGTTGGAGTAATCGGAGTTGTCTACCGGGACGTAGATCGTCTTGTACATGTCGGCGTCTCCTCGTTATTTTCCCTGTCATGGGCCGCGGGGCGGGCCCGTGTCCGCCTCGGCCCGGCGGGCAGCGGGCGGGCAGCCCGACAAGCGGCGGTTCGCGCCAGCGCGGGGGAGGGGCGGCGCGTCATGCCTCTTGCTCCGTCGGGGCGGGTTGCGGGCGGCGCGGGGCCTGGCGGGCGCGGCGCAGGAGCAGCGCGAGCACCGCAAGCTCGACCAGCAACGCAGCGAGCGCCGCCCGCAGCATGGGCGCCGTCGCCGCCGGCCGGTTGCCGGGATCGAGGTAGAGGTAATACCAGGTGGTCAAACCCCGCTTGTTGCCGCGCTCGCGATTGAAGCCGTCCCATACCGAAAAGGCGATGGGCACGAACGCCCCTTCATCGAACGGCACGCCCCCGGGCGAGCGCAGCGGGCGCTTGAAGACGACGCGCCACTCGCCGCGGTCGTAGCGGGCCAGCGCCTGGAGGTCGCCGATGCCCTGCGATTCGAGAGCGTCGCTGCCCCGTCCGATGAACCACTCGGGAGCCTCCCGCGCCAGGTCGAAGAACCAGAGGTCCACCGCATTCTGCTTGTCCCCGAAGATGAAGTACGGCTTCCGGATCGCGTCGCCCGGGGCGAGGGGGAACTGGATCGCCACGGCGTCCGAGAACTCCCGGTCCGGCGTCGCGGCCGTGGCAGCTCGTTCCTCGCCCCAGAAGTCTTCCTCCGCGGCTTCCTGCTCGCCCCAAAAGTCTTCCTCCGACGTCTCCTCGCCCCAGAAATCTCCCTCCTCGGCTGGCGCTTCGGGTGCCGCACCGCGATAGGGATCTTCCTCGAAGCGGGGCACGGGAAGATCGGGGCCGTTGCGGCCCGTGGTCTCGGCGCGCATGTCGTGCCAGCGCAGTTCGATGGCGATCTCCTCCAGGTTGTAGACCGCGCGTACCTCGATCCCGTTGCAGGAGGGGTAGAACTCGCGTCCGGGCTCGGTGATCTGCCCCACGACGGGGAAGTAAGCTGGCGCGGCCGCGGCGAACAGCTCCTCGTCCTCGAGGTCGATCGCGTGGAGCACCTTGACCGCCGTGACCATCGAGTCGTAACCCGGGTCGGAGCCAGGGCCGAGCGAGACGATGTAGTCCGCGAGCTGCCAGCGCTGTTCCTCGCTCAACGACTCGGCGTAGGAGGGCATGGGGGTGCCGTTGAGCCCGGTGCTGAAGGCACGGAAGATATCGCGCCGTGTGGGCCCGCCGCGGAAGGTCCAGGGTTTCGTCAGGTCCGCCGGAAAAATATGCTGGCCCCAGTCGTCGCGCAGCGTGGGCGCCGAGGGACCGTCCCCGCGGCCCAGCTGGCCGTGACAGCCCGCGCAACCGAGCTGCTCGTAGATCCCGCGGCCCGCCTCCACCGACTCCGGCGTCATGGGCGGGGGCTCGGGGATCGCGATCGGTGTCGGGACGCGCTCGGGGTTGCCGAAGTCGGGGTTGAAAGTCTCGAGGTAGTCGATCAGGCTCTCCAGTTCCTGCTCTGTGAAGTTGGGCCAGGCGGGCATCGTCGTGTAGGGCATCCCGACGCGGATGATGCGCGCGAGGTCTGCGCGGGTGGGCAGCGCCCCGCTCGGTGTCGTGCGGATCTTGAACTTTCCGGAAGTGAAGTCGCGCGGCCTGGGCTTCATCCGGGGCGCGGCGATCCCCCTCCCGTCTCCTCGCTCGCCGTGGCACTGGACGCAGTACTTCTCGTAGAGCGCCTTGCCCGCGGCGCGCTGGGCTTCCGTGCCGAGGTCGGGCTGCTGCGCCGCGGTGGCGGAGACCGCAAGCGCGGCGGTGAGCGCGATCCAGAGTCCCCCTTTCATTCGGCCAGGTGCTCCTCGACGATTGCCCGGGGCGGGTAGCCCGTGAATTCGTACAGGAAGAGAATCACGTCCCACATTTCTTCTTCCGAGAGGAACTTCTCCCAGGCCGGCATGGCGGAGGCCCACGGCTCGCCCTCCTCGGGCATCCCCGGCCCTCCCTTGCTCACGCGCCAGAAGAAGAAGGCTTCGCGGAAGTTGGGCAAAACGCCGGCGTCCGTGAAGTTCGTCGGTACGGGGTTCAGGCCGCGGGCGAAGAGCCCGTCGCCGGCGAGCCCGTCGCCATGGCAGAAAAAGCAGTTCTCGTAGTAGACGCGCCGCCCGTTGGCGACATGCTGCGCGAACGCTTCGGGATCGGTTTCCTCGAGCTTGCGGAAGGGGTTGTCGGCGCGGATGAGATCGATCTTCGTGCCGTGGACGGTGATCTCCGCCGGCGGCTGGGGGTGGATCGTACGCGCGAAAAACGGAGGCTCCACCGGCTCCTGCAGTGTCCTGTAGGTGTGCCATGCGGCGAACACCGGCCCCGCCAACAGCAGCAACGCTAGCACCGGGCGCCAGCGCCGCTCGACGGCGAGGCGCACCAGAGGGCGCAGGAAGCTCTCCGTGCGCTCCGGCGCGGACATGACGTACGCGGCGAGCGACACCGCGGCGATCGCCATGTACATCGTCACCGCCGAGCCCGGGATGGGCGAGACGAAACCGTAGGCGAAGAAGACGTAGAGGCTCGCCGTCCACGCTAGAATCCAGAGGAAAAGATTCGCCCGTAGCAGCCGCAGGGCGACGAAGACGACCAGGATCGGCAGCAGGATACCGAGTTTGATGGGCAGCTGCACGACAAACCTCTCCCGCGGCGCGGATCAACCCCCCTGCTTGCGATACGGGTGCATGGTTTGCAAGGTCACCGTCGGCTCGCCCCCCAGACTCTGGAGCCACGCGATCACGCACAGGATCTCCTCGTCCGTCAGCCCGATGGGCGGCTTGTGGATGGGCGGCATGCCGGGATTGAAGCCCGGGACGACGAAGCTGTCCGGCTCGTAGAGCGACTGGGCCAGGTACTCCACGTCGCTCATGCCGGGACGGCGCGTGCCCGCCCGTGCCCCGATGCCCGCCAGATCTGGAAAGCGCAGGGGCCCGGACTGCCCGAGGGTATGGCAGGTGAGACAGAGGCCCTTGCCGTGAGCGATCCGCTCGCCGATGGTGATCATCTTGTCCGTCGTCAAATCCGCGGCGATCTGGATCTCCTCGGGCGGGAGCACCTCGCTCTGGGGCACGAGCTGGCCGACGTAGGTATAGAAAGCCGTGGCTCCGAGCACGAGCAGCACCACGTTGACCGCCGGGGGCACGCGCATCAGTGACCTCCGTCGCTCTCCGAGGCGGTCCAGCCGCCCGCCGGCTCGAGCACCGGTTCGGAGGCCGGCGCCCAGGCCTTCTTGCCCGCCAGACTCGCCAGCCAGAACACGAACCCGATCAGCGCGAAGAACAGCAACACCGTGACCGAGACGATCTTCGTCGCGTAGCCGAGGGTCGGGGTGTAGGCATCGGGCGAGTGGTCGCGCATGACGCCGTAGACGTGCCAATGTTGCCTCAGACCCGAGCGCACGTAACCCATCAGCCCCATCAGCCAGGTGAAACTGACGGCAATGAAAATCAGGACGTACTGGGAGAACAGGGGCATCTTGCCCCACTTGGGCTGCGCCGTGATCATCGCGCCCTTGAGCTGGACGATGTTGATGAGCAGCGACCCCACAATCGCGATCAGGACCGCGAGCACCATGTAGACGGAGAACCTGATGCGGATCGAGGCTTCGACGAAATAACCGTAGACTCCCAGGTAGATGACGTAGGCGGCTGCGGCGGCGATGAGCGTCGCCTGGACCCAATCTCCGAGCCGCGCCCGCGGCGACGCCGCGCGCTTGCCGGCCCGCAGGTAGAGGACGAAGCTGATGAAGGTCGTCAGGATCAGGATGTTGACCGCCGTGTTCTTGGCCGACATCAGCCCCAGCCAGCGCAACACCGGATGGAACGTGCCGCCCATGGCGCGGATCTCGGAGCCCGTGGCGACGATGGCGCGCGGGGTGACCCACACCGCGAAGCAGAGCGCGATCGCCGCGAGCAGGTACTTGATCGCCCCCTGGTAGCGCCGTTCGCCCTCGATCCGTCCCATGCCGACCCACAGGTAGTAGTTGGCGGCGAGAAAGATCATGCCGATCAGCACCGCCTGGATGATGAACAGCCAGCGGAAGGCCCCGCCCATCATCATGATGCCCAGGGCCTGGTTGTAGTTGTAGATCTCGCTGGCGAGCCAGTAGCCCGCGAAGGGGAGGGGCAAAAACGCGATCGTGGCGACGAAATTGCCGGTGTAGCCCATCCAGTCGTAGTGGGCCCGCTCTTCGTCGTTGTGGGCGTGCAGGAACATCCAGGCCCCGTAGGCCGCCGCCACGGAGCCGCCGAAGGCCACGTTGGCGATGAGCCGATGGATGTTGATCGGCATCCAGGTGAAGTTGGCGAAGGCGTCCCACACGCTGAGGACCACGCCCGTTTCCGAGACGCCGCCCGGGGACATCATGAACGAGAGCCAGGCATTGGCGATGAACATGATCGCCGTGCCGACGATGTTGAGTCCGAGACCGAGCCCGAGGTGCACGAGCGGGTGGAACTTCCCCCAGCCGTAGTAGTAGGTATAGAGGAAAATCGCCTCGAGGAAAAACAACCCCACGTAGGGCGCCAGGGTCGGCGAGAACACGTAGAACAGATAGTTCATGAACTTCGGGTAGAGCAGGACCAACATGAACGTGAGGAAAGCGCCGAACGTCGCCGTGAGCGAGAAGGACACCGACAGCAGCTTCGTGAAATCGTGGGCCAGCCGATCGTAACGGCGGTCGCCTGTGGCGTAGCCGATGGCCTCGATGATGAAGGCGAAGATGGGCACCGCGAGAACGAAGGCGGCGAAGAGCAGGTGCAGTTGCGCGAGCACCCAGACGACCACGCGGCTGTTCAGCTTGCCCAGCTGACGGTACTCCGCCTCCTCGTAGGGCTGGCTGCGCAGTTTCTCCTCGCGCGCCCGGGTCAGATCCTCGAGGCCCTGCACGCGCGGCGGCGGCTCTTCCTGGGCGGCCCAGACCGGAGGCCGGAAGGCGCCGCGCTCGAGCCTCTGCCACACCCGGACCGTCGCCGCGAGGCCCGCGAGGACCACGAGCGCCGCCAAGATCCATCCCCAACGCTTCACGTCCCGGCCCCCCTTCAACGCCCGCTCGCCCGCGCCTGGCGCGCCTGAAGCTCGCGCACGTAGGCCACGATGGCCCACCGGTCGCGCGCCACCACGGGCCAGCGGTAGGCGGGCATCAAACCCACGCCGTTCGTGATCACGTCGAAGAGATGCCCGTCCGGCGCCTCGCGCAGGCGTTCGATGTGCAGGCTCGTCGTGGGCACGTTGCCCCGCTCGAAGAGGATTCCCTTGCCCGTGCCGCGCGTGTCGTGGCAGGGGGCGCAGTAGATCTGGAAGCGCTCCCGCCCCCGCTGGAGCAGCGCCGAATCGACGGCGATCGGAATCGTCGGCACCAGGTTCCCCTGGGCGTCGCGCCCCGTTTCGAAGGCGGGATCCCCGGGAAGCCGGCCGCGGGCGATGGTGCCCGGGACCGGCTCCCGCATCGCCTTCCCATCGTAGAAGAAAGCGCTCGCTTCCTGGGGTTGGTACTTCTCCTGGTAGTCCATGTTGGGGTTGAGGTGGATCGGCGGCCGGCGCGAGGGGCAGCCCCGCACGCAACCCGCCGCGAGCAGCGCCAGGGCGGCTACCGCCAGCCCGCGAAGCCAACGCCGCGCGAAAGGTCCACCTTGCCTCCCGCATGGGCCGGCCGGCCGAAGCGAGCGGCAGCTCGCGCCGCCGCACGCGCGCGGGCCGAGGCGCTCAGGCATCGCCGATCTCCGGGTTGGGGTTCCTGACGCGGGCCAAGTACGACGTGCGGGGCCGGTTGTTCATCTCCTCGAGCAGGACGTAGTTACGTTCGTGCTGCTTCAGGAGGGCCACGCGGCTTTCGGGATCGTTGAGGTTGCCGAACTCGATGGCGCGCGTGGGACAGGCCTGCTGGCAGGCCGTCTGGAGCTCTCCGTCCCGGATCGCGCGCCCCTCCTCCTTGGCCCGCCACTTCGCCTCTTGGATGCGCTGCGTGCAGTAGGTGCACTTCTCCATCACACCGCGGGAGCGCACGGTGACGTCGGGATTGTTCGCCATGCGCAGCAGCTCGGGAGTGTACTTGGTAAAGTTGAAAAAGTTGAACCGGCGCACCTTGTAGGGGCAGTTGTTCAGGCAGTACCGCGTGCCGATGCAGCGGTTGTAGACCATGCCGTTGAGGCCCTCGGCATCGTGCACCGTCGCCGCCACGGGACACACTTGCTCGCAGGGCGCGTTCTCGCAGTGCATGCAGGGGATGGGCTGAAAGAGCATCCGCCGCGGCGCCTCAGGCTCCCCCGCGAAGTAGCGGTCCACCCGCAGCCACTGCATCTCGCGGCCGCGGCGAACCTGCTCCTTGCCCACGACGGGAATGTTGTTCTCGCTCTGGCAGGCGACGACACAGGCGTTGCAACCCACGCAGGCGCCAAGATCGATCACCATCCCCCACTGGTAGCCGCGGCTGTAGTCGTGATCGGGGTAGATGCTCTCGAGCGGGATCCGGAGCGCGTCGTGGTGCCTGACGAAGCCCGGGTCGCGCCGGTACTCGGCGAGCGTCGCCTCCCGGTAGAGCTGCGCGACGCGGCGATCCCGCTCGCGCGCTCCGAGGGGGTCGATCTGCCAGTGGTCTTGCGTCGACGCCAAGGGGCGCACCTGCGCGGTCGGCTCCAGCTCGATGCCCTCGATGCGGTCGAAACCCTCCAGGGTGCGAAGGGCGTAGGCGTCGACCCCGACGCCGTTGCCCACGCGTCCCGCGGCGCTGCGCCCGTAACCCAGGGCCACGGTCACGGTCTGGTCGTGCTGACCGGGCAGGACGAAGACGGGTATCTGGAGCTCGCGGCCTGCGGCGCGCAGACGCACGACCCGGCCCGTCTCCAGGCCCAGGCGCGCCGCCGTCCGCGGGCTCACGAGCGCCGCATTGTCCCAGGTGAGCTTCGTGACGGGGTCGGGCAGTTCCTGCAGCCACGCGAGGTTGGCGAAGCGCCCGTCCCAGACCGCGTACGAGGGCGTGAACACGAGCTCCGGCCCCGCCGAGGGAGCCTGGAGCTCGCGCGCGAGCGCCAGCGTCGTGTCGCCGCGCACTTCCGGCACGATCTCGGGGAGCGCGCTGTCCTCGAGCACCCCATCGTGCAGGACTCGCTGCCAGCGCCGCTCGAAATCGCCCCCCTCGAGGATGCCTCTCCAGGTTTCGCGGACGAGCTCGTATCCACGGGCCGGCTCGTCCCGGAGGAGCAGCGCCAGCAGCTCGGCGTCGGTCGTGCCGCCGAACAGCGGCTCGATCAAAGGCTGCGTCACGCTGAGGTGGCCCCCGACCGCGCGCGCGTCGCCCCACGCCTCCAGGTAGTGAGCGCGGTTGAGATGCCACGTCGTGCGCTGCGAGGTCTCGTCGAAGCGCTCCGACAGATGCACGGAGAACTCCACCTTCGCCAGAGCCTCGGCGAAGGCGAGATCCGCGGGAGCGTTGTAGACCGGGTTGCCGCCGAGGATCACCAGCGTGTCCACGGAGCCGGCGTGCATCGCTTCCGCGAGGGTCGCCAGGGCCCCGCGCTCGGGCAGGGCGGCGTCGCGCAGCTCGCACCAGCCGAGGGCCGTTCCCATCGCCCCCAGGGCTGCGTTGAGCGCCAGAGCCGCAGCGTGCACCTGCGGGGGCAGCGACGGGCCCACCAGGATCACCGCGCGGCCGCGGCGGGCCAGCAGATCCCGGGCGAGGGCGCGGATCCAGCGCCGAGTCTCCTCGGGCAGCATCCCGGGCACCGGCGCCGGCACCACCCCGCTCGCGCCCTGGGCCGCCAGCTCCGCCGCCAAGGCCAGCAGGAAGACGCCCATCTCCCCGCGGCGCATGGGCAGCCGGTGGTCCGCGGAGGCTCCCGTCGCGGAGTAGGTGCTCTCCACGACATAGAGCCGGTTCGGTGTGTCCTGCGGCGAACGCATGCGCCGGCGGTCGGCGAAATCGCGGGCCCAACGCACGGCCTCGGGATCGCCCACCAGAAAGTCCGACTCCACCGCCAGCACCACGTCCGCCCGGTCGAGGTGAAAAACCGGTTGCAGGACACGCCCGGTCGCCAGCGCCACGCCGCGGTAGAGCTGCTCCTCGCTCGCGGGCTCGTAGGCGACCCACAGAGCTTCGGGGAAGCGCGTGCGCAGCTCCGCTGCGAGCCGCGCCAGGGTGGGGGAGGCGAAAGCCTCGGTGAGCCACGCGAGTCCCCGGCCCCTCCGCTCGCGCAGCGCCGGGGCGCGCTCTTTCCACGCCGCCAGGAAGGCGTCGCGCGTGGTGCGCTCGGTGCCGCGGCGGGGGCTCCGCGAGCGGTCCGGGTCGTAGAGCCCGAGGATCGAGGCCTGCATCCACGCCGAGGTCCCGCCCCGGGTCGCCGGGTGCAGCTCGTTGCCCTCGATTTTCGTCGGCCGGCCGTCGTTGCTCTCCACGAGGAGCCCGTAGGCGTGGAGGCCGAAGGGCATGGTGGTGGCGTAGCGCTCGGGAACACCGGGGAAAAAGCCCTCGGGGGCCTGAACGAAGGGGACGATCTGCTCCACCGGTCGGCGGCAGGCGGTCAGGCCGGCCAGGGAAATCGAGGCGCCCAGCAGCGCCAGCATCTCGCGCCGCGTGAGCCCCTCGGGAGGCTGCCACGCGTTTTCGGGAAACTCTCGCTCGGAGAACTCCCGAGCGCTCGCCTCGCCCGCAAGCTGGTCCAGGCTGCGCCAGTACCCGAAGTCGCGGTTCCGCCCGCTCATCGATGGCACCCCGTGCAGTCCGTCGGCGGGTGGAGGGCGAGCTCCTCGATCAGTCGCTGGGCGATCTCGGGCTGGTCTTCCGGGGGGATCCAGCGCAGGTTCGTGATCTCCTCCGGCGGGCGCAGGTGCGGGGCCGGGTTGCGGTGGCAGTCCAGGCACCAGCTCATGCTCAGCGGCTCGACCTGCACGACTTCTTCCATCTGATCCACCCGGCCGTGGCACTCCACGCAACCCACCCCCGCGCGCAAGTGGGGACGATGGTCGAAGTAGGCGTAGTCCGGGAGGTTGTGCACCCGGATCCACGGAATAGGCATGCCCGTCCCGAGGCTTTCCCGCAGAGGCTCCAGTTTCGGGCTCTCCCGCTGAATCAGCTTGTGGCAGTTCATGCACACCTGGCTGGGCGGGATGTTCGCCACCGGCGAGACCTCGACCGAGGCGTGGCAGTAGCGGCAGTCGAGACCGAGCTGCCCCACGTGCAGCCTGTGGCTGTAAGGAATCGGTTGGCGCGGCATGTAGCCCACGTCGGTATACTTAGGCGATCCGTAGTACCAGAAACCCCCGACGACCAGCACGAGAGAAAGCGGCGCCCCTACCGCGCCGTAGAACGCCAGGCGGTTCGCCTTCTCCGAAAAGATCTGCGCCACCGACTCTCACCCGCGGGCGTGGCGGCGGGCAGGCTGCCCCTCGACCCGACCCTGCGAAAGCCGCCGCGAGTCCGGTGCGCCGCGACGGCTGCGCTTGGCGCCGATAAAGCCGCGTAGTCTACTAAGGAGCTCCGCAAAGGGTCAAGGCGCGCCGGCGCGCCGGCTACAGCGGAACCGGCGGCGCGCCTGGGCGGGGCCAGGGTTATGATGGGCGGGGGAGCGCGGAGGATGCCATGCGGGCCATCGCGCAGCGGCTGGACCGGTTCCGGGACATCACCTTCGACCTCGTGCGGATCTATCTGGGCATCGGCCTGTTCCTCAAGGGTTTGTATTTCATCTCGGATAAAGTCTTCCTCGCAGATCTTCTCCAGCGATCGGGCCAGATGCCTTTTGTCCAGACGTTCCTGCTGCACTACATCCCCGTCGCCCACCTGGGCGGCGGGTTCCTGCTCACGGTAGGGCTGCTGACACGGGTGTCGGCCCTGTTCCAGATCCCAATCCTGGCCGGAGCGGTCTTCGTGATCCATCTCGGGGAGGGGCTGTTCACGCGCGGTCAAAACCTGGAGCTCACGGCCCTCGTGCTGTTCCTGCTGATCCTGATCGCCGTCCACGGGGGCGGACGCCTGTCCCTCGACTACTACCTGCGGGAAGCCACCTCCCGCGCCGCGTGAGCGCGGGTTGCGCCCCGAAGGAACGACGATGGCCGGAGCGCGGCGCTCAGTTCTCCGGAGCCCCTGGATCTGGGCCTTCTTGGCCGGGATCGGCCTGCTCACGGCGATCCGTCCTCTCCTGCGCTTCGAGCCCGCACCTCCCCCCACGCTGGGGGCGGTGCCGGCCTTCCAGCTCCTCGATCAGGACGGCCGGCCCTTCGGGAGCCCCGACCTTGCAGGCCAGCCGTATATCGCGAGCTTTTTCTTCACCCGCTGCCGCTCCATCTGCCCCGCGCTGGTCCACTCGCTGCAGTTGCTCCAGGCGCGCATGGAGCGGGAGGGCGTGGAGGGGATCCGCATCGTGACGTTCTCCGTGGACCCCGACTACGACACTCCGGAGCGGCTGCGCGAGTACTCGGCATCCGCGGGGGCCGACCCGCGGCGCTGGGTCTTTCTCACGGGCCCGCGCCAGGCGATGGAGGAGCTGCTCCTCCAGGGCTTCAAAGTGCCCCTCGGGCGGCCGGAGGAAATCGCTCCGGGGCTGATGGACATCGCGCACACGGGAAAGCTCGTGCTCGTGGACGGCCGCGGCGGCATCCGCGGGTATTACTCCGCGGACGGCGAGGGCCTCGACGAGATCTTCCACCGCGCGCAGCACGTGCGCGGGGCCCGCTGAGCCGTAGCGCGATCGAAGGGGAGAGGGTCGGAGATGGCGCCACGGGGTTTGCTGCTCGTCAATCTCGGAACTCCCGCGAGCCCTCGACCCGCGGAGGTGCGCCGCTACCTGAAGGAGTTTCTTTCCGACGGCCGCGTGGTGGACCTTCCCGCGTGGCGGCGCTGGCTCGTGCTGCACCTTTTCGTCCTGCCCTGGCGCCCGCGCCGCTCGGCGGATGCCTATGCCAAGATCTGGACCGGCGAGGGCTCGCCCCTGCTCGTCCACGGCCGGGCGCTCGCGGCTCGGGTGCAAGAGCGGCTCGGCGAGGACGTGACGGTCGAACTGGCCATGCGCTACGGGGAACCTTCGATCCCGCGCGCGCTCGGGCGCCTGCGCGAGCGGGGCGTGCGCCAGCTCGTGGTGTTCCCTCTCTACCCGCAGTACGCCCCGGCCACCACAGGCTCCACGCTCGAGGCCGTCTTCCGGGAGCTCTCGCGCTGGCAGAACGTACCGGCGGTGGCCACCGTCCCTGCCTTCTACGACCACCCCGCGTTCATCGCCGCTCTCGCCGCGCGAGCGCGCGAGGCCCTCGCAGGCTTCGAACCGGAGCGGGTCTTCTTCAGTTACCATGGGCTGCCCGAATCCCAGGTTCGCGCCGCGGATCCCACGCGCCGCCACTGCCTCGCGCGGGAGGACTGCTGCACTTCCATCGGCGAGGCGAACGCCCAGTGTTACCGGGCCCAGTGCTTCGCCACCTCCCGGGCATTGGCCGCGGCGCTCGGTTACCCATGGGCGCAGTGCGCCGTCTGCTTCCAGTCCCGCATGGGGCGCCGGCCGTGGATCCGGCCGTACACGGACGAGGCGATCCGGGCAGCCGCCCGCGAAGGGATCCGTCGCGTCGCGGTCTTCAGCCCCGCATTCGTGGCCGACTGCCTGGAAACGCTGGAGGAGATCGGCCTGCGCGCGGCGGCGGACTTCCGCGCCCACGGAGGCGACAGGCTCGTCCTCGTGCCGTCGCTGAACGACTCCGAGGCATGGGTTCGAGCCGTCCTGCGTATCGCGGGCGAAGCCTCGCCGTGGCTCGGTGCGCCCGCGCGCGCCTGCGGGACGGACGGCGGTAGACGCTGAGCCCCCAGGATCCAGCAGCCCGTACGACTTCGAAATCTTGGATGTGCGCGGGACATTGACTGTCAAGAGGGTCCGCGGGGAAAAAGCCCGCCTGACGCTCTTTCTTTCGAGGTGCTCGCCGGGTCGACTGCAGGCATCGCCGTTGCTGCAAGGGGCTGTGGAACTTGGGTGGGGACTCCCGTGCGAGTGTGAGCGAGAGTTCTCGCGAAAAACTACTTGGAAGAATTGGAAGAAGAAGAAAGGGAGGGGAAGAAGATGCGCACGAATGCACTTGTCCGCCAGGTGGCGCGCCTGGCGCTGCTCGTTCTGGTGGCGGGTTTCGGCCTCGATGCGTACGCGGACGATCCCGCGGGAGGCACCGAGGAAGGCGAAAAGAAATGGAAGCTCCGCGGGGAGATCCGCACGCGCTTCGAGTACCTGGAGAACTTCCTCGACGGCCAGGATAGCGACGAGTCCGGGGATATCAACGACGACGAGTTCTCCTTCGCGCCCTACCGGGTGCGCGTGGGGGCGGAGGGGGAGCTGCCGCGAGACGTGCACGCGCTCGTGGAGCTGCAGAGCTTCGGTACGCTCGGCAACGAAGACCCTGTCAAGTCCTTGCTTTTCCCGCCCGATCAAGCCGGCGAGCTCGAGGACCTCGAGGATGTCAACGTCCAGCAGGCCTGGGTCGAGCTGCGGCGGATCGGCGGCTCGGGGTCTTCGTTGCGAATCGGCCGCCAGGAGGACCCTTACGGGACCGAGCTCTGGAAGGGCGACAACGATTTCGGCAACGGCATCTCCTTCGACGGGGCGCGCTGGTGGTGGACCAGCCGCCGGGGCAAGGACACGATCGGTGCCTTCTACTACAAGATCGACGAGGATAACGTGGATCCCTTCTTCGAATTCGGCGGTTCCGAGGACGCCAACTTCTTCGGCGCCACAGCGGACTTCAAGCTCCCCGAGGACCGGGGCACGGTCGGGGGCTACGTGTTCGATCTGCAACTTCTGAGCGATTTCCCTTCCACCAAGATCTACACGATCGGGGGCCACTACCGCCGCGAGCCGAGTAGGGACCACGCGTGGGACTGGAACGCGGAGCTCGCGATCCAGACCGGGGACCTGGAAGGGGGTGCGCCGACGGGCCTCGACGTTTCGAGTTCGCTCTTCGAGGGTTGGATCGGTTTCAACTGGGGCGAGGGCGTGAGGCAGCGTGTGCATCTGGGAGCGTTCTTCGCGTCCGGTGACGACGATCCCTTCGACGAGGATTTCGAGGCAGCGATCCCGCTCTTCGGCGACGGTCACGCCTGGAACCGGCTGGGAGATACGGATTTCTTCGGAACGAACTTCACCGAGACGTTCATCTTCGGGCTTTTCTCCGAGGACGGCACGATCACGGGTATCACCGATATCTCCGTGGGGTACAAGGCCAAGGCCGCCTCGGGCCGGCACAAGTTTCTCGGCGCGTTGCATCAGTTCATGGCCACCGAGGACTTCGTCGCGATCACGGGCCTCGGCCCCGTCGCGGAAGACGATCTCGGGCTCGAGCTCGATCTGAGGTACGGCTACGAGTACTCGGAGAACGTGGCGATCGAAGTCGGGGTGGCCAATCTCGCCTTGGGCGATGCCTTCGATCTGATCGTCTCCTCGGGCGACGCCGACGACGTGCTCCGCGCCTGGGGGCAGCTTCGCTTGCGATTCTGAACGGAGGCCCGAGCCTCCCTCCGCCCGGCCTCGCCCGCTTGCGACCTAGACGGCGGACTCGATCGGGGGGCGGCGCGCCAGCGCCGCCCCCCGGCGGGCTTCGGCGAGTACAATCGGCGGCGATGGCGCAGGGGAAGACGCGGCGGGCAGCGTGGTCCGTCCTCGCGGCCGCCGCGGTGGTGGCCGGCGCGGTCTTCGCGATCCTGCAGCGTGGCGGCACGGACCTCGCTTCCCGCAGAGCCGCCCGCTCGAGCTTGCCCGCCCTTAACGCATCGCTCAATGCGGCGAGCGCGGTGGCGCTCGCCGCGGGCTTCCTGTGCATTCGCGTTCTCAAGCGGAAAGCGGCCCACGCGGCTTGCATGCTCGCGGCGCTCGGGGCGAGCGTCGCCTTTCTCGCCTCGTACCTCTACTACCACGCTCGGGTGGGATCGGTGCCCTACGGCGGCGGCGGTTGGGCGCGGTGGGCCTATTTCTCGGTGCTGATCTCCCACAGCGTGCTGGCACCGATCGTCGTGCCGCTCGTGGCGGTGGTGCTCGTGCATGCCGCCCGGCGCCGCTTCGAGCGCCACCGTGCCTGGGCCCGGTGGACGCTTCCTCTCTGGCTGTACGTTTCCATCACGGGCGTGGCGATCTACCTCATGCTCTATGGGTGACACCGGCTGACACGGAATGTCGCCGGAGGCCGCCGCCGGCCCGCGAACTCGCGCGGCGCAGGCTGCGCGGGACGGTGGCCGAATTCTTGCTCCGACAGCGTCGCGCTGGCGGTTCTGGGGAGGGGTGGCCATGCCTGACGGACGCCCTCGGGTGCTCGTGGTGGACGACGAGGCGCCGATCGCCGAGGCGATCTCGCGCAGTCTCGAGGCCGAGGGGTACGAGGTGCGCACGGTCCACGACGGAAAGCAAGCCCTCGATCTCTGCGCGACATTCCGCCCCGATGTGGTGGTGCTCGACGTGATGATGCCGCGGCTCAACGGCTACCGCGTCTCGCGCATCATCAAGACGATGGGGCCCGTGCTGTGGCGGAAGTGCGTGCCGCGCATCGTGCTCGTCACCGGCCGTCGCCTGGACCACGACCCGCAACGCGAGCAGATGTTTCGCACGTTTTCGCGCGCCGATGCGTTGCTCTACAAACCGTTCCGCTTTCGACAGCTGAGCGATACCCTGCGCGAGGTGCTCGCTGCACCGCCGGCTACGGCTCCGGGCGTGTTCTGAGAGAGCGCGGTTCGCTCCGCGGGTGGCGGTTGGCCTCGCCGCGCGTCCGGCTGGCGGCTAGGGGACCCGCGATTCCAGCTCCTGCACGAGGCTCTCGAGGGTGGCCCGGTCCGGATCGCCGGGCGAGGTCAGCTCCAGGGCCCGGCGGAATGCCTGCAGGGCTCCACTGCGGTCGCCCAGACGGTGCAGGAGGATGGCCCCCAGGGTCTTCGCGGTTTCCGCGCTCGGGCGCAGCTCCAGAGCGCGGGCGTACAGGCGCGCCGCCCGGGCCGGGTCGTTCTCGGCGTAGGCGAGCTCCGCCAGCTCGATCCACGCCTGCACCGCCTCGGGATCGAGTTCCAGGGTCTTCTCGAAAGCCCGCCGTGCCTCCTTCCGGTCGCCCCGCAGCTTGGCCAGCAACCCCAGTTCGAACTCGATGTCCGCATGCTCTAGCGCGGCGCGGCGCGCCCGCTCCAGGATCTCCCGCGACGCCTGCGGACCTCGTTCGCGCAGTGCCCAGGACGCGTAGTTGAGGTAAGCCTGGACGTAGCGCGGGTTGAGGCCCAGGGCTTGTTCGTAGTGGGACGCGGGATCCGCGTTCTTCTCGTTCGCCCCGTCGAGGCGGGCGAGCGCATTGGCGAGGACGAGGTGTGCTTGCGGGTCCGCACTCCACAGCTCGAGCGCCCGCCGGGCAGCGTCCGCCGCCTCCGGCGCCCGGTCCATGGCCAGCCGGCACTGGGCGAGCAGCAGCCACGCCCTGCGGTTGCCCGGCTGGGCCGCCAGCAGCGGCTCGAGCAGTCGCGCCGCCTCTTCGGCCTGCCCCGCCGCCAGCGCTTGCCGCGCACGCTCGAAGCTCGCCAGAGACCGGATGCCGCGCTTGGGGTCTCGCGTGCCCCCGCTCGCGCCGGAGAGATAGCCCAGGCTTTCGAGCTGGGCCCGTCGCGCTTCGCTTTCGGGCTGCGCCCGAGGGAGCTGGGCTTCGGCGCGCTGGCTCAGCTCCCGGGCGAGCGCAGCGGCCCACTCCGGCCGCTCCCGCCACAGGTTGCGTCGTTCCTCCGGGTCCGCCAGGAGGTCGTACGCTTCCGGTTCGGGAGCTTCGATGTATTTCCAGTGGCCCCGGACCAGCCCCCGCAGGGGCGCCCACCCGTAGGCGAAAGCCGGATAGAACGTCTCCAGCTCGTACAGCGCCGGCTCCCTCTCCGGATCTGCGCGTTCCTTCTGCAGGAGATCCCGCAGGGAGCGCCCGTCGGCCGCGGGCAGCGCAGGCAAGCCCAGAAGCGCCAGCAGCGTCGGCGCCGCGTCCACGAGTCCCACGGTCTCGGTCACGACGCTCCCCTGGGGGATGTCGGGGCCGGCGAGCAACAGGGGCACGCGCTGCGTGGCCTGATAGAGGAAGACGCCGTGCGTGGCCTCGCCGTGCTCGCCCAAGCTCTCCCCGTGGTCCCCCGCCACGACGACGAGGAGTCGGTCCGAGGCCCGAGCGCGCACGGCTCTCAAGAGCTTGCCGAATTCGGCGTCCATGTAGGCGATCTCGCCGTCGTAGAGCCGGTCGCGGAAGCGGGTCCGCCACGGTTCGGGTGGCGCGTAAGGGTCGTGCGGGTCGAAGAAGTGGATCCACAGAAAGAACGGCGGCGAGAGCCGCTCGAGTCGAGCCAGGGCCGCCTCGACGGTCCGCGACGCCACCCGCTCGCCGGGGAACGGGCCGGCGGGCGCGTCCACCGCGTCGTCGTAGGTTTCGAATCCCCGCGCCAGGCCGCTGACGCGATCGAGGACCGCGCTGGAAACGCAGGCGGCGGTGAGGTAGCCCGCCTCGCGAAGCCGCTCGGCGAGCGTCGGCGTGTGCGGGTCCAGACGGAAGCCCGCGTTGTCGCGAACTTGGTGGCGGCGCGGTACGCGGCCGGTCAGGAGCGTCGCGTGGCTCGGCAGCGTGAGCGGCACGGGTGCCAGGGCGCGATCGAACCGGGTCCCGGCGGCGGCGACGGCATCCAGGTTGGGAGTCGCCGCATCTCGCGCGCCGTAACAACCGAGGCGATCGGCGCGCGTCGTGTCGAGCGTGACGAGCAGCAGGCTGGGCCGCGCTGCGGCCTCCGTCCCGGCAAGGGGCCGGTAAGCTCCACCGCCGAGCAGGGCGAGGACGCCCAGTCCGAAAGCCGCGCCCGCGGATCGCACGCGGGCAACCTACACCACCGAGCGCGCTCCCGCGAGACCGTAGGAGCTGCGCCGGTTCCCGAGCTGCGTCAGCGCAGCCGGATGCCGAGCTGGTCGAGCAGCGCCGCCAGGTGCTTCCCCGAAGCGGGGATCGACCGCGCGAGCTGGCTGGCGACCGGGGCCGGAAGCGAAGCCAATTCCGTCGGTTCGGTCAGCGGATCGAGCCCCAGCAGCCGCCGCCAGTGGGTCCGCCAGGTGGCGGCGGACGATTCCAGGCGCGTCTGCGCTCGCGCGGGATCCGCCAGCCCTTCCGCGATGCAGCTCGCCAGCTCCTCGGCTTCCTGGATGCCGAGGTTCATGCTGTGGACGCCGAGGGGCCCGGCCTGGTGCGCCGCGTCTCCCGCGAGCCAGACGCGTCCCTTCCCCCGCGGGTCCGCCATGCGCCGCTCGAAGTAGACCTCGGTGCTCCAGTACAGGTCCTGGGGCCTGGGCTCGAACCAGGGTGCGCGCTGATCCAGCAGGCGATGGAAATCCTCGAGCGTGGGGGCGCTGCCGCATGGCGCCCGGACCTCGAGACCCCATCGGGCCCGCTCCCGCGTCACCGGCCACAGCACGCCGGCCATGTCCCCGGAAAAGACAAGCGCCGCCTCCGCAGGAATCTTTTCCGTGAAGTACTCGAAGAGCCAGAAGTACTGGCGGTCCGGCCGGCCGCGGACCGCCTGCAGGCCCATGCGCCGGCGCACGAGCGAATCGTGCCCGTCCGCACCGATCACCCAGCGAGCGGCCACATCGACGGTGCGCCGCACGACCCACTCCGTGCGGGCGATAGGGTAGCCGAGAGAGACCTTCTCGAGCTGCGCGACCCGGGCGTGGACCAGCTCGCCCTCCTGCGCGAGGTCGTGGAGCTGGTGGTTCCACTGGACCTCGGCGCCGCGGTCCCGCAATGCGTGTTCGAGCAAGTGCTCCAGGCTGTTCTGCGGTAGAACGAGCATGAAGGGGAACCTGGCGTCGAGCTTGGTGTAGTCCAGTTCGGCCCGGCGCTCGCCGTCCACGTAGACCGCGAGCCGCGCGAGGCGCAGGCCGTCGCTGAAGAGCGCCCGCCCGAGCCCCACCGCGTCCAGAAGCTCCACCGTGCGCGGGTGCAGGGCGAGTGCGTACCCTTTGAGGGAGGGGCGCCAGCCCTGATCGATGACGAGCGGCCGGACGCCGCGCTGGGCGAGCAGGATCGCCGCCGCGAGGCCCACAGGCCCCGCACCCACCACGAGGACGTCCGTTTCCTGTGCCCGTTTCATCGGAGGAGTTCCCCGCGCCGGTACGTTGCACCACCTGTGCCACCGCGTCCGCAGCTTGGCCATGCGAGTTCTTCCGCGCGAAGGGCATCGAGCGTGAGGAATAGTCCTCGCCAGGTGCGGGAGATTCCCCACGAGCTCGGCCGCGAGGCCCGGCGGTCATGTCCCGGCGTCGTCGCGGCCGCACCGATCCGTGCCGCCGAACGCCTCGCCGACGCTCCGCGTCGTGAAGGACTGTCCCGGCTCCGCCGGTCGAATGAGGACCGCCGCTGGCGATGGACTCCGAGCGCTTGCGGTCCTGCCGCACGGGTCTGGCATCGGCATTGCCGACTGCCCGAGGCGAGAGGCGAGGGACGGCGATGGAGCGGCGTTCGCGGGGGTGGGGGCGGGTCGTCCGCGCCTGCGGCGCGCTCGCCCTCGCGGTGGGGAGCTCCCCCATGACGGCTGCCAAGGACCTGGACGGCATCCTGCGGGTGTTCGCGAGCGAGACGGACGAGGCGGGGCAGCGAGCGAGGGACCGCGGTCACACACTCGACCTGCGCTACCGCCGCCGCGTGAGCAGTGACCTCGATTACCTCTTCAGCGTGCGGACTTCCGCGAGCCGGCGGCGGCCCTTGGGAAACTTCGCCCTGGGGTTGGAGCGGCGAGAAGAGCGCCAGATCGAGCCTCGCTTCGAGATCCACTGGATCCCCGAGCCTTTCGAGCTGAACGTGGGTTTCCGGCGCCTGGAGCGCACCGACGAGTCCGCGGGTGTCGTGTCGCGACGCGACGAGAACAACGGGTTCGCTCAGTTTCGCACGGCGGTAGAGGGGTGGCCGGAACTGCTTGTGGAATACGATCGCCGCATCGTGAACGCCACGGCGACGAGCGACACCGACAACTCGCGTCTGCTCGGGCAAATAAGCTATTCGACCGCTACGTGGCGCGGCTCGCTCGGGCGCAGACGCACCGTGTTCGAGACCGCGGGAGCCGTGCGGCGTACCGCCTCGGAAAACCTGTTCGCGGCGAGCTATTCGCGCAGCTTCCGCGAGGGAAAGCTGCGAATCTTCGGCCATGTCAACCACAACGACCTCGTGTCGGGCCAGCGATTCGAGGGGGAGGGGCTGGTCCCGATTCCCCGCCTGGTGGCGCAGGCGTACGCCGCGCTGGACGACGCCCCCGAAGACGGCCCGCTCGATCCGGAACCTGGGCTCCATGACGGCAACCGCAGCTCGCCGACGCGCGTCAATATCGGCGGCCCGCTCGCAGGGGGCAGCAGCGGATGGAATCTAGGGGTCGAGCTGCCGCTGGAGGAGCCGGTGGACGTCGTCGACGTGTGGCTGAGCGATCCGATCCCGCTCGATGCCGCCTCGCGCTACCGCTGGGAAGTCTACACGGGTCCCGACAACCGGAGTTGGACGCTGGTGACCGGCTCCGCGGCACGCAGCTACGATCCGGTGGACGGGCGTTTCCGCCTCATCTTCCCTGCGGTGCGCGCGCGCTTCGTCAAAGTCGTCAACGCCAGCGTGGACGACACGCTGGGGGCGGTGTTCGTTTCCGAAATCGAGGCCTTCGGGCGCGAGCTGCGCAGGGGAGAGACGCGCTCGACCACGCTGACGCAAACGGCTTCCTTCCGTCTCGGCTGGGTTCCCCGCGGAAGCTTCCAGCTCGACATCGGTGGCTTCACGAACCTCATCGAGAACGAGGTCGAAGGAGGCACGAGCACCGTGTCCCGCGACAGCACGGGGAGCCTGGCCCTCGCGTTTCATCCCGGTCGTGCCGTGCAGAGCAGCGTGTCGACGCTTTACAACCGCCGCGACCGGACCTTCGCTCCCGACGAGAGGGAGCTGGACTACTCCGTGAGCCTCACGGCCCTTCCCTTCCAGGATCTCGATCTGACCGTCGTGGGCAACGTGCGGGACCGCTCGCGCCCCTCGACCGAGGAGGACGCGCGGTCGGCGGGCTACCTGTTGCGAGCCGCGACGCGGCTCTACCAGGACTTGTCGCTTTCTTTCGAGTTCGGGCGCGCCCACGAGGAGAGCTTCGAGACTTCGCCCCTGGAGCGGCGCACCGTGCGCGTGGGCCTGGACACGCGGCTGCGAGAGGAGATCGAGGTGAACAGCGCGCTTCTCGCCGAGCGGCGGCGGATCCTGCTGCCGGGCCTTCGCGACAGCCTGGAGAAGCTCGTCAACTGGCGCAGCCGGATCACGTTCCGGCCGAGCTCGACGCTCAGTCTCGTCGCGGAGGGGATCTATTTCCGCTTCGTGGAACGGCGCGGCTGGTCGCGGGTGCTGCAGGCCGACTGGTTTCCTCTGCGGGGGGGTGCGCTCCAGTTCTCGGTCGACTACCGCGAGGATCTCCCGCTGTTCGGTCAGGAGCGGACGGTGCGCTCCGGCCGGCTGCGATGGCAGATCGGCCGCAGCATGTTCCTCGATTTCGACGGGACACGGCTGGTGCAACGCGCTCCGGGATTGCCGGCCCAGGGCAGGACGCTATGGTCGCTGTTCTACCAGGCGAGACTCTGAGGGTCCGCTCCCGCGCGATCCTGCGAGCCGTGCTGACGGCCGCGCTCGCGCTCGCCGGGACTGCAGCCTGGGCGCGGCCGCCGGAACCGGCTCGCCAGCCCGCGGCCGGCAGGCTGCTCCTTCTGCCCCTGCACGACCTGACCGGTGGGGGCGAGGGCGCGGCCTGGCTTACCGAGCGGCTGCGGGAGCGTTTGGCCGCGCGCGGCTTCGAGCTCGTCGGAGATGCGGAGCTCGCGCGCTTTCTTCGGGAGCGGCGCTGGCGCGCGCGCCACGCGCTCTCCTCGGCGCAACTGCGCGAACTCGCCGAGCGTTTCGACGCGCGCTACCTCTTCAGCGGCGTGCTGCGCGCGTGGGCGAAGGAGCAGGGCGCGCACGTGGCGCTGTCCGCGCGCATCACGGATGCCGCGGACGGAGGCCTGATCTGGTTCGATTCCGTCTCGCTCCACCGGGCGGGCGCTCCGGGACTGCTGCCGAGCTTGCGGCGCCTGTCGCTGGAGGCTCTGGCAGAACGCGCGCTAGACCATCTGCTGTCGAGCCTGGAGGTGCGGCAGCGCGACGGGCTCGAAATCCACCGCGGCAAGCGCGTCTCGGGGATGGGGTTCGGGACGCGACCTGTCGTCTATCGCCGCGAGAATTCTCGCCCTGGGCCGTGGAAGGTCGCGGTGCTCCCCATCGTCAACCACACGCGCCGGCCCGAGGGGCCCGCCATCGTGGCGGAGCACGTGATCGGGTTCCTGCTGGCGCGGCACGGGGTGGAGGTCGTCGCTCCGGGTGACCTGCAAGAGGCGCTGATGCGCACGAGGATCCAGCCGCTCTACGGGGTGGGACCCGAAGAGCTGCGGCGACTGGGGGAAGCGTTGGCCGTGGACGCTGTTGTGGACGGCGTGCTGTTCGCGTTCGAGGATGCGCCGGCGAAGGTCCCCCGAGTGGACTTGTCGTTGCGGATCCGGGAGGTGCCGAGCGGGCAGATCCTATGGATGGGCGCCCTGGCAGCCCACGGCGAGCAGACGCGCTGGATCTACGACCTGGGCTGTATCCGCGACGCGGATCGCCTCGCCGAGCGCGTGGTGAGCGCACTGCTAGGCAAGTGGAGGCCGTGATGCGGGCCTGGCGGGCGGTCGTTCTCGCAGCCGCTATGTCGGTTTCGCGCGCAGCCATGGCGGCAGAGCCGGCGTTGGCACGCGTGGGCGGCGTGCCGATCACCGCCACCGATCTCCGAGCGGCTTTCGAGCTGCGCCACGAGGGACACGTGCGCCTGCTGGCGGACGAAACCGTCGTGCGCGACTTCCTCGAGAGCATGGTGGAACAGAGCTTGTTCGTCCTGGAAGCGCGCCGGCTGGAACTCGACCGAGGAAAGGATTTCGAGGCCTTCCGCCGCCGCGAGCTGCGGCGGCTGGGTGTGCGCTGGCTCTACGAGACCGAGGTGCGCCGCAAGGTTCGCGTCAAGTCCGGCGAAGTCCGGCGCGCGGTGAGCCAGATGGGCGAAGGGTGGGAAGTGATCCGCATTCGAGTGAACACCCGCGAGGAAGCCGAGGCGGCTCGTGGCCGGCTGCTCGCGGGGGAAGACCCCGCCCAGGTGGCGCGCGAGGTGTCGATGGCGCCCTCGCGCCTGCGGGGCGGTCTCGAGCTCGTCCGGTGGGGGTACGAAACACCCGAGGTGGAAGCGCGCCTGTGGGGCGCGGCTCCCGGCGAACTGACGGATCCGCTACCGACCCCGGACGGCTGGGTCGTCTTCCGCGTCATCGCGCGGCACCCTGTGCCGCTGCCCGAGCAGGCGCGGGCGAAGGCCCGCGAGGTGTTGCGAAGCCGGGCTGCGGATCGGCTGCGAAGCCGCTTTCTCGAACGGCTCCGCCGGCGCTACGGGGCGCGGATCCGCGAAGAGAGGCTGGACCTTGCCTTGCTCGAGCGGCACCTGAGGGAGGACGTACCGGATGAAGATCCCGTGCTCGCCACCTTCGAGGGGGGCGAGCTGAGGCTTTCGGAGCTCGTCGCGGGGATCGACGCGCAGGCCTTCGACTCGCTGCCCCCGGCTCTCCGGCGCCAGCGCGCAGCGCAGTGGCTCTCCGACAGGTTGGACGCGCTTCTGCTGGAGCGCGAGGCCGAGCGCCGCTGGCCGACGCTACCCCGAAGCGAGCGGGCCAAGCTGCGGGCGGCAGAAGAGGCGTGGCTTTACCGCAAGCTCTTGGGCGAGGTCGTCTTCGCGGGACTTCAGGTGACGGAGCAGGAGATGCACGACTGGTACGAGGCGCACCGCGAGGAGTTGAAGGAACCCGCGCGAGTACTCCTCTCCGTGGCCCTTCTCCCGGACGAAGCTGCGGCGAGAGCGTTCCTGGAGGCGCTCGCCGCGGGGTCGGACTTCGTCCAGCTCGCCCGGGAGCGGTCCATGGACGCGGAGACGGCGCTCAAGGGCGGGCGCACGTTGTGGATCACCCGCGAGGCTCTGCGCCCGGAAATCCCGGACGAGGTGTTCCAGGCGCCCGCGGGTACGGTCGGCGGTCCTGTCGAACTCGATGGCGGCTGGCTCGTCTATCGCGTGGAGGACCGCCGGGACGCGCGCTTCAAGACCGAAAAGGAGGCGGCCGGCGAGGTGCGAAAACGCCTCGTGCAGCAGAAGCGCGGGGAGCAGCTGCGGGCGTGGGCGCAGACGCTGCGCCAGGCCACGACCGTCGAGTACTTCCCGCGACGCATCGCGCGCGCGGTCGGGCGTTTGGGGGGGCGCGCGGCCCCCGACACGGAGAGCATGGACGCGCAGGCACACCGCGAGGCCCGGGCGGCGGGAGGCGCGCCATGACCGGGCGGCGAGCCGCGCAGTGCGCGCTCGTCGTGGCGGTCCTGGGGGTTCCGCCGGTC
>JBBIHH010000034.1:0-30663 GCA_037447115.1 Acidobacteriota bacterium
CTCCCTGGGCAGGAAGCGGCCGTGCTTCTCGGCCAGATATTCCATGATGGCGGCCGACTCGAAGATGCTGATCGGCGCGCCGCCGCCCGGGCCTCGACTGCGCGAAGCGCCTCCAGCACGGACCCGCGCCCATCGCGCTCGGCGCGCAGCAGCTCTCGGCACCTCCGCGAGAACCAGAAAAAGCCCCCGGGCCCCACGCCCCACGCCGGACCCCCGAGAAGCAAGAACGGGGAAGCGGCGGGGTCGCGGAACCCTGCCGCCCGCGCTCCGCCTCTCGCGACCGCCGGGAGATCTCCGTGGAGAAAGGGGCGCAAGCCTCAGTACTTCCGCACCAAGCCCAGGACGACGCCATGGACCTCGACGCGGGAGGGAGAAAGATCGAGCGGCTCCGCGCCTCCCCGGCACGGCACGAGCCTCACCCGTTCCCGCACAGCGTAGTAGCGCCGCAGGCACGGGCGAACCCCGTCGAGGCAGGCCAGCACCGGCTCGCCGTCCCGCGGCGCCTTGCCCCGCTCCATGAAGATCACGTCTCCGTCGGCCACCTGGTCCTCGGCGAGCGCTTCGCCCACCACGCGCACCGCATGGACCGTCCCCCTCCCCGCGACGAGCTCCGCGGGGGCGAGCAGCATCTCGGCCTGGGCCGTCTCGCGGAACCCCCCGAGTTGGACCGCACCCACGAGCGGAACGGGCACGGTACCGTCGCCCGCCGCCCGCTCGACGATCTCGATGGAACGGTTCTGGTTCCAGCCCCGCCGGAGGAACCCCTTCTCGACGAGATGGGTGACGTGCTTGTGCACCGTCGCCACGGAGGACAGCCCGAGCTGCCCCCCGATTTCCTCCAGACTCGGCGAGTATCCGTGGGCTGCGATGAACTCGCGGATCACGTCCAGCACTTCCCGCTGCCGCCGCGTCAGCGCCATCCCTCGCCCCCGCACCTCGGCCGGTGCCTCATACGTTCTGTCGGCGGCTCGAGATCTCGAGCATCGCCATTCCCGCAGAGATGATCACATAAACGTTGCGGTGGTCGAGCAACGGGCGCAGCTCCCCGAGAAGATCTCCGCCTCCGATGCGGGCCAGCGTGGCCAAGGCCACCGCCGCGGTCTGATAATCTTCGTCCGCGATGCGCTCGCGCAGGATGGGGAGCAGCTCGCTCTCGCCGCGCTCCGCGCGCGCCGCCAGGGCCCCGACGGCGCCCCGGCGCACGAGCGCGTCCTCGTCCCGAGAGAGTCGAATGACGTACTCGCGCGCTTCCGGCTCGTCCACCGTGCCGAGCTGCTCCGCCAGCAGGCGCCGCACGGCCGGATCCTTGTGCTGCATCAGCCGTTCCACCACGCCCCGAGCGACCTCCACGTCCCCGAGCTTCCACAGCGCCGCGGCCACGTAAGCGTGCAGGGACGCGTCCGGTTCCCGCAGCAACGCCTCGATACGCTTTACGGAATCCCGATCGCCGAGGTTTCCCAGAGCCTCGGCCGTGACGAAGACGAGCCCCCGGGTTGCGAGGAACGGCCGGAGCTGCTTCGCCACCTCGGCGTCGCCGGCGCGGCCCAGGGCGGCGATCGCCGTGCGCCGTCCCTCCCCGCGCTCGCGCTCGAAGGCGTCCAGGATCAACGGCACGACCCAGGGCTCCCCGATCTCCCCCAACAATTCATAGACCTCGTCGCGCACTTCCTGGGCCGGATCCCGGAGGGCCTGGGTGACGGCGCGCACGACCGCCTCCCGCTCGCCCCGCTCGAGGAGGTAGCGCACGACGGCCGGCTGGATGCGGCCGCTCTCGTCGAGCGCGTGGCCCGCGATCCAGGCCAGGCTTTCGGCGTCGCCCAGCTTGGCCAGAGCCAGGGCGGCGTACAGACGGGCGGCACCCCCCTTGGCTTCGAACACCCGCTTCAGGACGGGCGCGAGTGTCCCCGACGGGCGCGCGGCCGCGGCCCGTGCCGCTTCCAGAAGCACGCCATAGTTCTTCGCGTTCAGCCCGCGCTCGATCAGCCGCTCCCCGTAGGGCGCCTTGCCGAGTTTGGCGAGCTCGAGGGCATACCGCAACCGGTCCGTGTCTTCGCCGATCCTCTCGTCGAGTTTGCGCTCGATCGACCCTACGCCGCCTCCGGCACAAGCCGCGCAAACCGCCAGCGCGCCGATGCCGAGCCAGCTGGCCTTCGCCCTGCTTCGGCTTGGTTCCATCGCTGTTCCCCGTCTCCCTTCGAAAAGCGTCCGCCCCGCGCCGACCGCCAGGGGCTCCGGAAGGACGCCTGTTCGATGACCGTACAGGATAGCTCCGAGCGCTCGTTCGGGGAAGCGCGCCACCTTTCCTTGGCCGGCCTCGGGCTGGCGCGGTATACTCGAACCCCACGTGAAGCTGATCTACCACGGTCGGCGCAGCCTGGCGGTGACGGGCGCGGTGCTCGTCGCGGTGGCTGGAACTCGCGGCGCCACTGCGCAGCCCACGAGCCCTCCCGACGCGATGCTGCGTCAGGAGGTGGAGGCGGTGTGGGCCGAAGCCCGCCGCCCTCCCGACCCGCAGAGGGAAGAACCGCGCATTTTCTACGACCTCTCGGACCGGCTCATCGTTCTCGGGTCGCCGGTCGTGCCGTTTCTCGCGGCAGAGCTGGATCTCCCCTCCGTCCACACGTTCAACATCGCGGCTTACGCCGCGGGACGCGTCGGGGGTCAGGAGGCGGTCGCGGCGCTGCGCCAGGCGCTCGAGCGGGCGGAGGCCGAAGGGGGCAAGTGGGGCCGCGCGCGCAAGATTTGGGCCGCTTTCGGCCTGGCCCTGGCCGGGGACGTCGAGGGGGTGCGCGCGCTCGAGCGCGGTCTGAAAGTCTGGCGCGAGGAGCTCACCGAGGGCATGAGCCTGCTCGAACTCGCCGCGATGCTCACCTACCCCGACAGCTTGCCCATTCTCCTCGAGCAGCTGGAGCGCCTGCCCGAACAGGAAGAGTGGGAGGAGATGCTCGTCGAGACCCTGCGCGCGCTGGCCCGCTTCGCCGAGCCGGCGACGGTGAAGCGCATCTTGCCCTTCCTGAATTACCGCCATCCGCGCGTGCGGGCTCAGGCCGCGCTGACACTCGGGCACTTCGACGACCCGGAGCTCGTCAAACAGCTCCTGCCGCTGCTCGACGACGAGGACGCCTTCGTGCGCTCCCGGGCGGCCATGGCCATCGAGCGCCTGCCCCTCGGCCAACACCGGCGCGCCGTCCTGGGACGGCTCGAGATCTCGAAGGAAGCCGAGGTCCGCGCGGCGCTGTTCAGGGCTTTGGCGCGCACCGGGGACGACAGTCTCGTCGAGGCCTTCCGCTCCCACTGGGGAGACCCCGACGAGTACGATCGCCTGGGCCTCGTGCAGGCGCTGACGCGGCTCAACACGCCCCGCGCGCTCAACCTGCTGCGTGCAGCGGCGCGAGATCGCTCCGTCGTGGTGGCGAACGCTGCGGGCTACGGCCTGGCCAAGCTCGCCACGCCGGGCGCGCGCGATACTCTTCTGGCCCTCTTGCGCGACCCGCGCTGGCCGGTGCGCCAGGCTACGCTGGAGTACCTGGTGACGATCCGCGAGACCCGCGCCGCATCTCGCGCCGCCGACATGCTCCTGCGGGGCGAGCTGGACGAGCCGCTCGTGGACATGGAGCACGTGCTCCATGTGGAAAAGCTGGGCGAAGCTCTCGTCGCTTTCGGCTACACCGAACCCCTGGAGAGCTTGCGGGCGGCCGCCGAACGGCAGTCCGCCCCATGGATCCGCTCGGCGCTCGACCGCCTCGTGCGCCGACTCGAGATGATCGCCGCGCGCGGCGAGGATCTCGCGGCCTGGAGCGAGGCCACCGGCAGCGACGACCCGGAGCTGCGTCGCTTGGCCTACCAGCGCCTGGCATGGATCGGGAACGGGCGTTCGGTGCCCGCGCTGCGCGCCGCGTTCGAGCGCGCCGCGGATCCGGAAGAGCGGGTGGAGATCCTGCGAACGCTCGCAACCCTCGCGCCGCCGGAGGCGGCCGATTTCGCGGAGACCCTGCTGGCGGACACCGCCTACGACACCTGGGAGCAGCGCCACGTGCGCGCGATGGCGGCTTGGCTCGCACGCCGGCTCGGCACGGAGCGGATGGCCCAGGCCCTGGAGACCTCCGCGCGGCGCCGGGTCGGGCGCGACGCGGACGTGCTCGTCTATCTCGCCGTGCTCCGCGGCCGGAAGGCCCTGCCGCTTCTCCGCGAGCTGCGGCTGCCGCGTCTGGCCTACCTCGAGTGGACCCGCGGCGCGGAAGACGAGCGGCTGGCGTGGATCATGCGCGAGCTCGAGGCGGGCCGCTCCCTGGCCGAGCTCGACGCCCCGCCCGACGAGATCGCCCTCGAGCCCTGGTAGGGCGCTGGCGCAGCTCGTTTACGAGGCGTGGACGGGCTGTGCCTGCCCTTCCACCGCGCGCTGTTCCTCCTGGAACTCGCCGGCGTGGAACGCGCGGTTGAAGGCTTCCACGACGCGCTCGTCCAGCACGACGCCCTTCAGCTCGTTGATGCGCGCCAGCGCCGCCTCGAAACGCATCGCTTGCTGGTACGGGCGGTGCGTGGTCATGGCGTCGAACGTATCCGCCACGGCGATGATGCGGGCCATCACGGGGATCGCGTCCCCCTTCAGGCCGTCCGGATAGCCCGAGCCGTTCATCCGTTCGTGGTGGCTGCGCAGTCCCGGGATGATGCGCCGCATCTGCGGGATGGGGGCCATGATGTTCGCGCCCAGCACGGTGTGGCTCTTCATGAGCTCGAATTCTTCCGGCGAAAGCGCGCCCGGTTTCTTGAGGATCGCATCGTCCACGCCGATCTTGCCCACGTCGTGGAGCAGGGAGGCCACATGGAGATCCTTGAGCTCCTCTTCGGAGAGGCCGAGGTAGCGGCCGACGATCACCGAGTACTTGTTGACGCGCACGGAATGCCCGCGCGTGTAGGGATCCTTGGCATCGATCGCCTGAGCCAGCGCGCGAATCGTGCCGAGAAACAGCTCGTTGTTCTCCTCGGCCGCGCGGCGGAGTTCGCGGATATCGTCCTCGATTTTCGCCGCCATGCGATTGAAGACTTCCGCCAGCTCGCCCAACTCGTTGCGCGACGCCACCCGGACGCGCGTGGCGAAATCCCCGGCGGCGAAGGCCCGGGCCGCCGCCGCGAGCCTCTGGATCGGCGTCGAGAGCGTGCCGGCGAAGACGATCGCCGCCGCCAGCGCCAGAGCGATGGCCACGAGCGACCACGACAGCGTGCTGTGGATCATGGCGCGCACCGGCGCGTAGACTTGACTCTCCCGGGCCAGGACGAACAGGCCCCAGCCCAGTTGCGTCCGCTCGTAAGAGCCGAGGTGCGCCACGGGCCGCCCGTGCTCGGCCCAGTAGAACGGTGCGGTCTCGGTGGCGCGGCCCCGGGCAGAAAGAAAGCGCCGCACGATCTCCATGTCGCCGAGGGAGGCCCCGGGCTCGAAGCGCTGCGGATCGCTCGCGGCCACGACGCGCCCCGTGCCGTCCGCGAGGAACAGGACGTGGCCCCCGCGGTAGTGCCGCGCCACACTGTCCCACAGGGCCTCGCAGTCCACGAGCGCGCTCAACACCCCCCGAAACTTTCCCCGCAGGGCGACCGGGGTCGAGACCACCACCGCCGCCCGCGGCACCGCCCAGCCGGAAAGCCAGAACGGTCGGGACATGAGCGAAGCCGGCACGCCGGTGCCGGCCTGCCCGGCGGCGGCCATCGCCTCCAGCACCCGCGCCCGCTCCTCGAGGAAGCGTGCTTCGATCTCACGGGGGAGTCCGCCGTCGGCGCGGGAGTCCACGACCCACCCCCTCAGGTCCGCGTAACGCACGTAGGGCATCCGGTCGTCGGCGACATCCGCTAGCAGGCGACGGGTCTGGCCGTCGCCTGCCTCCGCCCGCCCGACCACGGGCGCGAGCGTGCGGGCCACGCGCACGAGCTGCGAGCGCAACGCCTCGACGTGCGCATCGATCTGCCGCGCCACGGAGGCGGCGAGAAGGAGCTGGTACTGCTGCTGCGAGGTCTTGAGCGCCTCCCGGTTCGTGTCGATCAGTTTCCACGACACCGCCACCAGAGGGCCCAGGGCCACGACGAGCAACACGCCGAACAGCGAGACGACGATCCGCCCCCGCCGGCGGACAGAGGTACCGCCGCCCTGCGTCGCGAGCGGCGCATCCACGGCCATGGCGGAAGAGAATATAGGGCGCCCTCGCGCGCCGAGGCTAGCCGCCCAGCGCCGCCTGCACGGCGCGGCGCACGAGAAGGGAACAGGCCCGCTTCGATTCCGGTACGCCCCCTAGGGCCCGCACCACGTCCTCGTCCGTCAAGGCCAGGGCCTCGGCGATCGTCCGGCCGCGCAGCAGCTCCGTACCGGCCGAGCCCGCGGCGATGGCCACGGTGCAACCCAGGCATTGAAACCGCACGTCCTCGATGCGCCCCCCACGCAGGGCGAATGTCAAACGCAGCGTGTCCCCGTGGAGTTCGCTGACCACCGTGGCCTCGGCGTCGGGAGACTCCACCTCGCCCGCGTTGCGAGGGTGGCGAAAATGATCCAGCAGCGCTTCGCTATACATACCCGACACGCGGCGGGCGGCCCGTGCACCGCCCGCGCGCCTCCTTCGGGCCGCGCCCGCCCGGGGGGCGGCGGCCATTCTAAAACGTTGACGAGCGCAGCGCCCCTGTCTAGACTGCACTCCCGCCTCGAACCGAGGATCGCCGCCCGTGCTGAGCCTTTACAATGCGGCCCTGTGGCCGGCGCGCGGCGCCGCGTGGGTTTGGTCCCTGTGGACAGCGCGCGACCCCGCGAGGCGCGAAGAGGCGCGCCAGCGCTTGGGGCGGGCCCTTCCCCGCGTCGCTCCCGGAGGCGTGTGGCTCCACGGCGCCTCCGTGGGGGAAGCCCGCGTGGCAGGCTTGCTTGCCGCGGCTCTGCGGGAGCGCCAGCCCGGTCTGGCCGTGGCCGTGTCCGCGGTGACGCGCTCGGGCCGCGCGGCCCTGCCGTCGCCGCCAGCCGTGGAGGCGAGCTTCTTTCTCCCCCTCGACTTTCCGCCCGGCATCCGCCGCGCCCTCGACGCCATCCAACCCCACGCGCTGGTGCTCGTGGAAACGGAACTCTGGCCGAACCTGCTGCACGAGGCGCTGCGCTCCGGTGTCCGCTGCCTGCTCGTCAACGCCCGGTTGTCCCCGGAGCGCCGGGCGCGCTACGCGCGCTGGCGCGGTCTGTGGAGCCCTTTGCTCGCGCGCTGTGCCGCCATCGGTGCGCAGAGCGCCGACGACGCGGAGCAGTTCGTACGCCTCGGAGCGCGAGCCCACGCGGTGCAGGTCACGGGAAACATCAAGTACGACGCACCACGCCCGAGCGAGGATCCATGCCAGTGGCGCTCACGACTGAAGCTCGAGGAAACGCGGCCGGTCTTCGTCGCCGGTTCCACGGGCACCGGCGAGGAGGCCCTGGTCCTCGACGCGTACCGGCAGGTGCGGCAGCGCGCGCCGCGTGCACTGCTCGTCCTCGCGCCACGCCACCTGGAGCGCCTCGGCGCGGTGCTGCGGGAGGTGGCGGCCCGAGAACTCAAGGCAGCGCGCCTGTCCGAAGGCGGCAGCCTCGAGGCTGTGGACGTCCTCGTGGTGGATCGCATGGGAGCGCTTGCCTCATTGTATGGGCTGGGCCGGGCGGCCTTCGTGGGAGGCAGCCTCGTGCCCGTGGGAGGGCACAACGTCCTCGAGCCCGCCGTGTGGGGCGTGCCGGTGCTCTTCGGTCCGCACCACCACCACGTGCGCGAGCCTGCGGCAGCGCTGCTGCAGGCTGGCGGGGCGCGGCTCGTCCGTGACGCTTGCGAGCTGGCCGGCGCTTGGATCGAGCTACTCGACGACGCGGCGGCGGGCGCCATGGGCCAAGCGGCGCGCCGCGTGATCGAGCAGAACCGTGGTGCCCTGGAGCGCTCGGTGGGGCTGATCGAGGCCGCCATGGAAACCACCGCGGGAAGTGCCGCATGATTTCGCAAAACCCTTTCGTGCTGGCCGTGCTGCAGCTGCCCGCCTGGATTTACCGGACGGCGGTCGAGGCGCGCCTGGGCCTCTACGACCGCTGGAGCGGCCTTCGCGAGCGTGCACCCATTCCCGTGCTCAGCGTGGGCAACCTGACCGTCGGGGGGACGGGAAAAACCACGTTCGTGGCTTGGCTCAGCGCCTGGCTCCGCGAGCGGGGCTTCCGGCCGGCGATCCTCACCCGGGGCTACGGGGGCAGGGCGGGCCGCGGCCCGCTGGTGGTGTGCCGGGGCGCGGGGCCGGAGGTGCCGGTGCGCGAGGCGGGCGACGAACCGTTCCTGTTGGCGCAGCGGTTGCCGTGGGCGGTCATCGTCGCCGGTGCGGATCGCGTGCGGTCGGTGTACCAGGCCCGCGCCCTCGGCGCGGATGTGGCGGTGCTCGACGACGGCTTCCAGCACCTGCGCCTGGAACGCGATCTCGACATCCTGCTCCTCGACGCGCAAAACCCCTTCGGCAACTACCGGCTCCTGCCTGCGGGCACGCTGCGAGAACCCGCGCGCGGGTTGAACCGCGCGGATGTGATCGTCATCACCCGCAGCCGTGCCGGCGAACGGTTCGACGTCCTGGAGCGGGTGATCCGGCGCTACAACCCGCGGGCACCCGTCGTTCGGGCCGGGCACCGGCTGGTCGGCTTTTTCGACGCTGCAGGACGGCCGCAGCCCGCACCCCCGCGGGCGGTGGCGTTTTGCGGCATCGGCAACCCCGAGATTTTCTTCGCCGACCTGGAGCGTTCGGGCCTGGAGCTGGCGGCCACCGTGCGCTTCCGCGACCACCACCCTTACACGGCGCGCGACGTGGAGCGGCTCGAGGCGCTCGCGCGGGAGCACGGGGCGACGTTGCTCACGACGGAAAAGGACCTCGTGCGCCTGCTCGCCGCGCTGCCCCCGGGATGGTCGGTCCCCCTTGGCGTCGCGCGGATCGAGGCCGTGGTCCACGACGCGGAGGCGCTGCGCGCGGCTTTGGATTGCGCGCTGCGAGGGGCGCGGTGAGTGCGGTGCTGCGCCACAGCCTCGAGCTCGCGCTGTTCGCCGCCGTCTACGCGGTGGCGCGTCCACTCCCCCGCGCGGCAGCGGCGCGTTTGGGGGCCAGGCTCGGCCGCCTCGTGGGCGCCTGCGATCGCAGACACACGCGCGTGGCGCTGGACAACCTGCGACTCGCCTTCGGCGACGACCTCGCGCCCGAGCGCCGGCGGCAGATCGTTCGCGCGTGCTGGGAACACTTCGGGACGGTCACGCTCGACTGGCTTTGCCTGGCGAAGCTCGGCGAGGAGAAGCTACGGCGCTGGGTCCTCTACGAGGGTTTGGAGCACATCCGCGCTGCCTACGCGCGCGGCCGGGGCGTGCTACTGTTCTCGGGTCACTTCGGTCACTGGGAGCTCGTGGCGCTGATGCAGGGTTACCTGGCGATGCCCCTCACGCTCGTGGTGCGCCCCCTGGACAATCCGTGGCTCGACCGCTGGTTGACGCGCATGCGCTCGCGCTCGGGAAACAGGGTCGTGGCCCACAGGGGCGCGGCGCGGGAGATGCTGGCGGCGTTGCGCCGCGCGGGCGGCGTGGCGATCGTGATCGACCAGGATGCGCGCGATCAGGGCGTGTTCGTTCCGTTTTTCGGGGTTCCGGCCTCCACGACCCCCGCCCTCGCTTCTCTGGCGCTGCGCACCGGGGCGAGCGTGATCCCGGTCTTCTCCGTCCCGCAGCCCGATGGCGTGTACAGGATCACCTACGAGCCTGCGGTGCCCCTGCCCGAGACAGCCTCGGCCGAGGCGGCGGTGGTGGAGCTGACGGCGGCGTGCACCGCCATCATCGAACGCTGGGTGCGAGCCTACCCCCATCTCTGGTTGTGGATGCACCGCCGATGGAAGACCCGTCCCCCCCTGGCCGAGGCCGCGTGATGGAATCCCCCTTCGGCCGCGCCTGCCTCGAGGCCATCCTCGACCGCTTTCCCGGGCGCCGGGTGGCGGTGCTGGGCGATCTCGTGCTCGACGAGTTCGTCCTCGGCGACATCGCACGGGTCTCGCGCGAGGCCCCGGTGCTCATTCTGGAGCACCGGCAGACCCTCGCGGTGCCGGGCGGCGGAGGCAACGCCGCGCGCAACCTGCGCGCGCTGGGCGCGATCCCCCTCGTCGTCGGCGTGGTGGGGCAGGACGAGCCGGGGCAGCGCCTGCTCGAGGTCTTCCGCGAGGAAGGCATCTCGAGCGCCGGCGTGCTGCGCGCGAGAGCCTATGCCACGCCGTGCAAGAGCCGGATCGTGGCCGGGGGCGCCCACACCCGGCGCCAGCAGATCGTCCGTCTCGATCGCGGGCAGCGCCCCGGGGCCCTCCCGCCGCAGTGGCGCGAGCGGCTAGCCGCTTCCCTGGCCCGCGCCTTGGGACGCGCCGAAGGACTGCTCGTCGCCGACTACGGCTACGGGGCCGCCACCCCCGAGCTCGTTCGCCCCTGGAGCAACCGCGCATCGCGGGTCGTCACCGTGGATTCGCGCGCCCGCGTGGCCGCATTCCGCCGCGTCACGGCTTGCACGCCCAACCAGGAGGAGCTCGAACGTGCCGTGGACGCCCACGAGCCGGTGGAATCCGATGCCGCGCTCGCCCGTGCCGCGCGCAGTCTCCTCCGGCGCTGCGGCGCGCGGTGCGTGTTGGTCACGCGGGGACCGCGCGGCGTGAGCCTCCTGCAACCCCGCAAGCCCCCGTTGCACGTCCCCGCGTTCGGCACGGGAGAAGTCGCCGACGTGACGGGGGCCGGAGACACGGTGACCGCGACCTTCACGCTGGCGCTCGTGGCGGGGGCCAGTCCGGAGCAAGCGGCGCTGCTCGCCAACTGCGCCGCGGGGCTCGTGGTCATGAAAGCGGGCACGGCGACCGTCTCCCTCGACGAGCTGCGCCGGGCGGTGCGGGAGGTGGGGACGTGAGCTGGGACACCGCCCCCAAGATCCTGTCTCTGGCCGCCCTCCGCGCGCGCTTGGAAGCCCACCGCGCGCGGGGGGAGCGCATCGCGCTGGCCAACGGTATCTTCGATCTGCTGCACGTGGGCCACCTGCGCTATCTGGCGGGCGCGCGGGCGAGGGCCGACCGGCTCGTGGTCGCCGTCAACTCGGACCGCTCTGCCCGGGAACTCAAAGGACCGGGCCGACCCCTCGTGCCGCAGGAGGAGCGCGCCGAGCTCGTGGCGGGTTTCGCCTGCGTGGACTACGTCGTGGTTTTCGACGAGCTGCGCGTCGACGCGGTACTGCGCGCGCTCCAGCCTGATGTGCACTGCAAAGGCACGGACTACACCGCCGACACGGTCCCGGAGCGCGCTCTCGCCCGGGCCCTGGGCATCGAAATCGCCATCGTCGGGGACCCCAAGGCCCACGCCACCACCGATTTGATCCGCCGCATCCGCGGCTTACCCGATCCCTGAGCCCGCGTCGCTCTCGGCAGGATCGGCGACCGCACCCGCGCCCAGGGCGTCGTAGATCTCCTGCAGACTACGCACACCGATCGCGCCTCGCCGCAGGGCGCCGATGGCTTCCACCGCCGCGTGCCCCCCGGAGAGCGTCGTGACCAGCGGCACCCGGCACTCGATCGCCGCGCGGCGGATCGCTTTTTCGTCGTAGAAGGATTCGCGGCCGAGGGGCGTGTTGAGCACGAGCTGGATCGCCCCTGCGCGGATGGCGTCCACGATGTTCGGCTTGTCCTCGTGCACCTTGTGCACGACCTCGCACGCGACCCCGGCCGCTTGCAGCGCCTCGGCGGTGCCGCGCGTGGCCACGAGGCGGAAACCGTGCTGGGCGAGGCCCCGGGCGATGGGCACCAGGTTGCGCTTGTCCCGGTCGTTGACCGAGAGAAACGCCGTTCCCCCCAGCGGGCAGCCCACGCCGGTGGCGGCTTGAGCCTTGGCGAATGCCGCACCGAAACTGCGGCCCACACCCATCACCTCGCCCGTGGATCGCATCTCGGGGCCCAGCAGCGGGTCCTCCCGCGGAAACCGCGAGAAGGGGAACACGGATTCTTTGACGAAACGTCCATCGAGGCGCGGCTCCTCCACGAAGCCCAACTCCCGCAGCGTTCGGCCCACCATCACGCGGGCCGCGATCTGCGCCAGCGGGACTCCGGTGGCTTTGGAGACGAAGGGGACGGTCCGGCTCGCACGCGGATTGACCTCGAGCACGTAGACGATCCCGCTCTGGATAGCGTACTGCACGTTCATCAAACCGCGCACCTCCAGGGCGAGTGCCAGCCGCCGCGTATAGTCGCGCAGCGTGTCCAGCGCAGCGACGACGACCGGGTGAAAGGGCGGGATGACGCACGCCGAGTCCCCCGAATGCACCCCGGCTTCCTCGATGTGCTGCAGGATGCCGCCCACGGTGACGTCCCGGCCATCCGCCACTGCGTCCACATCGATCTCGAAGGCATCCTCGAGATAGCGATCGAGAAACACCGGATGCTCCGGCGAGACGTCCGCGGCAAGCCGCACCGCGCGCAGCAGCGCCGCTTCGTCGTGAGCCACGAACATGGCCCGTCCGCCCAGCACGTAGGACGGACGCACCAGCAGCGGGAAACCGATGCGTCGGGCGACGCTCCGCGCCTCCGCCTCGGAGCGGGCCGTCCCCCACGGGGGGGCGGGGATGCGCAGCCTCTCGAGCAGCGCGGCGAAGCGGCTTCGATCCTCGGCGAGATCGATGGATTCCGGCGAGGTTCCCAGGATCGGCACCCCGGCCCGATGGAGGGGCAAGGCCAGGCGGAGCGGGGTCTGCCCGCCGAACTGCACGATGAGCCCCTCCGGCCTCTCGCGGGCCACGATGTGCAACACATCCTCCAGGGTCAGGGGCTCGAAGTACAGGCGGTCCGACGTGTCGTAGTCGGTCGAGACCGTCTCCGGGTTGCAGTTGACCATGATGCTTTCGATGCCCTCGTCGCGAAGGGCGAACGACGCATGGCAGCAGCAGTAGTCGAATTCGATCCCCTGCCCGATGCGGTTGGGGCCCCCGCCGAGGATGACCACTTTGCGTCGGTCGGTGGGCGGCGCCTCGTCTTCTTCCTCGTACGTGGAATAGAGGTACGGCGTATAGGCCTCGAATTCCGCCGCACAGGTGTCCACGCACTTGAAGACCGGGCGCACCCCCAGGCGCCGGCGGTGCTCCCGCACCGAGGCTTCGTCCGTCCCGAGCAGGGCCGCGAGCTGTCGGTCCGAGTAGCCGTAGCGCTTCGCCCGCCAGAGCGTCTCGCGATCCACATCCCGCAGCGGCCGGCCGCGCAGGCTCCCTTCGAACGTGACCGCGTCGAGCATGCGCTCAACGAACCAGCGATCGACCTGGCTCCGCTGGCACACCTCCTCGACGCTCACACCGCGGCGCAGGGCCTCGGCGATATCCAGGATGCGTTCCGGGTGGGGGCGGCCCAGGCGCTCCCGCAAGCATTCGAGCGTCTCGCCCGGCCGGGGATCGAGCCCCCCCCAGCCCGTCTCCAGCGAGCGGAGGGCCTTCTGGAGCGCTTCGACGAAGGTCCGCCCGATCGCCATCGCCTCCCCCACCGACTGCATCTGGGTCCCGAGCTCGGGCACGGTGTCCGGGAACTTTTCGAAGGCCCAGCGCGGGACCTTCACCACGACGTAGTCGAGCGTCGGCTCGAACGAGGCGGGGGTGGAGCGCGTGATATCGTTCGGGATCTCGTCCAGGGTATAGCCCACCGCGAGTTTGGCCGCGATCTTGGCGATGGGGAAGCCCGTGGCCTTCGACGCCAGCGCGGAGGAGCGAGAAACCCGGGGATTCATCTCGATCACCACCATGCGCCCGGTCTGCGGATCCACCGCGAACTGAATGTTGGAACCTCCCGTCTCGACGCCGATTTCCCGGATGACGCGGATCGCCGCGTCGCGCATCTGCTGGTATTCCTTGTCGGTCAAGGTCTGCGCGGGAGCGACGGTGATCGAATCCCCGGTGTGCACCCCCATCGGATCCAAATTTTCGATCGTGCAGATGACCACCACGTTGTCCTTGAGATCCCGCATGACCTCGAGCTCGAACTCCTTCCAGCCCTCCACGGACTCCTCGACGAGGACTTCGTGGATCGGGCTCGCCCGCAAGCCCTCGCGCACGACACGGTCGAAGGCCTCGTCCGTCCGGGCCGTCCCGCCTCCCGTGCCCCCCAGCGTAAAGGATGGCCGCACGATCAGCGGCAGGCCGAGCTCCGCGCGCAGCCGCCGCGCCTCCTCCACCGTGCGCGCCGTGCCGCTGCGGGGCGTCTCGAGGCCGATGCGCTGCATCGCCTCCTTGAAGCGTTGCCGATCCTCCGCCTTGCGGATCGCCTCCAGCGAGGCGCCGATCAAGCGGACTCCGTAGCGGTCCAGGATTCCCCGCTCTCCGAGCTCGGTGGCTAGGTTCAATGCGGTCTGTCCGCCTACCGTGGGCAGCAGTGCGTCCGGTCGCTCGCGGGCGAGGATTTTCTCGACGAACTCGACGGTCAGCGGCTCGACATAGGTCCGGTGGGCGAAGTGCGGGTCGGTCATGATCGTGGCGGGATTGGAGTTGACCAGGATCACCCGGTAGCCCTCGTCGCGCAGCGCCTTGCACGCCTGGGTGCCCGAGTAGTCGAACTCACAGGCCTGACCGATGACGATCGGCCCCGAACCGATCACCAGGATCGAGCGCAGGTCATCGCGTCGCGGCACGCTCCGCTTCCCCCTCAGGCCCCGGCGCAGCCCCGACCGTACGCAAGCCAAAAAAAAGAGGAGCCGCAGCTCCTCCGCCCCGCTCGCTGGCCGGGCGCCGCCCGCTCGCGCGCCCGCTCATGCCTGCTCGTCGCCCCTCTCGGGCTTTCGCCCCCTGCTAGCCTTGCGGGGCTCGCTCTGCCCTGCGGCGCCCGCCTCCGAGCTCCCGCCCGCCGTTTTGCGGCGGATGCGCCGGCGCGTCGGCTTGCCCTCCTCCGTCCCCGCCGCCGCCCGGCGGCGCCCGGTCTTCTTCGCCGCCGTCCTCTTGCGCGCCGCCTTCCGTCCCTTGGCCCCGGATTCCTCCGCTTCCGCCACCGGCTCCGCAGCCACGAGCTCGATCAACGCCATTTCCGCGTGGTCGCCCCGCCGCGGCCCCAGCTTGAGAATGCGCGTGTAGCCTCCCGGGCGCTGCGCGAATCGCGGCGAGATCGTGTCGAACAGCTTGGCCACGACTTTCTTGTCTCGGATGTGCCGCAACACGCGCCGTCGCGCGTGCAACGTGTCGCGCTTGGCGAGCGTGATCAGCTTCTCCGCGAACGGCCGCAGCTCCTTGGCCTTCGCCAGCGTCGTGCGGATGCGCTCCTTTTCGAACAGCGCGGTCGACAGATTCCGCAACAGCGCCAGCCGATGTTCGGTCGTCCGGCCGAGCTTCCGCCCCGCAACGGCGTGCCTCATCCTCGCCTCCGCTGCCCGCCGCCCTCGCTTCGCGCGGCGCCCCTACTCCCGCCGCTCAGGCGCGACTGGCGCGCGCCCGCAGCCGGTCGAGATCGACCTTCATCCCGAGCGTAAGCCCCATCTCGGCGAGAAGTTCCTTGATCTCGTTCAAAGACTTGCGCCCGAAATTCTTGGTTTTCAGCATCTCCGCTTCGGAGCGCACCACCAGGTCTCCGATCGTCTTGATATCCGCGTTCTTCAAGCAGTTGTAAGCTCGCACGGAAAGCTCCAGCTCGTCGACAGGCCGGCTGAGAAGCTCGAGCAGGCGTTCGTCCTCCGTCGAGGGAAAGTCGAACTCGTCGTCCACCGCTTCCTCGAAATTGATGAAGATCGCCATGTGATCTTTGAGGATCTTCGCCGCCTGCCCCAGCGCGTCCTGCGGAGCGATCGCGCCGTTCGTCCAGATCTCCAGGGTCAGTTTGTCATAGTCGGTCATCTGTCCCAGCCGCGCCTCTTCCACGGTGAAGTTGACCTTTTTCACCGGAGAGTGCGCCGAGTCGACGGGGATGTAGCCGATCCCGAGATCGTCGTCGAAGTTCTGGTCCGCCGGGACGTAGCCGCGGCCGCGCCTGGCCCTCATTTCGATCGAGAGTTTCGCGCCCTCGGCGAGGGTCGCGATGTGAACGTTCTTGTCCAGCACTTCGACATTGGTCGACGTCTGGATGTCCCTCGAGGTCACGTCCCCTGGTCCCTGCGCCTGGAGGGTCAGCGTCTCCGGATGTTCCACGTGCATCCGCAGCGGGATGCTCTTCAGATTGAGGATGAGATCCGTCGTGTCCTCCACGACCCCCGGGATGGCGGTGAACTCGTGCAGCACGCCCTCGATCCGTACCGCTGTAATGGCGGCCCCCTCGATGGAGGACAGCAGGATCCGACGCAAAGCGTTGCCGATGGTCGTACCGAAGCCGCGCTCGAAGGGTTGCGCCCAGAAGCGACCGTAGGTCGCGCTCAGGCTTTCCCGATCCACCTCGAGCTTCTTGGGTTTCTGGAAACCTCTCCACAGCATGCCCGGACCCTCCCGGCGGGACCCGATCCCCCGCCGCATGGCCACGTCCTCACTTGGAGTACAACTCGACGATGAGCTGCTCCTGGATGGGAAGGGGAATGTCCTCCCGCGCCGGCACCCGCAGGACCTTGCCTTGAAAGTTTGCCGAATCCACCTCGAGCCATCCCGGAATGCCCCGTCCCTGGGCGGTCTCGAAGCAGAGGCGGATGGTTTCGTTCTTGCGGCTCTTGTCGCGCAACGAGACCACGCAGCCCGGGCGCACGGGGAAGGAGGGGATGTCGACCTTCCTGCCGTCCACGAGCAGGTGGCCGTGTCGGACGAGCTGCCGCGCCATCGCCCGGGAGGAGGCGAAACCCATCCGGTACACGACGTTGTCGAGCCTCAGCTCCAGTTGCTGCAGCAACAACTGTCCCGTGATGCCCTTGCGCCGTGCGGCGCGCGCGAAGTAACGGCGGAACTGCCGCTCCAGCACCCCGTACATGCGCTTGACCTTCTGCTTTTCGCGCAGTTGCAACCCGTAAGGCTGCACCTTCGCGCGCCGCCGGCCGTGCTGCCCCGGCGCGTAGCCGCGCCGTTCGAAGGCACACTTGTCCTTGAAGCACCGCTCCCCCTTGAGGAACAGCTTCAGGCCTTCCCGACGACAGAGCCGGCAAACTGGACCCGACTGGCGTGCCACCTTCTCGGCCTCCCTCCCGATCTCCGTTCCGACCCGGCGCTTCGCGCCCGCGTCTCCCCTGCCCCTCTCACACCCGGCGCCGCTTCGGCGGCCGGCACCCGTTGTGCGGAATCGGGGTCACGTCGCGGATGGACTTGATCTCGAGACCCGAGGCCTGCAGCGCCCGAATCGACGACTCCCGCCCCGCCCCGGGTCCCTTCACGCGCACATCCACGCTGCGCACCCCGTGCTCCTTGGCTGCGTTGCCCGCCGCCTGCGCTGCCATCTGCGCGGCGAACGGGGTCCCCTTGCGCGAGCCTTTGAACCCCTGCGTGCCCGCCGAAGCCCAGGCCAGGACGTTGCCCGCGGGGTCCGTGATCGCCACGATCGTATTGTTGAATGTGGCCTCGATGTGAGCGATCCCGTGCGGCACGTTTTTCTTCTCGCGCTTGCCGCCCTTGCGACCTTTGCTCTTGGCCATGCCCTCAGCCCTTCTTGCCGACCTTGTGCTTCTTGCCCGCCACGGTGCGGCGCGGCCCGCGGCGCGTGCGGGCGTTGGTGTGCGTCCGCTGGCCGCGCACCGGCAGATTGCGCCGGTGGCGCAGCCCGCGATAGCAGCCGATCTCGATCAGACGCTTGATATCCAGCTGAATCGCCTTGCGCAGGTCCCCCTCGACTCTCCCTTCCTGGTTGATCACTTGCTGGATGCGCTGGATCTGCTCCTCCGTCAGGTCCCGCACCTTGATGTCGCCCGAGACCTGGGCTTTGCTCAGGATCTCCTGGGACCGGCGCGGCCCGATGCCGAAGATGTAGGTCAGTCCCACCTCGACCCGCTTGCTCGGCGGAAGATCGACCCCGGCGATTCGTGCCACCGTCTCCTCCTCGGCCCGCTAGCCTTGCCGCTGCTTGTGTTTGGGGTTCGCGCAGATGACGCGAACCACTCCGCGGCGCTTGACGATTTTACACTTGTCGCAGAGTTTCCTCACCGATGCTCGAACCTTCATCGACCGCTCCCGCCGCTCATTTGTAGCGGTAGATGATCCGACCACGCGTCAGATCATAGGGCGACAGCTCCACGACCACGCGGTCTCCCGGGAGGATGCGAATGAAGTGTTTGCGCATCTTTCCCGACACATGGGCGAGAACGACATGCTTGTTGTCGAGCTCGACCCGGAACATGGCGTTGGGGAGGGGCTCGATCACGGTCGCCTCGACCTGAATCGCCTCTTCTTTCGGCATCGTCTCCTGCGCTCAGTCGTTCAGCGCTCCCCCGAGAACCTGCGGGCCCTGCGCGGTCACCGCCACCGAAACCTCGAAGTGAGCCGACAGGCTCCCGTCCCGCGTGCGGGCCGTCCAGCCGTCCTCCGCGCTCAGGCACACGTCCGGGCCGCCGGCGCTGATCATCGGTTCGAGGGCCAACACCATCCCCGGTTCGAGTCGCACCCCGTGCCCCGGGTCCCCATAGTTGGGCACCTGAGGATCCTCGTGCAACCGCGAACCGATCCCGTGCCCCACGAACTCCCGCACCACGGACATCCCGGCGTCCTCCGCGCACCGCTGCACCGCGTGGCCGATATCCGAGACCCGCCGGCCCGGCTCGGCCTGAGCCACGGCCCGCCGCAGGCACTCCCGGGTGACCGCGAGCAGCCGGGCCGCCTCCGGCGTCACCGTCCCCACCGGAAACGTCCAGGCCGCATCTCCGTAATAGCCCTGGTAGCGGATCCCCAGGTCCACCGACACGATATCACCGTCGCGCAAGATTCGCCGGGCGGAGGGGACGCCGTGGACGATCTCGTCGTTGATCGAGGCGCAGATCGTGCCGGGAAATGGGGGACCGCCGTGGGGGTGCGGGTAGCCCTTGAAGGCCGGAACTCCCCCGGCCTCGCGGATGCGCCGCTCGGCGAGCCGATCGAGTTCCAGGGTGCTGATGCCAGGACGGATCGTTTCCCCGAGCTCCGCGAGGATGGCCCGCACGATCCGGTTCGCCTCGTCCATGATCCGGATCTCTTCCGGCGATTTCAGCACCAAGCGTCCCGTCTTCACGAGTCCAGATGCTCCTTCAGCCGCTCCAGGACCGCCTGCGGGGAGCCCATCCCGTCCACCTCGACCAGCATACCCCGGCTGCGGTAGGCTTCGATCACGGGCCGGGTCTGCTCCTCGTAGATGCGCAGCCGCTTGCGCACCACAGCCTCCCGATCGTCCGCCCGCTGCACGAGTCCTCCCCCGCAGCGGACGCACCGGGGCTCGCTGCCCTGGGGGAGCTGGCCCAGCTGGTAGACGGCACCGCACGCCTCGCAGATGCGCCGTCCGGAAAGGCGCCGCACGAGCTCCTCCTCCGGTACGCGGAGCACGAACACCCGCTCCAGCGCGGCCGCCAGGCGACCCAGCAGCTCGTCGAGGATCCTCACCTGCACCAGCGTTCGCGGAAACCCATCGAGCACGAACCCCTGGCGCGCATCGCTCTGCCGCAGCCGCTGCTCGATCAGCTCCCCCATCAGCGCGTCGGGCACGAGCGAGCCACTCTCGACGAACACCCGCACGCGCTCGCCGAGAGCGGTCCCGTCCCGCATCGCCTCGCGCAAGATATCGCCCGTGGCGACGTGGGGCACCCCCAGCATCGCCTGGAGCTGCGCCGCCTGAGTCCCTTTGCCCACCCCGGGCGGACCCATCAGCAGGATCCTCCGCGGCGCCGGCTTCCCTGCGGGGCCTACCGCCGCGCTCATCCCCGCCTTCCCCGAATCCGCGTACCCTTCATGAAGCCCTCGTAATGGCGCATGATGAGCTGCGATTCGATCTGTTGCACCGTGTCCATCGCCACGCCCACGACGATCAACAGCGAGGTCCCGCCGAAGTAGAACTTCACGTTCAGACCCTGGTTCATCCAGGCCGGAACCATGGCGCCCATGAACTCCCCCAAGGCCCCCGGCAAACGCTGCAGCTGCATGCCGCTGATCAAGAACACGGGCAGCAAGCTGATCAGGCCCAGGTAGATCGCCCCGGCGAACGTCAACCGCGTGAGCACCCGATCCACGTACTCGGCCGTTCTGCGGCCGGGGCGGATGCCGGGGATGAAGCCCCCGTACTTCTTCATGTTGTCCGCCTGATCCATGGGGTTGAAGATGATCGACACATAGAAGAAAGAGAAGAAAATGATGAGCAGGAAGTAGAGCAGGTTGTAGATCGGCGCGGCGTACTGGAGCTGCGCCAGGAGATCCTGGACCCACTGGATCTCCCGCAGGAAACCGATTTGCCCGAAGGTCTGGGGGATGGCCAGCACGGACGAGGCGAAGATCACGGGGATCACGCCCCCCGTGTTGACCCGGAGAGGAAGATAGGTCGATGCGCCCCCGTAGACGCGCCGTCCCACGACGCGGCGGGCGTACTGGATGGGGATGCGCCGCTGCGCGCGCTCGACGAACACGATCCCCGCGACGACCGCCACCATCAACACCAGCAGCGCCACGACCTGGAGCGGGTTGAGGGCTCCGGTGCGCAGGTCCTCCAGCGTCCCCACCACGGCACCGGGCAGGCCCACCACGATCCCGGCATAGATGATGAGGGAGATGCCGTTGCCGATGCCCCGGTCGGTGATCTGCTCGCCGAGCCACATGATGAAGGCCGTGCCGGTCGTCAGGGTGAGCACCGTCATGAGCTGAAAGCCCAGGCCCGGATGGAGCACGATCTGGCCCAGGCCCGCCGTTCCCGCCCCCTGCAGCCAAATCGCGATGCCGTAGGATTGAATGACGGAGAGAACGACCGTGCCGTAGCGGGTGTACTGCGTGATCTTGCGCCGTCCCGCTTCGCCTTCCTTGCTCAGCTTCTCCAGGTAGGGCCAAACGACGGTCAGCAACTGCAACACGATCGAGGCCGTGATGTAGGGCATGATGCCGAGCGCGAAGATCGTGAAGCGGCTGAAATTTCCCCCCGCGAACAGATCGACGAAGGCGAAGATCGAGCCCGCCTGCTGCTCGAACAACCGGAGCAGCGCCCCGTGATCGATGCCCGGCGTGGGGATGTGGCCGCCGATGCGATACACCGCCAGCAAGCCCAGCGTGTAGAGTACCCTCTTGCGCAGGTCGGGGATGCTCCAGATGTTCTTGAAACTTTGGATCATCGTCCCCGCCTCCCGAGCGCTCTCACAGGGTCTGCGCCTGACCGCCTGCGGCCTCGATCTTTTCCTTCGCCGCCGCGGAAAACTTGTGGGCCCGCACGGTCAGGGCCACGTGGAGTTCCCCGTTGCCCAGGATCTTGACCGGCTCCTCGCCCCTCTTCAGCAGTCCTTCCTGCTCCAGCAGCTCCGGGGTCACGACGGTTCCCGCAGCGAAACGGTTGAGCCGCTCCACGTTCAGGGCGCGGTACCCGCTGCGGAAAGGATTGTGGAAGCCACGCTTCGGCACGCGGCGGTGAAGCGGCATCTGCCCCCCCTCGAAACCGGCCCGCCGACGGTAGCCGCTGCGCGACTTCTGCCCCTTGTGCCCTCGGCCCGCGGTCTTTCCGTGCCCGGAGCCGGGCCCGCGGCCCACCCGTTTGCGCGGACGGCGCGCTCCCCGAGCCGGTTGCAGATCATGGAGCTTCATCGGGCCTTTCCTCCGGGGTTGTCGACCCGTTCGATCCGCACGAGGTGCGGCACGTGAGCCAGCATGCCCCGGATCTCAGGGCGATCGGGCAGGCGGTGGGCCCGTCCCCTGCGCCTGAGCCCCAGGGCGCGCAGGATGCGCCGCTGCTTGGGGGGCACTCCGATGGCGCTGCGTACCTGGCGCACCACGAGCATCGGTTCGCCCGACCCCACTCGACCCGGAGGCTTCCTCCTCATCGCGCCGCCTCCTCCAGGATCTCCTCCACCGCCTTGCCGCGCACCAGCGCCACCTCTTCCGCGGTGCGCAGCTGGCGCAGACCCGCAATCGTCGCTCGCAACACGTTGTACGGGTTGCGCGTCCCGAGCGACTTCGTCAGGATGTCCTGAATCCCGGCCGCCTCGAGCACGGCGCGTACCGCCCCGCCGGCGATGACCCCCGTGCCGGGCGAGGCAGGCTTCAGGACCACCGTCCCCGCGCCGAACCGGCCCAGCACGGGGTGCGGGATCGTCGCCCCGCGGCGCGGGACGTAGAACAAGTTGCGCTTCGCCTGCTCCACGCCCTTGGCGATCGCGGAGGGCACCTCCCGCGCCTTGCCCGCCGCGAAGCCCACCCAGCCGTTGCCGTCCCCCACGACCACCAGCGCCGAAAAGGAGAAATTCTTGCCGCCCTTGACGACCTTCGTGACGCGGTTGACGTGAACGACCCGCTCGGTGAGCTCCCCCACCGGCGGGAGATCGGTGCGTCGCAACATCCCCGCCTCCTCAGAACTTCAGGCCCGCCGCGCGGGCAGCCTCGGCCAGCGCTTGGACGCGGCCGTGATAACGGTAGCCGCCCCGGTCGAAGACCGCCGTCTCGATCCCCGCGGCCTTCAGCCGCTGGGCCACCAGCTCCCCCACGACCCGCGCCGCCTCGACGCTGCCCGTGCGCGGCGCGCGCTCCCGCACGACCCGCTCCAGCGTCGAGCAGTGCACGAGCGTACGGCCCCGCTCGTCGTCGATCGCCTGCACGTAGATATGCTTGTGGCTGCGGAAAACCGCCAGCCGCGGCCGCGCCGCGCTGCCACGGATCTTGCGACGAATCCGGTAGCGGATGCGCCGGCGCACCGCCGCCCGGTCGACCGTCATGAACATCGCCTCACGCTCCCGTCTTGCCGGCCTTCTTGCGCACGACCTCGTTCTCGTACCGGATCCCTTTCTGTTTGTACACGTCCGGCGGGCGCAGCGCCCGGATATTGGCCGCCACCTGCCCGACCTGTTGGCGGTCGACGCCGCGCACCAGGATGCGGGTGTTGCGCTCCACCTGGATCGCGATCCCCTCCGGAATCGGAAACTCCACGGGGTGCGTGTAGCCGAGCTGGAAGACGAGTTGCTTGCCCTTGAGTTCGGCACGGTAGCCCACCCCTTGGATTTCCAGCACCTTCTCGAACCCCTGCGTCACGCCCCGCACGGCGTTCGCCAGCAGCGCGCGGGCCAACCCGTGCAAAGCGCGCTGGCGCTTGGTATCGTCGCGCCGCTCGAGTCGCAGGACCCCGTCGGCGAGTTTGGCCGCGATGCCCGGCGGCAGCGTCTCGCGCACTTCCCCCTTCGGCCCCTTGACCGTGACCACCCGATCGTCGACGCGGACCGCGACCCCTTGGGGGATGGGGATCGGTTGTCTTCCGATACGCGACATGATCGCCCCTCACCACACGGCGCACAGGACCTCGCCGCCCACGTGCAACCGGCGCGCCTGCGGCCCGCTGAGGACGCCCTTGGGGGTGGAGAGCACCGCGATGCCCAAGCCCCCCTGCACCTTGGGGATTTCGCCCTGGCCTCGATAGATGCGGCGCCCGGGAGAGCTGACCCGCTCCAGGCCGTGGATCGCAGGCTCGCCCGAAGGTCCGTACTTGAGCCCGACCTCCACCACGCGCCGGCCCCCTTCGCGAACCTGCGCGAACCCCGCGATGTAGCCCTCTTCCTGGAGCACCCGCAGGATCTCCCGGTTCATCCGCGAATCCACAACGCGGACCGCGCGGTGGCGCGCCCTCAGGGCGTTCCGGATGCGCGTCAAGAGATCCGCGATCGGATCCGTCATCGTCATCGCACGCTCCTGTCCTCACCAGCTCGCCTTCGTGACGCCGGGAATCAGGCCCTCCAGGGCCAGCCGGCGAAAGCAGATCCGGCACAGCTGGAACTTCCGCAAGTACCCGCGGGCCCGCCCGCAGCGCAAGCACCGGTGACGCTGTCGCACGCGGAACTTCGGCTTCCTGCGGGCCTTCGCCATCCATGCTTCGGTGGCCACAGTCCTTCACCCTCCGCCTGCCCGTCCGCCCCTCACGCGCGACGGAACGGCATGCCGAGCCCGTCCAACAGTGCACGGCCCTCTTCGTCCGTGCGGGCCGACGTGACGATGCAGATGTTCATGCCCATGATTCGCTGCACTTTGGCCACGTTGACCTCGGGGAAGATCAGCTGTTCCCGAATTCCCAACGTGTAGTTGCCCCGGCCGTCGAAGCCTCGCGGAGAAACGCCACGGAAATCGCGCACCCGAGGCAGCGCCAGCGTAATCAGGCGGTCCAAAAACTCCCACATCCGCGCCCCCCGCAGCGTCACCCGACAGCCGATGGGCATGCCGGCCCGCAACTTGAAGTTGGAGATGGACTTGCGGGCCCGCGTAATCGCCGGCCGCTGCCCCGCGATGAGGGCCAGTTCCTCCACCGCTTCGTCCAGCAGCTTGGCGTCCTGCGTCGCCTGCCCCACGCCCATGTTGACCACGATCTTCACCAGGCGCGGTACCGCCATCGGGCTCGAGTAGCCGAACCGCTGGACCAGAGCCGGCGCCACCTCCCGCTCGTATCGCTCCTTCAGTCTGGGGACGGCCATGGATCTCGCTCCCTCGCTGCGGCCGCAGCTCCTTCCAAGCCCCGGGCACGCCTCACTTGTCCAGGACGGCACCGCTGCGCTTGGCGTAGCGCACTCGCCGGCCGTCCTCCAGAACCTTGCGTCCCACCCGCGTCGGCAGACCGCTCTCGGGGTCCACGACCATCACGTTGGAAACCGCGATCGGCGCCTCCTTTTCCAGGATCCCCCCCTGGATGTTGCGGTGCGGCATGGGGCGGGTGTGGCGCTTGACCCTATTCACCCCCTCCACGAGCACCTTGCGCTCGCGGGGCATCACCTGAAGCACCCGCCCGCCTTTGCCTCGATCCTTGCCCGAGATGACCACGACCGTGTCGTTTTTCTTCACATGCATTTTGGGCATCGTCATCGTCAGAGCACCTCCGGAGCCAGCGAAACGATCTTCATGAACTTCTTCTCCCGCAGCTCGCGGGCGATGGGACCGAAGACGCGGGTCCCGATCGGCTCCCGCGCGTCGTTGATCAACACCGCCGCGTTGTCATCGAACCGGATGTAGGAGCCGTCGGGCCGGCGGTGCGTCTTGCGCGTGCGCACCACAACCGCCTTGACGACCTGACCCTTCTTGATCGTCCCGTCCGGCGCTGCCTCCTTGACGGAGGCCGTGATCACATCCCCCAACCTGGCGTACTTGCCCTTGGATCCCCCGAGCAGACCGATGCACGCGATACGCTTCGCGCCCGAGTTGTCGGCGACGACCAGCATCGTCCGCATCTGAATCATGGGTCTCGTCTCCTGCCCCGGTCTGCCGCCCCTCACACCTCGATCTCGGCCGCCGGAGCGCCCTCGAAGCGGGTCCCCGCCGCGGTCCGCAGCACGCGCCGCACGCGCCAGCGCTTGCGAGCCGAGAGCGGCCGCGATTCGACGATCTCGACCACGTCGCCCACGCGGCACTCGTTGCGCGCGTCGTGCGCCATGAACTTGGAACGCAGGCGCACGTACTGCTCGTAGCGGGGGTGCCGCACCGTCCGCTCGACTTGCACCACCACCGTCTTGTCCATCTTGTCCGAAACCACCACGCCCACCTTGCGGGATGGGACGCCGCGCCCGCCCTTGGCCATCATCCCCTCCTGCGCCGAGCACGGCCGGGGCTCCCGGCCTCCGCCAGCTGGCGCTCGCGGGCGACCGTCAGCACGCGCGCCAGATCCTTGCGCACCTGCCGCACGCGCTGGGGCTGCTGGAGCTGGCCCGTCGCCATCTGCAGCCGCAGCTTCCAGATCTCCTCCCGGAGCTGGCGCGCCTGACGTTCCAGCTCCTCGGAGCTCATCGCGCGAAGCTTGTCGGTCTCGAGCGCCATCCGATCACCTCCACGACACCCAACGCCGCTACAGCGCCTCGCGGGCCACGAATTTCGTTTTCACCGGAAGCTTGTGTGCCGCCAGACGGAGCGCCGCGCGGGCGACGTCCTCGCTCACCCCCTCCATCTCGAACAGAATGCGCCCGGGCTTCACCACGGCGACCCACAGTTCCGGGGCTCCCTTGCCCTTGCCCATCCGTGTCTCCGCCGGCTTCTTCGTGACGGGCTTGTCGGGGAAGATCCGAATCCAGAGCTTGCCCCCGCGCTTGACGAAGCGCGTGATGGCCACGCGACTGGCCTCGATTTGTCTGGCCGTGATCCAGCCGGGCTCGAGACACTTCAGGCCGTAGTCGCCGAAGGCCACCGTCGCCCCGCGCTGCGCCTTGCCCCGGCGGCGGCCCCGCTGCTGCTTGCGGTACTTGACCTTCTTCGGCATCAACATGCCGCACTTCCCCGCGCCTCAGCGCCGAACTCCCGCGCCGGCCCGCGCCACGCGCGAGTCTCCCGTGTAAATCCAGACCTTCACGCCGATCACCCCGTAGGTCGTGTGGGCTTCCGCGGTGCCGTAGTCCACTTCCGCCCGCAACGTCTGCAGGGGCACCCGCCCCTCCAGGTACCACTCCGCCCGCGCGATCTCGGCACCCCCCAGCCGCCCCGCGACGCGCACGCGGATCCCTTTGGCGCCGAAACGCAGCGCCGCCTCCACGCCCCGTCGCATCGCCCGGCGAAAAGCCACGCGCCGCATGAGCTGCATCGCGATGGATTCCGCGACGAGCTGCGCGTCCAGTTCCGGCTTGTCGATCTCGAGGATATTGATGTACACCTCGCGCTGCGTTTTCTTGCGGATCTCCTCCTTCAACCGATCCACCTCCGCGCCCTTGCGTCCGATGATGATGCCCGGGCGCGAAGTGAGAATATTGACCTTCAGCTTGTTGGCCGCCCGCTCGATCTCGATGCTGGAGACGCCCGCATGGCCCAGTTTTTTCTTCAACTCGTCCCGCAAGCTCAGATCCTCGTGCAAAAGCTCGGCGTACTTCTTGCCTGCGTACCACCGGGAACGCCAGGTCCGGTTGTAACCGAGCCGGAAGCCGTACGGGTGTACCTTCTGCCCCATCCGCCACTCCTCGGTGCTCAGCGGCCCGGCGTGGCCCGCCGCTGCCGCAAGCCCTCGACCGTATCGAGTTCCACCGTCACGTGACAGGCCCGTTTCAGGATGCGGAAGACGCGGCCGAAACCCTCGAAACGGATGCGCTTCATCGGCGGCGCATCGTCCACGAAGGCACGGGCGATGACCAGCTGGTCCACATCCACAGCCGGCTCCTTCTGCCGTGCATTGGCCACCGCGGAGCGCAACAGCCTCTCCACGTCGCGCGCCACGCGCTTCGGCGAATGGCGGAGCGTGGCCAGGGCGTCGCCCACGGAACAGCCCCGGATCTGGTCCACCACCAGCCGCGTCTTCTGGGCCGAAACCCCCAAATACCTCAGCGTCGCACGGGCCACCATGGCTCGCACTCACGTGCGGGCGCTGGTGCGGTCGCCCTTGACCGCATGCCCGCGAAAGGTTCGCGTCGGCGCGAACTCGCCCAACTTGTGACCGACCATGTTTTCCGTGATGTAAACCGGGATGAACTTCTTGCCGTTGTGCACCGCGATCGTGTGGCCCACCATCTCGGGGATGATCGTCGAACGGCGAGACCACGTGCGGACGACCTTCTTGTCGTTCCTGCGGTTCAGGTCTTCGATCTTCTTCCGCAGGTGCTCGTCCACGAACGGCCCCTTCTTCAACGAGCGCGCCATCCTCAGCTCCCTTTGCGCCGCCGCACGATGAAGCGATCCGTGCGCCGGTTACGGCGTGTCTTCTTTCCCTTCGTCGGCACGCCCCAGGGCGTGACCGGATGGCGGCCGCCGGAGGTGCGTCCCTCGCCCCCGCCGTGGGGATGGTCGATGGGATTCATCGCGACGCCGCGGACGTTGGGCCGCCGCCCCAGCCAGCGCGTGCGGCCCGCCTTGCCGATGCTCACGTTCTCGTGGTCCACATTCCCTACGCGGCCCACCGTGGCGTAGCAGTCCACATGGATTTTGCGAACCTCCCCCGAGGGCAGGCGCACCTGGGCGTAGCTGCCCTCCCGCGCCACGATTTGGGCCGCCGCACCGGCAGCGCGCACGAGCTGCCCACCCTTGCCCGGCCGGAGTTCGATGTTGTGGATCTCGGTCCCGTAAGGAATCCCCTTGAGGGGCAACGCGTTGCCCGGCAGGATATCCACCTCGGGTCCGGCCATCACCGTCGCCCCTACGCTCAGGCCCGCCGGCGCCAGGATGTAACGCCGCTCGCCGTCGCGGTAGCACAGCAGCGCGATGTTCGCCGAGCGGTTCGGGTCGTACTCGATCCGTTCCACCCTGGCCGGGATGCCGCGCTTGTCGCGCTTGAAGTCGATGGTGCGGTAGCGTCGCTTGTGCCCCCCGCCACGCTGCCAGACACTGATCCGTCCCCGGTTGTCCCGCCCCCCCGTGCGGGTCTTCTTCTCCAGCAACGGCTTGTGGGGCTCGTTGCGGTTGCCGCGGCCCTCGGGCACGACGTACGTCATGAACCGCCGGCTCGGTGTTGTGGGCTTGCTTTTCTTGATCGCCATCGCCCGTTTCCCTTGCCACCCCTCAGCTCGATTCGAAGAGTTCGATTTCCTTCGAACCCGGGGCGAGCTGCACCCAGGCCTTCTTCCAGTCCGACCTCCGCCCCACGATGCGGCCGAGACGCCGCCGTTTGCCGTGCACCGTGGCCGTCCGCACCCGCGCCACCTTCACGCCGAAAATCGCCTCCACCGCGCGGGCGATCTCGATCTTGTTGGCCCCCAGCGCCACCTTGAAGCAGTACACCGCCGTCTTGTCGCGCAGGTTCGTCGTCTTCTCCGTGATCAGAGGATGCCGGACGATGCGATAGGGGTCGATCATCGTGTCAGCACCTCCGCCAGCCTCAGCAGGGCCGCCTCGGACGCCACCACCACATCGTGGCGCAACAGATCGACGACGTTGGCTCCGAGGACGGGAACCACTTTCAACCCGGGCAAGTTGCGCGACGCCAGCTCCAAGTTGCGGTGCGGCTGCTCCTGGAGGAACAGCACCTTGCCTTTCAAGCCCAGCTCCTCCCGCAACACGCGCCGAAACTCGCGCGTCTTGGGGGAGGGCAGCTCCAGGCTTTCCAGGCACACCAGCTCCTGCGCCCGGTGCTTGAGCGCGAGAACCGACCTCAAGGCGTTGCGCCGGGCGCGTTTGGACATCCCCCAGCGGTAGTCCCGCGGTTGCGGCCCGAACACCGTCCCGCCGTGCCGCCACAGCGGGGAGCGGATATCGCCATGGCGCGCGCGGCCGGTGTGTTTCTGCGCCCATGGCTTGCGCGTGCCCCCGGACACTTCCGAGCGGTTTTTCGTCTTGTGCGTGCCGCGCCGCGCCCCCGCCAGATGCGCGCACATCGCCTCGTAGACCAAGTGCTCTTTGAAGGGGTAGGCGAAGACCCGATCGTCGAGCTCGAGGGTGCGCAGCGCTTCGTTGCGCCAGTTGCGGACGACGATCTCAGCCATGACTTCCTCGCTCATCGCCCGTGCGGCGCCAGCGACTTGCGGATGAGCAAATGGCTGCCCCGGGCCCCCGGCACCGAGCCTTTGAGCAACAGCAGGTTGCGCTCCGCGTCGACCCGCACGATCCGCACGTTCTTGAGCGTGACCCGCGCGTGGCCCATATGGCCCGCGGCACGCATCCCGGGAAACACGCGCGACGGAAAAGCGGAGGATCCGATGGAGCCAGGCGCCCGATGGAACATCGACCCGTGGCTCGCCGGTCCTCCGCCGAACTTGTGGCGGCGTACCACGCCCTGGTAACCCTTGCCCTTCGACCTTCCGATCACATCCACGCGCTCGACGTCCTCGAAAATCTTCACCGACACGGTATCGCCCGGTTGTGGATCGGCTCCCGGCTCGATGGCGAACTCCCGCAACAGCCGCGTCGGCGGCACGTCCTTGGCCCGCTTGTGGTGCCCCCGCAAGGGCCGGTTGGCTCGCCTGGCCGCCCGGGCGTCCACGAGACCGAGTTGCACCGCTTCGTAGCCGTCGCGCTCCACGGTCTTGCGCTGCACCACCACACAAGGACCGGCTTCCACCACCGTCACCGGCACGACACTCCCGTCCTCCAGGAACACCTGGGTCATGCCGATCTTCTTGCCGATCAAACCCCTGACCATCGCCCTCTCTCCAGCCACGCGGGACCTCACGTGCCGAAGGCCTTGATCTCCACATCCACACCCGCAGGCAGATCCAGTTTCATCAGCGCGTCCACCGTCTCGGGTGTCGGCTGAAGAATGTCGAGCAGCCGCTTGTGCGTACGCATCTCGAACTGCTCCCGCGATTTCTTGTCCACGTGCGGCGAGCGCAGAACGGTCCAGCGGCTCGTGCGCGTGGGCAAGGGGATGGGGCCAGCGACCTTGGCGCCGGTGCGCCGCGCCGTGTCCACGATCTCGCTCGCCGACTGGTCGAGCAGCCGGTGATCGTACGCCTTCAACCGGATCCGGATCTTCTGGTTCACCATGGGCGCTCCCGCGCGACAGTCTCAGCGCACCCGCACCCGTTTCATTCGACGATTTCGGTGACGGTTCCGGCCCCCACCGTCCGGCCACCCTCCCGAATCGCGAACCGCAAGCCCTTGTCCATCGCAATCGGCGTGATCAACGACACCTCGATCGACACGTTGTCCCCCGGCATCACCATCTCCACCCCCTCCGGCAACTGCACCGTCCCCGTCACGTCCGTCGTGCGAAAGTAAAACTGCGGC
>JBBIHH010000035.1:0-30075 GCA_037447115.1 Acidobacteriota bacterium
CGCCGGCGCAAGCCCGGCGCGCCGCGGCCTCGAGTTGCACGGGGCAGACCGCGGTGCCGGCCAGGGCCTCCAGCACGGCGGCGGCCTCGGCATCCTCGCCGGCGAGCCGGCACCGCAGCGCCATGGGGGAGACTTCGAGCAGCGGTTTGGCTTGAGCTTTTTCGAAAGGTCGCACGGCGTAGCGCGAGCGTTCCTCGGCGATGAGCTTGATGCCGTGGTAGGCCATGGCGGCGAGATCTGGGCCGTCGCGGCTGAGCGGCGAGGGCGTTCCGGCGCGCTCGTCGGTGAAGCGCTTGAGGGAACCTTCTCGCTCGCGGAACTCTTGAAGGCGCATCAGGTAGTCCGGAAGCGGCAGGCGCTCCATGCGGCGCGCGAGCGCCCACCATCCCTCATCCGGAAAAGCGCCGCCCAGCAGGCGCTCCGCGAAGGGCAGGGGAAAACCGAACGGAAACCCCAGACCGATGGCCCGGGCCTGCAGCAGGCGCGCATCGGGATCGCGTAGCAGGGCGTGCAGGCCGCTGCGGCTCGTGGGCTCGAGCCGCTCGACGCGCAACCGCCCCTCCGTCAGGCTCAGGACCGCCAGCCACGTGCCGTTGCGCGGATCGCGCCGATCGTCGCTGATGGCCGCGCCGACGAAGATCTCCGGCTCGCTCTCCCGGGCCCTCTCCGGGGGCTGCGGTGCTGCGTCCCGCACGGCAAGCGCGGGGGGGCGCTCGGCCGAAGGCTGCACGACGCGCGGCTCGGCCCGGGCCGGCTCGCCCCCACCTTCCTCGGGCAGCGCCTCTTCGGGCAGCGGGCTCCAGCCCGCCTCCCGCGCCGCCTCGTAGACGGCCCGGAACAAAGCCACGTCGCCTTCGGGCCACCCGGGGTCGCAGCACAGAACCACGCGGCGCGGTGCGCGGCCCAGGTCGAGGGGCGGAACGAAACGGTGGGCGGCCTCGAGATCGACCCAGCCGTAGCGCGGGTCGTCGGCACGCCGCAACCCGACCACACGGCACAGACCGAGGAACTTCCTGGAGCGCTCGGGGTGGCGCTGGCTCGCGGGGTAATAGATCGCCACGAGATCGCCGAGCCGCATGCGCGAGACGACGCTCTCGAAAGCCAGGACATGGCGGGGCATCCCCTCGTGCCACAGGTTGGGGTACGGGGCGCGCGGCTCGTCCCACTGTTGGACCCTGAGGATCCAGCGCGAGCGCCGCCGGTGCTGCTGCGCAAGCATGTTCCGGCTCCGGGGGCGAGTCAGTCTACGCTACCCCCGACCCCTCGGGCCAGTGCGGGCCGAGCGGCGCGCGCCGGCACCGTGCCGGCTGGCGGGCAGCCCGCGGGCGATGGGGGTAGACTGAACGGCCGGAGGAGGCGCGATGCGTTTCGACAAGGCTTACGTTCCTTACGGCGGTTACTGGAGCAGCCCCTTCGCCAAGTGGCAGGGGAGCCTGGCCCACCTGCACGCCCTGAGCCTGGCCGCCGAGGTCGCGCGCAAGGCCCTCGCACAACGGGAGATCGCCCCGACCCTCTTCGATGGCCTCGTGCTGGGGATGACGGTGCCGCAAAAACGCGCGCTCTACGCGACGCCCTGGCTGGCGGCCCTGATCGGTGCGGAGGGGATCACGGGCCCCTGGATCGCGCAGGCCTGCGCCACCGGCGCCCGCGTGCTCGCCGCGGCGGCGGCGGAGCTCGAACTGGCGCCGGAGCGAACGCTCCTGACCATCACCGCGGATCGTACGAGCAACGGCCCCCACATCTATTACCCGAATCCGGCGGGGCTCGGAGGCAACGGGGAATGCGAGAACTGGGTGACCGATAGCTTCGCCGACGATCCCTGGGCCCGCAACGCCATGATCCAGACGGCGGAGAACGTAGCCCGCGAGGCGGGCATCTCCCGCGAAGAGCAGGACGAGGTGACGCTGCTGCGCTACCGGCAGTACCAGGACGCGCTGCGCGACGAGGCGGCGTTTCTCAAACGGTTCATGCTTTTGCCCTTCGAGGTCAGGGATGCGCGGGGCAAGAACCTCGTGGCGACGCTCGAGGCCGACGAGGGCGTGTTCCCTACGACGGCCGAAGGGTTGCGCAACCTGAGGCCCGTCCTGCCCGGAGGGACGGTCACTTTCGGCAGTCAGACTCACCCCGCCGACGGCAACTGCGGGATGATCGTCGCCGGGCGCGACAAGGCGCGCGAGCTCGCGCGCGACCCGAAGATCGAGGTGCGTGTGGCGGCCTACGCCGAGGCGCGGGCCAAGAAGGGCTTCATGGCGATGGCGACGGTGCCTGCGGCCCGGCGCGCGATGGAGGCGGCGGGCATCACGATCCGCGACGTCGCGGTGCTGAAGACCCACAACCCGTTCGCCGTGAACGACATCTACCTTTCCCGCGAACTCGGCGTGCCCCCCGAGCAGTTCAACCGCTACGGTTCCTCGCTCGTCTACGGCCATCCCCAGGGCCCCACGGGAACGCGCCTGATCATCGAGACGATCGAAGAACTCGCGCTGCGCGGGGGCGGCTGGGGTCTGTTCGTGGGCTGCGCCGCGGGAGACACGGCGGCGGCGGTGGTCGTGCGCGTCGCCGGTTGAGCGTGCAGGGGGAGCACCCGATGCCCGAGGGGCAGGAGGCCCGCCGCGGTTTCAACCTCTTTCTCGCCGCGGCCGCCACGACGCTGGCCGTGCTCGTGGTGCTCCTGGCGCTGCAGAACTTCCAGCTCAAGCGCCGGCTGGCGGAGCTGACCGAGGCTCACATCCCGGAAAGCGAGCTGGCGTCTTCGGGTCTGTCGCCGGGAGACAAGCTCGGCGCGATCGTGACGCTCGACGAAGGCGGCGAAGCCCAGCCTCTCGAGATCCGCGAGCGCACGCTCTTGCTCGTGTTCCGCGAAGACTGCCCGGCCTGCGAGCGGACCCTACCCCTGTGGGAGGACCTCGTGAGCGAGCTCGGTGCACGGCCCGCCGCACGCGTCCTGGGGCTTCGCACCGACCGCGGGCCGGGGACGAGCGCCCTGCATCCCGCGGCGCTGCACTTTCCCGTCCTCAGCGTGGATCGGAAGCGCTCGCCCGGCCTGGACCAGGTGCCCTACGTGCCGACCGCCATCCTCGTGGGCGCCGACGGCACCGTGGAAGGCGTCTGGGTCGGCGTGCCCGAAGACGATCAGCTGCGGGAGCTGCGCGCGGCGCTGTCGGGCTCGTAGGCCGCCTCGCCCCGCCCGAGCGAGGCCGCCAACGGCGGGGGCCGGCAGGCTCACAGCGGCTCGATGCGGACGCTGCCGCCGGAGGCGCTGAGCTGGAGTGGATTGCCCCCCGCCCCGAGCGAACCGCGGAGCCGGTCGCAGCCCAGCTTGCCCTGCACGCGCAGCTCGAGGCCAGTATAAATCGCGCCGCCCGAGGTCTGCGCGAGGATCGTTAGCTTCGCGCTCGGGTCCAGCTTGACCCCGATGGATCCGCCCGACGTGGAGAGCGACCCCCCAGCGTCGTTACCCGGGGCGAAAGCGACCTCGATGTTCCCGCCCGAGCTGTCCGCCTCGACGTAACTCCCCGCGCCCTCGATGCGGATCGAGCCCCCGGACGTGGCGGCGGCGATGCGGCCGCGGACCTTCACCAGATGGATGTCGCCCCCCGAGGTGTCGGCACGAGCGGCACCTTCGATCTCCTCCGCCGCGATGGACCCCCCGGAGGTATCGAGATGCACGTCGCCCGCGACGCGCCGAATATGGATCGAACCCCCGGACGTATCGGCCACGAGTGAGCCGCGAACCTCGGCGGCCTCGATGGAGCCGCCGGAGGTGTCCAAGCTCACCTGCCCTTCGATGTCGAGGAGCGCGATCGAGCCCCCGGACGTCTCCACGGACACGTTGGCGCGCGCCGGCAGCTCCACATCGAACCGGATCGTACCCTCGCGCCCGAGCCGGCCCCACCAGACGCTGCGCTTGCGCTCGAGGCTGACCCGCGCGAGGCGTCCGTCCGGTTGTTCCTCGAACGTCAGCCGGTAGCGCTCCTCGAAATCGTCGCGGTCGGCCCGCACGAGAACGCGGGCTCCCTCGCGCTCGGTGCCGACGATCTTCACGCTGCCCGGTGCGGCCTCCAGCACGAACTCTCCGCCGGGCGCCAGCCGGAGGGTCCGCTCGATGGTCGTCTCCGCGGCCGTCGGGGTGGCCGCCAGGGCGGCTGCCAGCGCCGCCACGGAGAAGCCCGGCCTGGCGACATCGAAGACAGGCTTCGTCCTCATCGATCGACCTCCTCGGCGTCTGTGGCCCGTCGCTCTGGGTAACGTCGAATGGGGCGGCCCGGTTCCGCGAACGTGGAGCGAAACAGCGCTCTCCCTGGCGGCGGCCGGACAGGGTGAAGATCGGCGGGATCGGCTCGCTCCCCGGATCACCGGTAGCGCCCGCGCGTTCGGCCACGTATGCTCCTGGCAGGCGCCACCCCGGGGCGGGTGCGCTCCGGAAGGGTGGCAGCCCCGACGCGGGGCCGGAAACGGCGCGTTCGCCGACGCAGCCCGGCAGACTCGGAGCGAGAGGGGGAGGAACGATCCGCGATGAACGCGCGTCGAGTCAGCGGAAGCCTCGCGGGCCTCTTCTTCGTCTTCGGCACTACCGCCATTCGGGTTCCTTCGGCGCTCGCTCGGACACCGGCACAGCCCACGGCGCCGGCCGCACGCTCTTCCACACCCGGCGTGACCCTCGATCTCGAGGAAACGGGCCGTCGCAAGATCGAGGACGGCTGGCCGACTGGACGACCCGATTTCCTCGTCACCGGCATGTCCGCCCCGAAAGGACGCCTGGAGCGGGCGCTTTTCGAGCGCGCGCGGCAACTGCAGGGTCAGAGTGCGGGGTCCGTCGTGACCTACCGTGCGCGCACCAGCGGCTTTCCGCTCGGCAAGATTTTCACGCTATGGCTCGAGAGCGCGGGCCTCGAGCCCGTGGCTGCCTCGACGGGATGGATAGCCGATCCCACGGGCGCGATCGTATGCGGGGACACCGGCCCCTCGGGCGCACGCACGCCGCCAGGGGTCGCAACGTGCGCGTCGCAGTTTCGCGCCGGAATTCCACTGGCGGACGTGACCTTCGGGGCGAGCCGGCACTCTCCGGGGGAATCGTTTCGCGTCGCGTTGACTGCGACCGACGGAACCGTTCGGGCCTACGCCGCGGCTCTCCCGTTTCCCTTGGAACGCACCAGCGGGGGTTGCCGTGTCTGGCTGGAGCGCCTGGAGGATCCGGCGCGCCATGCGTTCGCAGCCCGGGGAGAAGGATTCCATCCGGGGGAGACGGTGCGCTTCGCCTCCCGCGTCGGCAAGGAGGCCGTGTCGGAGTCGTTGCCCGTGGAGGCGCACGGCACGCTCAAACCCTTCGTCTATGCTCCCGGGCCGAAGAAAAAGCGCGGCGGCCTGGCGACGGTCACGTTCGAAGGCCGAAGTTGTCGCTGCGAGCTCACCGTCCCCTGGGGCGATGCCTTGCAACCCCAGTGAGCCTGCGCGCGAACGCGGCGATCGAGGATGCCGCGGAGGGGGCCGCAGCCCGGCAGGACGCCTCAACCATCGAGAGTCATGAAGAGATTGTTGAGGGACTCGCCCAGCGTGGGATGCGGCAGCACGGCTTCGCGCAGCACCGTATAGGCCAACTTCCCCATCATGGCGATCTGGATCATGTTGGCCAACTCGCCGCCTTCCACGCCCAGGATCGCGCAACCCAGAATCTGTCCCGTCTTCCCGTCCACGAGAGCTTTCATGAAGCCCCGGGTTTCCCCGGTCTCGACGGCGCGCGCGACATGCGCCATGGGCAGCTGCGCCACACGGTATTCCCGCTGCTCCGCCTGCAGCTCTTTTTCCGTCGCACCCACGCGCCCCAGTTGCGGATCGGTGAAGACGGTGTAGGGCACGAGTCGCTGCCGGATCGTGGCCGCACCTCCCTCGAGGAGATTGCTCCGAACCGCGCGGAAGTCGTCGTAGGAAATGTGGGTGAAGGCGGGGCCACCCTTGACGTCCCCCAGGGCGTAGATACCCGGCACGCTCGTCTCAAGCCGGTCGTTCACCCGAATGAATCCGCGCGCATCCGTCTCGATCCCTGCCGCCTCGAGGCGCAGCCGGTCCGTATTGGGCACGCGACCGGCCGCCACGAGCAGATGCGTGCCCCGCAGGGCGACCGAACCGCCGGACGTCCGCACATCGAGCACGATCGCGCGGGCTTCGCGGCGCACGCGCGTGGCCTGCGCGCCCAGGTACAACGCCACACCCTCCTCGCGCAGGATGTCCTGCAGCGCGGTGGCCACGTCCTCGTCCTCGCGGGCGAGCAATTGCGGCGCCCGCTGCACGATCGTCACGCTGCTGCCCAGCCGCCGGAACAGCTGGCCGTACTCGACCCCGATGTAGCCGCCACCGATCACGAGCAGATGCTCGGGGAGGCGATCCAACTCGAGGAGGGAGGCATGGTCCAGATAGGGAACGTGCTCGAGGCCCGCGATGGGCGGCACGGCGGCACGCGTGCCGGTATTGATGAAGATCTTCGGCGCGGCGAGCTCTCGGCGCTCGCCGCTTCCACGCTCGACCTCGATGCGGTAGGGAGCCGTGAAGCGCCCCTCGCCGAACACGAGCTCCACGTTCGGCGTCTGCTCGAGGCCCTGCTGGCTCCCTCGGCGAAAACGCTCGACGATCTCCCGTTGGCGGGCCATGACCCGGGGGAAATCCACCCCTGGCTCCCCCACGGTGAAACCATAAGCGCCGGCCCGGCGCACGAGGTAGGCGACGCGCGCGCTCGCCACGAGGGTTTTCGTCGGCGTGCAGCCATAGTTGACGCAAGAGCCGCCGACCCGGTCGCGCTCGACGATGGCCGTGCGCCAGCCGGCGCGGCCCAGGGCGCGCGCCAGGGGTTTGCCCGCTTGACCCGTGCCGAGGATCACCGCATCGTGCGTCCACTCTTTCCTGGCCATGGAACCTCCCCGGGGCCGCGCTCGCCCGGACCCCTTGTCCCGCGGCGCGGAAATCCGCGCCGCGGGCTGCTCGGCTACTTCTTCGTCGCTCGCTCTACTCGCGCCCGCGCCCGAGCGGAGCCCCTCGGGCGCCGCCCGCGCTCATCTTCTTCCAGCAGCGCGTGCAGGCGCTTCAGCGCCGCCAGCAGATCGGGCCGCTGCTCGAGCACACCTCGCAGGGGATCGAGCCCGAGCCGCCTCAGGCGCGCCGGGGCGCTGCGGATGGTAAAGCGCGCGGGGTCGAGTTGTGCCGTGACCTCGCCCCAGCGCAACGGCATCGACACCGGCGCTCCGGAAAGCGGCCGCACGGAAAAGGGAGCGACGAGCAGCCGGCCGTAGCCGTTCTGGGCGCAATCGAGATACACCTTGCCTGCGCGCTCGCGAATCGCCCGCACCAGGGTGGCGATGTCCGGGAGTCGATCCGCCACGACACGCGCCAGCAGGCGCGCGAGCGTCCGCGCCTGCTCGTACGTGCACTGCGCCGCCAGTGGCACGAGCACGTGCAGGCCGCTGGCACCGCTCGTTTTGACGAAGCTCGGCAGGCCGATCCTCCGGCACAGGGCGTGCAGCTCGCGCGCCACGCGCACGACATGGGACAACGGCGCGCCCCTGGGGTCGAGGTCGACGACGCACCAGTCGGGCCGCTCCAGCGAGCCGATGCGGCTCGACCAGACATGGAGGGCGATTGCGCCGAGGTTGGCCACATAGAGCAGGCTCCGCGGATCGTCGAGCACGAAGTACCGTAGCTCGCGGCGACTGTCCTCGCTCCAGATGCCCTCCGTACGCATCCAGGAGGGGGCGAAGGCGGGAGCGTCTTTCTGGAAGAAGCTCTTTCCGCCGATGCCGTCCGGGTAGCGCACGAGGACCACGGGGCGGTCGCGCAGATAGGGCAGCATCCACGGCGCGATGGCCTGGTAGTACGCGACGAGATCGCCCTTCGTGTACCCCGCATCCGGCCAGAAAACTTTGTCCAGGTTGCTGAACGCCAGCTCGCGCGACTGGGGCGGCGAGGGCGAGGTTTCCGGAGAGGCCGCCGCAACCGTCGGGGCAGCAAAACCTCTCAGGCGGCACGCCCCGGGTTCCTTGTCCGGGCGCAAGCGCAGGAAAACGGGTTGCCGCAAGAATCCCTCCCGCGTCCGCTCCTTGAAGCGGACCTCGCAAACGAGGCGTGGCTCGACCCACCGCGACCCCGCGCCGGCGGGGGCTCCCGCGCACGGCGGCACCTCGCGCCGCGCCTCGGCCAGCATCTCCGCCAGCGCCCGGCGGTCGGCCTCTCCGAAACCGCTGCCCACCCGCCCGCAGTAGACGAGCTGGTCGTCGCGGTAGGCCGCCAGGTGGAGGGCGCCGATGCCCTCGCGCCGGCTCCGCAGCGGCGCGTAACCGACGATGACGAAGTCCTCGGTGCGCTCGACCCGAATGCGGACCCAGTACGACGAACGGCCTGCCCGGTAGGGCGAGGTGGCGCGCTTGCCGACGATGCCCTCCAAGCCGAGTCGCTGCACCTCGCGATAGAACCGCTCGCCGTCGGCTTCGAGATGCTCCACACAGCGCAGGGGCCCGGCGGGCGGCAACAGGCGCGCGAGCAGCCTGTGGCGCTCGGCGAGCGGCAGAGACCGCAGATCGAAAGGACCGAAGAGAAGCAGATCGAAGGCGAAGTACAGCGCCGGAAGCTCCACGCTGGCGCGCGCGATGTCCGCGGGCCGCGCGAGCCGGAACCGCTGCTGGAGCCGCTGGAAATCGGGGCGGCCCGCCTCGTCCAGCACGACCACCTCGCCGTCCAGGAGCAGGCGAGCCGCCGGTAGGTGCGCCACGGCCTGGGCGATTTCGGGAAAGGTCGCGGTGGCCTCGGAGCCTCGGCGGTAACGCAGGACTGCGCGCCCGCCCTCGCGACCGGCCAGCAGACGGAAGCCGTCGTATTTCAGCTCGAACCACCAGGCCGGATCCGAAAACGGCCGCTCGCGGCTCACCGGGTGCATCAACCCCACCTGATCGAAGGCCACGCGACGCCGCGGTGCTCCGAGCCGCGCCAGGGCCTCCTCGATTTCCGCCGCCCGGTCCACGCCGTCGCGCAGCTCTTCCACGGTGAGACCGGAAAAGATGGAGGCCTCCGGCAAGCGGCGCCCCGGATCGGCGAAGCCGTCGGGCTTTTTCACGAGCAGCCACTGCTTCGCCTGGCGCGTGCGGAAAAGCGTCCACAGGCCGCGCAGCTTGTGCCCGCGAAGCTCGAAGAGGAGCTTGCCCTTGGCCCAGCCCTCCGCGACATCCCCCAGAGGAATCCAGCGGCCTTGATCCCACACGGTCACCGCCCCCGCACCGTAGTTCCCCTCGGGGATGATGCCTTCGAAGTCGGCATATTCCACGGGATGGTCCTCGACCTCGACGGCGAGGCGCTTTGCGGCGGGATCGAGCGAGGGCCCCTTGGGTACGGCCCAGGACTTGAGCACGCCCTGCCACTCGAGGCGCAGATCGTAGTGGGTGCGGCGCGCCGCGTGTCGCTGCACCACGAACAGACCCGGACGCCGCAGCGCCGAACCCCGGAAGGGCTCGGGTGTTCGTTCCGCGGAACGTTTCGCGCGGTAGGCGTCGAGAGGGGCGGGCGCTTTGCGGCGGGACGGCATGCCGCCTATGTTACAATCGCCTCTTCCGCCGTGCTCGGCCGTCGAGCGAGGGAGCACGAGATGGCGGCCAGACCGATCGCGTCCGCTACACTTTCCTTCGGGCTCGTGTCGATTCCGGTCAAGCTCTACCCGACCGGGGAGCCCGCGGCGACGATCCGTTTCCACCTGCTGCACCGCAAGTGCGGATCCCGACTCAAGCAGCAGTACTGCTGTCCCGAGTGCAACGGGGTCGTCGCGCGGGACGAGATGGTCAAGGGCTACGAGTTCGCCAAGGGACGCTACGTCACGTTCACGCCCGAAGAGCTCAAGGCGCTGGAGCCGCAGGGGGCCGAGGCGATGGAGATCGCCGAGTTCGTGCCCGCCGACAAGGTGCCGCCGATCTTTCTCGACCGCAGCTACTACCTCGGGCCGGACAAGGGGGGCGAGCGCGCGTACCACCTCCTGGCGCGCGCGCTGGAGAAGAGCGGCCGTTGCGCTCTCGGCCGGTGGGCCTCCCGGGGCAAGCAGTACCTCGTGCTCGTGCGCCCCTACCAAGGGGCGCTGCTCGTCCAGCAACTGCGCTACGCGGACGAGGTGCGTCCGCTCTCGGAGATCCCCCTGGGCAGCGCGGACATCAAGGACGCGGAGCTGCGCCTGGCGCTGCAGATCGTGGAGCAAGCCACCAGCGAGGGGTTCCGTCCCGAAGCCTACGAAGACGAGGTGCGCAAGCGCATCGAACAGGCCATCGAACGGAAGGTCGAAGGCGAGGAGATCACCGCCGAGCCGGTCGCCGCGCCGCGGGCGCAGGTCATCGATTTGATGGAAGCGCTCAAGGCCAGTTTGGCCAAGGCCGAGCGCAAGCCCGCGCGCCGGGCGGCAATCGCGGCCGCCGAGAAGGCCAAGCCCGCGGGCAAGCGCAAGCGCTCCTCCTGAAGCTCCGCGCCGGCACGCCGGCGCGCACGCCACGATGAAGGGCTATACGGTCCGCGACGTCGCGCGGCTCCTCGAGCTTTCGGAGCACCAGGTGCGTGCCTATGCCCGCGCCGGGTTTCTCGAGCCCGCCCGCGGCGAGCGCGGGGAGTACCGTTTCAGTTTTCAGGATCTCGTGCTGCTGCGCACGGCCAAGGGCCTGATGGCCCAGCGCATCCCGTCGCGCAAGATCCGCCGCGCCCTGCGCAAGCTGAAGCAGCAGCTCCCGCGCGGGCGCCCGCTGACGGCCGTGCAGATCGTCGCCTACGGCGACCGGATCGTCGTCCGGGACGGCCGGCGGGTGTGGGATCCGGAGTCGGGACAGGCCGCTTTCGACTTCGAGGTTCAGGAACTCGCGCGCAAGATCGCCCCCCTCGCCCAGCGCGCCGCGGACGAAGCACGGCAAGCCGAGGCCGAGCTCGACGCCGAGGACTGGTACGAGCTCGGTTGCGAGCTCGAAGCGGGCGCCATCGAACAGGCCCGCGACGCGTACCGCAGGGCGCTGGAGCTCAACCCGCACCACGCGGACGCGCGCATCAACCTCGGCCGACTCCTGCACGAGCTCGGCTATCTCCAAGCGGCGGAGACGCACTACCGGCTGGCCCTCGCCGTCCGTCCGGCCGACGCAACCGCAGCGTACAACCTGGGCGTCGTCCTCGAGGACCAGCAGCGCTACGACGAAGCGATCCAGGCCTACGAGCGCGCCCTGGGCCACGACCCCGCGCTGGCGGACGCCTACTACAACCTCGCGCGACTGCTCGAGCAGAGCGGCCGCCGCGAGGAAGCCTTGCGCTACCTCCGGGCCTACCGCCGGCTCACAGAGTGACGGCTCGGCGGCGCGTGGCGCGCCTGCCGTCCACCGGATCGACAACCGCCGCCGGGCCTACGACGACGGCTCCAGGGATCGTGCCGAGGCGAACTCGTCCCCCTGGCGCCAGCGCGGGGGCTCTTCGGACTCGCCCGCGGCGAGACCGACGTAGAACGCGAGCCGGGCATCCTCGACGAGGCCCGAAAAATCCCAGTCTTCCCCGAGCTCGTCGCCCGGCTGATGGTAGCGCGTCTCGCGCCACGCGTCCTCGCGCTGGCGGCCCCACTCCCGTGGACGGCCCAAGAACTCCGTACCGCCCTCGAAGTACAGCGCCGGCACCCCGATCTTGGCGAAGTTGAACTGGTCCGAACGGTAGTAATAACCCTTGTCGGGGAAAGGCTCGTCCACGACGATCCGACCCTGCATCGCCGCCGCCGCTTCCAGCAGATCCTCGAGGCTCGATTTTCCGCGACCGATGACCGCGACGTCGCGCGTGCGGCCGAAGATGGTGGGGCTGTCCACGTTGATATTGGCCACGAGTTGCCGCGCGGGTACCGTGGGGTGCTCCGTGTAGTAGAGCGATCCCAGCAGCCCTTGCTCTTCGGCCGCCACGAGCAGGATCAGCACGCTGCGCCGCGGGGGCTGGGGCAGCGCGCGGAATGCCCTGGCGACACCGAGCACCGCCGCCACCCCCGACGCGTTGTCGCGCGCCCCGTTGTACACGCGGTCGCCCGTCGCGTCGGGCTCGCCGATGCCGAGGTGATCGTGGTGAGCGGTGTAGACCACGAACTCGTCCGCAAGCTCCGGGTCGCGGCCGCGCAGGACTCCCAGGACGTTGGCGCTCTCCACGTCCCGGCGCAAGCGGTTCGTGAAGCGGATCGAGGTGCGCACACCGAGCGGCACCGGGCGGAAGTCGCGGCTCCGCGCCGCCTGCACCAGGTGCTCCAGATCGTGGCCGCCGAGGGCCGCTAGCTTGCGTGCCGCGTCCTCCGTAACCCACCCCGCCACGCGGATGCGCGCCTCGTTGCGCGCAGGCAGCTCGAACTGCTCGCCGCTCCACGAGCTCTGCACCACCTGCCAGGGATAGCCCGCGGAAGCCGTCGTGTGGACGATGATCGCCCCGGCGGCGCCTCGCTGCGCGGCGCTCTCGTATTTGTAGGTCCAGCGCCCGTAGTACAGGCGCCGCTCGCCCGCGAACAGCTCGGGATCCCAGTCGGGGTCGTTGTTGAGCATCAGCAGGATCTTGCCCCGGAGGTCGGCGCCCTTGAAGTCGTCCCAGTTTTGCTCGGGGGCCTCGATGCCGTAGCCGACGAAGACCACCTCGGCATCCTCGACGCTCACTTCCTCCTGCTGCACCCCGCTCGTTGCGATGTAGTCCTTCCACCAGGCCAGGTCCACCACCCCTGCCGCGCCCCGGAACGACCAGCGCTCGGGCATCGTCGCGGCGATGCCCACGAGCGGCACGCGTTGCTCCCACGACCCGCCGGGACCCCCCGGCTCGTAGCCCCATTCCTGGAGCTTTCGCGCGATGTAGTCCCGCGCCAACCGATCCCCGCGACTCCCCGGGGCCCGCCCCTCGAACTCGTCGCTCGACAGGCGCTCCACCATCTCGCGTAGCGCGGCCTCGTCGATCGCGGCCGCGGCTTCCCGCGCCCCCTCGGGCAGCGCCAGCCCGAGTGACGGCGCCCCGGTCTCCAGGGTGCACGCCCCGACTGCCAAGGCCGCGACGAGCGCCCCGAGCCCGACTCCGAGGCGACGCCCGAGCCCGCGGTGTGCCGAACCCCGGACATCCCGACCCCGACGCTCCCGCATGGGTCCTCCTTTTCCCGCGTGGGCGCGGGCGCGACCGGGCCGCCCGCGCCGACGCCATTCTAGCCCGCGGCCCTTGACGAACCGTGAACCCGGAACGAGCCTTGCCCTCGGGGGAAGGCGGAAGCATGAAGTGGACAGCCTCGGGCGCGCTCGCGCTCGCAGCCGCGCTCGCGGTGTGCGCCGCCGCCTGGACCGAGCCCCGCGGCGCGTGGATCGGCTTGTTCGCCGCTTCCGGACGCCTGGCCTTCTGGGGCTGCGTGTGGGCAGCCGCGGCGCGCCTCGCCGCCCGGGCGCTCGGTTCCCGGATGAGAGGTCTCGCCCACCTCGCGTGGGACGGTGCGGCGGGGTTGGCTCTGCTGACCGCCGCGTTCGTCGCCCTGGGGCTGATCCCCGGGGGGTTCCGCGCGGGAACGCTCGTCGTCGCCACGATCATGCTCTGGGGCGCGGGTGGCGTGCTCGCCTGGCGCGATCCCATCTCCCGCGTCGCGGCCTTGCGGACGGCTGCGTCGCGGGGTTTCGTGGTGCTCCTGTCGCTCGTCGTCGCCGCGGCGCTCGCCTGGAACAGGGTGCCCCCGCTTTTCTACGACAGCCTGGCCTACCACTTCGCCTGCGCCGAGCTCGGTCTCGTCGAGGGTCACCTCCGCCCGTATCCTTGGAGCCTTCACTCCTGGTTCCCGCCCGGCATGACGGCTCTGTACGGCCTGGGACTCGCCTGGGGCGGACACACGCTGGCGAACGACGCGAACACCCTGATGGGTGTGCTACTGCTCGTGCTGGTTTTCGATACGGGACGCCGCCTCGGTGGGGAGAGCCTGGGCGCCGCGGCGGCGGTGCTGCTCGCGGCGTCCCCGCTCGTGATCCACGCCCTGGGAATCCCCGCGGCCGACCTCGGCCACGGCACCCTGGTCTTCGCGACGCTCGCCGCCCTGCTCGTGCTGCGCGGCCACGCGGGTCGACGGGTGGAGCTGCGTGCGGGGGTGCTGTGCGGCGGGGCGCTGCTCACGAAATACCTCGCCTTCCTCGCGCCCTTCGCGCTCGGCGGCCTGTGGTACTGGGCACGCCTGTGGCGCGAGCGCGGCGCCACGGCCGCCACGAGCGGCGTGATGCGCTTCGCACTACCGGCGCTGCTCATGGTGGCACCCTGGCTCTCCGCGAACACGATCCTCCTGGGCAACCCCGTGGCGCCCGCCCTCGCCGGCCCCCTGCCGCCGCGGGGGCTTTTCCCCGGAGCTGCCGCGGTCTTTCGCCAGGAGGCCCGCGGCGGGCTTCCGGACCTCGACGATCTGCGTGCGCTCGGGGGCCGCCTGGTGTGGTGCGACGAGGAGGCCTCGCGCTTCTACCCCACGCCCGCTTGGGGCTGGCTGCCCCTCGTGCTGCTGCCGGCCCTCGTCGGATCGCTCGCAGCAGACCGACGCAGCCGCGCCCCCGCGCTTCTCGCGCTCGCGCTCTTCGTCTTATGGCTGGGATCGTTCCGCTGGGAGCGCTTCCTCGTGGGTTGCACGGCCTTTCTGGCACTGGCGCTGGCGGCGGGTGCGCGGTGGGCGTGGGGTCGCGGGGCGCCGGGCAAGGTGCTGGTGGCGGCCGCAGCGGTGGTCGGCGTCCTGGGGGCCATCCTCGGGGTGACGAACGTGCTGCGCTTCACGGGCGGAGTTGGCGTCGCTCTCGGGCGCGAGAGTTCCCAGGCGTTCCTGGAGCGTTCCTTCCCGACCGCGCGGCTGTTCGCCTGCGCGCGCGCGCGGTTACCGCAGGAAGCGCGGGTGCTGTTCCTCGGAGAAATGCGCCACTACGGGCTCGGGCGCCCGCGCGCCGCCCCCACGGGCTTCAACACCCACCCGCTCGTGGAGGCGCTGTCGGGGGCGGTCTCCCCGGCAGAAGCCGCCCGCGCGCTGCGGCGCCAGGGCTTCACGCATCTCCTGCTCGATCCCGGCCGGACGCAACTCGGCGCCTCCCGTTATCCGTCCCTCGCGCCGCTGCGCAAGGCCTCCCCAATGGCGCGCGCGTTCTTCGAGTCCCTGGCGCCGCCGCTCTGCCGCGAGGGACCGATCGTGCTGCAGGAGCTTCCGCGATGACGCGCCGCGATGTCGGCTGGGCCCTGGGGCTCGCCGCAGCGGCGCTACTTTGCTACGTACCGGCCCTGAGCGTGGGCTTCTACTCGGACGATTACGAGTGGCTGGGACGCATGCAGCCCACGTTGGAGAATCCGGGTTTCGTCTTTCGCGTGTTCTACCGGGACTTCAATCCCCTCCTCCACGTTTCCCTTCTGCTCGACTGGATCCTCGGCGGGGGACAGCCGTGGCTCTTTCACGCGAGTTCCGCCCTCTGGCATGCGACCGCCGCGGCGCTCGTCTATCTGCTCTGCCGGCGCTTCATCCAGCTTCGAACTCTCGCCATGGCGGCCGCAGCCCTGTGGGCGCTCAACGTGCGGATCTCCGAGGCCGTGATCTGGCCCGCGGCGCGCGGCCACGTGCTGGCCTCGGCGTTGGCGCTCGCAGGCCTGCTCGTCGCGACCTCGAACGCTCCACGGCGCTCCGCCGGTGCGCTCGCGCTGTTCGCCGCCGCGCTTTTGTCCAAGGAGACGGCGCTGTTTGCCGCACTGGCCCTTCCGGTCTTCCTGCGCGATCCCCGCCGCGACAGACGCCTGCTCGCCGCCGTGGCCGGCCTCGCGGTGGCCTTCGTCGCCTTCAACGCGCTGGCCAAGGAAAGCTTCCACACCTCCGACGACCCCTGGGGCTTCCTCGTGCGCAAGGTGGGGTTCCTGCTGTTGCGGCCTCTGGGGCTCGGGGATCTTTACGACTTCTCGTGGCCGAGCTTCGGCCTCGTGCTCGCGAGCCTGGCGGGCGTCGCCTGGGCGCTGCGCCGCGAGCCCGCTGCACGGGCGGGGCTCGCCTGGTCGCTGCTGGGCGCGATCCCGCTCGTGCCCCTGGACAAGCTGTCTTCGCGCTATCTCTACATGATGTCCGCGGGCTACGCGCTCGTGCTCTGCGGCCTGGTGCACGCGGCGCAGCGCTGGTTGCGAACGCGCTCGCTCTGCCGTGCGGCGGGGATGGCCGCCACGGGCGGCGTCGTGCTACTGCTCGCCGCCAACGTCGTCCGCATCCAGCGCGAGATCGAGGATTACCGGATCCTCTGCGAGCCCTACGATCGCCTCGCGGCCCGCTTTCGCGCCAGCCTCGCCGAGTTGCGGTGCGGCGAGACCCTGGTGCTCTACGATCTCTCGTCACACCGAACCGTCCACGAGCTCACCGAGACCCTGTGGGCGCGCGGCACGATCGTCAAGCTCATCCCGTACAGGGAAGGTGCCGTGGAGGGGCTGATCCATCTCACGGACCTGTTGCATGCCGTACACCCGCGCGAGCCGGGGTGTCTGGCGCAGCGTGTGGACCCGCGAACGGTCCCCGCGGGCGTCCGGCTTCTCGCCTACGACGGCCGGCGCGTCCTGCCGCTTGGCCAAGCCCTGCCCGCGGACCGTATCCCCGCGGAGCGCATTTCGGCGGTGCGCTGGGGCACCACCCCCATAGGAGCCCAACGCCGGGCTCCTCGGCCTTCGGGTCCGACCGCGAGGGCGCCGGTCCTGATGCTCCGCCAGGCTGGCGAGCGCCCTGGCGCGGCTCGTCGGCCGGAATCGTGGCGATGACGGCCCTGCCCGCGGTGCAGGAGGCTCATCGCGGCGCGCCGGGCCATCTCGCCCGCCCCGGGGACCGCCGCAGTTGACGCGCGAGCCCGGCCGCCGTAGGCTCCGGGACCGCCGAGCCGACCGCCACTTGGAGGAGGAACGGCAGTGCCGGAAGCCAGACGCGGGACCGCGTTCGTCACCGGGGGTAGCAGCGGCATCGGTTTCGCGGTCGCCCGCGCGCTGCTCGCCGATGGCTTCGCCGTCGCGCTCTGCGCGCGGGACGCCTCGCGCCTGGAGCAGGCGGCTGCGCGACTCCGGGGCCTAGCCCCAGGAGCCGAGGCGCGCGTGTTCGCCGCATCCGCCGACGTCGCTCGCGCGGCGGACGTCCAACGCTGGGTGGCCGAGGCCTGCGCGCAGGTCGGCGAGCCCGACGTCTTGGTCAACAACGCCGGGGTCGGCGCCGAAGGGGCGATCGCCGAGCTTTCCGAAGCCGCGTGGGATCGTGCGATGGCGATCAACGTCAAGGGAGCGTTTCTGTGCACGCGGGAAGTCTTGCCGCACATGCGGCGGCGCGGAGGGGGCTGGATCGTGAACATCGCCTCCCTCGCCGGGAAGAAGGGCATGCCGGGTGTCGCGGCTTACTGCGCCTCCAAGTTCGCTCTCGTGGGCTTCACCGAATCGCTGGCGCGCGAGGAGGCACGGCATAACATCCGCGCCACGGCCATCTGCCCCGGGTACGTCGCCACGCCGATGGTCGCCGGGGCCCCGGTCGATGCGGCGGAGATGATTCGACCCGAAGACATCGCGGCGACGGTCCTGTACCTGCTCGCGCTGAGCCCCAAGGCTGTCGTCCGCGAGATCATCCTCGAACGGTTGGGGAGTCTGTGAAGCTCCGGGCATGGCCGCGACGACCGGGGAACGGGAAAGCATGACGAGGCTCTGCGCTTGCACGCTCGCCGTCTCGTTCGCGTGGGCTACCGCGATCCGCAGCGAGCCGACGCCGCCCCCGCCGTGCGAGGAGCTGCGCCGGCCTTTCGGCGGTCCCAAGGCTCCGCGCCACTGGGCGCGGGACCGTGCCTACGATCTCCGCCACGTCGTCGCCGCCCTGACGCTCGATGTCGCGGCGCGGGAGATACGGGGCGAGGTGTGGTTGCAGCTCGCTTCCCTGCGCGACGCGCTGCGTAGCGTCAGCCTCGACGCCGCGGAGCTCACGGTGAACGAAGCCGACGACGGCGGCACCCCCGTCGCCTTCCACGTGGAGCCCGAGCGCCTGCTCGTGACGCTGGCCCGACCCTTGGCCCGCGGGGAGATGACCACGCTTCGCGTGCGCTACGCCGCGCGGCCGCGCCGCGGCCTGTACTTCGTGGGGCCCGACGCGGCCTACCCGGACAAGCCCCTCCAGGCCTGGACCCAGGGCGAGCCGGAGGAGACGCGCTACTGGCTACCGATCTACGACTTTCCGAACGACAAGACCACGAGCGAGCTCGCGGTGACGGTCCCCGAACCGATGCAGGTCATCTCCAACGGCCGGCTCGTGGGGGTCGAGCCAGGCCCGCAGCCCGGCTGGCGCACCTACCGCTGGCGCCAGGAGGTGCCGCACAGCACCTACCTCTTTTCGATCGTGGCGGGCGTGTTCGACGCGCATCGGGACGAGACGGGCGGCGTGCCGCTGGAGTTCTACGTGCCCCCGGGCACGGACCCCGCGACGGTGCAGCGTTCCTTCGCGCGAACCGCCGACATGCTGCTCCTGTTCTCGGAGCTCGCCGACCTCCCCTATCCCTTCGCCAAGTACGCCCAGACGACCGTCGAGGACTTTCTCTGGGGCGGCATGGAGAACACGTCGGCCACGACGCTCTACCGCGACGCCCTCCACGACGAGGCGGCGGAGCCCAACTTCACGAGCGAAGGGCTCGTGGCCCACGAACTCGCCCACCAGTGGTGGGGCGACCTGCTCACCTGCCGCGATTGGGCGCATATCTGGCTCAACGAATCCTTCGCCACATTTTTCGCGGACCTCTGGTTCGAACGCCGGTACGGCCGCGACGAATACGACTACCGGCGCTGGCTGCACCTGCAAGACTACCTCGAGGAAGACCGCGAGGCGCACCGGCGCCCGATCGTCTGGCCGCAGTACGAGCACCCTCTCGATGTCTTCGACGAGCACGCCTACCCCAAAGGGGCGCTCGTGCTCGCCATGCTGCGCGCGATGCTGGGGGACGATCGGTTCTTCTTGAGCCTCCGGCACTACGCCAAGACCCACGCCGGAGGGAACGTGGTCACCGAAGATCTGCGGCGCTCGTTCGCGGATACCGCGGGCGCCGAGCTCGACGCGTTCTTCGAGCAATGGCTGTACCGGGCAGGTCATCCCGAGTTTTTCGTCTCGGCGCGCTGGGATCCCGAGGCGGGTGCGGTGCGACTGCGCGTGGAGCAACGGCAGCAGCCGCGGGAGTGCACGCCCGTCTTCCGGGGCCCGATCGAGGTGGAGGTGGTCGACGACGAGGGCGCGCGCCGCTTTTCCCTGCTTCTCGAGCAGCGGCAGCAGGAGGCACTGCTGCCTATCTCCGGCCCGCCGCGCTGGATCCGCTTCGACGCGGACCAGAGCTGGATCAAGACGCTCGAGTTCCCCAAGAGCGAGGAGGAGCTCGAGCGGCTAGCCCGCGAGGACCCGCAGGTGATCGGCCGCATCTGGGCGGGAGAGCAGCTCGTGCGCAGGCTCGACCAGGGAGCGGATGGCGCTCTCGCGCGCGTCATCCAGGCGGAGCCGTTCTACGGCGTCCGCGCCGCCCTCGCGCGGAACCTGGGCAAAGCGGACAGCGCGGCGGCGATACCCCTGCTGACCGCGCTGGCTGCCGACCCGGACGCCCGGGTGCGCGAGCGGGCGGCGAGCGCGCTCGGCGACCTCGCCGAGAAACTCCGCCAGGGTGCCGGCCCTGCGGGCGGCGAGCACCAGGGGGTGCTCGCCCGTATCGCCACGGCCCTGCGCAAGCTGGCCCGAGAGGAATCGAAGGTGTACGTCGCCGCGGCAGCGCTGGAGGCTCTGGGCAAGGCCGACCCGGAGGGCTCGTTCGCCGTGCTCGAGGCGGCGCTGGCGCGTAGTTCCCACCGCGAGATCTTGCGTCAAGGGGCCCTCCGAGGGCTCGGCTACGTGCGCGACGCTCGCGCGCTCGCCAGGCTGCTGGAGTGGACGGCTTACGGCAAGGCCCCGCGGGCCCGCGAGGCCGCCATCGCCGCGCTCGGCAAAGCGGGCCGAGATCAGCCGCGGGTGCGCGAGCGGCTCGAGGCTTTGCTCGACGACCCGTACGTGTGGGCCCGGCGCGAAGCCGCGAAAGCGCTGGGCGAGCTCTGCGACCCGCGCTCCGCGGCCGCCCTGCGGGCCCTCGCGGCGCGGGAAACCGAGCGGCGGGTCCAGTGGGAGGCCGAGAAGGCGCTCGAAAAGTGCGCCGCGCCGGCAGCGTCGCCGGCGCCGCCCTAGCGGGGCGGGACGCTCATCGCGCGAAGGCGTCCTGGAGCTTGTGCTCCAGGTAGCCGAGCAACGGCTCGGGCGAGAGCGCTGCCCCGGTGGCTCGGCGCAAGAGTTCCACCGGCGTGTAGCGCCGGCCGTGGAGATGGACCCTCTCGCGCAGCCATTGCAGCAACGCGAAGAACTCCCCCCGGGCGTGTGCCCCGTCGAGGTCCCCCAGGTCCCGCCCCGCCGCCTGCCAGAGCTGGGCCGCGTAGAGATTGCCCAGCGTGTAGGTGGGGAAGTAGCCGATGGAACCCGTGGACCAGTGGATGTCCTGCAGGCAACCCCGGCGGTCGTCGGGTACCTGGAGCCCCAGATCCTCGCGGATGCGCGCGTTCCAGGTTGCCGGCAGGTCGCTCACGCTCAGCTCGCCTCGCAGCAGCGCCCGCTCCAGATCGAAGCGCATCACGATGTGAAGGTTGTAGGTCGTCTCGTCGCTCTCCACGCGGATCAGGTTCGGCTGCACGGCGTTGACCGCCCGGTAACAGGCCTCGGGATCCTGGGCCGAAAGCGCCCCCGCCAGTCTCTCGCAGGCATGGGGCCACAGCCACCGCCAAAACGCCCTGGAGCGACCCACCTGGTTCTCCCACAGACGCGATTGGCTCTCGTGGATGCCGAGGCTGGCCGCCTGTGCCAGGGGCTCGCCGGGCCGCTCCGCCTTGGGCAGCCCCTGTTCGTAAAGCGCGTGACCCACCTCGTGCAGCGTGGAGAACATCGCCTCGAACACCGCCTCTTCCGTGTACCGGGTGGTGATGCGCGTGTCGCCTGCAGCGATCCCCTCCGTGAAGGGATGGGTCGAAACGTCGAACCGTCCCGCGGCGAAATCGAAGCCCACGCGCTCGGCGACGAATCGATTGAACTCTCGTTGCCGTTCGATCGACGCCCGCGCCCGCAACGCCGCGTGTTGCGGGCTTCCGCTTCGCGCGTACGACGCGATCAACGCCTTCAGCTTCTCCCGCAGGGACCCGAAGATGGATTCGACCTCGCGAGCCCGCATGCCCGGCTCGTACTCCTCGAGGAGCGCATCGTACAGCTCCCCGCCTTCGGGCGCCCCGAGACATTCGGCGCGCCGGCGATTGAGCTCCACGAGCCGCTCCAGCCACGGCGCGAACGAAGCGAAATCGCTGCGTTCCCGCGCGGCCCGCCAGACTTCGACGGCCTGAGCGCTCGTGCGTGCCAGCTCCTCCACGAGCGCCGCCGGCACCCGGACCGCTCGCTCGTGATCCCGGAGAAACTCCCGTACGTTCGCCTGCTCCCGAGAGTCCGCCAGGACATCGGGGTCGGCCTGCGCTTCGGCGATGCGATCGGCCAGGGCCGGATGGCTCAAGCGTTCGTGCACCAGCCGCGCCATGAACGCGATCTGCTCCGCCCGCGCGGGAGCGCCCCGGCGCGGCATCATCGTCTCTTGATCCCATCCGAGCAGCGCGAGCACGGAGCGCGCGTGGCCGATCTCCCGCATCGCGGCGCGCAGCCTGTCGTACGGCTGGCCCATCTTTCCTGCCTCCCTGGCACGCTGAACGATCCGAATGGCCGCGCGAGACACTACCGCGCCGCGGCGCGAAGTTCAAGCGCTGGCGCGCAAAGCCCGACCGTCGCATCATGGATGGCGAGCGCCGATGTGATGGGAGGTCGCCGTGATCCGTCTTTACACCGCCGCCGTCTGCCCCTTCGCCCAGCGGGTACGCGCTGTCCTGGCCCGCCTGGACTTGCCCTACGAGCCGATCGAGGTGGACCTGGACCACAGGGATCCGCGCTTCCTCGCGCAGACTCCCACGGGTCGAGTCCCCCTTTTCTTCGACGGCGATCTCAAGCTCTACGAGTCGCAGATCATCTGCGAGTACCTGGCCGAGCGCCACGGCTGGCACGAGGCCTTTCCCGCCGAGCCCGGCCTGCGAGCGCGCGTGAAGCTCGCCATGAAACAGTGGGATCAGGTGATCATCGCCGTCTGGTACCGTTCTCTCCACCGGCCCGAGGGCTTCGATCAGGAAGCGGCGGCCACGCTCCGGCGAGAACTCGACGAGCTGGAGGCGACGCTCGAAGGTCTCGGCGAACACACGGACAACTTGCTCGGGGTTCACTGCGCCCCGTTCTGGGTGCGGATGGAGTGGCTCGCCGAATACGCCCCCGCAACCGCCGCCATCGCCGGGAGGGACCGCGTTCGGTGCTGGTTGGAGCAGGCCGCCCGCATGCGGCACATCCAGCTCACCTCCCCGGAACGCGACGAGGCCGTTCGCCGTTACCTGGCCTTTCGCGGCCGCTGAGGGCCGGTGCGGCGCATCGCACCTTGCGTGCCAACAGTCCAAAGGGTTTTGCCGGGAGCGGCGCACGGCTAGCGAGGCCTGCGGGTCGATTGCGGCCGCTCCTGCCGCGCTACCCGGCCGCGCTCGCTCGCCGTCCGGCGGGCCTGCTGCCGCCGGCGCTCCACCACCGCGCGGGCGCCGCTTTTGGCCTGGTTGCGGTAGCCCTTGGGGCCGCCGCGTCCCACGACTCACCCCTCCGCCCGGAGAAAGGCTTCGAGCACCACCCGCGCGTTCTCCAGGATCGGTTCGCCGTCGCCCAGGAGCAGCGCCTCGAAATCCTCTTCCAGCAACACGCGCAACCCGTCCCTGACCCTGTGCGGCTGCGGGAACTTCTCCGCCGGCAACAGCGACAGCTGCCCGGGAGGCTTGCCTAGTACGGCATCCCCGATGATCCAGGCGCGCGGCGGCCCCTCCCAGAACAGAGCCGTTTCTCCCGGCGTCTTGCTGTAGGGGACGCGGATTGCCCGCAACCCGCAGAGCAACGGCTCCCCTTCGCGGAACGTGCGATCCGCGCGGATGTCCAGCAGCTCCCAGTCGGCCTCGTGGATCCAGATGGGCGTCCCGAGGCGACGGCGGAAGGTGTCGCTCGCGCGACGGTGGTCGCGGTTCGTGAGCAGTACCGCCGCGGGCTTGCCCTCGCGGCGGATCGTCTCCCACACGCGCTCGTCGGCCGGCGGCGGGTCCACCACGACCGCTTCGTCCCCGCGGCGCACGTACCAGCCGTTGAAGTGCATGCCGCGCTCTTCGTTGAACACCGACCAGGTCCAGACGCTGGGCAAGATCTCCCGCATCGAGCCTCCTCCGCATCCTCATTGTAACCGGCTTTCCCCCAAGCGTGCCCGCGACGTTCGAGGTGGGGCGGTGTATAACCGGGCCATGCCCGGCCGGACCACGACGAGCGCCGCGAAGGTGGGCATTCTCGGCGCCCTCTACTTCGCCGAGGGCCTGCCCTTCGGCTTCCAGGCCACGGCGCTGCCGGTGCTCCTGCGCTCCTCAGGCATCAGCCTCACCGCGATCGGTTGGGCCTACGCCCTATCCCTGCCGTGGATGCTGAAGATCCTCTGGGCGCCTCTCGTGGACCGCTTCGGTCCGCGGCGCTTCGGCAGGCGGCGCGCGTGGATCGTGCCCAACTTGACTTGCCTCGCCGCCGCGGCCCTCGCGGCGGCGGCCCTCGAGCCAGGGACGGCCTGGGTGCCGCTGCTCGCCCTGGTCTTCGCCATGAACCTCGCCGCCGCCACGCTCGACATCGCCGTGGACGGTCTCGCGGTGGATCTCCTGGAACCGAGAGAACTCGGCTACGGCAACATCGCCCAGGTGGTGGGCTACAAGCTGGGCATGCTCACCGGGGGGGGCCTGCTGCTGTGGGCCAGCGCCTGGGTCGGCTGGCGCGGACTGTTCGCGTCCATGGCCGCCCTGATCGGGCTCGTGCTCGTGATCGCGCTGACGGGCACGCCCGAAGCTGCGCGACCCATCTCGGCCGGGACATCCACGCTGCGCGAGGTCGTCGGGCGGCTCGCGGCTGCCCTGCGCGCTCCCGGTGCCGTGTGGCTGCTCGTCTTCATCGGGACCTACAAGCTCGGCGAAACCATGGCCGACGCCATGTTCCGCCCTTTCCTCGTGGACCTGGGCTTCCGCGAGAGCGAGATCGGCTGGTGGATCGGGACGTGGGGCATGGGCTGCTCCCTCGCCGGGTCGTTCGCGGGGGGCGTGCTGGCCTCGCACGCGCCGCGCCTGACGGCGGTGGGGATCGCGGCGGCGGCGCGCATCCTCCCGCTTGCGGCGCAGTGGGGACTCGCCCTCGCCGAAACACCCGCGCGCGGTCTCGTCGTTGCCGTGACCTCTGCGGAACACTTCTTCGGCGGGGCGCTGACCACGGCGATGTTCGCCTATATGATGGGCCGCGTGGACCGCCGCATCGGCGCGACCCACTACACCTTGCTCGCCACCGTCGAGGTGCTGGGCAAGAATCCCGCGGCGTGGATCTCCGGCGCCTTGGCCGACCGTTGGGGGTATGCGGGAGTCTTCGGCCTCGCCGTGGCGCTCTCGGTAGCCTACCTGGGGCTGCTCTTGCCCGCGAGGCTCAGCGAGCGGCGGCCTGGCGCCAGGCCCGCTGCAGGATGAAGTAGCTCGCCTTGCGCTCGAAGTGGTATTCGGGCTGCTCCCACGCCGCCCACAGGTAGAGGGGGAAATCCCGGAGCTCCGGCTCGGCGCGATCGGGAAGCGCGCCGCGGATGCGCCAGCCCCCCTCCCCACGCTCGAGCCACAGAACGTGAAAGCGGAAGCCCTCCGTGGCCGTCGTTTCCACCGGACCGTCCGTGGCCTCCGTCTCGTGGATCACCTGCCGCGAGGAAGGATCGGCGACGTTGAGCAGGCCCCAGGGAATGCGCGCCTCGAGCCACCGGCCGTCGGGGCTGCGGTACCAGTCGGCGAGGCTGTCGAAGTCCGGGTGATCGCGGCGCGTGCTGCCGAAGCGCAGCCGGCTCGCGTTGTAGTCGCGGGGCGGGATGTATTCGCCGGCTCGGGTGTAGCGCTCGCGGTTGGCGACCTCGAGGATCTCGACGAAGCGGCCGTTCTCGTTGGAGCGGGAGCGGCAGGGCCGTCCGGCCGCCTGTTCCTGGAAGAAATAGGAATCGTCCACGAGAATACGGCTCTCGCCTTTCCCCCCGAACCGCAACAAGAATTCGAGCCCGAGCGGCGTCCTCGCCTCGGCGGGGGGCGGAAAGCGGTGATCGCCGAGCTCGGGCGCGTGCGTGTCGACTCCCACCCAAATTTCGTGCACCGTGCTCGAGGCTGCCGCCGGATCGGCCTCGAGGGCGAGGTAGAGATACGCCTCGTCGGAGCCGACCTTGAGTTGCCGCAGAGGACCGGCCCGCGCCTGCATCAGCGGCGCGACGCCCGTCCACTCCTCCGCCGACCCATCCAGGATCGCCCGCGGCCCGTCCCGTCCCGGCCGCGCCGCCACCAAGCCGAACTGCTGCTCCGGATCCATGACGTTCAGCCACAGCGGGTTGCGCCACGGAGGCGACTCCCGATGCTGCACCATCCAGTTACGTTTGAACCACTCGTCGATCCAGGAAAAGACGACCGCGCCGGCCATGCCGGCGCGCTCGATCGTGCGCGCCATCCGCACGAGGATTTGGCCCTGCGCTTGCTCGGTATGCCCGCCGTGATGCCAGCCCTCGGGATGAAAATGCGCGATGCCCCGCGAGGTAGGCACCCCGAACTCCGCCACGAGGACCGGCTGGTCGCCGTGGTGCGCCCGCAGCGCCTGCAGGTAACCCAGGTAGCGGTTCGTGCCCTCGTCGTCGCGGACCTTGGCGTAGTCCGGGTCGAGGTTCATGAAGTCCGGATAGTAAGGGTAGACGTGATAGGCCGCGAACAGGCCCGCAGGAAACGCCGCCGTGGCCCGCAGGCGTGTCGGGTCCACGCTCGCGCGGTCCTCGTCCCAGGCCATCGTCGCGCGCTGCGGCGGCAGCGGCTCGCCGCGGATGCGGAATTCCTCCTCGATCGTGGATTCGGTGGGATGGTGGAGCGGATCCAGTGTGGGCCAGGTGACGAAGGCCAGCGGATGCTGGAGCCGGTAGCGTTCCGTCTCGTAGCTTGCGAGAAAATCGAGACTGGCAGCGAGCCAGGCTTCGAAGGCCGGCACCCGTGCCGCGTGCACGTAACGTCCGGCGTAGGTGTGCTCGCCCGGGTGCGCGCGGTTGAAAGCCTCGACGGGCAGCGGCTCCCATTCGCGGCCGAAGAGAAAGCCGAAGAGATCCTCGCCCAGGTCGGCCTCGTAGATGCCGTGCGCGTGGCCCGGGCGTGGAGGAAGTTCCAGGTTGCCGTAGACCGCGTCCACCACGCGGCGCACTTCCGCGCGAACCTCCGCGAGATACGCGGGATCGCCGAAATCGCTGCCGGGAGGAAGCTCGCACCAGATGCCCTGGATCAGCCACAGTTTCTGTTCCGGGCGTTCCCGGTTGTGCTCCCACAGCGCGCGGTAGAAGGAGGGCGGATGCAAGGTGTACACGCGCACGGCGTTCGCCCCCAGCTCGCCGATCCCATCGAGCCACTGCCGGTAGAGCACAGGATCGTCGGGAAATTCTCCCGGAAAACGGCCGGGAACGGCGGTGCCCACGTTGACCCCCCTGAGATAGAAGGGACGCCAGCTACCCTCCGCGGCGAGCCGTTCGAAGCGGCCCGCTCCGGCGCGGAAGGTCAGGCGCAGCGGGCCTCGGCCCTCCGCCACGGAGCGCGGGCGCCGTTCCTCGCGTACCCGTCGCTCGCGGCCGAGCTGCTCCGCGAGGCCGCGCGACTCCTCATCTTCCGGCCGAAGGGCCAGCGCCCGCCGGGCGGCCTCGAGGGCTTCGGCCGTCGCGCCCCGCGCGCGCAGCACGAACGCCAGCCCCTTCCACGCATCGGCGTTCGCCTCGTCGAGCTCCAGCGCGCGGCGCAGCGAAGCTTCCGCCAGCCCGGAGCGGCCGAGCCGGTGGGCGGCGTAGCCGCGGCCCGCCCACGCTTCCGCCGCATCCGGATCGGACTCCAGAGCGCGCTCGAACGCCGCGAGGGCGGCCTCGGCGTCCGACTGGCCGAGCCGGACCCAGCCCAACAGCGCGTAGAGCCCCACCGCGGCACCGTCTCGCTCCAGAGCCGCCTCGAGAAGGCGAGCGGCGTCGTCGAAACGGCCTTCCCGGTAGAGCGCGAGCGCCCGCGGGTAGACCGGGGCCGCTTCCTGCAGCGGCCCATCGAATCGCACGGCACCGCGCACGGCCGGAAGCCGCAGGAAAGCGAGCGCCAGCGACGCCGCAGCGACAGCCACGAGCACGCTCGCGAGCAGCGCCCGTCGGCAGCGACCTTCAGCGGGCATCGGAACCCGAATATAGGAGACACCCGAGCCGTCAGCCAAGGATCAAGAAAAGGGTTGCGCGTGCACCCGCCCCTGAAGGCCGGGCCATGATCTCCGGCGCGTCCGCGCCGTCACGTGATCGCCTGGGGAGACGGCCGCGTGCCTGAGGGCCCGCGCGGCATCCCCGCACTCGAGTGCATGGGTGAGTCCGGACAACGGCCGGATGTTCTGGTTCATGTGGAAGAAGTTCTCGGGATCGTCTTTCGCTTCGAGCGCCTGGAGTCGTCGATGATTCGGTCCATGGGCGGCAGCGACCCCAGCGGGGGGCTCATCGTCTCCGAGATAGTTCACGTAACGACCGCGGCCCAACGATGGCTGCAGCGCGGCGTACGAGTCGCGAGCCCACTCGATGCACGCGTCGCTGTCTTTCGGGTCCAGCCTCTCCGAGAGCACGAGCAGGTTGTAGCCCGGCGCGCGGTGCGGGAATGCGGTATCCGTGACACCCACGCGCGTGACCGCGCCGTGAACATGCTCGAGGAGCGACTGACCCATCGGCGTCGGGCACCTGGCGAAGCAATCGATCATCGTACCCATGGCCTCGTCAGTCAGACTGGATAGGAAGTTCGACTTCCAGTAGTTGAGCGCGCCGCGCGGAAAGGCCGCCTCCAGCATGGTGTTGACCTGGGAGTAGGGCATCGGGCCGATGGTATCGATGACGGGCGTGCCGAACTTCTTGATAGGCCGCGCGGCACTCTCGCTTGCACGGAGCGGGCCGCAATGACAGACCACCAACGCGACCAGCTTCATCCCCGATCCATCGGGCGCATGGACGAGGGCGGCGAATACCGTGAATTCGTCGGGGAGCGAGATTCTACCATCTTCTCGGGCGCATGTCGGAGGTATCGTTTTTGAAGCGCCGGGCTTTTCTTCGCGAGAAATGGCCAAGCGAGCCCTACGAAGTTCTGGCTGAGAACTACGGCCCCTCCTTCTATCTCATCGAACGCGCTGCGCAGCGCAGTCCCGACCGATTTCGAAACCTACTTCGAGAGGCGCGGCATCTCTCGAGAAGGAGGCTGGAGCGAGACGTCGAGCTTCTCAGCGGCCTCGCGCTCCGAGGGTCGGTGGATTCGGATGTTGTATGCGAGGGTTTCAGGACGCGTACGATCGAGATTCTGGGCGAGGGATCTGCAGCTGCACGCGAGTACGGCGGGAGAACGGCCCGGTATTTGTCAGAGGCGGGAACTTGTCCCGGGGAAGCCGAGACTTGGTTGAGCCAGCTGAACTAGGGGATCGCTATTTCCAGCCTCGCCCCGGCCTCGAGGTCCGCGCGGTCTCGGGCGGCTTGGCCCGGGCCTTCCCGGCCCGCTGCTCGGGCAGCCGCGCAATCGCGGACCCCGTGCTGGCCCGGCTCGTGGATCTGGCTCGTGACGGCGCGGCCCGTCGGCCACCGCGCAACGAGGGGCATCGAGACCCCGCTACCGAAGGTCCCGAAGGATCCTGGCTCACGTCTCCTTCGACTCCCTCTGGCCGCTCTCAACCGCCAGGACCATCTTCCGGCCGTCCCTCAGGCCCGCGACGACGACCCTAAGGCGCCTTGCTGTCCTCGATCCCGGCCTTCACGTAGATCCCGTTGGCCCGGAGGTAGACGACCTCGAGCCCCGTCGAGGCATCGGCCTCGCCACGCCTCGTACTCCTCGGTCCACCTCGCCCGCAGCCGCTCGATGGAACTCGGCGAGAGAGGGGCTCCCTCGCCCAAAGGTGCTCGGAGGGCCCGCGCGAAGTCCCCCCGAGCCCGGCCATGCAGGCCGCGCTGCGGGAGCAGCTCGCCGACGCCTCGGTCCGGCGCTTGAACAGCGGCAGGAGCCGGTTCTCGAGCCGTTATACCCGCCGTCTTCTTTGTCAAACCTTTTTGGGACCGACGGGGCCCGCACCCTCCGTGGTATCGTACCGACCGCGCACACTGCGGGAAGTGCAGCGATGGAATCCGGGAAACTGCGCGCCGTGATCTTCGACCTCGACGGGCTGCTCGTGGACAGCGAGTCGCTCTACCGCGAGGCCTTCGGCGAGGCGGCAGCCGCTTTCGGCCTCGGTGTCGACGCCGCGTTCTACGAACGGCTCGTGGGGCGGCGCACGGGCGAGGTGCGGGGCATTCTGCGGGAGACCTTCGGCGAGAACTTCCCGCTCGAGGCGTTTGTCGAGCGCTGGATCGGGGGTTTTCGCGAACGCGTCAAGCCGAGCGGCGCGCCGCCCAAACCCGGCGCGCGGGAGCTGCTCCAGTGGCTCGACTCCCGAGGGATCGCGGCCGCGGTGGCCACCTCCACGCCCCGGGACGATGCGATCCTCACCTTGGGCGGGCTCGCCGGGCGCTTCCGCGCCATCGTCGCCGGCGACGAGATCGAACGCGGCAAACCCGAACCCGACAGCTACCTCGAAGCCGCGCGGCGGCTCGGTGTCGGCCCCGCGGACTGCCTGGCGCTCGAAGACTCGGCCGCGGGCGTGGAAGCCGCCCACCGCGCCGGCATGCGCGTGATCCTCGTGCCGGACCTCGTGCCCCCGCCCGCCGAGGCCCGAGCGCGGGCCTGGCGCATCTGCCGCGACCTGCACGAGGTGCGCGAGCGCTTGGCGCGTGCCGCCGGCACGGCCTAGGCCGGGATGCCCTCGACCCCGCTCGTGGTGCACGTCGGCGAGCGGCGCGGTGCCAT
>JBBIHH010000036.1:0-28508 GCA_037447115.1 Acidobacteriota bacterium
CGGGTCGAGCGCCACGGCGCGCTCGAAGTGCCGCCGCGCGTCCTCGCGCCGGCCGAGCCGCAGGGCGAGCTGCCCCGCGTGGATGTGCGCGGGCGCGTAGCCATCGTCGAGTTCCAGGGCCCGGGCGAACGTCGCGGCCGCGCGCTCCGGATGGTCGAGCCGCAGGACCAGACCGAGCAGGTAGGGCCAGCGGAAGCTCCGCGGGTCGAGCTGCGCTGCGCGCTCGAAGCACACCGCCGCCTCCTCGGCCCATTCCAGATCGAAATACCGCTCGCCCAGCCGGCCCCAGGCTTCGGGATCGTCCGGGGCGGCGGCCACCGCCGCGCGCGCCTGGGCCACGGCCTGCGCGACCTCCTCCTCCGCGCCGCTCAGGTCGGGGAGGGGAATGTCCGGCCCGCAGCGGGCGAGCGCGAGGGCGCAGGCGAGAAGCGCACGCCGGCTCACCTCGCCTGCCCCCGGCCCTGCACGAGCACGATCTCCCGGTCCACGCTTTCCACCGCGAATCGCTCGCGCATCCCATCGGGCCACACGACCTCGATCGCCTCCGCGCCCTCCGCGGAGCCCAGGCCGAAGTGCACCCGCGGGTCGTTGCTGCTCTGATAGCTCGATGTCGTCAGGACCGCCGCCACTCGGCGGCGCCCGCCCGCGATGAGTTCGAGCCGCGCACCCAGGGCGTCCCGTCCCCGGGTGAGGGCCTGCACGCGCAACCAGTGTCCCCCGCCGCCGGCGTCGTTGCGGAACAGGCGCAGGCCCCCATCGTGCGTGCTCGTCACGAGATCCACGTCGCCGTCGTCGTCCAGATCGCCGAAAGCCAGCCCGCGGCGCAGTTCGATCGCGCTGGCGAAGCTACCCGCCCGGGCGCTCGCGTCGACGAAGAAGCCCCGGCCGTCGTTCTCGAGGAGGAAGTGCGGCTCGGCGTACAGGTTCCAGAACGATCCGAGCGCGGCACCGGGGCGCGCCTCGCCCCGCGACACCCGCCCGTTGACCACGGCCAGGTCGAGATCGCCGTCGTGGTCGTAGTCGAACAAGCCGCAGCCGAAGCCTGTTTCGGCCAGCCCGTAGCGTTCGAGACCCGCCTCGAGCGTGCGGTCCTCGTAAAGCCAGCCCGGTGTAGCGAGGTAGAGCGTGTTGGTCTCTCGGCTCAGGTGCGTGAGAAAAAGGTCGAGCAATCCGTCGGCGTTGACGTCGCCCACAGCGATGCCCATGCTCGCCTCGGGCATCCCCGCGCGGTTGACCGCCACGCCCCGCAGGATCGCCTCGTCGCGAAACGTGCCGTCCCTCTGGTTCACCCACAACTGGTTGGGCTCGCCGTCGTTGGCCACGTAGAAATCCGGCCAGTCGTCGCCGGTGAGGTCGAAGCACACCACCCCCAGGCCCTTGGCCGCGCGGCCGCCCTCGGGAAGCTGCAGGCCGGCCTGCTCGGTGACCTCCCGGAAGCGCCCGCCGCCCTCGTTGCGGTAGAGCGTGTCGGGTACGCCGTCGAACTCGGAGGGGCCGCAGTAGTCTTCGGCGGCGAGCCCGCAGTGCATGCCCGGGCTGTAGCGCAGGTAGTGCACGACGTACAGATCCAGATCGCCGTCCCGGTCGTAGTCGCAAAAAGTCGCGGAGCTGCTCCACGCCTCCCCGGCGATGCCGGAGAGTCGCGTGATGTCTTCGAATGTCCCGTCACCGCGGTTGAGGAACAGCGCGTCCGCGCCGTAGTTGCCGAAGAACACGTCGAGATCGCCATCGTTGTCCAGGTCGCCGACCGCCACGGCCTGCCCGTAGCCCGGATGCCCGAGTCCCGCGGTCTCCGTCACGTCGCGGAAGCGCAGGGGCGCCACCTGCGCCCAGAGGCGGTTCGGGGCGGGCTCTTGCTCGCGACCCGGCGGCGGAAAGCGCACCTGCAGCAGATCGAGGTCGCCGTCGTTGTCGTAGTCGAACAGCCCCACGCCCGCCCCCATGATCTCCGGCAGGGCGTAACTGCCGGCGGGCCAGGGGCGCGGCGGGGCAGGCAGGCCGGCCTCGGCCGTCACCTCGACGAGAAGCGGGCCCGCCTGCGCGGCGGGTGAGGGCGCGTGCTCTCCGGCCCGCGGCCCGCAGGCGAGCGCGGCGAAGGCCAGCATGGACAGAGGCGTCGCGCGCGCGCGAGGGGCGGAGAGGGATCGTCGGTCTATGTGGCACGGCATCGCTGGCGCAAGAATCCCCGCGCAGTATACGGCCAAGGCCCGCGACCCGCAGGAGCTCCCTGTGCTTCACCCCTTCTTCGAGATCCTTGGAAATTGTCGAGGCCCGCGGTGGAGAGGATGCTCGGGCTTGGGGCTGTTCGGGCGATCGCCTCGCTGTGGGGGATCTGGGGTTTCGGGTGTGGTTCTTGTCTGCCATGGCTTCCGAGCGGAGGCAGCGCGGTGTCCGGCGGCGAGGCGGTCCGTCCGGTCGAGCCCTTCGATCCGACCTGCGACGGCCCCGATGAGTTCACGGAAAGGGAACCGCGGAGCGGAGGGTGAACACCCCTTGGCCCCCGACGCCGGACACGGCCTGCCGCACCCCCATCTCTTTGCCTCGAGACCCCAGCGCCCACCCTCTTCGACACGGACGACGGCAGTCTATCTCGGTGGTCTCCCGCATCCTGCGCGACCTGCGAGCCGCGGCAAGGCGGACTGGTTCGCGCAGGCGAGCGCGCTCCCCGCGGCCGAGAGCACGGTGCGCCCGACACCCGGAGCACGGAGGCGACCCGAGATGCCGGCGAACGTTGTTTGCATGTTCCCTACCCCTTAGAATGGGCCGGCCGTGGCCACGAAGCGGCGCAGGGTTCTGCTGTTGCACACCGGGGGGACGCTGGGCATGCGTCCTCGCGAAAAAGACCATGCGCTGGCCCCGGACGAGCTCGACGCCGCGCTCCTGGAACACGTGCCCGAGCTCGAGAGACTGGCGGACGTCGAGACGCGCGTCCTGTGCAACCTCGACTCCACCGATCTCACGCCCACGCACTGGATGGCGCTCGCCCGCACGATCGCGGAATCCATGGAGCGCTACGATGGTTTCGTGGTGACCCACGGGACGGACACGATGCCCTTCACGGCGTCCGCTCTCTCCTACGTGCTCAAAAACCTGCCCAAGCCCGTGATCCTCACAGGCTCGCAGCGCCCCCTGGCCGACGTGCGCAGCGATGCCCGGGCGAATCTCGTCGGGGCGGTGGACCTCGCCCTGCGCGATGTCACGGAGGTCGGCATCTATTTCGGCGGCAAGCTGTTACGGGGCAACCGTACGACGAAGACGAGTTCCTTCGCTTTCGGTGCCTTCGATTCCCCGGGCTTTCCGCCCCTGGCGGAGCTGGGGACGGGTTTCCGCCGCCTCGCCCCATCGCTCGTGCCGCAAGGAGCGTTCCGCCTCGAGGGTGCTTTCGATCCGGCGGTGGTCGCCCTGCGGTTGCTGCCGGGACAGCCCGCGCAGCCCCTCGAGCTGCTGGCCGACTGCGGCGTGCGCGCCGTGGTGCTCCAGGCGTTCGGGACCGGCAATATCCCCGTCGAGGACGACCGGATCGCGCGGGCCATCGAGGCGCTCGCCGGGGCCGGTGTCGTCGTGGCGATCGTCTGCCCGTCGTTGCACGGACAGGTGGACCTCGACGCCTACGCGGGAGGCCGGCGGGCTCGCGCCGCCGGCGCCGTGGGCGCGGGGGACATGACGCTCGAAGCCTGCGCGACGAAGCTCATGTACCTGATCGGCAGCGGGGCGAGCCCCGAGGAGATCCGCCAGCGCCTGCCCGTTCCCCTGGCCGGCGAGATCACGCCCTGAGCCGGGCGTGTCAGGGTCCGTTTCAGGTCAGGGGAAGATGCCGAGCTCGAGGTACGAGGTCCCCACCTTCTCGATGGCGCAGACATAGGCCGCGGTGCGCAGATCGCGGATCCTCCGGTGCCGGCGATAAATCTCGAGGATCTCGCGCAGGGCCGCAATCATCGTCTCTTCCAGGCCGGAGCGCACGAGATCGAGCTCGTCCACGCCGCGCACGAGCTGCTCCCTCACGGAGCCGGGAAAGCGCTGGCCGACCAGGTTCTCCGTGGCCGAGACGATCGCCTCGCGCGTCAGCTCGTCGATCCGCTTCTCCAGGCGCCCGAAGCGAATGTGGGACAGGTTCTTGGTCCATTCGAAATAGGACACCGTCACTCCGCCCGCGTTGAGGTAGATGTCGGGCAGGATCAGCACGCCCCGTTCGAGCAGGCGCGCCTCCGCGGCGGGCGTCGTGGGGCCGTTCGCGGCCTCCGCGATCAGGCGCGCGCGCACCCGATCCACGTTATCCAGCGTGATCTGGTTTTCCAGCGCCGCCGGCACCAGGATGTCGCAGTCTACCTCCAGGCAGTCGGTGCCCCGCTCGAGCGTCCGCCCCCCGGGAAAGCCGCGAAGCGAGCCCGTTTGCTTGCGGTGCCGCAGCAGCGCGGCTATATCGAGCCCTTCGGGGTTGTACACGGTGCCGTCCCACTCGCCCACGGCGACGATCCGCGCCCCGTCCTCCTCGTGGAGGATCCGCGCCACGTGGGAGCCCACGTTGCCCAAGCCCTGGACGCTGACGCGCTTGCCCTCCAGCGTGCCCTGGAGACCGCAGCGGGCGATCAGATCCGGCGTGCGGAACGCCTCCCGCAGCGCGTAGACGACACCTCTCCCGGTGGCCTCCGCCCGCCCGCGGATGCCGCCCTGCGTCACGGGCTTGCCCGTCACGCAGGCCATGTTGTCCAACTGGCCTGGGTGGAACGCGTCGTAGGTGTCGGCGATCCAGGCCATTTCGCGCTCTCCCGTGCCGTAGTCCGGGGCGGGGACGTTGATGCCGGGCCCGATGAAGTTGCGGCGGATCAGCTCGGCCGTGAAGCGTCGGGTGACTTTTTCCAGCTGTTCGGGCGTGTAGTTGCGCGCCCGCAGCTGCACGCCCCCCTTGGAGCCCCCGAAGGGGACGTTGGCGATGGCGCACTTGTAGGTCATCAGCGCGGCGAGGGCCATGATCTCGTCCTGGTTGACCATGCGGCTGTAGCGGATGCCTCCTTTGAGCGGTTTGCGATGGTGGCTGTGTTCCGCGCGCCAGCCTTGGAAGATGTGGATGCGATTGCCGAACTTGACGGGGAACTGCACGTAGTAGACGGCGTTGCAGACCTTGATCTGCTGGAGCAGGCCCTTGGGCAACTTGACGTGACGGGCTGCCCGGTCGAACTGCTGGCTGACGATGTTCCACAGGTTGAGGTCCTCGGCGGGCTTGCTCGGCAGGGTTCGGCGGCGCGGTGCCACGAGAGCCTCCTCTAGCGGTCGGAGGGGAGCTTCAGGGCGACGGGGCGCACGAAGCGCGCGATTCTAATCTCGACCCGGCCGGGGTGTCAAAATCCGGTGGCGTCCGGCGTTTTCCCGGCGCGAGATCCGTACTAGACTGCACGCCGGGGAAGAAGCCCCGCATCCGGGGGCTGAAGCGAGAAGCGATCGGAGGAGGTGACGATGGCACGGATGGTGCGGTGGCTGGTGGCGTTCGGGTTGATCGGGCTTTTCGTGCTCGTGGGTGCATGCCAGCAGCAGACGGGCCAAGGGGCGGCGCCTCCCGCGCAGCAACCCGCGGTCCAGCAACCGGCCACGGAGGAGGCCGAGCATCCGGAGGGCGAGGAGCACCCGACCGAAGAGGAGCATCCCACCGAAGAGGAACACCCGGAGGGCGAGCAGGACCACGAGAGATGAGGCCAGCGAAGCCCCGGGACTCGAGGGCGGCCCTGGCCGGGGCGCTGCTGCGGCCGCGGCGTCAGCGTCCTGCCCCGAAGCGGACCCCGAGCGCGAGGCCTTCGAAGACGACGGCACGCCCCGTCTCCACCGCGGTGTTCTGGCTCACGTCGTCGACGAACCGCGCTTCCCGCCGCACCTGCGGCCACCATTCGAAGCGGTAGGAGGCCTCCAGAGTCCAGCGCGGCGCGAGGCGCACGGAGCCGCCGACCTGGCCGCCGAGTTGCACGAAGCCCGTGCGCGTGGCCGGGCGCAGGACCGCGGTCGCCCGGTCGAATGTCCCGTCGAGGAGCGCGGTGTCCAGCGCCGAGCCTTCGAGATCCCCGACGGCGAAGGCGGCGGCGAAGCCGGCGCTCAGGCTCCAGGCTCCGCGCCCGTAACGGGCGCCGAGCGCGGTGCAGGGCCCGAGGCCGCGCGCATCGGAAACGGACGTGACGATCTCCTCCGCGGCGACGCCCGAGAGGTTGGCCGCGTAGCGCACGGTGTAAGATTCTTCGAAGCGAAACGCCCGCACTCCCGCGGCCGCCTCGAAGGCCAGCCCCGCGGCCGGAGCGACCGTCCACACGGCTTCGAGCTGCACGAGCGTCGCCCGCAGGCTCGACTGCGCCGCGGCTTCGTCCACCAGCGAGCGGCCGATGGCGAAGTCGGGCGAGGCCAGGAGCGCCCCCACCGCACGAGGGTTGAGGCCCGTCGCCGCGGCGGCCCGAGTCTCCTGCTCCCACGCCGTGAGGCGCAGCTGAGGCGCCCCGGGGCCGGGGAAGCGCCACCCGGCGCGCAGTGCAGGCACCAAGTCGCGCTCGGGCACGAGCGCACGGATCTCCCCCCCGCCCGACAGCCCGCCTTCGGGGGCGACGAAGGCGTAATCGCGCTCCGCTCCCCGGGGCGCCATCCACCACCCGTCGAGGACGAGTTCGAGGCCGGGGGCGGGCTCGTCCGCGCGAGCGGGAAACGCCCACACGAGCCCCGCCAGGAGCGCCATCCCTAGAGCAGCACGCCGCCCCTCGCGCGGCCGACGGATCCGAGATCTCATGCGCTCGCCTTCCCCTGCGCGGCCGAGCGTCTCCCGGACGCGCCCGCCTTTCCCTCCGGCCTCAAAAGCGGAAGCGCGCCTGGAAGCGCCAGACCGACGCGGCCTTGGCCTCGTCCCCGAAGGCCGGCCCCGGACGGAACCGCCCTGCCGTCCACCGCAGCTCCAGAAAGCGCCCCGGCTCGTAGCCGGCCACGAGATGCCACTCCGAGCCGAGGCCGGGGTCCTCGCCCGAGGGGGCGGCGTCGAGGTCGGATTGCAGGAAGCGACTCGGCGCGTCCTGTCGGTAGCGGTGATGGAGCAGATCGAGCGAGATCGCTCGCGACGGGTGCAACCCGACCCCGAGCGTCAGAATCCGCAGGTTGCTCAGTTCGGGGTCGAGCACCTCGCCGTAGTAGCGAAAGGAAACGACTCCTGTGTAGCGATCCCGGTTGCGGTGGAGCCCGCTCTGGCGGAAGGTCCGGTCCGCCAGCCCCGCCTGCGCGTCGGGGTCGCCATTTTGGAGGACTTCGTCCGGCTCCCCCGAGCCGACGGCGTAACTGACGACGAGGCTCGGATCGAGCCGCGTGCGCCAACGCCAGATCAGGCCGCCATCGAGCGCGCGGGCCCGAACGGGGCGCACGACGATGCGGCCCGAGTCCGGATCGCGCCGCCCCCGGGTGCCCCCTTCTCGCGCCGCATCGAGCCAGAACTCGAGATGGGGGCCGGCCTCGCCCGCGAGCCGCAACCCGAGGATGCGCGGCGAGTCGCGCAGCTCCGTCCGGTCGCGGCGCCGGACCCAGAAGCCTTCCACGGCCAGCGCCTGGAGCGCGTCGTAGCGCGCGTAGAGGATGACGTTGTCCCGCGTCCGATCGCGCAGGTTGCGGTGCTTGTCGAAGAGGTTGCGGCTCCAGGACGCCTCCAGGCGCAGGCGCGCCCAGCCGAAGACCGCTCGCACCGCATCGAGATTCTGCCGACTGTAGTACCACTCGCGCGGCTCGTCGAATTTCTGCCGCCCCACCGCCACGGAGAACCAGGGCGCGCCGAGGCCCCGCCATTCCACGTAGGCCTCGCCGATCCTGAGATCGCTCGCGCCGTCCTCGAAGGTGTCTGCGCTTTGGAGAACGAACTCTTTTTCGCCCACGGCCTCCGCGTAGAGAAAGGCCGGCCCGAAGCTGGCGGCGAGTCCGAGCACGGCGGCGATCTCGGGCACGAGTTCCCGCTCGCCGTCGTCCGGGTCGAGCTCCAGGTTGTCCGAGCCCTCGGCGCGCAAGCGCACCTCCCCCGCGAGTGCCAAGTGCCGGCCGAGCCCCGAGGGCCGCAGGAACAGCAGGTCGTCGTCGTCCACCACGCCCACCCGACGGCTGAGGATCGCGTGGCGCCGCCCGCCGCCGGAAAGCTCGGTGCTTTCGGTGACGAGGATCTCGAGCCCCACGACGCGCAGCACGCCGTGGTCGCCGCGGGCATCGAGCGCCTCGATCGGGCCTTCGACTTTGCGCTCCCGGTAGCCCTGGTTGCGACGGATCGTGATCTCCTCCGCCACGAACAGCTCGCCCCGCCGCTCGCCTTCGATTTTGACGCGCAGGCCCGGTGCCAGGGCCGCGGGCGAGCCCGCGCCGCCCCCTTCGTGAACGATCGCCGTACGCGCAGTGACGGCCACCTCGAAACCCAGCACGCGCAAGCGCCCTGCGGCCGCATCGAGCCCCTCGATGTCCCCGCGCAGCTCCTCGTCGCGGTCGCCGTCGGATTCGATCTCGATCTCTTCCGCCACGAGCGTGCCGTCGCGCCGGGACTCGAGTTTCACCTGCACCCGGGCTCCGGGCTTGAGCTCGGGAGCGAGCCGGGTTCCGGCGCGCACGCCCGCCGCGGCCACCATCGCGAGCGCCATCGCGGCCAGAGCCCTCCCCGTCGGCGGCCTCATGGCACGTATCCCAGAGCGCGCAGCGACCGCACCGTCGCCTCGTCGAGCGCCTGCGCAGGGGTGCGCGCGAGAGCGCGCGAGCGCTCGGCTTCGAGCGTCCTCTCGAGCATCGCCGCCAGGATGCCGACGCGCTCGGGATCCTCGCCGGCGAGATCGCGGGTTTCCCGAGGGTCCGCCCTCAGGTCGTAGAGTTCCAGGCGCGTCACCGGCGAGGGGGAAGCGCGACGGGTGGAGAGTTCGACTGCGGCCTCTTCCAGGACGGCGACCGGCACCTCCACCTGCCAGGGTCCGATGTCGAGTCGAGCTTGGCCTCCGGCGCGCTGCGCGCCGCGCACGATCCCCTCCACACGCACCCGCGGGCGCTCCCTGAGGGTGAGCTTTTCTGCCACGAGGGCGCCGCCCGGCCGCCACTCCAGGTCAGCCTTGACGGCCTTGCCGGGGCGGAAGGCGGCGGGGGAGACGAGCTCGCGCTTTTCGTCCAGCCACAGGAGATCCTCGTCGAGCTGGAAAAAGACCCCCGCCACGCGCGCTTGCCGGCGGTCGAGGGCTTCGAGGATGCCCTCGAGTTCCAGGTCCCGGTCGCTCGGCTCGTCGAGCTCGAAGGCCTCCGCCCGGAAACGCCCCAGGGCGACGAAGCGTCCCTCGGCCTTCGCCCGCCAGCCGATCGCCGCGCGAGTTTCCCCGAGACTTTCCAGCGCGGGCGGCGCCTCGCGGGTGCGGCGAATCAGCTTCCACTCTCCGTGCCACAAGGCTTCGACTGCATCGGCCCCGTGACGCACCTCCGCCAGGACTGCCGCACCCGTCTCTGGCGCCCCAAGCAACCGCCGCAGCAGGGAGCGCTCGGATCCCGCTTCGAGACCGGCGGCCTCGAGAAGCGTGGGTGCGAGATCGGCGAGACTCACCGGTCCCTCGACGCGCTGTCCCGCGAAGCGGAGCCCGGGCAGGCGCAGCAGGAGCGGCACGCGCACCGTTTCCTCGTACAGATCGCCGCCGTGGCCGAGCCGGCCGTGCTCCAGGAACGCCTCGCCGTGATCGGCGGTCACGGCCCACAGCACCGAGGCCGCGCCCGCGCGCGCCTCGAGGGCCGCGATGAACCTCCCCAGGGTTCCGTCGAGCGCCAGGACCTCCGCGTCGTAGCGGCGCTCCAGTGCCTGGAGGGCAGGGGCGTCGAGCTCGAGAAGGGCTCGGTTCACCGCCTCCGGCAAGTTGGCCGGCAGGGGCTCGAGCGGGAGAGAGAGCCCCACGGCGCGCGCCGCGTCCGCAGGCGGGTCGTAGGGCCAGTGGGCATCGAGCAGGTGCACCCACAGGAAAAACGCCCGTGGCCTGGGGCCGGAAGCGACGGCCTCGACCCACGCCCGCGCGCGCTCCAGCAGCTCCGGCGCCGGCCCCGCATCGTGCTCGTAGACCTCGAAACCCTGCGCGAGACCCGAGGCTGGCCCGAGGTGGGCGTTGTGCACGAAGGCGGCGGTGGCGTAGCCTGCCTGGCGCAACCGCTCGGCGAGGGTGTCCGCCTCTTCCGGCAAGCGGTCCGCGTGCCAGCGGCCGTCGGCTCCCGGGGCGGCGCCCTCGTAGACGCCGTGCGCTGCCGGGGCGAGTCCCGTGAGGATCGACGGCACCGACGGCTTGGTCCAGGAGGAAGCAGCGTAGGCGCGCTCGAAGAGCAGCCCCTGTGCCGCCAGGGCGTCGAGGTGCGCCGTCAGGGAGGGCCGGCGGCCGTAGCACCCGAGCCGGTCCCAGCGCAGGGCATCCGCCACCACGAGCACGATGCTCGGAGGGGTGTGCGCGGAGCCGGTGCGCGGGCTCGCGCTCCCGCATCCGGCGGCAGCGATTAGCAGCAGCAGCGCGGCGCTGACGGCGGCGGGGGCTTTCATGGGCAGGCGCGCAGGTTGGCTCGCACGGCACCGTCGCTGCGCCGGCCGAGGCTGCCCGTACCCGAGGGCGTGGCCGCCGCGACGAGATACGCGAAGCCCTCTCCGGGCGGCGGAACCTCGGTGGCGACGAGCAGGGGCGCCGGCAGGTCGTCCTGCGTGCAGGGGCCGTAGTTGATCCCGGAAAGCCAGCGCAGGCGCTGGCGGTAGACCTCGTAGCCGAGAGCCCCGCTCTCGGGCCTGAACCAGAAACCCCTCCGGCTCGCCGCCTGGAGCCATTCCACCTCGCCGTCGTCCGGATCGCAGGCCTCGCCCGTGCCGTCCGCATCCGCGTCGTGCTGGAGCGGGTTGCGGGCGCCCGGACAGTTGTCCTCGAAATCCGCCACGCCGTCTCCGTCCCGGTCGCCGTCCGTTGCATCCGCGACGCCGTCGTTGTCGTCGTCCGGGTCGCAGGCGTCGCCCGCGCCGTCGAGATCGTTGTCTTCCTGCCGGGGATTCGCCTCGGCGGGACAGTCGTCGCAGGCATCGCCCAGCCCGTCCGCGTCCTGGTCCTCTTGGAGCGGGTTGGCGCGAAACGGGCAGTTGTCCTCCACGTCGGCGAGGTTGTCCTGATCCTCGTCGTGGAAGGCGAGGATCGTGTCCGGAAGGGTGCGATGACCCGCCACCGTCACCCCCGGGCGCGTTGCGGGCTCCACCAGGGCGTTGACGAGGGGGCGGTACTCGATGTCGTAGGTACCGCCCAGGACGCGCACGAGGTAATGGCCGGAGGCGTCGGTGTCGTCGTGGGCGGTGGGCACGCGCGCCTGATCGGAGGTGAAGCGGAACTCGAGATCCACCTCCCGCAACGGCCTCCCCTCGCCATCGCGGACGAAGCCATCCACGGCCCAGCCGTCGAAGAGCGTGTCGGAACCGAGCTGGGTGTCGGCCGCGATCGTCACGCCGCGGCGGAGCTTGCCGGCCTGGATCGCCCCGGCCGGGGGGTTGAACTGGATGTCGTAGGTGCCGGCGGGGACCACGGTCGAGTAACGGCCCCGGGCGTCGGTGTTGTCGTTCTTGGTGAAGATCTTGTCCTTCGTGCCCGGCAGGAGAAAGTCCAGGTCCACCTGCGGCAGGCCGTCGCCCTTGCCGTCGAGCACCTCGCCGTCGACGAGGTAGCCGCGCTGCAGGGTGATCGTGGGCAAGGAGAAGTCGGCGGTTCCGTCGACGCTCACCTCGTCGAGACGGCCGGGAGCGAGCAGCGGGGGATCGCTCGGTAGCTCTGGCCGCGGGCCATCGAAGCTGACCTCGTAGATTCCGGCCGGTACGGCCACGTTGTAGTGGCCGGTAAGGTCCGTGTTGTCGCCCGGCGTGAAGATCTTCTCGCCCGTCGCCAGGTCCTCGAAGTCGAGGTCCACGTTGATTGCGGGGCCCCCCGTATCGGCGCGCAGGACCCGACCCGAAACGAACCACGCGTCCCTCAGCACCACGTTCACGGTGCGGTCGACGGTCAGGTCCACGTTGCGCTCTACATGGCCCGCATAGCGGCTGCCCGGGGGCGGCGAGTAGTAGACGTCGAAGACGTTGTTGCTCACGGTGGTGCGGTAGTTGCCGTTGGCGTCGGTCGTGTCGTTGTTCGCCGATTCCTCCTGTCCCGTGGCGACCACGATGAAGTCGAGGTCCACGTTGGCGATGGGCTCGCCGCGCTCGTCCGTCACGCGGCCCGAGATCGTCGCGGCGCGCGCGGGGAGGAATCCCGCGCACGCCGAAAGAACGAAGCACCCTGCGACCCTCCAAGCGCGCATGACCTTCATCCTCCGTCCGAGGGGCGTGCCAGCCGTGCGGCGCAGGCGGCGAGCAAACCCTCGGGCAGCGTCCGCGCCCAGCGTTCGCGCGCCCCGTACACGCCGCTCAACCGGAGCAGGGAGCTGGCTTCGTAGAAGCGGACGCGCTCCGCGAAACCCTCTCCCAGCCTGTCGCTGCACGCCTCCCGATACACCTCCAAAAAACAGCCCGCCGCACGCCGGCACCCCGGTGCGCACGCAGGGTACTGGAGCGCCCGCAGCGTGAGGTGGGCGAGGAAGTTGCCCACATCGAGCGCCGGGTCTCCGGTTCGCGCGTCGTCGAGGTCCACGATCGCGGGGCGGCCCTCGCAGTCGAGCACCTGTTCCGGATAGAAGTCGCGGTGCACGGGCCGCTCCTGCCCTGGCGGGAGCCGCTGCGCCCACCCCTCGAGCTGCCGCAGCAGGCGCAGCGCCGCCTCGCTCGGGGGGACCGCCCGCCCCGTCAGCCCGCGGATCCAGTCCGCCGTGTTGGCGAGCTCGCGCTCCGGGCTCCACCGTCGCGCGCAGACCACGCCCGAGCCGTGGAGCGCCGCGAGGGCTCGGGCCATGCGGCGCGCGGGCCCGTCCGTCGTCGCGGCGTAGAGGAGATTCGCCAGAGGCCGGCCCTCGAGGAACTCGAGGACCAGCATGCGCAGGCGCGGCAGGTAGCCTAAAGGCTGCGGGATGCAGAGCTGCTCGCGGGACACAGCCTCTGCGAAGCGCGTCCAGTTGACGAAAATCGTGGCCCCCCGCTCGTTCTTGTAGAGCTTCGCGAACACGCGCCGCCGCTGTCGCTCGCGCGCGAGCGTGTAGACCAGCGCGCAGCGGCGGCCGGGCTTGTGTTTGACGAGCTCCACGGCTTCCACGCGCCAGCCGTCACCGAAGGCTCGCGCCAGCAGCGGTGCGAGGAACGCCTCGGCCCGGGCCACCTCGAGCGCCTGGCCCAGGGCCGGAAGGGCCTCGTCGAAAGCGAGTCGCGCGGGCCCGCTCACGAGACCCCCTCGAACAGCTCGCGGAACGCGCCGTCGCGTTGCAACAGGCGTTCGGGGGAGCCCTCCTGCGCGACGCGTCCGTCCCGCAGCACCAGCACGCGCGTGCAACCGAGGATCTGGTTCAAATCGTGGGCGATCCACAGGCAGGTCCGCCCCCGCGCCACCCGCGCCAGCGTGTCGCGCACACCCCGCGCGGTGCGCGCGTCGAGTCCCGTCGTGGGCTCGTCGAAGACGAGGATCGGGGCGCCCCGCACGAGCGCGCGCGCCAGCGCCACCCGCTGCTGTTGGCCGCGGGAGAGCGAAGTGCCGCGCTCGCCCAGGACGGTGGCCACCCCGTGCGGCAACTGCTCCACGAACTCGCGCGCGCCCGCGGCCTCGAGCGAGGCGAGGATCTCCGCGGGCGAAGCCTCGGGCTTGCCGTGGCGGACGTTCTCCTCGACCGTGGCGCCGAAGAGAAACGGCTCCTGCAGCACCACCGCGATCTGCCGGCGGTAGGAGTCGAGGCGAAAGCTGCGGATGTCCCGGCCGTCCACGAGGATGCGGCCGCGTTGCGGTTCGTAGAGGCGCAGCAGCAGCGCCAGGACGGTGGACTTGCCTGCCCCCGAGGGGCCCACGAGGCCGACGAGTTCTCCAGGCTCGATGCGGAACGAGACGTCGCGCAGCACCGGCCGCTCGGGCGTGTAGGCGAAGCCGACGTGCTCGAAGGCGATCTCCCCAGCGAAGGCCGGTGCCTCGAGGGCATCGGGCGCTTCGCGGACTTCCTCGGGCGAGTCGAGGACCTCCAGCATGCGTTCGCCGCAGGCGACGGCCTTGCTGGCGCGCGCCCAGGTGCGCACGAGACCCTGGATCGGCTTGTAGAGCTCCCGCAGGTACGCGAGAAACACGATCAGCTCGCCCGGGGAGAGCTTCGCCGCGAGCACGCGCCGGGCGCCGAGCCACAGCGCCAGCGCCGTGCCCGAGGCGAGCGTCAGCTCCACGACGCGCGCCATGGATTCGGCCAGGCGCAGCGTTTTGAGACCTGCCCGCAGGCTGCGCCGGTTCTGGCGCGCGAACAGCGCCGCCACCTCGCCTTCCCGGGAATAGGCCTGCACGACCGCCACCGAGGCCAGCGCTTCGCCGGCGACGGTGGCGATCTTGCCTTCCTTGCGGCGCTGCTTGCGGGCCACCTGCCGGATGCGTCTGCCGAAGCGCACCGTCGTCGCCCCGAGCAGCGGCACGAGCGCCAGGGCCACGAGCGTCAGCGAAGCGTCGAGCCACGCCATCAGGCCCAGCGTGGCGCAAAGCACCAGCAGGCGCGCGCAGGAGTCGAGCACCGCGGGGACGAGCACCTCGCGCAGCATGGAGACATCTCCCGTCAGGCGCACGAGCAGGTCCCCGCTGCGCTGCTGCTGATGGAAGGTGAGGGAGAGGCGTTGCAGCTTGGCGAACATCGCGGCCCGCAGCTCGGCCACCACGCGGTGTCCCGCCGTGGCGGCGTAGAGCCGCTGCCCGTAAGCGCAGCTTCCCTGCAGGCCGGCGAGAGCCACCACCGCCGCCACGCACACCACGAGCAGGCGCGTGCGGTCGGCGGGAAGCCACGCGGCGAGCCAGCCGAGCATGCCGTCGCCCGTGCGTCCGAGGAGCACGCCATCGACGACCATCTGCACCGGCCACGGGGCCGCTATGCTCGCCACGATCGCCCCGACCATGAACGCGCTTGCGAGGCCCACGTTGCGCCGCTGGGCGCGCAGGTAGGGCGCCAGGCGACGCAGCAGCCGCCACGTGTCCCGCAAGCGCGCGCGCCAGCGCCTCATGGCGTCGCCTCCACGCGCCGGGCCTCCCGCAAGGTCGCGAGCAGTTGCGCGGTGTTGCGCCGGGCGTCGAAGTGTCGCTCCACGTGCTCCCGCGCCCAGCGCGCGCGCTGGCGCGTCCCTTCCGTGTCCTCGAGACAGCGGCGCACGAGCGCTGCGAGCGCAGCGGCATCGCCCGGCGGGGCGAGCCAGCCTGCGCGGCCGTCGGGCAGGGCCTCCTCGATGCCCGGAAGCGACGTGGAGACGACGGGTACCCCGCGCGCCATCGCCTCGAGCAGGGTCGTGGGCAGACCGTCCCGATCGCCGTCGCTGGCGACGACGCACGGGAGCACGAAGACCGAGGCTCGCGGAAGATGCTCGCCGACGATCGCTTCCTGGCTCGCGGGACCCGGGAGTTCCACTCCCTCCGCGATACCCAGCTCCCGGGCGCGCTCGCGCAACACGGGCTCCAGCGGCCCTTCGCCCACCAGGCGGCAGCGCACGGGGAGGCCTGCGCGCCTCAGGTGGGCCGTCGCCTCCAGGAGGTGCACGAGCCCCTTCTTCTCGACGAAGCGCGCCACGCTCAGCAGCAGGGGCGGATCCGGGCGCGGTGGCTCGGGCAGCGGTGCGATGCGCTCCAGGTCGAGCCCGTTGTAAACGCGCACGATCCGTCCCTCCGGAGCGAGCGCGCGCAGAAACGCGGCATTCGCCTCGCTGACCGTGATGGCGGCGGCCGCGGTTTCGATGAGCCAGCGCAGCCGACGGCGGTCCACGGTATTCGCGTAGATGTCCTTGGCGTGCGCCGTGAAGGTGAAGGGCAGGCCGCTCAAGCGCGCGGCGTAGGCGGCCACCGAGGCGCTGCCCGTGGCGAAGTGCGCGTGCAGCAGCTCGAGCCCGCGCTCCAGGGCCCCGAGCGCGACCGCCCCGGCGAGCAGCCAGTAACGCATCTCCTGCCGGCTGCGCCAGGCCAGGGCCTCGTCCAGCGCCTGTTCGTGACGCCGCGGATCGCGCGCGGACAGGCGCCGGTGGATGTCGAAGGGTTCCCAGAAGCGCTGTTCCAGCAGTTCCTCCAGGTGCACCACCTCGGCCCGGAGCCTGCGGAGCGCCTCGTGGGGTACCGCTTCGGTCGGCCTGTAGCGCGAGAAAATCGTGATCTCGCAGCCGAGCCGTTCCAGCCCGAGCAGCTCGTTGAGGATGAACGTCTCCGACAGCCGGGGGAAGATCTTGAGCACGTAGCCGAGCTTCATCGTGCCGCCCCCTCGGACCAGGGACGCACCTCGGCACCGGCGGCCTCGCCGAGCAGTTCCAGCAGCCGATCGAGCGCGCGTTCCAGCGAAAAGACGCGCTCCGCCCGAGCCCTCGCGCGCGTGGCGAGGTGCCTGCGCCGCTGGGGGTCGAGCAGCAGCGCTTCCATCGCCTGCGCCAGCGCCCCCACGTCTCCGGGCGGCACGAGCAAAGCGTCCTCGCCGTCGCGCAACCACCGCGCGAGATCGCCGCAGCGGGAGGCGATCACGGGCAGGCCCGCGGCGAGGTACTCGAGAACTTTGAGCGGCGAGAAGTAGAACGGCTGGATGGCCGGGTAGGGGGCGAGGGCCAGCGTCGCGCGGGCGAGGCGGGCAGGAATCTCCTCGTGCGGGACGGCGCCGGTGAAGCGCACCGCTCCAACGAGCCCGAAAGACGCGGCCAGACGCTCCAGGCGCGGGCGCTCGGGTCCCTCCCCCACGATCTCCAGGCGCGCCGCCTGGCCCCGAGCGCGCAGGCGGGCGAAGGCCTCCAGCAACCCGTCGAGCCCGTGCCAGGGTTTGAGCGATCCGGTGAAGATGAGCGTGGGAGGGTGCGGGGGTGGCTCGGCGGCGGGGCGGAAGCGCTTCGTGTCCACCGCGTTGGGGAAAAGGTGCACGCCGCGATCGGTGCCCCGGAGCCGCGCCAGGCGCTCCGCGAGGGCGCTCGAGACCGGAAGCAGAAGATCCGCACGCCGCGCCATGGCCCGCTCGAGCGCGCGGGCGGCACGCGCCAGCGCCAGGTGCCGGTAGCGCGCTTGCTCCTCGGGCAGCGGCGCGTTGACCTCCACGACCCACGGCCGCCCTGCACGTCTGGCGAGCCGCCATCCCGCGAGCGACCAGAGCGCGTAGCGCTCGTAGATGACGTCCGAACGGGTCGCGTAGGGCGCCCCGCGTTGCGCGAGGCATCGCGTATGGGCGAGCTGCGCGAGGTCTCGGGCCGCAAGGCCGTTCGCTCGGGCGAACGCCCGCGGCCCTCGCGCTTCCACGGGCACCAGCCGGCAGGGGAGCGATCCCGAGGCGGTGCGCGCGCAAAGCAGCGTCACCTCCACCCCTCGGGAGGCGAGGCCCGCGACGGTTTGCCGCACGTGGATCGAGGCCCCTTTCGTTCCGTCGGGGGGGATGCCCGGATCCGCGCACACGTAGAGCAGCTTCACGGCACCCCCGCGCGCACGCGCTCGAGCCCCGGAGCGAGGGGGCCCGCGCCGGACTCCGCCTGGCACAGGTAGCGCTCGAGCTCGGCCACGTTGCGCTCGAGATCGAACAGGTGCTCCGCGCGGCGGCGCCCCTCGCGACCCATGCGGGCGCGGGCACCCTCGTCGCGCAAGAGGGCGGCGAGGGCCTGGGCGAGCGCCCGCGCGTCCCCGGGCGGGACGAGCCGCCCCGTGACGCCGTCTGCGACCGCTTCGGGGATCCCGCTGACAGGGGTGGACACGACGGGACGCCCGGCGGCCATGGCCTCGAGGATCACGGTAGGCAACCCGTCCTGGTTGCCGTCCCGGGCGCGCACGCAGGGCGCGGCCACCACCGCCGCCTCGCGGAGCTTCTCCGCGACGACCTCCCCGGGTAGCGGTCCCAGAAGGGCGACCATGCCCTGGAGATGGTGCTCAGCGATGCGCGCCTCGAGCTCGGCCTGGCACGGACCCTTCCCCACGATCTCGCAGCGGAAGCGAACGCCCTGCTCGTGCAGCAGGGCGCAGGCGTCCACGAGATGGACGAAGCCCTTTTTTTCCACCAGGCGCCCCACGGCCAGCACGAGGGGCGCCTCGCTCTGCCGCTCCGGAGCGGGCCGGAAGCGCTCCAGGTCCACGCCGTTGTAGACGCGGACCACGCGCTCGGGCGGCAGCGCCCCTCCGGCCAGCGAGCGCAGAAAAGCGGCGTTGTAGTCGCTCACCGTGACGACGCGGCGGGCCGCGCACAGCAGCTCCCGCAAAAGCGCCCGGGGCCGCGCGTCGCAGAAGATGTCCTTGGCGTGGGCGGTGAAGGAGAACGGCAGCGCCGCGAGCTCGGCGGCATACATGGCGGTCACCGCGGGGAGGCTCGCGAAGTGGGCGTGCAGCCGCTCGGCTCCCCTCGCCAGCGCGAGCTCCGCCACGAGCGGGGCGCGCCACCACGCCTGGCGTGCCTCGGGGCCGTGGCGAATCGCGGAGCGCAGGGTCCGCCCCAGTGCGCGGGGCGCGCGCCGCAGGGCCCGCGCCTGCGCCGAGAGGTAGGCCCCTGGCGCGCAGCGCACGTGCTCCGGCAGGTACGTCACGCCGGCTTCGAGCCGCGCCAGCGCTTCGTGGAAGCGGCCGTCGTCCGGCTTGCGCAGGGAGACGATGTGCAGCCGCCGGCCCCGCCGCTCGAGGCCGAGCAGCTCGAAGAGCACGAAGGTTTCGGAGAACCGCGGGTACATTTTGAGCACGTAGAGCGTCACGAGGCGGCCTCCGTGCAGCGGCGGGCTGACTTGCGTCGCGCGGGCCGCACGGTGCGCACGAGCGCGACCGCCCGCTCCAGCCCGCCGAAATCGAGACCCCAGCCGCGTGGCGGACGGGGGCGGGCGAGGGCCTCCTGGACTTCCCGGACAAGCGCCTGCGGGGTGGCCTCTTCCGGGGGCAGGCAGCGCAGCAGCCCGCGCGCCTCGAGCAGGCGCGCGCGCCAGAGTTGCTCGCGACGCGGGAAGACCCGCGGTACCACGACCGCACGGGCGCCCGCGGCGGCAAGTTCGCAGATCGTGTTGTAGCCGCCCATCGCGACCACCGCGTCGGCGGCCTCGAAAAATGCGGGAGGGTCCTCCACGTGCTCCAGGACCTGTACCCCGGGGAGCCGCGCCCCCCACGCGCAGAAGCGGGCGCGCTTGCCCGGGCTCATCAAGGGGCCGGTGATGGCCACGACCTCGAACTCCGGGGATCGCAGGCGCGCGTAGCCTTCGAGGAAGCTCCGCAACAGCACGTTCCCGTCTCCGCCCCCGCCGAGGGCGACGACCACGAGGCGACCGGTCCGCGCGGCGTAGCGCCCGCGCAGCGCCTGCGGGTCCTCCGCCACCGAGCGGCGCGCGATATAGCCCGCGAAGATCGTCTTGGCCGCGACGATCGGCGAAAAGCCGTAGGCGTCGACCGGATCGAACAGCTCCTGCTGCCCGAAGATCAAGATGCGGTCGTAGTCGCGCTCGAGGATCTCGAGCACGCCTTCCCGGGCCCAGGTGCGGCGCACCGCTTCGGGTTCGTCGATCACGTCGCGCATGGCCAGCAGGCGCAGGCAGAGGGGCCGCTCGCGCTGCAGGAGCTCCAGCAGCGGGAGCGCCTCGCCGCACAGCCCCGCCGGGGAGTGATCGACGAAGCAGACGTCGGGCCTGAAGCTCGCCGCAGCTTCGAGGATCAGGCGCCGGCGCAGCGCGATCGTGCCTTCGAGCGGGAGGTCGAGCTCCCGCGACACGTACTCCCCTCGCGCGTTCTTCGTGACGGAGGGCAGCTTGACGTAGTCGCAGCGCGGAGGGTAGCGGAAGAAATGGGCGCGGGGCGCGCCCGTGAGCACGAGCGCGGTGGCGTGGCGGCACGCCCCGAGGAGCACCTCGGCCAGGGCGATGGTCCGCCGGACGTGCCCCAAGCCGTAGGAGTCGGGGCTGTAGAAAAGAAGACGCACGCTCCACCCCCGGGCGTTCCTGCCCGCGTCGATCCAAAGGAGGGCAGTTCGCGGCGCCTGATACGCGCCGGCGCGCTCGGGAGGGGTGCTCCGCCTTCAGAGGCGCGCCGCGGCCTGCACCAAAGGCCGGCGGCTAGCGCGCAGGAGGGCCCCAAGGCGCCCGCGGTGCGGCGCGCTGCACGGCGACCGCCACGCCGCACAGCAGCAATCCGGGGAACACCACGAGCCACCAACCCTGGGGCAGAAGGCTCTGGCCGTCGGCGATGATGCGCCCCCAGGAGACCCAGCCGCCTGAGGTCCCGACCCCCAGGTAGGCCAGGGTCGCTTCCAGCAGGATGGCTTCGGTGGCGACGAGGGGAGTCGCGGCCGCGGCCAGGGGAGCGACATGGGGCAGCACGTGGCGCAGCGCGATGCGCGCGCGCCCGCTGCCCGCCGCACGGGCCGCGAGGGCGAAGCCGGTGGCGCGCGCGTGTCGTGCGGCGGTTTCCGTGATTCGCGCGAGTTCCATCCAGGACACCCCGCCGATGGCGAGCCCCACGCCCCACACCGTGCCCCGCGCGAGGAGCCCCATGGCGAGAAGCAGCAGCACCCGGGGCAGCGCCAGGAGCGCATCGGAAGCGAACCGCGCGACGGCCCCCGTCCAGCGTCCTCCGACGCCCGCCGCGAGTCCCACCGCCGTGCCGCAGCCCAGGGCCGCCGCGCAGGCCACGAACGCCACGATCCACGCCGTGCGCAGCCCGCGGACGATCCGGGCCAGCAGGTCTCTCCCCTGAGCGTCCGTACCCAGCCACAGCCGCCTGGTGCGCACCTGTCCCGCGACGCGCAGGCCTCGCACGAGGCGGCCCTCGCTGTCGTCCACACCGGCCGCAAGCCAGAGCCCATCCTCCCGCGCCTCGATCCTGCCTGCGCGAGCGAAACCCCCGCCCGCGAGGGGGGCTTCCTGGAGTCGGGCCCCCGGAGGTCGGAGCATGGCGTAGGCGGTGCCCACCGCGGGCGCCTCGGCGCTTCCCGTCACAAGCGGCCCGGCCAGCGCGGCGAGCGCCAGCGCTGCCAGCGGCAGCAGTCTCCGGCTCACGCCCCCTCCCCGAAGGCAGGGGGGTGGAACCAACGCTCGAGGGCTGCCGCGAGCCAACGCCCGGCGATGACGGCGCCTGCGCTCGACAGCGTCGCCGCCAGTGCCAGCGGGTAGTCGCCCCCGAGGATCGCCTCCACGCTCGCGCGTCCCAACCCCGGCCAAGCGAAGACGACCTCGACGACGATCGCTCCCGACACGAGCCCCGGGACATTGACCGCGAGGAGCGCGAGCGTCGGGGCGAGCGAGGGCCGCACGATATGGCGCCACGCGAGCCTGGCGCCGGTCTCGCCGGCGGCGCGTGCGGCTCGCACGTGAGGGGCGGCCCGCATCGTGTCCAACAGGGCGAGTTGGTAGCGTGCGATGACGGCCGCCGTGGGCAGCGCGAGGGTCCATGCGGGCAGCACCAGGTGCGCCAGGACGTCCCCCGGCCCTGCCCCGCCCGGAGCCCGCGCGTGGCTCGCCGGGAGCCAGCCCAGCGCATCGGCGAACAGCAGTACCAGGAGCAGGCCGAGCCAGAAGCGCGGCGCGGTGGCGAGCCACAGCACGCCGATCTCGACGATCCGCCGGGAAGGGTGCGGCAGGGCCGCGGCGCCCGCGGCCCCCAGCAGCCCCGCCCCCAGGGCGAGCAACAGCGCGCTGGCCCCGAGCAGCGCCGTGTAGGGAAGCGCTGCGGCGAGCACCTGCGCCACGGGCCGGCGGTACCGCAGCGAGGCGCCGAGTTCCCCGTGCAGGTAAGCGTTCAGCGTGCTCCAGTACTGCCGCGGGAGCGGTGCGTCGAGACCCAGGGCCTCGCGCGTGCGCCGCGCCTGAGCCGCGTCGATGGGGGCGGCTTCGAGCCTGTCGAGGGGATCTCCCGGCAGCGCGTGGAGCAGCAGGAAACAGAGCGTGTAGGCGGCGACGAGCAGCCCGCCGGCGCGGGCGAGCCGCGGCAGCACGCTAGAGCGCGGCGTCCGCGTCCGGGCGGATGCGGACGCGGTGGAGCTCATGGAACGGGTTGAGGAACGACCAGAAGGGCGCTTCGACACGCGCGTGCACGCCGAGCAACCGCGTCTCCTCGTAGAGTACGGCCAGCGGCTGTTCCTCGAGGAACACGCGCTCCCAGGCGTGCCACAGGGGCCGCGCCGTGCCGCGCTCCGGGGCGGCGGCGGCCTGGTCGAGGAGGCGGTCCGAGGCTTCCGTCCACCAGGAGACGACGTTGTTGCCGCGATCGAGGGCGGCGTGGCTGTGCAGCAGGTTCTGTGGCTCGACGCGCGTGCCGACCCACCAGCCGCCGAGGATCGCGTCGAAATCCTTGTCTCGCGCCCGCGCCACGAAGGCCGCGCGCGGCAGCGGCTCCGGCGCGACCCGCACGCCCAGGGGCCGGAGCTGCGCGGCGAGCCGTTCCGCCACCTCCACGCGCACCCGGTTTTCCGCGTTGACCACGAGGCTGAACTCGAACCGGATACCTCCGCGCGCCCGCACGCCGTCCGCCCCCGCCGACCAGCCCGCCGCTTCGAGAAGCCGGCGCGCCTCGCTCGGATCGTGCGGCACCGCCAGATCCGGGTCGTGGGCCCAGGAGGTGCTGAGGAGGGGCGTGGCGCCCGGGCGGGCATGGCCGGCCCACAGGCCCTCCACGATGTCGCGCCGATCCACGGCGAGGCTCAGCGCCCGCCGCACCCGCGGATCGGCGAAGAGCCGATGGGGGTGCTGGCGCCTGAGCCGAGCGAGATCCGCGATCGTTTCGGGACAAGGTTCCCCGTCGCGGCAGCCGCGCGCGCGCCGCGCTTCGGCATACGCGCCCGGCTCGAGCGTGTTGAACCCGAGATACACGAACGCCAGCGAGGGAAGCTCCACGAGGCGCGACCCCGGGTCGCCCTCGACTTGCGCCGCGTGCAGGGGTGGGATTTTCGGCAGCAGGTCGAGTTCGCCGCCGAGAAAGCGCGCGAGCGCCACGGTGCTGTCGGGGAAGACACGCACGACAACACGGCGAAGGGTCACGGCCTCGGCGTCCCACCACAGAGGGTCGCGCTCGAGCACGGCTTCCTGCCCGGCCACCACGCTCACCAGGCGAAAGGGCCCGCAGGTGATGGCGCGCGTCTCCCAGGCCGTGCGGTGCCAGTCCGAGAGGGGCACGGCGCCGTAGGCCGCGGGGACGATGGCGTCGTCGTTCGCATCGAGCAACTGGTCGGCGTAGACTTCGGCGAAGCGAAAGCGCGCCGTGTGGTCGTCGGGGCAGGTGACCTCCAGGATCCGCTTCTTGAGCGGCGCGCCGGCCCACGCCAGCTCCGGCGCGCGTTGGATGCGGTGGGTGAAGACCACGTCGGCGCAGCTGACGGGCATCCCGTTGCTCCAGCGCGCCTCGGGGCGCAGCCGGAATTCCAGCGTGCGCCTGTCCTCGCTGAAACTCCAGGAGCGTGCGAGCCACGGCTCGAGCTCCACCGTACCGTCGGGGCGGCCGATCTCGAGGAACAGACGGGGGTAGAGCAGGTCGAGCAGTCCCGCGGACGTGGCGTCGCCGACGGTGTAGGGGTTCCAGGCGTCGATGTCGGCGATCGCCCCCACGATCAGCGTGTCGGCCGGGCGCGCCGCCTCGGGAGCGGCGCAGGCCGCCGCCAGGAGCGGGACGCAGGCGAGGAGGCTGCGAGGCAGCCGCGGAAGCCGCTGCCGAAGGCTCACCCCTCAGGGGCCCGCCGGGCAGTCGCCCGCTCCGGGCACGCGCCGGTGCCCGTCGTCGTCCGTGCCGTAACTCCCGCCGTTCGCGTCCGGGGCATCGTCCCGGAACACATAGAAGAAGACCTGACCGGGGCCGGGGAGATCCGCGTCAGGCAGGTCCGCCGTGTCGGTCAGGGTGCGGTCGTTCGCGACGCAGCGCAGGGGGCCGAGATCGACCGTGTCTTCCTCGCTTGCCGTGCCCGGGATCAACCTCAGGTTCGCCACCTCGCCGCGCGCGACATCGTAGTGGGCCGCATCGAGCACCGGGCTCCACTCGAGCACCGTGCCCTGATCGCCTTCGCGCACGTGGAGCGAGCTGCGGTCGGTCGTCAGCGCCGCGGTGAGCGCGTCGAGGTCGAGAACCCCGCTGCCCATCAGCCCCTGCAACTCGGGAGGGTTCGCGTCGGGTTGTGCGGTGGATCGCAACAGAGCCTTGACCTCCATCGGCGTCAAGCCCGGATACTTCTGCAGAATCAAAGCGGCCCCGCCGGCCACGAGCGGTGCGGCGAAGGACGTGCCGCTCCAGCGCGCGTAGCTTTGCGAGCCGAAGGTGGACAGCAAATCCACGCCCGGGGCGGAGAGGGCCACCTCCGGACCGTAGTTGCTGAACGGGGCGCGCACCAGGGTCTCATCCACCGCTGCCACCGCGATGACCTCGGGCAGGTAAGCGGGGAAGTCCACTTGCCCCAGGCCACGGTTGCCCGCCGCCACCACGACGACGACGCCCGCCCTTTCCGCCTCCTCGATGGCGCGTTCCACGTAGTTCGAATCGTGGGCCATGCCGAAGGAGAGGTTGATCACGTCCGCACCGCGGCGCATGGCATAGAGGATGCCCCGGACGACGCCCAAGGCGGTGCCCTTGCCGTCTTCCTCGAGGACGCGAACCGGCACCACCCTCGCTCCCGGCGCGGCGAGGCTGACGAGGCCCGCGATGTGCGTGCCGTGGTTGTTCGATTCGTCCACCGCCCCGTCCGCGTCGTCGTCCGCACCGTTGGCCTGGAGCGCGGCCGTCCCGTCCCCGCCGGCGAAGTCGGCCCCCGTGTCGAGGATCTGCGCCGCGGTCTCGGGGTGATCGAGGGCCATGCTGGTGTCGATCACGGCCACCGTCACTCCCGCTCCGGTGTAGCGCGCATGGGCGGCCGGGGCGCGGATGAGGCGCGCCGCGTCCTGGTTGCGGAAGGTCTCCGGGGAGGCGCCGAAGTCGAGGTCGGCGATCGAGCGCTGCACGCCTTCGGGGGATTCGAGGTGCCGGTGCGGCTCGGCGCTCGCGATGTCGGGATCGTCCTTCATGGAGCGCAGGACTTCGTCGACGTCGTCGCCAGGAGCCACCCGCACTTGCCAGATGCGCCACTCGGGGATGCTGTCGAGCGCGGTCAAGTCATAGCGCGCGAGCACGGCCTCGATCGCGGCGCCGGGAGCGAGCTCCAGGAGGATCTGGTCCGTCACGCGGTCGTCGTCCGCAGGGTGCGCTCCGGCGGGCGAGATGGCGCCCAGGAGCGCCAGGACGAGAAGGAACCGCAGCGCGGGGGGGACGCTCCGGGCTTTCATGCTGCCTCCGCCGCGGCGAGCCTCAAGCGCGGGTCGCCCACGACGATGAAAGGGGCCCAGCGCAACGGCAGCGGCTGCTGGCGTCGCAGGGCACGCTGCGCGCCCGCCAGAGCCTCCGCCACGCTCCGCCCCGCCGCGAGCTCGCCGTAAAAAGCGTCCATCAACACGCTGGCGCTGCGGTCGTGCACCTCCCACAGCGCGGCGACCACCGCGCGGGCTCCCGCGCGCAGGAAAGCCCGCACGAGCCCCACCCATTCGTCCCCAGAGTATACGGTGCCCCGGCCCGTCTCGCAGCCGGAAAGAACGACCAGCTCGGCGGTGCGGGGCAGGGTGTACAGTTCGCGGAGCGAGATCCAGGAGTCCCCCAGGCGCAACGCGCTGTCCCACGGCCGCGCTCCGGAGTAGAAACCGTGCGAGGCCACGTGCAGCACCCCGGCGCGTCGTCCCGCCTGCGCCAGGGTGCTCCAGCTGGCGCGGGAGCCGCACAGGATGCGCGCCGCGGGGAAGCGGCGGCGGATGCGCGCCACCTCGTCCGCGATGGCCGGAGCGGCACGATCGGGCACACCGAGGACGACCGGTGTTCCGGTGCTCGCAGCAGCGCGGTCCGCGAGCAAGGCCACGACGGAAAGGCTCGGCACGTAGGACACCGTCGCGCGCTCCACGAGCGATCGTCCCTCCCGCTCGAAAGCATGGAAGGGCAGCGCGTGGAGCGGGCCGTGGGGCACGATGCGCACGTGCCGGCCCTCGAGCCTGTCTTCCACGGGCGCGAGCAGCCACCCGTAGAACCGCTCGAGCGCCGCGCGCAGGCGCGCCCCGAAGAGCTCGCCGAAACGCCCCAGATGCTCTTCTCCGAGCGCGCCCTTGCCCAAAAGAAACCTCAGACGTTCCGCCGCCGCTTCCACCTCCCCGCGGCGCACGAGCCAGGGGAAGGCCTGGACATCCTCGCGCGTGATCGCGAACAGGTGCAGCCAGCCCCCCGCTTCCACGTACTCCAGCACCAGTTCCCGGGCGTCGAGGCGGGCCATGACCAGCTCCGGATCCGGGGGCGCGGCACCCACGAGCTGTGCCGCTTGCGGGTCCACGCGGCCGAGCCGTCGCAGCACGTTCAGCCGTTGGTCCGTCAGCGTGTCGAGCCGCCGCGCGCGTGCCGCGCGCAATCCGCGCGGCGCGCGCGCGTCTTCCAGCCTCGACTCGGCGACCGCCAGGGCCTGCTCGAGTTTCGTCAGCCGGCCCGCCAGCATTCGGCCCGGCGGCTCGCGAATCCACGTCTCGGGGCCCTCCCCCGCGGCCGCCAGCGCTTCGGCCAGTGCGCGCGCCTTGCAGCGCTCGGCATAGCGCAGGGCTTCCCGCACCGCCTTGGCCGTGCCGCGCCGCAGGCGGTCCAGGATCAGCGCCTCGTAGAGCTCGATCTTGTCCGCCGCGAACGCCAGCCGATTCTCTTCGGCCAGCAACCCGCGGCGCAGTCGTTCCACGCGCGCTTCGGCCAGGCGGAGCTGCCGGTAAGCTTCGGCGCGGCGTCCCGCCCGTTCCTCGATCTTCCCCAGGAGGAAGCGCGCCAGGAGTTCGAGTCGGGGATGCGCACGCCGCCCGAGCAGGCCGAGCGCCCCCCAGGCGCGTCGCCGCGCGACGGCGAGCTCGCCGCGCGCGAACGCCGCTTCTGCAGCCCCGAGGAGCGCTCGTGCTTCGTGGATGCGGAGGCCCCGGGAGCGGAACACCCGCCTCGCGCGCCGCAGGATCCGCTCCGCCTCCTCGGGCGCGCCGCGGCGGCACTCGGCGTGGGCGAGCTCCGTCTCGAGCTTGGCACCGGCGACGGGATTGCCGCAGCGCCGGTGGATGGCGATCGCGTCGCGCAGTCGCCGCGCAGCCGCGGCGGGCCTTCCGCCTCGCAGCGCCGCCCCGGCGAGCGCCGCCAGGGCAGCGGCCGTCTCGGTTTTCATCCCGCGGCGCCGAAACACCGCCAAAGCGCGGCGTGCGGGGCCCAGGGCGTCGGCAGGCCGGTTGAGTCGCAGCAGTGTTTCCGCGAGCTGAAGCTCGCAGTGGGCCGCGCCGATGCCATCCCCGAGCCTCGCGTGTTGCTCCCGCGCTTGCGCGAGGCGCTCCAGGGCCGACTCGAAGCGTCCCTCCACGAGGTCCAGCTCGCCCAGGGCGAATTGGCTCTGTGCGACGAGCGTGTCGAGCCCGTGGGCGCGGAAGGCCCGCAAGGCGCGCTCGTAGCAGCCCCGCGCCTCGCTCGTCCGGTCGAGGGCGGCCAGCGCATTGCCCCGGTTGTACTCCGCTTCCGCCCAGCGCCAGCGCTCGCCGTAGCGCCGGAACGCACCGCGCGCGCGTGTGTACGCCTCCAGGGCGCGCTCGAAGCGATCCCGGCGGTGGTACAGGTTGCCGACATTCATCTCCAGGCTGCCGCGGCGGCGCGGATCCGCGTGCCGCGCTCGGGCGTAGCACGCTTGCGCGCGCCGGGCGTAAGCGCGCGCCGCGGTGTCGAGGTCGAGGTGCATCGCCACGTCCACGAGCGTGCGGTAGGTGTCGCCCGCCTCGAGCCACCTGCCACAGGCCGCGAGCGACGATGCGGCGCGCTCGAGCGGTGCGCGCGCCGCGCGGGGCTGGCCGCGCAGGTGGGCCAACAACCCCGCCATGCGCTGGGCCACCGCTCGGGCGTAGGGGGTTGCCGCGAACCGCGCCAGGGTCCGGCCGCCGCGTGCGAGTCGCGAGAGCCTCGCCGTGCCGCCGCGCAAGGCGCCGCGGAATCTCTCGTAGAGCTCGGCCGCCGCTCGGTCGTTCGCGTGCACGCGCCAGCGCCGTGCGGCAGCGAGCGCCTGCCGCGCGTCGCGGGCCCGCTCGAGGGCGGCCAGCAGACGGCGACGTTCGCGCGCGTTCGCGTTCAACGCTCCGTCTCGCGAGAGGCGACGCCCATCTCGAGACTGCCCAGCAGGATCGTGCGCGAGCCGTGCCGCAGGGCGAGCCGCAGCTCGGCGACATTCGCCGGCAGCCGCCGGACGGCGAAGTCTCCCTCGGGGCCGGGGCGCACCTCCCGGCGCGTGCGCCCGGCGCGCACCTCGAGGCGCGTTCCGGCCAGCGGCGGCAACAGCTCGCCGACCAGATCCAGCCCCCGGCCTTCCGCGCTCTGCTGCAGGCGCACGTCCACGTGGTGGCGCACCGGGCCGCGCGGGGTGGAGCGGATTTCGAACAGCGCCCGCCGCGCCACCGCGGGCGCCGC
>JBBIHH010000037.1:0-27793 GCA_037447115.1 Acidobacteriota bacterium
GGTCTGCGCGTTCATGCAACACCTCCCGCGAGCAGCGGCGCCGGCTCGGCGCGCAGCGCGCGCAGCACCGCGCTCCACGTCGCCAAAGTTGCGAGGGCGCCGCCGAGCAGGGGAGCGATGGCGAGCAAGATCCAGTGGGGCTCCGCCGGCGAGCCGAACACGCGCTGCACGAGCCAACCGCCCAGGGGCACACCCGTGGCTGCCGCGAGCAGGCCGCCTGCGCCCCCCAGCAAGCCGGCCTCCAGCAATGCCAGGCGCAGCACCTGCGCGCGCCGCGCGCCCATGGCGCGCAGCAGGGCCATCTCCGTCCGCCGCTCGCGCACCGTTCGCTCCAACACGGCCGCGGTGCTCACGACAGACGCGGTTCCTGCGAGCAGTGCCAGGGCGAGCATCAAGGGCTCGAGCCGCTCCAGCAGCGCCCCCTGCGTTTCCGTCACCCGGCGGACGACGCGGGCGCTCGCGCCGGGTAGCGCCTTCTCGATGTCCGCCGCCACCGAGCCCGGATAGGGCGTGCAGAGCCACTGCTCGAACTCTTCGGGCGTGAGGGACTCGGGTGCGCGCCGGTACTTCTCGGCCAGGACGTTCTCGGGGGTCACGAGAGCGGTGACATCGGCGCTCGAGAACTTGCCCGCGAGGCCGGTCCATCGCTGGACGGACTCGAGCGACGCCAGCACCGCTTCGTCCTCGACTTCCCCTGTCGTCACGATGCCGCTGACCCCCACGCGGTGGCGTGCCCCCGCCACGTCGAGCACGAGGGCGTCGCCCGGCTGCAGCGCGAGGCGCGCCGCCACCTTGCGGCCGAGCAGGACCTCGTCTTCGGACGCAGGCCACGCCCCTTCGAGCTGCCAATGCCGGTAGACCTGCCGCGCTCCGGTGACGAAGGGCTCGCCGGTCGGGGTGGGAAGCGCATGGTCGAACCAGAGGCCCACGAGCCGCAGCTCTCGGTCCTGGGCGCGCGCGGCCGTCTCGAGCCGGGGGGAGATGCCCAGGATGTTGCTGGCCCAGAAACTCCGCTTCAAGCGTGCCAGTTGCGCCGTTTCGAGGTACGCCTGGGGCGCCACACCCGGAAGCGACGGCGCGGCCGCAGTCTCGAGTGGCTCGATGCGGATATTCGCGCCGAAGGAAGCCATCTCGAGATTCAACCGGTCGCCCACCTCGAGGCCTAGGACGACCAGGGCCACGATCAAGGTCAGCCCCGCCCACACGACCGCCGTCGCCAGCGCCTTCTGCGGAGCGCGGCGGGCCAGCGATCGCAGGAGGAGCCGGCCCATCATGGCGTGGCAGCCTCCTGTTCTCGAGGCATCGAAGCCGAGCGGCCGGTGGCGTTCGCCGGGGCCTCGCGGAGGTGGCTTCCGTGGGCGTGCGCCTGGGGAGAGGCCGGTGCGCGCGAGGGCAAACGCACGCGAACGAACTGGCCGTCGGACCGGGAAGGAAGCGGAATCGGCGTGCAACCCCCTTCGAGGCCGATGGATCCTGGGAGCAGCAGCGCCATGCAGTTCAGGCACAGGACGTGGGGGCCTTCTTCGATGTAGCCCGCGGGCCCGCAGATGCGGCAGGCATCGAGGGCGGCGCGCGCGGAGCCGGCGGCGGGGCGCACGGCCAGGAAGCGGACCGTCGTCCCGCCCACCTCTGCCAGGAAGTGGTGCAGTCGGCCGTCAGCGAGTTGTTCGAGGGAGACGAGGGCCTCGTCACCTTCGACGGGAACCGGTGCCGCAGGGGGGCGCTCGCGAGGGGAGCTCTCGCGGGCATAGACGAAGCCGAACACGGCGAGCACGCCGAGCGCACAGGCGAGGGCGGCGCGCCGGTAGAAGCGCTCGCGCTGCGCCCGGGCGAGAACCAGGCGGCGTTGTGCCGGGGAAAGTTCGGCGGCCGGCTCGGGGGGGCCGGCCGGCACCGGGCGGCTGAGCCAGATGAACAACGGGAGGCCGACGATGGCCAGCGTGAACAAGGCGTTGTGGCGCACGAGGGGGCCGATGAACTTCATCGTCTCCCGCGTTGCGGGCAGCCAGCCGGCTTCCGCGAGTTCGTGGTAGCCGTTGAACGCGAGCTGCGCGAGGAAGATGCCGAGCACGATTTCGGTGACGGAGAAAAACCGCTTCAGGTCCACCGGAAGGCTCCCGCGCACGAAGAGCACGCCGAAGGCGATGGCGACCGCCAGGCCCGAAGCCGCACCGATCCAGATGCGAAGCCCCTCCGTGCTCCACCGCACCGCGCTCAAAAACAGCACGGTCTCGGCTCCCTCGCGGAAGATCATCAGGAAAGCGAAGGCCCCCAGCGCCCAGGCGCCGCGCGCGCCGCGTGCCGCGCTCGCCTCGACGCGGGCTTCGATCTTGCCCCTCAGGCGCCGCCCCTCGCGGTGCATCCAGAGCATCATCGATCCCACGAAGGCCGCCGCGACGAGCAAGAGCACCCCTTCGTAAGCTTCTTCGTTGAAGGTCACACGCGCGAGCGCGGCGCCCGCGACAACGCTCGCCACGAGCGCCGCGCCCAGACCCCAGTGGACGGCAGGCTCCAGGTGCGCGCGGCCGCTCTTGCGCAGCGCCACGAACAAGATGGCGAGAATCAGCGCCGCCTCCACGCCCTCGCGCAGTAGGATCACGAACGCTTCGAGCATCCCGTGCCCGTCCCTCTCCGCGGCCCCCGGTCTTCGATCGCGCCCGCGCGCTCAGAAGAGGAACCCGAGAGCCAGGTTGAACTGATCCACTCCCGTGCCGGCTCCGTTCTCGATACGGTTGAAGTCCGCCTTCAGGGCGACATTGAGGATCGGCTTCCACGCCGCACCGAGCGTGACGACCGTGAGGTCGTTCGCGGGATCGGCGCTGAAACCGGCGGGCACGCGGGCCTGCGTGTCGAGGCGTTCCCAGCGCACGTAGGGGATCAGCGCCTGATGGGTTTCGGGGACGTGGGCCAGCACGTCGTAGCCCACCTCGACGTAGCCGCCCCACTGGCGCTCGCCGATGGAGGCGCTGCCCGCGAATCCCTGAGCTTCGTTGATCTGTGCCACGTCCTCGATGTTCGTCCGCGTGTAGAGGCCTCGCGCCTGCAGCGCCCGATGCCGCAGCTCGGCGTGGAGTTCGCGGATCGTCGTCCGGCCGTCGATGGGGGTCCCGCCCGGGGTCGTGCGTCCTTGGCCGGTGTCGCCCGTGTAGGCGGAAGCACCGAGCGTGAGCCAGGGCCGCGGCTGCCAGTCCAAGCGCGCCACGAGGGCCAAGTCGTCCGCGGCGGATCGCGAACCGCTGGAGCGGCCGCCGCGGATGCCGGAAGCGCTGAAGCCCGAGGCGCCGCTCGACGTGCCGGCCACGGCCGCGAGCGAGGTGACGAGGTAGGCCCGGTAGTCCACCGGTCCCGCTTCGCCGTGCACCCCGACGCCGTTTTCGCGCCAGGTCGTGGGAATCAGCCGCTGCTCCACCACGGGCCGCGCGGCGCCGAGGAAGATCGGCGGTTCGTGCAGCTCGTTGACGAAGCCCATCGGCACGAGCACCATCCCCGCGCGGACGTTGAAGCCCTCGCGGATCAAAAAGTCGAGGTAGGCGAACTCGACGGAAACCTCGCCCTTTTTGCCGGTGGAAGCGTGCTCGAACTCGATCTCGGAGTTGAAGAGGATGCGATCGCTGAACTTGTGGCCGAGGTAGACGATGGCGCGCAGGAAATCGAGCTGATCCGTCCTGCCCGAAGGAGCGCCGTCCTCGCGCTGCGAGTCGAAGTTTTCGTAGAGGGCTTCCCCGTAGCCGGCGAGCGAGACACCGCGGGCCACGGTGTAGACGCGCGACGCGGCAGGGCCCAGACCGGGCGGGGCAGCGGCGAAACCCTCCGCGGCGGCGGACTCGCCCAGCTTGAGGCGCTCCACCTCGCGGGCGAGGACGTCGATCTGCTGCTCCAACACGCGCCACGGGTCGGAGGGAGCGGTGGGCTCGGCTCTCAAGCGGTCGAGGGCCCGTTCGAGTTCGGCGATACGGGCTTCGAGTCGGGCGAGACGGGCTTCGAGGCTGGCCTCGTGCTTGCCGGGAGGGTCGGCTGCGAAGAGCGGACTCTGAAGGCCGACAAGCGCCGCGGCGAGGAGCACGGCGGCTAGGAGAGAGCCCCGGTGGGGGAGCGAAAACTTCTCAAACTTCATGTCGGGACTCCGATTTGCGACTTTGTCGCAACTTTGAGCCTGCCAAAACGCCTCCCTCAGACTCCCCGCGGGATCGGGTCGTTCTGACAACTCTCGCACAGGCCGCCCATCTCGAGCCGCATGACCTCGGCGCGGAACCCGGTTTCGCGGCGCACCTTCTCTTTCAGCTCCTCCCAGAACCGTCCGCCGGGCTCGTGGACGCCGCCGCAGGCCGTGCAAACGAGATGGATGTGGAAGACCGACGGGCGAACCTCGTAGTAGTGGCGCTCGCCCGCCACGTGCATCAGGTCCAGTTCGTCCACGAGGCCCTGGCGCTTGAGCAGCTTCAGGGTGCGGTAGACGGTGGCCCGGTGGATCGTGGCGTCGCGGCGCTGCGCCAGTCTGTAAACGGATTCCGCGTCGAGGTGCTCCCTGGCGTTGTCCAGCAGCTCCGCGAGCAGGCGCCTCTGGGCGGTCATGCGGATACCCCTGTCGCGCATGCGGTCGGCGAGCGAGGGCTGGCCGGCGGCGCGGGGGGGAGGAGTCCTGCGAATCGGTCGCATCTATCTACCTGCAAACCCTTCGCATCTATCTCGAAGGAAGCGGCAGGATATAGGACCGTCCTGGTACTGTCAAGGGAGGCCCTGGAGCGCCGCGCTTCACCCGACGCGAAAATCTTCCTTGCGTAGCCCGTGGCGCCGCATCATGGCGTAGAGCGCTCGGGGCGTGACACCCGCGCGCCGGGCCGACTCGCCGATGCGCCCTTGCGTCTCCCGGAGCAACCGCTCCAGATACATCCGCTCGAGGACCGCCAACCAGTGCGCCCGCGCCGCGGGCCACGGCCGCCCCAGCCACTGCTTGTCGAAACCCGCACCCAAGACCAGGCCCCGATCTCTCGACGGTTCGTGCGCTCCGGAGTTCGCGACGCGCTGGGGGAGGTCCTCCAGCCCGATCTCGCTGCTGGAGCACAGAAGCACGGCCCGCTCCATAACGTTCACGAGCTCGCGGACGTTGCCCGGCCAGTCGTAGCGCACGAGGGCGGCCATCGCCTCGGGACGGATGCCCTCGACGGCGCGTCCCAACACTGCGCGGAAGTGATCCAGGTAGCTCAACGCCAGGGCCGGGATGTCCTCGCGCCGCTCGCGCAGCGGGGGGAGGGTGAGGGTCACCACGGCGAGGCGGTAGTAGAGATCCTCGCGGAAGCGCTCCTCGGCGACCGCCGCTTCCAGGTCGCGGTTGGTGGCGGCCATGACGCGCACGTCCACCTGGATGTGGCGCTCGCCGCCGACGCGCACGATGCGCTTTTCCTCGAGCACCCGCAACAGCTTGGCCTGCAGGTGCAGCGGCACGTCGCCGATCTCGTCGAGGAAGAGGGTTCCCCCGTGGGCCAGTTCGAAGTAGCCGCGCCGCGCCCTCACGGCGCCGGTGAAGGCGCCCCGCTCGTGGCCGAACAGCTCGCTCTCGAGGAGGCTCTCGGGCAGGGCGGCGCAGTTGACCGCCACGAAGGGGCCCCCGGCGCGATGGCTCTCGGCGTGGATCGCCCGTGCGAGCCGCTCCTTGCCCGTGCCCGTCTCGCCCAGGATGAGGAGGGCGGTGTCCGTGGAGACCACCTTCCGGGCGACGTTCATGAAGTGGCGCATGGCGGCGCTCTCGCAGGCGAAGTCGGAGAGGGAGGCGCGCTCGTCGGGCCGTTCCGCCTTGAGCCGCCCGATCGCTCCCTCGCGCAGCCGGGCCAGCAAGGCGCCGAAGGTCTGCGCGAGCGGGGCGTCGGCGACCCCGAGGTGAAGCACGGCCATGCAGCCTGCCGCCAGCAGCCGCGCGCGGTCCTCGGCGTCTTCCCGGTCGGAGACGACCACGACCTCGGGTCTGTCGGGCAGCGTGCGCACCGCCTGCACGAACTCGCTGCTTGGGGTGGGGAGAGCGCCGCGCGAGACGACGATCAGGTCCACATCCTCCGTCCTCAGCTGCTGCCACAGGCCGGGCCCGGCCGGCGCCCGCAGGGTTTCCACACCCTGGGCACGCAGCAGGCGGACGATGCGCGCGGCAGTGGCGGGTTTCTCGGAGGCGACCAGGACGCGGATCAGCATCGCCTCTCCTCGGAACCCCGGAAACGGACTTCCTGAAAAATCGGAAGCAGGATTCGGAGTCTAGCGGTTTCCCGACGGGAGGGCCAGCCTGGAGACCAGCTCGGGCGGTGGCACCAGGTATGCACTCGCGAGGGAGCGGCCCCGATCCGAACGAGGTCGCGGGCGAAGGAGGACCCCCATGGAGAAGAAATCTGGTCAGCCGGGTCCGGCGAAGCCGGGCCAGGCGAAACCGGGTCAGGCGCAGCCGGGGAAGGCTCAGCCGGGAAAGGCGGGCCCCGCTCCCACGACACAGCCCTCGCCGGGCAAGAAGGCCTGACCGCGCGGCCGGGCGGCGGCCCTCTCGGGTCGCCGCCCGGGCTGCCCAGCTCTCAGCGAACCGTCACGCCCACCGGCGTCACGACAGGCCGCAGGATGAACGGATGGCCGCCCGGCGTCTCGTTCACCTGCACCGACAGTTCCGCATCGAAATCGAGCACGATCTCGACGTCCTCGCCTGCGGAGACGGTGAAGGGCACGGGCACGTCCACCTTGCCCGAGGGCACGAAGATCGCTGTCGCGACCTCGGGCGTGTCCGGATCGCCATCGTCGTCATGGACGAGCTCCGCCGAGGCGATCTCCATCCGCAGCTTGAGGTACTCGCCCGGGGGGACCTCGCCGTCGGCGATGAGCGCGGTCTGGCCGTCGCGCAGCTCGAGGAGGTTGACCGTCAGGCCTTCGCCCGTGACCACGCCGGGCATGCGCATGGCATGGGCCTGCTCCTCGTCGCCGTTGGCGCGCTGGAAGAGGATCATCCGTTCGAGCGTGACGTTGACGGCGCTCGCCGTGGAAAGATCGAGCGGCTTGTCGGTGAGCAGGACCCGGACATTGCCTTGGCTCCGCGTCACCGTACCGTCGCTGGAACAAGCGAGCCAGCCCGCGATCGCGAGCACGAGACCGATCGTGACGAAACCGAGAAGCGCTCTCGACCTCATGGTGCGCACGCCTCCTTCTCTCGTTTGCCCAACAAGCTCCGACCCTTATACGACCGCGCGCAGGATTCCGCAAGGCCGGGGCGGCGGCAGAGGCCGACGATCCCGACGAGTGCAAGCATGGGTTCGCTGGCTTGCGAGGAGCACGGACCTGGATCGTGCCCGGCCTCGGCGCTCTGGCAGCCGCAGCGTGCCTGGGCGGAAGGGCCACACCCGCGAAATAGCGACCGCCGCGGCGCGAGGCGTCCGCCAGGATCGGCGGGAAGTGCGCCAGGACTGCCCGAGGCGCTCCGACCTGACGCGCCTGCGCCCGGCGGCCCGGCGGGCGGGCTCCTAGCGCGTAATCCTGCTGCTGGGAGGAGGCTAACGGATCAGCAGTTGGAGGATGCGGCGGCCCCGCATGCTGGCGACCTCCACGGTGCGGCCGTCGAGTTCGATCCTGTCGCCCACTCGCGGCACGCGCCCCAGCCGGGCGTAGACGAGCCCGCCGAGGGTGTCCACGCCTTCGCTGCGATCCGCCCGGAGTCCCAGATGCTCCCGCGCCTCGTCCAGGGGCAGGGCCGCGGTCACGAGAAGCTTCCCGTCGGGGCGCCGCTGGATCTTTGGTTCCTCCTCGTCGAACTCGTCCTGGATTTCCCCCGTCAGCTCTTCGAGCACATCCTCGAGCGTGACGATGCCCGTGGCGGCGCCGTACTCGTCCACGACGACCGCCATGTGCATGCGGTGTCGGCGAAAGATATTGAGCAGCCGATCGACGGGCAGGCTCTCCGGAACGAAGAGCGGTTTGCGCGCCACGCGCCGCAGGTCCTGCTGGACCTCATCCCCGCGCATGAACACGTCTTTGATGTGCACGATGCCAATGACCTGGTCGAGATCCCCCTCGCACAGCGGATAGCGCGTGTGTCCGCTGTTGCGCGCGATGCGGATGTTCTCCTCGTAGGGCCGGCTCGTGTCCAGGATCACCGTATCGGCCCGCGGGACCATGATCTGGCGCACGCTGTGCGCCGCGAAATCCAGGGCCCGCGCCAGCAGCCGGGCGCGCTCCTCGGAAAGCACCCCCCCCTTGCGGCTGCGGGCCACGATCATCCGCAGCTCCTCTTCGCTGTGGGCGCGGACATCCTCCCGCACCGGCTCGAGCCCCATGAGCCGGACGATGCCGTTCGAGGCGGCGTTCATCAACCAGATGGTGGGGAAAAAGACCCGGTAGAACAGCCGCAGCGGCCGCGCCACCCACAGCGCCGTGGGCAAGGCCCGGTCGATGGCGATCGTCTTGGGCACGATCTCCCCCAGAATGGTGTGCATGGCGGTGATCAACGCGAAGGCGATCGTCACCGCCACGGAGTGCGCGGCGATGGCCCTGCGCTCTCCGAGAAAGGCGAAGAACCGCTGGATCGCATGCGCGAAGGCCGGCTCGCCCACCCACCCCAGGCCGAGGGAGGCCAGGGTGATGCCGAGCTGGCAGGCGGAAAGGTACGGGTTGAGGTCCTGGATCACGTCGCGCACGGCCTGCGCGCGGTGCACCCCCTTGGCCACCATCTCCTCGATGCGCGTGCGCCGCACCTTGACGATGGCGAACTCGGCGGCCACGAAAAAGGCGTTGAGCGCCACGAGCGCGAAGGCCAGCAGGACGTAGAGGGTCGTCCTCATGCGACCCCGTCGCCTGCGCGCGCCGCCCCCCGCGCGCCCGTCTCCGCCCTGCGCGGGATGGGATTCGGACTCGAGGGTGGTTCGTCGTTCATCGCTGCAGGATCGGGGAACCGTCGGGATCGAACAGCGCCCCCGAGCGCACCACCGCCTCCAGGCGCAGCATGACCTCGTGCGTGCTCCGGAGCGAGGTCGGATCGAAGGCGACGACGCGCTCGCGGTTCTCCGCCAGCCATCGGCCCACGAGTTCCACGTCCACCTCAGGTCCCGCCGCCGGTGTCGGACCCGCCGGAGCCGCGAAGAAACGGTCGTCCAGCAGCCGGCGGATGCGCGAGAGCCCCCCGCCCCGCGGGCCGACCGGGACCTTGCCCACCAGCCGCCCGTCGTGCAGCAAGTACACGCAGAACAGCCACGGGTCCCGTGTCGGCTCCAGGATCATCACCGAGCGCATCCGCGAACGATGGTGGCCGTGGACGTGCACCTGGCGCTGCACGTTCTCCGCCGGCCGCCGGCGCCGGATGAGAGCGGCCTCGCGGAGCATCGCCTCCAGCTCGGAGCCGAGCGGGTCGTATTCGATGCGGTGCAAGACCTCGATCAGCGCGCGGCGCCGGGCCGAACGGGCAGTCCCCGCGCGGAAGTACGACGCGATCCGCTCGTGGAGATTCTTGGCCTTGCCCACGTAGAGCAAACGGTCCTGGCGGTCGAAAAAGCGGTACGTCCCGGGTACGCGCGGGATGTCGCGTAGGAAATCGCGATCGAACGCGTAACGCTCCCAAGGCACGCGCGGGGCGTCCTCGTAGAGGCGGTCGCGCATCTGCGACAGCGTCTCGCCCTCGCCCCGCAAGCCCGCCAGGGCCGCGTCGAGCACCGAGGCCTGATCCACGAGGTCTTCCGATTCGACCCACCGCAGCCGCAGCCGGGCGGCGAGCTCTCCGAGGCTGTGCCGCGCGGGAAGCCCCAGGCGCCGGTGGGCCAGCTCCCTCACCGAAAGGGGGTCTTGCAGCGGTTCGTCGAGCCAGCGCTCCAGCGCGCGCAGGGCCCCCGGCGGGTCGTGCACCACCGGCACCGCTCCGCGCAGCAAGTCGCGAACCTCGTTGCGCAACTCGGCGCCGGCGCCCCCCTCGAGGGGCCGGCCCCCGCAGGCGGCAACCACCGTGTCCCCGCGCAGGCGGATCGCCGCGAGCTCGCGAAGCTGGAACGGCTGCCGCCGGCCCGGCCGTGCCCCCTGCAGGACGACGAGCACGCGGTCCGGCTCCGGGCGGGCGGCCCGCGCGGCGGGTGCTTCGGCCGCGGTGGGCTCAGCGGCGGCCCGCGACAAGCGCCAGCGGCCGCGCGTGTAGCGGAGGCGAGCGTCGCCGGCGAAGGCGGTCTCGAGGATGCGCCGGGCGGTCGTCTCGTCCGGCGCGCGCGTGGCGAGGATCTCCCGCGCGAGCTCGCGGCTGTCGAGGGCTCCGCCGCGCTCGCGCAACAGGCGCACCGCCCGCTCCGCGGCGAGGGAGAAGGGACGGCGCTTGCGCGCGCGGTGCAGGCCCATCCTCAATCCTCCCCGGTGGCGGCGGCGGGGCCTTCCCCCGCGGGACCCCAGCGGCGCAGCAGGTTCACCAGCGAGCGGATCTGCGCCTCCTTCAGCGGCCCGCCCATCACCTCCGAGAAGCCGGGCATCGCAGGATTCGCCGTGCCGAAGGCGATCGCCTGCGCGAGCTCGTCGTCGCTGCGCGTCAGGAGGTAGTCGGGGGCTCGCAGGCTCGGTCCTTTCCCGGCGACCCCCAGGCCGCGGGGGCCGTGGCACATCGCGCACACCGCCGCGTAGAGGGCCTCGTCCTGCAACTGGCCCGCGGGTCTGGCGTGGCAGTTGGCGCAGGTTCCTGCGAGCAACGAGCGGCCGAGGATGGGCGGATGGCCCCCCGGGCCCTCGGGATCGGGGGGTCGCGCCACCTCGGCTTTGATCGTCAGGCGGACGCGCGGCTGTACGGGGTCGTTGGTCGTGACGACGACCGTCTTGCGCACCGTGCCGTACTGGCCGGAGGCGTCGAAGGTGACGAGGAGCACCCCGGAGCCTCCGGGAGGGATCTCCGACTCCTCCGCCACGCTCGCCGTGCAGCCGCACGAGGAGCGCGTGTCCAGGACGATCAGGGGCGCGTCGCCCACATTGCGGAACACCCACCGGTGGGAGCGCTTTTCGTCCCCGCGCATCTGGCCGAAATCGTGCGTCGTTTCGGCGAACTGGATCCGCGGGCCTTGCCCGGCGGCGGAGCCGGCCCGCGGCTCCGGTGGAACGGAGCCCAGCATCCAGGCCAGCGACGCCAGAGCGATCCCTCGGCCCGTCCGGGACAAGATGGATGACCGCAGGCAGTAGGGCACGACCAGGGACTATCTATCACCCGCCAGCCGGTCCGTCAAAGCCGCCGCCTTGCCCGCGCCAGACTTTCCCTCCGGCGAGCTCGGGCAGCCTCTTCCGCTCCGGCCGCTCGGCGATGCCGGCCTTGAAGCCCGGCCGGTGGCGAGGGAACCTGAGCCGCGCCGACGGCTCGTGCCCGGGACGGCATCCTGCGCCCCGGTGCGGGGAGTGGGACACGAGAAAAAAAAGAGAGTGCCGGTCCATGGGGGTGCGACGCGACGCGGGCGTTCAAGACCGCTCGCCGACCTCGATGCCCACGGCGCGAAGCAGACGCGGGAGCGTCGCGCTCGCCCGACCCTGCAGGAAGATGTCCTCCTCCTCCAGCGTGGGCGTGAGGAGCGTCCCGTGCACATTGCACTCGAGCACGCGTCCGCCGCGCGCGCGCACCTCGTCGGGGAAAAGACTCGCGGGGGCCACCTCCGCCGAGGTCCCGATGACCAGGAGCAAGTCGGTTCGAACGAGTTCCCGGCGGATGGCCTGCATCTGACGCACAGGTTCCTCGAAGAGCACCACCGTCGGTTTGAGCGGGAAGCTGCAGCGCGGGCAGCGCGGGATCGGACCGGGATCGAGGTGGCGTGCTTCGAGGGGTGCCTGCCAGGCGCACTGCAGGCAGTGGAGGTTGCGGGCATCGCCGTGGATCTCGAGGACGCGCCGGCTGCCCGCCGCCTGGTGCAGGCCGTCGATGTTCTGCGTCACCACGGCGGCAAGCCGCCCCGCCCGTTCGAGCGCGGCGAGCGCATGGTGGGCGGGGTTGGGCCGGCGGCCCACGAGCAGCTTGCCGAGCGCGCGAAACAGCGCCCAAGCTTTCTCCGGCGTCCGGAGGAAACAGGTCAGCGTCGCGTACTCCATCGGGTCGAACTCGCTCCACAGCCCGCCGGGGCTGCGAAAATCGGGGATGCCGCTGTCCACGGAGATCCCCGCCCCGGTCAGCGCCAGCACGTGGCGCGCGCGCCCGAGCGCCCCGGCCGGGACGCTCCAGTCGCCCTCGACCGTGCCGTCGTCGTGAAGGCGGACCCGATGCACCGCCTCTCCAGCCCCGCGCGAAGCCTACCGCAACCCAGGGGTCTTGTGCCCGCGCGCAAAAAAGTGTAGACGGGGGCTCCGGAGACACGGGGGAGGGGATCCCGATGGCCAAGCCGGCGTACGCGGACGCGAGCGCCTACATCGGAGCGCAGCCGGTCCGGTTGCGGCCGTTGCTACGACAGCTCCGGCGGCTCGTGCGCCTCGCCGCTCCCGAGCTCGAGGAGCGCATCCTGTGGGGTCACCCCACCTACGTGCGCGCACAGGAAAAAGTGGTCTATTTCGCGGTGGCAGGCGATCACGTCAACCTCGGCTTTTTCCGCGCCACCGAGCTCCACGATCCCGCGGGCACGCTCGAGGGCACGGGGAAAGGCATGCGCCACGTCAAGCTGCGCCGCGCTGCGGATCTCGACGCGCCGTATCTCGGCCGGCTCGTCCGGGCAGCCGTGGGTCTGCCGTACCGGCCTACGCGGTAGGTCGCCACTGCGAAGACGGGAGCGATGCCGTGAGCTCGCGCGAACTCTGGGAACGCTACCGTGCCTGGCTGTTCGAGGATCCCGCCTCCGGCTTCCGGGTGGACGTCAGCCGCATGGGTTTGCCGGAGCCGTTCCTGCGGGAGATGGGATCGGCGCTCGAGCGCGCCTTCGACGAGATGGAAGCTCTCGAGCGCGGCGCGATCGCCAATCCCGACGAGGGGCGCATGGTGGGCCACTACTGGTTGCGGGCTCCGGAGCTCGCCCCGAGCCCGGCGATCGCCGAGCAGATCCGGCGGACCCAGCGGCGCGTCGTCCAGTTCGCGCGGCGGGTCCATGCGGGAAAAGTGCGCCCCCAGGCGGCGGGACGCTTCCGGCACTATCTGCTCGTCGGGATCGGGGGTTCGGCGCTCGGGCCGCAGTTCGTGGCCGAGGCTCTCGGAGGTCTGGACGATCCCGTCCAGCCGCACTTCTTGGACAACACGGACCCCGATGGCTTCGATCGGGTCCTCGGCGCGCTCCGGGACGAACTGCCGGCGACGCTGACTCTCGTGATCTCCAAATCGGGGACGACTCCCGAGACCCGCAACGGCATGCTCGAAGCGGCTGCCGCCTACCGTGCGCGGGGGCTCGAGTTCGGTCCGCACGCCGTGGCCGTGACCCAGGAGGGAAGCGAGCTCGACCGCTACGCCAGAGAGCACGGCTTCGCGGCGCGTTTTCCCATGTGGGACTGGGTCGGGGGACGCACCTCGGAGTTCTCCGCCGTAGGTCTGCTGCCCGCGGCGCTCCAGGGCTTCGACGTGGCCAGCCTGCTGGCGGGTGCGGCCGCGATGGACCGGCTCACCCGCCGGCGCGAGGTGGGCAGCAATCCCGCCGCGCTGCTCGCCCTGAGCTGGTACCACGCCGGCGAGGGCGCGGGCAAGAAGGACATGGTGATTTTGCCCTACAAGGACCGCCTGGCGCTCTTCAGCCGCTACCTGCAGCAACTGGTCATGGAGTCCCTGGGCAAGGAGCGCGATCTCGCGGGCCGCATCGTGCATCAGGGAATCGCCGTCTACGGCAACAAGGGCTCCACGGACCAGCACGCCTACGTGCAGCAGTTGCGCGACGGACTGCCGAATTTCTTCGTGACGTTCATCCAGGTTCTCCGCGACCGGCAGGCTCCGAGCCTCGAGGTGGAGCCCGAGGTGACCTCGGGGGACTACCTGCAAGGGTTGCTCCTCGGCACGCGCCAGGCGCTCTTCGAGAAGGGCCGGCCCTCGATCACCATCACGATACCCGAAGTGCACGCGCGCACGATCGGGATGCTCATCGCCCTCTACGAACGGGCCGTGGGACTCTATGCCAGTCTCATCCGGGTCAATGCCTACCACCAGCCCGGAGTGGAAGCGGGCAAGAAGGCCGCAGCGCAGGTGCTTAGCCTCCAGCGCCGGCTGCTGGCGGAGCTGCGCGAGCGCCGGGACGCCGGCGCGACCGCGGAAGAGCTGGCCCAGGCGATGGGCGCCACGGAGCAAGCCGAGACCGTCTTCCACATCCTGGAGCATCTCGCTGCGAATCCGGATCGGGGGGTCGTGAAGACGCCGGGGCGGACGCCCTTCACCGCCTCCTACCGCTACAGGCCTTCGCCGCAATGACGAGGGAACCGACGGGGGGGCAGGTGCCCGCGCAGGAGCGGGGTGCCGCATCGGACGATCTCTTCGCCTGCCTGGTCGAGCTCTGGGCGCGCGAGAACCTGATCAAGACCATCAAGCTGCAGGCGCTGCTCCTGACCCACGCGGTGCTGGCGGTCGGTTACGCCCTGGCGGCGGGAGGACGCGCCGGCATCGCCGCCACGGGGGCGGCGCTCGATCTCGTGTGGCTTTTCTCCATCGGGCGCACGTGCCTGTTCCAGGACGCCTGGCGCGCCAAGCTCGAGGTCTTGCGCGCCGCTCATCCCGAGGATGCGCGCTACGGCGTTCTCGAGACGAGAGCCGAGCGCGCCCGGGGCCGTATCGCGGAACGCGTGTTGGGGGCGCTGCCCTCGCGCGTCTATCTTCTGGGGGCCCCCCTCGCCGGTATCGCGGCCTGGCTCGCGGCGCTGTGGGTCGAACTCAGCTCGCGGGGATGACCTCCAGGGCCGGGGTCACCCGGGGGGATCTTGCTGAGCGCCCGGGGCGGATGTTCCGAAACCCACCGCGGGGACGAAGCGCAGCTGGCGCAGGCGGCCGTGCTCAGTCGAGCGGCCGGTAGCCGCGTCGCTCCAAAACCGCCCGGCCCTCGTCGCTGCGCATGAAGTCGACGAACAGCAGCGCGCCGCCGACATCGGCCGCCGTCTCCGGCACCGCGGCGTCGTAACGCGAGGTCTCGTGCGCCCGGGCGGGTGCCTGCGGGCCCACGAAGACGCGGCCGCTCCAGCCCAGCGCCTCCGCCCGGGGCACGAGGGCCGCATCCAGCTCGCCCGCCGCCAGACGCGCGAGGGCCTCGGTCGTGGAGGCCGTGCGCACGAGCCGCGCCGCGAGACGTTCTCGCAATGCGAAGGCGTCGAGAGCCTGCACGGCCCACAGGCCCTCGGCGACGGTCGTGGGGTTGGGGATGCCGATGCGAGCGAGCCCGGTGGCAGCCAGCGCCTCGAAGCGCTCGGGTGGCACGGCGCCCGGCCGCAGCGCCAGCACGACCTCGTCGGCTGCGAGTGTCTCGCGACCGGCGAAGCGGAGAAGCCCCGCCTGGTCGAGCCGGGCGAGCTCGCTCGCGGGCGCCACGAACAGGTCGGCCCGCGCACCGTGCTCCACGTGCCGGCGCAGCACGCCCGAGGGGCCCGCCACGACCGCGACACGCAGGGCGGGCCGCTGCGCTTCCCAGGCTCGCGCCAGCTCTTCCACGGCAGGGGCGATTGCGGAGCTCGCGAAGACGCGCAGCGCCTCTTCCCCCGCGCGTGCCGGTGGGGGCGCAAGCGCCCCCACAAGCAACAAGGCCAGCCGTGCTCGCGACCCGAAAGATCGGAGGACACCGTGCACCGCGAGACACCTCCTCGAGCGGGAGCTCCCCATAGACCGCGCCCCTACTTCTTCGAGGCGCGCTTGGAACGGCCAGTCCCGCCGACGGCGCGCGCCGGCCTGCGCCCGCCGAGCTCCGCACGGCCGAGCTCCTCCATCAGGTAGGCCGCCGCGCGGTTGCCGTGGAAGAAGTTCTCGAGCTCGAGTTTTTCGTTGGGGGCGTGGAGGTTGTCGTCGGCGAGACCGATGCCCATGAGGACGCACGGCACGCGCAAAAGCTGGTCGAAGGTGGCGATGACGGGGATCGAGCCTCCCTCGCGGACGAAGACGGGCTTTCTGCCGAAGGCGCGCGCCAGGGCCCGCGCCGCCGCCTGAAGCGCGGGGTGATCCGCCGGGGCGAGCCACGGCTCGCCTCCGTGGAGCGTTTTCACCTCGATCTTCACCGCTTGGGGGGCGATCTTCTTCAAATGGCGCTCGGCGAGCTTCGCGATCTCCGCCGAACGCTGATCCGGCACGAGGCGCATGGAGATCTTCGCGTGCGCCTGGGCGGGAATGACCGTCTTGGCGCCCTCGCCGGTGAAGCCGGCCCAGATGCCGTTGATGTCGAAGGTGGGACGGGCCCAGATGCGCTCGAGCGTCGTGTAGCCCGCCTCGCCGAAAAGATCGGGTGCGCCGATCGCCTCGCGGAAGCGCCGGTCGCTGTGGGGCAACGAGCGGAAGGCTCGCCGTTCGGCTGCCGTCAGGGGCCGCACGCGGTCGTAGAAACCCGGGATCTTCACCTTGCCGCGAGCGTCCTTGAGCGAAGCCAGCATCGTCGCGAGCGCGTTGGCGGGATTGATCACCGCGCCGCCGAAGGTGCCCGAATGCAGATCCCGGCTCGTGCCCTCCACGTGGACTTCGAGGTACGCCAGCCCGCGCAGACCCACGCAGATCGAGGGCAGCCCCTTGGCGAACATGGCCGTGTCCGAGACGACCACCGCGTCGCAACGCAGCCGCTCGCGGTTGGCCCGCAGGAACGCGTCGAGGCTGGGCGAGCCGATTTCCTCCTCGCCCTCGATCAGGTATTTCACGTTCACCGGGCAGGTGCCGGAGGTCTTGAGGTGAGCTTCGAGGGCGTTGATGTGAATCTGGAACTGCCCCTTGTCGTCGGAGGCGCCGCGCGCGTAGATGCGGCCGTTGTGCACCGTCGGCTCGAAGGGCGGCGTGCGCCACTGATCGAGCGGGTCCACGGGCTGCACATCGTAGTGGCCGTAGACGAGGATGGTCGGCTTGCCCGGGGCGCCGAGCCACTCCCCGTAGACGATCGGGTGCCGGGGGGTTTCGTGCAGCTCCGCCGTCGTGCAGCCCGCCGCGGTCAGGCGGTCGCGAACCCACTCCGCCGCGCGGCGGACGTCGGCGGCGCGTTGGGGGTCGGTGCTGACCGAGGGGATCCGCAAGATCTCCCGCAACGCTTCCAGGTAACGGTCCTGCTGCTGCTCGATGAAGCCGGCCAGTGCGTCCATCGCAGCCCTTCCTCCTCCGCCCGCACGCGGCCGAACCCTGCGCTGGCGGTGTTTTCCCGCGACCCAGAGCGGCATTCTACACCGTCCGCCGCAGCGCGGTGCGACGGCCGCCTCGCGCACCGCGAAGCCGCAGTTCGGGTATGATCGGCCCTTCCGCGGGTCCGGCGGCTTTGCCCGGCTTTCGCTCGCGACCCTGCGGCCCGCGTCGAGGTGGAGGAGGGGCATGGACGACAAGCCCAAGTTCAAGCCGTACGTCCCCGAGGACACGCAGCTTTCCGAGTTCACGTTCCCCGCGGTCGCCTTGGGGGTGGCCCTGGCCGCGGTCCTGGGCGCGGCCAACGCCTGGCTAGGGATGAAGGCCGGCCAGACGATCGCCGCCACGTTTCCCGCGGCGGTGGTGGCCATGGCCTTCCTGCGCCTCACGCGGGGCAACATCCTCCAGGAGAACATCGCCCGCACCGCGGCTTCGGTGGGCGAGGCGCTCGTGGCGGGCGCGATTTTCACCGTGCCGGCGTTCATCATCGTGGGCTACTGGGAGAGCCTGCTCGCCTGGGACGCCTACCTCGAGGGTACGGCATTGCTTCTCGTGGGCGGTACGCTCGGGGTGCTCTTCGTGATCCTGCTGCGCCGGACGCTCGTCGTGGAGGCGGAGCTGCCGTTTCCCGAGTCCGTGGCCGCCGCCGAGATCCACAAGGCGGGACAGAAGGGGGCCACGGGAGCCTCGTACGTTTTCAGTGCGATGGGCCTTTCGATGCTGATCGAGCTGTTCAAGAACGACGGCGGGATCAAGCTTTTCAAAGAGTACGTCGGAGGGTTTCACCAGTTCGCCCTCTCGAAAGTGGCCCTGCTGGGCCAAGCCCTCGAGTTCCGCGGGGGCCTGCTGTGGCGCAGTCCCGCCGCCTCGCCGGCGCTGATGGGGGTGGGCTTCGTCATCGGACCGCGCCTGGCGGCGATCACGTTCTCCGGTGGACTTTTCGCCTGGTTCGTCTTGATCCCGCTGGTGCTGTTCATGAACGGAAGCGGGGGCGCCATCGAGACGCTCGTCCGGCTGGGCCGCGGGGGCTGGGCCGACGCCGCCGGTGAGGCCTGGTACAACATCGTGCGCCCCATCGCCGTGGGGGCCATGATCGTGGGCGCCTTCTGGACGCTGTGGGGGCTGCGGCGCCAGCTGGCGAGCGGCATCGGCAAGGCCCTCTCCGACATGCGCGCCATGAAGGCGGGAGGGCCTGCCCCCTCCCGGCTCGAACGCGATCTCTCGCTTCCCACGATCTTCGCGCTCGTGCTGGTGATGGTGATCCCCGTGACCCTGCTCTACTGGTATTTCTCCAGGAGCTTTCTCGCGGCCCTCGTGGCAGCTTGCGTCATGATCGTCGCCGGCTTTCTCTTCGCCGCAGTTGCGGGCTACCTCGTGGGCGTCATCGGATCCTCCTCGAATCCCATCTCGGGGCTGACCCTGACGACGCTGCTGATCGCGGCACTGCTGATGGTGGCCCTGGGCTTGGCCGAGCGAGGAGGCGGAACGATCGCGGCCATCGCGGCCGTGCTGGGGGTGGCCACGGTCGTGTGCTGCGCCTGCGGGATCGCGGGCGACATGATGCAGGACCTGAAGGTGGGGCACATCCTCGGCGGCACGCCGTGGCGCATGGAAGTGGCGGAGATCGTCAGCGTCGTCCTCGTGTCGTTCGTCCTGATCCTCCCCATCGGCTGGCTGCACGCGAGCGACATCAAGCTCGGCGGCACGGGCATCGGGGGCGAGGCGCTGCCGGCGCCGCAGGCGGGCTTGATGGCGATGCTGTCGCAGGGGATCGTCAAAGGCGAGATGGCCTGGCCCCTCGTGCTCGTGGGGATCGGGTTCTCGGTGGGCCTGGTGCTGTTGCGGGCGCCTTCACCGATGTTGATCGCGGTGGGGATGTATCTGCCGCTGCAGACGACCTTCGCCATCTTCGTGGGCGGGATCATCCGCTGGATCCTCGACCGGACTCTGGAGCGTCGCCGCGCCAGCGAGGCGGAGCGCGACCGGGCGTCGAACACGGGGCTGCTGGTCGCCTCGGGCCTCATCGCCGGCGAAGCCCTCACGGGGGTGATCCTCGCTCTCGCGGTGCTCCTGGACGTGACGTTCCCCAAGCTCGTTCCCGAGGGCAGCGCCCTGGCGATGCTGTTCATCTTCGCCGTCGTGACCTGGGTGCTGATCGCCCTGCCTCTCGGGGCGATGCGGAAGCTGCGGGCGTCGGGTTCGTGAGATGGCGCGGCGGCTGCGGCGGGCCCCGGTGGAGGACTGGGGGTCGCTTCGCCCGCGGCGTGTCTGCGATTGGGAAGAGCGGGAGGGGGTCGTGCACCTGCTCGTGCCGCGCTTCGGGCGCGGGAGGCTCGCGCGGTGGCTCGCGCGGTGGTGGCCCCTTGCGCCCTACCGGCTCTGTCTCGACGAGATCGGCAGCTTCGCTTGGCGGCGCTCGGACGGCCGCGCGACGCTCCGGGAGATCGGCGAGGCCCTGCGCGACCGGTTCGGCGAGCGGGTGGAGCCCCTGGGGCCCAGGCTGGCCACGTTCTTCGCCAGGCTGGAGCGTGGCCGCTTCGTGGTGCTGGAAGACCCGAGCTAGGGGCGGGCCCGCTCCCTACCCGCAAGCCCGTTCACGAGCCCCGCGCGCGCGAGACGGCGAGCCGCGAGCCCGTCCAGCTTCCCAGGAGGGCAACGGCGCACGCGACCGCCGCCGCCCACGAAGTGGCTTCCGGTCCCTGCAGGACAAAGAGCACGGCTGCCGCCGCCAGGGGGCCAGCACCCGCGACCAGGCCATACCACCATCGGCTGGCCAAGTAAGCCGCCAGAGCCGCCCCTGCCCCCACCACGGCCAGAGCCACCAGGACGCGGGCCCACCAGGGATGGGCCGCACCCAGATCGCTGTAGAAGGCGCTGAATCCGAACAGGGCTGCGGTCAGTGCGATCGCTGCCGCTGCCCATCTGTGGCGTGCCATCCCGTTCATCCTCCATTCGAGCACGCTCGGGCCCCCGGCTCCAGGGTCCTCGGGCCCGAGTGCGGACCTAGCATAACCCGGGAATCTTGACCCCGCGGCAGCACCAGGCGGACAGCGCGGCCTGGAGAAAAAGATGGGCGCATCTTGCGTGCCCGTACTGGCGGACACAGATGTCGTGCTCCCGGCATGCCTTGGTGTAACAACCGGTGCAACCACCGCATCCGGGTCCGCAGCAGCCGCAGCAATCGCCCGCAGGCGAAGGATCGCACTCTATGTCACCCGACATGGGGTCCGAGCCGCTACCTTCCAAGGCGACGAGACTGGCCGCCAAGGCCCGCACCGGCTCGGCCTCCTCGCTCCACCCGCTGTCCAATACGGCTGGAAGAACGAACCCGGCGAGCGCCGCCTCCGGCGCGCTCAGAGTCTGCCCGACGCGTTGGCGTTCATCCTCGGACGGGGTGTCGTTCATGCGCACGCCCCCGATCCAATACTCGAAGGTCGCGGTCTCGAGATGGACGCGGACCTCGGCGAGCCGGTTCCCGCCACGGTCCCGCAGGGCCGCCCAGACTTGGCTCTCCCGCGAACACGCCTCGAAACGCAACACCGAGGACCCCCGCCGGACGGAGCCCTCGAACCCCTCGCCGCCGCAGCTCTCGGTAACGACGGCCATGGCCAGATCCTCGCTCGAACTCTGGGCGGCGTCCGGCAGGACTTGATCTGATCCTGCAGCGAAGAGTCCCCCGAAGAGGGGGATCGGAAGCAACAGGCCTGGGTTCTTGCTCATAGGATGTTCTCGTGAGCGGGCGAGCCCGGGACCGTCGGCTCGCTCCTTGCGCCTCGAATCTCTTCCCCAGCACGGCGTCGCGCCAGACGCTTTGTTGCAACCGGGGAACGCCCGTCCCGTATGGTTGGGGCGGGGGCGGGAGGGCTGCCCGCGGGAGGAGCGTGTATGGTGCGAGAGCGCAAACCGGACTCGACGTTTTCAATCGCGCTGCGGCTGGTCGGCGTGCTCCAGGCGGTCGCGGGCCTGTGGGTCGTCCATGCGGGGCCGGCGCAGGCGGCGATCGAGGCGGAGCTTCTCGCCGGTATGAAGGCTCGGGCCATCGGGCCCGCGGGGATGAGCGGCCGCGTCACCGCCATCGACGCGGTCGTTTCCGACCCGCGCATCGTCTACGTGGGCTCGGCGAGCGGCGGTCTCTGGAAATCCCTCAACGGAGGCCTCACGTGGGAGCCGGTCTTCGACGATCAGCCCGTGGCCTCCGTCGGCGCCGTGGCGGTCTTCCAGCCCAATCCCGCTATCGTCTGGGTCGGCACCGGCGAGGGCAACCCGCGCAACAGCGCCTCCATCGGCAACGGGGTGTACCGTAGCCTCGACGGAGGGCAGAGGTGGGTGCACCTGGGCCTCGAAGCCACCGAGCGCATCCACCGCATCGTGCTCCACCCGAGCGATCCCGAGGTGGCGTGGGTGGCCGCGCTCGGGCGCGCCTGGGCCGACAACCCCGAGCGGGGCGTCTTCAGGACCACCGACGGCGGGCGCACCTGGCGCAAGGTGCTCTACGTGGACGAGAAAACGGGCGCCGCCGAGCTCGTGATGGATCCTTCGAACCCGAACCACCTTCTCGCCGCCATGTGGCAGTACCGCCGCTGGCCCTGGTTCTTTCAATCCGGAGGGCCTGGCTCGGGGCTCTACCGGAGCGTGGACGGGGGCGAGAGCTGGGAACGCCTCACGGCGGAGGATGGACTGCCCGAGGGCGAGCTGGGCCGCATCGGGGTCTCCTTCTGCCATCGTTACCCGGAAATCGTCTATGCCATCGTCGAGGCCGAGCGCAGCGCCCTGCTCAAATCCGAGGACGGCGGGCGGCACTGGGTCGAGGTCAACGTGGCGGCGGACGTGTCGCCGCGCCCCTTCTACTACGCCGACATCCGGGTGGATCCCGAGTGGCCGCAGCGCGTCTACAACTTGTGGTCCCTGCTGTCGGTCTCCGACGACGGAGGCAAGAGCTTCCGCGTGCTCGCGCCCTTCCGTCTGGTGCATCCCGACTACCACGCGATGTGGATCCACCCCCAGGATCCGAGCTACCTCATCGTGGGCAACGACGGCGGGGTGGCCTTCAGCCGCGACCGCGGCGAGACCTGGCGTTTCGTAGAGAATCTGCCGCTCGCGCAGTTCTACCACATCGCCGTGGACATGGACGTGCCCTACCACATCTACGGGGGCATGCAGGACAACGGTTCCTGGCGCGGGCCGAGCGCCGTGTGGGAGAACTTCGGCATCCGCAACCACCACTGGGAGGAAGTCGGCTTCGGCGATGGCTTCGACACGCGCCCGGATCCACGCGACTCCCTGCAGGGTTATTCGATGAGCCAGGAGGGGTATCTGCGGCGCTGGAATTTGCGCACCGGAGAGCGCAAGGATATCCGCCCGCCCGCTCCCGAGGGCGTGGAGTTGCGCTTCAACTGGAACGCAGCCCTGGCCGTCGATCCCTTCGAGCCGGAGACGATCTACTACGGCAGCCAGTTCGTGCACAGGTCCACCGACCGCGGCGACACGTGGACGATCATCAGTCCGGACCTGACGACGAACAACCCCGATTGGCAGAAGCAGGCGGAAAGCGGCGGCCTGACGCCCGACGTGACCGGCGCGGAGAACTACACGACGATCGTCGCCATCGCGCCGAGTCGCCTGCGGCGAGGGTTGATCTGGGTCGGCACGGACGACGGCCGCATCCACCTCACGCGCGACGGCGGGGCGACGTGGACCAGCCTCGAGGACCGGCTGCGCGGCGCGCCCCGGGGGAGCTGGGTACCGTACATCGAGCCCTCCCCGCACGACGAGGCGACCGCCTTCCTCGTGCTCGACAACCACCGCCGCTCGGACTTCGAGCCCTACGTCTACAAGACTGCCGATTTCGGCCGCAGCTGGCAGAGGCTCGCGACGGACACGATCGAAGGCTACGCCCTGGCGATCGTCCAGGACCCCGGGGACCCGGATCTTCTGTTCCTGGGTACCGAGTTCGGTCTCCACGTCAGCCTCGACGGCGGCCGCCACTGGTTCAAGTGGACCCACGGGGTGCCGACGGTTTCGGTGATGGACCTCGTGGTCCATCCCCGCGATCACGATCTCGTGCTCGGCACGCACGGCCGCGGTGCGTACGTCCTGGACGACATCGGCCCGCTGCGCGGGCTCACGGAGGCCGTGCTGCGCGAGCCCCTGCATCTGTTCTCGATCCCCGATGCGCAGCAGTACCGGGTCAAGCAGACGGGGCAGTCGCGCTTTCCGGGGCACGGAGAATTCCGCGGCGAGAACCGGCCCTACGGAGCCCTCGTCACGTTTTCGCTGAACATCGAGGGGTTGCCGTCCGCGGAAGAGCTCGAGCAGCGCCTGGAGCAGCAGCGCCAACAGCGCATCGTCGAACCCTCGGGTCTCGAGCGCGGTCCCGCAGCGAAGAAACGCGCGAAGGAACGCGAGCGAGCCAAGATCCCGAAGGCGGAGATTCTCGTCTTCGACCGCCAGGGTCGGCGCGTGCGCAGGTTCGAGACGGCCGTCCATCGCGGGGTCAACCGCGCCGTATGGAATTTGAGGAGCGATCCCTTCCGCGAACCGCCCCGCGAGCGGCCCTGGTGGCGCGAGGAACCCGAGGGACCGGAGGTCTTGCCCGACCGCTACACCGTGGAGGTCCGCTTCGGCGCGCACGCGGCGCGCGGCGAGCTGCGCGTGCTGCCCGATCCGCGTTCGCCCGTTTCCGACGGGGACCGGCGCGCGGCGTGGGAAGCGATCCAGCGCACCGGGCGCGCGCAGGAGCGGGTGGCGGACGCGGTGGCGCGTATCCACGACGCGCGGGCGGACATCGAGGTCGTGCTGCGCAAGCTCGAGGAGGCGGTGCGCCGAGCCGGCGAAGCGAACGAGGCGTGGAGCGCCACGCAGGACAAGGAGCAGGAAACTCCCGAAGAACGCCTCCGGCGCCAGGGGGGCGAGATGTTCGAAGCACTGGAGCAGCTCGAGCGCAAGCTCTGGGTACCGCCCCGGACCAAGGGTATCGTCGCCGAGAAGGATCCCTTCTCCAAGCTCGACTACGTCATGGGCGCGCTCTCGAGCTCGTGGGAGGCGCCCACCCCGGCCCACCTCGCCTATCTCGCGGAGGCCGAGGCGCTGTTGGAGAAGGTGCTGCGCGAGCTGGACGCGTTCTTCGAGGAGCGCGTGGAACCCTTCTGGCGGGAGGTGCGGGCGCGGGGACTGGAGCTCGGCAGGACCCCCTCGCCAGGTCCGCCCCCCGGCGCGGGGGTCCACTGAGCCCGGTCAGCGCGTCGTCGTCGGGCGCAGCGCGCGGTCCGTTCGCTCGGCCGCCGCGAGGCTCGGGCCGTAGCTTCGCGAGACGTGCGCCTCAGCGGCAGAACTCGCCTGTATTCTGCAGGCAGGCGAAGTTGTCCTCGACTTCGGGGCTCACCCCGCGGCCGGTGTCGTCACGCACGGTGACCAGGGACGCGTCGTCGGCGATGGCTCCCCTCCGGGGATCCTCGTAGGCGGGTCAAAGGACCCAGGGGAAGCCCTGGGAGCCATCGAGGGCGCGGGTGCGCAGGCTGATGCAGCCCAGCTGGTGGAGGTTTTCGATGTCTTTCTTGGTCGTGATCACCGGCGTCCCGTCGAGGTCCAGGCCGTTGTCCCGGGCGAGCTTGTCCATCTCCACCCGGCAGCGCCCCGAGGCGACGTTGGGCCCGTCCCAGCTGACGAAGGTCAGCAACCACAGGCCCAGGGGGTTGTTGCTGAAGTAGCCGTTGTCGGTCTCGAAGATGTTGTCCTGGCGCCGGTTGGGGGGCGCCGGGCTCAGGGGGTCGCCCGCGGCCTTGGGGAAGATGAAGGCCCGGAAGGAATTGGCGATCGCCATCGCCCGAGCGCCCGCCGGGTCGGGCGTGAAGGCATCCGGCATCACCATGCCCGTGATGACGTAGTACAGCAGATCGCCGTTGTGCTTGAAGCCCCCGGTGGTTTCGACGATCCGCACGTCGCGGAAATCGGGGTGCGGGGACTCGTCGATCACGGAGACGCCGTCCTGGCCGTTGACGCGGTTCAGGATGCGCGACGGGTCGATGCCGTTGGCGCGGTAGAACGCGTCGCTGAAGTCGAAGGCCGGAACGCGGTTGTAGGGCCGGTCCTGGGCCAGGGCGAGGCCGCCGGCCCCCATGGCCAGCGCCAGCACCCCCGCCGAAAGGGTGCGAAGTTCGTGCATCGTTTCCTCCCTTGCGCGTCGCGGATGAGCGCGCTCGCACGCAGGATGAGCGGCGGGACGCCGCTTTGCGACACGGCAGGGGGACGACCGGACGTGGGCGTGCTCGCGGTACCCTTCGCCCGGGACGGTCAGCGGAAAGTCCTCCGGCTGTCCGCAGGCGCGGGCGTGCCGCGGGTTTTCTCGGAGCCGACCTCCGCCGGGGAGAGCAGCGGCGGTTGCGAGGCGCGTGAAACCGTTCTCGAGCAGCGCCTCGAGCTTCGAGCACGCAGCGCGCTTCACGCCCCCAACGGAAGCTCGCGTATCTCGTCCCGGGAATTCCTCGAGGCCCGCGATGCGCTCGAGAGGGGCGGTCGGTCCGGCTCAGGCGATCATCCGCTCCCGCCGGTTGGCGCGGGCGAAGGTCAGCGCCACGAGCGCAGCGACGAGCAGGGCGAAGCCGATCCTGTTCTGCACGGTCCAGGCCAGCAGGTCCTGGGGGTGGTAGCGCGAGAGCGTCTGCGGCGCGTAGGTGTGAAAGAAAGGCGAGAGGCGTACGGTCGGCTCCGCGCCGGAGACGGCGAGGAAAAGCCCGAGCACGGGAATCGACGCGAGCGCCCCCGTGACCTCGCTGCGGAACAGCACCGACAGGCCCATCGAGACCGCGAGGAAAAAGAGCCCCGCTTGCAGCGGCCCGTAGAGGAGCGCGGGCGGAAAAGCGGTGAGAAAAATGGCCGTCGCCGTCGCGAGCAGTGCCTCCGCCGCCGCGAGCATCGACGCCGCGGCACCGAGGTGCAGCAACCATGCTCTGTGGGATCCGCCGGGGACCGTGTAGAGGATCTCGATCGTGCGGCGGTCGAGGTCCGCGGCGATGACGCGCACGCCCAGGGCCGTGCCGAGCAGCGCGAGCGGGAAGGCGATGACCCAGTGCGCCTCGTAGGGTTGATAGGCCTCGGGGCGCCAGCCCACGGCGAGCCGCAGCACGAGCCACGCCGGCCAGGCGAGCGTCAGCGCCGGCACGGCGAACCACCAGCGGCCGGCGATCCAGCGCGCCGCCAGGTAGACCGCCCGCAGACGGCACCGGACCGCGCCCGCAACGGCGCCGGCGCTCATCCTGCACCTGCGCCGGCGGCGCCGACGAGCCTCAGGTAGCCTTCCTCGAGGGTCGGCTCGACAGGACGCGCCTCGGGGTGAGGCGCCGCGCGGGAGAGCACCCGCAGCCGCCAGCGGGCCCCCTCGATCGGCACCTGTTCCACGAGCAGCGTTCCTGGCGCGAGCCGTAGCTCGCCGATGGACGCCACCTCCAGTTCCCAGACCTGCCCCCGCGCGGCCTCCGCCAGCTCGCGCGGAGTCCCGTCGAAGCGCAGGCACCCTTCCGCGAGCACCAGCACCCGCTCGCACGCCACCGCGACATCCTCCACCACGTGCGTCGAGAACAGCACGATCCGTCCTTCGCCGAGCCGAGAGAGCAGCCCGCGGAAGCGGATGCGCTCGCGCGGGTCGAGGCCCACCGTGGGCTCGTCCACCAGGATCACCCGCGGCAAGTGGAGCAGCGTGCGCGCCACCGCGGTGCGCTGCCGCATCCCGCCCGACAGTTCCGCGATGCGTGCGTCGGCCTTTTCCGCGAGCCCCACGTCCCGGATCAGCGCTTCCACCCGGGCCCGCCGCTCTTCCGCAGGGCGGATGCCGTAAAGCAGGGCGAAGTACTCGAGGTATTCCCGGACCCGCATTTCCCCGGGAAGCCCGTAGTCCTGAGGCAGGTAGCCCACGTAGCGCCCCAGCCCGCCGCCGAGGCGCTCGAGGGGCACGCCGCCGAGGTAGAGGCGTCCGGCGGAGGGTTCCAGGATGCCGGCCAGAAGACGCAGCAGCGTGGTTTTGCCCGCACCGTTCGGTCCGAGTACGCCGATCATGCCCCGCTCTGCACGCAGGCTCACGCCCCGCAGCCCCTCCACCTCGCGCCGCGGTAGATCGAAGCCGAACACCCGGCGGCACAGGCGGCGCCACAGGGTGCGCAGCCGTCGCAGCCGTCCTGTGCCGACGCGCTCCTCGAGACGTCCCGCAGCGATGCGCCTCGCGGTGGCTCGCGCGGGCTGGGCCAGCGCCGTCAGCGCCGCAGCGAGGGCCAGAAGCACGGGGCCGAGCGGTGCGTCCTCGAGGGCGAGGGTCGGCACCGCCCACAGCCAGACCGCCGCGCAGCCGAGAGCGATCCACGGGGCGAGCGCCGCGAGGAGGTTCTCGAGCCCGCCGGGCAAAACCCGCCCGAAGCCATCCACGAGACCTCGCGCCCGCCGCAGCTCCCGCAGGCTTTGGCCGGCGCAAAGCGCTGCGGCGAGCAGGCCCGCGAGGCGCCAGAGCCCGCTTCGCACCGACAACGCCAGCGCCCCCGTGCCCAGCGCGGCCACGGCCCACGCGCCGGCGCGCTCGCGCGCGAGGCGCGGGTCGCCGGGACGCCCGCCTCGCGCCAC
>JBBIHH010000038.1:0-26229 GCA_037447115.1 Acidobacteriota bacterium
GCGTCCGCCGCGCGCCTGGGCCGCTGCCTCGACCGCGCGCCGGCGGCCTTCCTCGAGGGGGCTGCGGCGAACCCGGAGCTCACGCCGGAGGCGATGGCCAAGCTGGTCCGCAACCCGCACGCCCCACCGGCGCTGTTGGCGCGCATCGGCCGCGACCGGCGCTGGATCCGGCACTACCCCGTGCGGCGCGCGCTGGTGCGCAATCCGCGCACGCCCCACCGCGTCTCGCGCGCGCTGCTCGCGCACCTGTTCTGGAAGGACCTGGCCGACGCCGCGGAGGACGCGCGCCTGCACCCGGCCCTGCGGCGGCAGGCGGAGCAACTGGTCTGCGAGCGCCTGGAGGAGCTGACGCTCGGGGAGCGGATCGCCCTCGCCCGCCGCGCGAGCCGCGCGGTGATCACCGCTTTGCGCGCGCGCGCGGAGTCTCCGGTGCTGCGCGCGCTCCTGGAGAACCAACAGCTGCGCGAGACGGACGCGGTCGCCATGGCCGGAAGCGAGGACGCCCCGGGCGAGATTCTCGCACGTCTGGCCGCCCACCCCAAGTGGGGCGAGCGGCGCGAGGTTCGCCTCGCGTTGACGCTCAACCGCAGGACACCGGTGGCCGTCGCGCTACGACTGGTGACGCTGCTGCCGCTGGAAGAGGTGGCGTATCTGGCGCAGCAGGCAGACGCGCCGCGCATCGTACGCATGGCGGCGCAACGACGCCTGGAGGCGAGGTCCCCAAGTTGACACGTGCGCGCGAGGGCCCGTAGAATCGGCCGATCCCCCCGGTTTCACGGGCTCGCGCGAGGTAAGGGCGATGTCGTTCGGCGAAGAGCTCCGGCGCGAGCGCGAGTTGCGAAAGATCTCGCTGCGCGAGATCGCGGAGTCGACGAAGATCAGCGTGCGCTATCTGGACGCGCTGGAACGCAACGATTTCCAGGTGCTGCCGGGCGGTGTGTTCAACCGGGGCTTCGTGCGTGCCTACGCCCAGCACATCGGGGTGGATCCCGAGGCCATGGTCAACGCGTACCTGCTCGAGGAGCGCGCCCAGCGCGAGCGGCGCCGTTCGGAGGACGAGGGTCTGTTGCGGGGACGTAGCCGATCCACGGCCGAAGCGGGCTCCCCTGCACGGAAGGCGCCGGGCGCGGCGCGAGCCGCAGGTGCCGTGGCGCTGATGGTTCTCGGCTGCGCCGCGGCGGGGTTGTGGCTCTGGCTGCGCGCGGCTGGCGAACCGCGGGAGGAAGCTTACCTTCCCGCGCCGCGCGAAGCCTCCGGCGAGGGGCTCCCGGCTCCGCAAACGGGGCCCCCAACTCTCGAGACCGCCGGGACGAGCGGGCCCACCTCCGAGCCGCAATTCCTCCCGCAAGCGGGCGTCGAACTCTACCTGGAGCGGCCGACGCGGGGTCGCTTCGCCTGCGATGGGAAGCAGGTCGAGATCCTCGACGGGATGCCCGCAGGCTCGCGCCTGCCGCTCGACTGCCAGGAGCTGATCGTGGACGCCGAGGACGCCGGCGCCCTCGTCCTGCTGCGCTCCGACGGATCCCGGCGCCCGGTGGGCGAGGACGGTCAGCCCGTGCGCGGGCTGCGCGTGCCTGTGGCGGGAAATGCGCCGTGAGCTCCAGCGCGCCCCAGCCCGTCCAGGCGCTTCTGGACCGCGTGCTCGCCGCCGATGCGCCCTTGTCGCTGCGGATGGCGGCGGCGAGGGGTGCGCTCCCGTTGCCGCGGCCGAGCCTGCGCCTGCTCCAGGTGCGGCTTCTCGAGGACACCGATCCGGCGGTTCGTGCCCAGGCACAGGCCAGCCTCGAGACGCTCGACCGGGAGGAACTGCTCCGGTTGTTCGCGGATGGGGAAACACCCGGCCCCGTGCTGGCGCATCTCGTGCCCCGGGCCCTGCGCGACGACGAGCTGGCGTCGCGGTTGATCGCGCATCCCCAGGTGCCGGAAGGCGCCATCCGCGAGCTCGCCGCCCGCGGCAGCGCCTCCGTGCTGGACGCGGTGCTGACGAACCAGCAGCGCCTGCTGCGATCGCCGGAGCTGCTCGACGTGCTCTCCAAGAACCCGGCCCTGCGCAACGACCAGCGGGGGCGCATCCTGGACATGATCCAGTATCTGGTGCCGCAGCCCGCCGCGGCTACCGGGAGCGAGCTCCCCGAGCCGGAGGCGGCCGCACTCCTCGACGCCGAGCCGGAACGGGCGGCACGCCTGCTCGACGTGGACCCGGGCGAGCTGTTCGCGGCGAGCGAGATTCTCGACGGCGAGGAGTTCGAGCGCGACGAAGACCCGCGGGTGCGCCACGCCTACCGCCGCATCCTCACGCTCACCACGGCGCAGAAGGCGCTGCTCGCCTTGCGAGGGGGCCGCGAGGAGCGCCGGATTCTGGTGCGGGACTCGAACAAGGTCGTGGCGCTGTGCGTGTTGCGCAATCCGAAAGTCTCGGAACAGGAGATCGAAACCATCGCCCGCATGCGCAACGTCCACGAGGAGGTGTTGCGCACGATCGGCACCAACCGCGAATGGGTGCGCAACTATTCGATCATCGCCGGACTCGTGCGCAACCCGCGCACCCCGCCCGGGATCGCCACGAACTTCGTGCCGCGCCTGAACACGCACGATCTGAAGATCCTGGCGCAGGACAAGAACGTGCCGGAGATCATCCGGCGCATGGCGAAGCGGGTGTACGAAACGCGCACGCAGCGCATGACCCCCCGCTCGCCCCGAGGCAAGAAGTGAACGCGCGATGCGCCTGCTGAAGGAAATCCGATCCCTGATGGAGAACTACCATCTCAAGTCGGGGATCTACCACTATTACCGCAACGAGCTGAAGCAGGCGGCCGAGCACCTGCGCCGCGCGCTCGAGGGGCAGCCGCCGCTGAGCGGCAGCGAGCGGCGTGCCGCGCTCTACTACCTGACGCAGACCCACGTCAGCGCGGCGGAGCGGGCCGCCGCGCGCGGCGAGCTGGACGAGGCGGCGCGCGCGCTGGAGGAGGCGCTGCGCGTGAGCCCCACCTATCCCGACATCCACTACCGCTACGGGCGCGTGCTGGAGCGGCTGGGGCGGACCGAGGAGGCCCTCGCGGCGTTGCGGGGCGCCTTGCGCTTGCACCCCGGCTACCTGGAGGCGCAGGTGAGCTTGGGCTTCACCCTGCTCGGGGCCGGCCGTGCGGAGGAGGCGGAGGCGGCCTTTCGCCATGCCCTCGCGATCAAGCTGCGGCAGGTCCGCGAGCCCGCCGAGCGGGGTCTGGCGGCGCTGCGGGCGGGCCAGCTCGCCGAGGCCACCGAGGCCCTGAGGGAGACGTTCCTCAGCGCCCGAGCCAAGTTCGAGGAGCACTATCGCCAAGGACTGGCGCGGCTCAAAGCGGAAGAGTACGAGGAGGCGATCGCGCACCTCGAGCAGGCGATCGCGCTGCGTCCCAAGTTCTCGGATTTGCACAACTTCCGCGGGGTGGCCCTCTATGCCGTGGGGCGCGTCGAGGAAGCCATCGAGGCCTTCTCGCGGGCCCTGGAACTCAATCCGGATTACATCTTTCCCCGCCTGAACCTTGCCTTCGCTCTGGTCCGCGTCGGAGAATACAAGCTGGCGGAGGCCGAGCTGGAAGCCGTGCTGGCGCGCGACGGGACGATCCACGCCGCCCGGGTGAAGCTCGAGGAGCTGCGGACGGGACGGGCACTCGAGGCCCGTCGCCAGGCCGGGCGAGGAGAACCGCGTTGAAGGCCCCGAAGGCGTTCGCCCTGAGCGACGTGGGACGCAATCGCGAGACCAACGAGGACAGCTACTGCTGCGAGCCGCGGGTGGGCCTCTACGTCGTGGCGGACGGCATGGGCGGTCACGTGGCGGGAGAAGTGGCTTCGCGGCTCGCCGTGGAGACCCTCCTGCGCACGTTCCGCAACGGCGGCCCTCCGACAGGCGACCCCGAGGAGGCGGCGGCGCGGATGCGGCGCGCGGTGGATGAAGCGAACGACCGCATCCTGGAACAGATGGAAACGCATGCCGAGCAGCGCGGGATGGGAACCACGCTCGTGGCCCTGCTCGTTTCGGGCTCGTGGGCGATCATCGGACACGTCGGGGACAGCCGGGCGTATCTCTTGCGCGACGGCGAGCTGCGCCGGCTCACCGAGGACCACTCGTGGGTCCACGAACAGGTGCGGGCAGGGCTGCTGTCGGCGGGCGACGCCGAGCGGCATCCGCTGCGCAACGTCGTCACGCGTGCTCTCGGCAGTCGCCTGCGCGTCAGCCTCGATCTATGCCGGGAAAGGATCCTGCCCGGCGACGTGTTCCTGCTGTGCAGCGACGGGCTCAACTCGATGGTCCACGATGAAGAGATTCGCGAGCTGCTGCGCCGCTACCAGGACGAGCCGGAGCGAGCGTGCCGGGCGCTGGTGGAGGCCGCCAACGCCCACGGGGGCGAAGACAACACGACCGTGGTCGTCGTGAGCTGGCCGGCAGAGCCGTTGGCTGCGGAGCAGGTGCAGAACTAACCCGAGGCTCTGCAAGGACTTCCGCTTGACGCGCGGGGGCCTTCCCTATATATTGCACCGGTTGGGCCGCGGAGGCTTTGGGTCGGCAATGTCTCGAACGACCCTGTGGCGTGTGCTGGCGGTGGGGGCGATGGTGGTCGCCGGCCCCAGCCCCTCGAGCGCGCAGCTCGCCCCCGGGCCCGCGAGCCGTGCCCAGGCGGCGGCGGTGCTCAGCGGTGGGGTGCCGGCCCCTTACCCCTGCCTCACCCCCCGCCTCGAGACCCCGCTTGTAGCGCCGGCGCCTGCGGCGTTGCGCCGCGCGGTCCTGGCGTTGCGCGAGGACCCGATTCTCGAGGGGGAGCGGCGCTGGCGCTCGGCTCGCGGAACCCTCTACCGCTACGCCCTCGGACGCTCGTTCGACGCCATCCCTCCGGCGGACCGAGACGCCAACGGGGCACCCGACCTTCTGGAGTCGCTCGAGGCGACCCTCGCCGGCGCCGGGCAGTGGCTGGCAAGCAAGCTGGGCATCCCCTCCCCTCAGCCGCGCGAGGTGGTCCTGGCGGACCTCGGTCCCGAGATCCAGGGTTATACGATCGCCGCACCCGAGCCTGCGGCTGGTTTTCGGATCGTGCTCAACGCCCAACTCCCCGCGGGCGAGTTGCGGCATGGCGCCGTGCACCAGCTGGCCCACATCGCCGTCTCGGGCGTGCGCGCCGACTGGGCCGAAGCGCTCGCCACCTGGAGCGAGATCTCGTGGTACGGGCTCGAGGCCGGTTCCGCCGCCACGGCGGTGCGGGCGCGCCTGGCGCGGCTGCGCGAGGGGCTGATGGCCGACGACCTGCGGCTCGCGGCGGGCAACGCGCTGTGGCTCGTCTTCTTCGAGGAAACCTACGGCGCGGAGAACCTGCCCTGGCTCGCGAAAGCCTTGCGCGGCTCGGAACCGGTGCGGGAAATCCTGGAGCGGGCGGTCCAGCAGGCGAGCGGGCAAACCCTGGCCGAGGCATTCCGCGATTTCCACCTCTGGTGCGTGCTCACCGGGCCGTACGACGACGGCCGCCACTTCCCCTTCGCCAGCCTGCTCCCCGAGCCGAACTTTGCCTCCACGGTTCGCGGTCTCCCGGAGCTTTCGGTACAGTCCGAGCCGGCTGTAGGGAGCTGGGGCGCGACGCAGATTCGCCTCGATCCGCAGCTCCAGGATCTGAACGAGACGGGGCTCACGGTGCTCTTCGAGGGGGACATGCAGGCGTCGTGGGCGGCGGACCTGCTGCTGGTCTACGAGGACCGGACGCTGCAGAGAGTGGCCCTCGAACTGGGGGAGGATGCCCGCGGCCAGGCCACGGTGCCTGCAGGACGCCTGCAGGAGGTCCTGCTGCTCGTGCGCAACCTCGCGCCCCCCGAGTTCGGTCCGCGCCGCTACAGTTGGTCCGCCTTTGTCGAGCCTGGATTCCCCTTCCGCCTGGCCTCCTTCGAGGCCCGGCCCCTCGGTGCCGGGGAGGGCGTGCTTCTCGAGTGGGAGACGCTCCAGGAGCGCGATCTCCTCGGGTTCAACATCGTGCGCTATCGGGACGAGGGCGGTGGGATGCCCGTGCGGGTCAACCCCGTGTGGATCCCCGCCGTCGGAGACGAGAGCCCGATGGCCTACACCTATCTGGACGCGGACGCCGAACCCGGCGTGCGTTACACCTACCGACTCGAAGGCATCACGCAGCGGGGTCTGACGAGCAGCAGCGACCCCGTGCGCGTCTTCGTTCCCGAGCGCTAGCCGCGCTGCAGCCGCAGACGAGGCGTCGCGCCCGCGCCTACGTTGAACCCTCGGCGGGCGCTGCACTATAGTCGCCGGCCAGGGCGGAGGTTGCCGCTTGGTGGCGCGGACACCGGAGGCGAGTTTCACGCAGGCGCTGCGCGCGGCCGTCGAGCGTGCCTGGGGCGTGCGACCCGAGCGCATCCCCCTCTCGTACCCGCCGAGCCCTCATCTCGGGGATTTGGCGAGCGCCGTCTGCTTCGAGCTGGCGCGCGTGCTGCGGCGCTCCCCGGCCGAGATCGCGGAAGCCGTGGCGCAGGCCTTCGAGCCCGGGGGCGAGATCGCCCGGGTGCAGGCGGCCCAGGGCTACGTCAACGGTTTTTTCCAGCGCACGGTGTGCCTGCGCCGCTGGTTGACGGAAACACCGCGCCCCGAATCCCCCGCCGGGGACGAGAAGATCGTCGTCGAGCACACGAACATCAACCCCAACAAGGCCGCCCACATCGGCCACCTGCGCAACGCCGTGCTGGGCGACACGCTGGTGCGCTGCCTGCGCTGGCTGGGCCGCCGCGTGGAGGTGCAGAACTACATCGACGACACGGGCGTGCAGGTGGCGGACCTCGTGGTGGGCTTTCGCGTGCTGCGGGGCGAGGATCTCGAGACGATCCGCAGCCGCTACGACGAGGCGACGATGCGCGCCCGCGGCGAGCGCTTCGACTACCTGGCCTGGGACGTCTACGCCGAGGTCACCCGGTTCTACGAGGAGGATCCTTCGCGCCTGCGCCACCGGGAAGCGGTCCTGCGCGCGATGGAGCAGGGCGAGGGGCCCGACGCGGCGCTGGCCGACTACCTCGCCCATCGCATCGTGCAGTATCACCTGGAGACGATGGACCGCATCGGCGTGCGCTACGAGTTGCTGGCCCGGGAGAGCGACATCCTCAGGCTGCGCTTCTGGGAGCACGCCTTCGCCCGGCTGCGCGCGCAAGGAGCGGCGCGGCTCGCGCGGGAGGGCAAGAACGCGGGGTGTTGGGTCATGGATTTGCCGAACCTGGAGGGAACGACGGAGGAGGAGAAGGTGCTCGTCCGCTCGAACGGCACCGTGACCTACGTGGCGAAGGATATCGCGTACCAGTTGTGGAAGTTCGGGCTTCTGGACCAGGATTTCCGTTACCGGCGCTTCCCCTGGCGGGAGCGCGAGGCGCTCTACGCGCTGTGGCAGACGACCTCGGGCGAAGGGGCGGAGGAGCACCCCCCCTTCGGCCGCGCGGGCCGCGTCTACAACGTCATCGATGCGCGGCAGAGCTATCTGCAGCAGATCGTCGTGCAGGCTTTGCGCTGCCTGGGCCACGAGGAGCAGGCGGCGCGTTCGGTGCACTTCGCCTACGAGATGGTGGCCCTCACGCCGGCGGCCGTGGAGGCGCTGTTCCCCGAGATGGCGCTCGACGACGCGCAGCGCCGCAAGCCCTACCTGGAGATGTCCGGAAGGCGCGGGCTGGGGGTGCGGGCCGACGACCTGACGGACGCCTTGCTCGAGCGCGCCCGGCGCGAGGTCCGCGCCCGCAACCCCGAGCTGGATGCGGAGAGCGTGGAGGCCACGGCGCGCGCCATCGGCGTCGCGGCCCTGCGCTACTACATGCTCCGTTTCTCCAGGAACCGCGTCGTCGCCTTCGACCTCGACGCGGCCCTGGCGTTCGAAGGGGAAACGGGCCCCTACCTCCAGTACTCCGTCGTGCGGGCGCGCAACATCCTGCGCAAGCTGGCGCAGCGGCGAGGCGCGCAGGAGGCGGACCCCCGCCATCTCGGCTCGCGGATCGAGCTCGAGGCGGCGGGCGACGAGGAGGAGCAGTCCGCCCATTGGAAGCTGCCGCTCGGGATCGCGCGGACCGAAGCGGTGGTGCGCGCCGCGGTGGAATCGCTCGAGCTTTCCATGGTGGCCAAACACGCCTACGAGCTGGCGCAAGCCTTCAATTCCTTCTACCACCGCTTCCCGGTGGCCCAGGAGGAAGAGGAGGCGCCGCGGCTGCTGCGCGCCGCCATCGTCCACCTCTACCAGGAGGGCATGACGGAGCTGCTGGGCCTGATGGGTATTCCCGTGCCGGAGCGGATGTGATGCGGCCCCACCGGCGCCAGGTCGCGAGGCGAGCCGGGTGCGGGTGCGTGCTGGCCGCGGCGATCTTCGCCGGAGGTGCGGAAAGGTCCCGCGCGGCGCCGCCGACCCTGCCGCTGTCCGAGGTCCGGCCCGGGATGGTGGGAGAGGGCCGGACGGTCTTCGAGGGCGATCGCATCGAGCCCTTCGAGGTCGAGATCCTGGGCACCCTGCCCAACGTCGGGCCGGGTCAGAGCCTGATCCTCGGCCGCCTGCGCGGTGGCCGGCTGGAGCAGACGGGGGTGCTCGCGGGCATGAGCGGCAGCCCCGTGTTCGTGGAGGGCAGGCTCGTCGGCGCCGTGGCCTACAGCTGGAGTTTCGCCAAGGAGCCTCTGGCCGGTATCACCCCCATCGAACAGATGTGGCCGCTCGTGGAGACGCCATCGCGCGCCACCTCCGACCGCAGCGCGCCTTTCGCACCGGCCGACCTGCGGCTGCTCGGGGAACCGGCGGCCTGGGCACCGTTTCTCGAGCGACAGTTCGCCCGGGCGGTGCGCGAGCGGTCGGGGACGGCCTCCCCGCTTCCCCTTCCGCTCTACGCGTCGGGTTTCGTCTCTCGCGAGCGGCTCGCGCGGCTGACGGGGATGACGGTGCTCGAGGCGGGCACCGCCGGGCAGGGCGCGGGAGCCGCGAGTCCCCTCGCCCCCGGAGCACCGGTGGGACTGCAACTCGCGAGGGGCGATTTGGCCCTCACGGCCGTGGGGACCGTGACCTGGGTGGAAGGGGACCGGGTGCTCGCCCTCGGGCATCCGCTCCTCGCCCTCGGCCGCATCGAGATGCCCCTCACCGGAGCCCGAGTGGTGGCGCTGCTGCCCAGTCTCCAGCAGTCGCTCCGGCTCGCCGTGCCTCTCGACGAGCTGGGCAGCGTCACGCTGGACGGCGCGAGCGGCGTGGCCGGCCGCCTCGGGCAGCGCGCGCGCATGATCCCGGTGCGGGTCGAGTTCGTGAATCCCGAGGGGTCCTCGCGCCGCTACGCCTTCGATCTCGCCGAGGATCCGCTGCTCACCCCGGTGCTGCTCTATGTGTCGCTGGAGGCGGCGATCGAGGCCACGGTGCGCACGCTGGGTAGCGTCACGTTGCGACTCGACCCGGGCTCCGTGATCCAATTGGGGCAACACGACGACGTGGCGCTCGACAACGTGTTCGCCGGTCCCGGTGCCGCCGAAGCGACGAGCGGTCTTTCCGCTTTCGTGCTCTACCTGCTGATGAACAACGACTGGAAGCCTGCGCAGGTGGAAGGGGTAAACCTCATCGTGCGCTACGCGCAGCAGCCGCGCACGGCCAGAATCCGGCGCGTGAGCCTCGATCGCTACAGCCTGAGCCCTGGAGAAAGCTTCGAGGTCACGGTGGCCCTGACCCCCTACCGGGGCCAGGAGCTCGTCCTGCGCCGCAAGGTGACGCTGCCCCAGGAAACCCCGCCCGGGCGCCTCGTGCTTCACGTGGGGGGCGCGTGGGACGTCAGCCGCGCGGAGCCCCAGGAGGAGATGCTGTTTCCCCGGGATCTGGACCAGTTGATCGAGCTGATCAACCGCCTGCGGCGCAACGACCGCATCTACATCCTCGCCATGCGCGAGGACACGGGGTTTTTCCTCGACGGCTCGCGCTTGCCGAACCTGCCGCCCTCGGTGGCGAGCGTGCTTTCGCGGCCGCGCACCCTCGGCAACATGACCTTCCTGCCGCAGCGCGGCCTCTTCGAAGAGGAGCTGCCCACCGACTACGCCATCCAGGGAGCGGCGCGCGTGCAGATCGCGGTGACCGAGCCATGAGGCTCGCGCTGGCCTCGGCCCTGGTGCTCGCGGGGAGCCTGCGCCCCGTGGCCGCGGTGGAGACCCGCTGGGCTCTCGAGACGGCCGCGCGGCTGGCGCTGGGGCGCGCGGACGGCCTCGCCATCTCCTCGGGAGGCCGGCTGAGCCTCGCCCCGGAAGTCGTGGCCGAGAACTCTCTGGCCTCGCTCTCCGCCGACGCCTACGGCTGGGACGTCCTCCCCGACAGGGACGGGCGCCTGCTGCTCGCCACTGGACCCGAGGGCAGGCTGTTCGAGGTCGCACCCGCAGGGGACCCGCGGGTGCTGCTGCGCGCGGAGGAGCCGATGATCACCGCCCTGGCCTGGATGCGCGACGGCAGCGTTCTCGCCGGCACGGCGCCCGAGGGGCGCATCTACCGCATCGGGCGCGACGGCCAACCGAAACTCTGGGCGGAAACGGGGGAGCGTTACATCTGGGGGCTGGTGGTCGCCGACGATGGAACGACCTACGCGGCCACGGGCGAGCGGGGACGCATCATCGCTCTGGACGAGCGGGGCCGCGGGGAGGTGCTCTTCGACAGCGACGAGCACCACATCGTCGCTCTCGCGCTCGCACGAGACGGCAGCCTCCTCGCGGGGGGCGCGGGCCGGGGTCTTCTCTACCGCGTGGACAGGAACGGCCGCGCCGAGGTGCTCCATCAGGACGTGCTGCCCGAGGTCCGAGCCATCGCCGAAGGGGAGGACGGCACGATCTGGTTCGCGACGCTCGCACCCCCACCGCTCGAACCCCGAGCACCGGCCGTGCGCATCCGTCTGCCCGAGCCGAATCCCGTGCTTCCCGGCGGGGCCGCGGCCGACTCCGGCGACCGGGTGCTCGAGGGCGTGATCGAGGGTCTCGCCCCGCCGGGCGCCGCCGCGCCCCCCTTTCGGGGACGGCTGCTGCGCCTGCGGCCCGGCCAGCAGGTGCGAGAGATCTGGCGCTCCGAGGAGCAAGCGGTCTATGCCCTGGCGCTCGATGCCAGGGGGTCGCTCTATTTCGGCGCCGGGGAGCCGGCGCGGCTGTACCGGGTCGGCGAGGACGACGAGGTGCTCCTCGTGGCCGCCTGGGCCCAGGCGCAGGTGACCCGCCTGCGAGCCGCGGGCGACGGGCTGCTGGCCGCCACGAGCAATCCCGCGGCCCTCTATCGCATCCGCGGCTCCCAGCGCCTGTCCGGGAGATTCGAGGCGGCACCCCTCGATGCCGGAACGCTCGCGCGGTGGGGGCAGATTCTCTGGAGGGTCGAGGGGCGCGCCCGCGTGCACCTCGAAACGCGCACCGGCAACAGCGCCGAGCCCGACGGGAGCTGGTCCGCCTGGCAAGCCGTGCGGCCGACGCACTCCGGGGGTGGAGTCGCCAGCCCGCCGGGGCGCTACCTCCAGTGGCGCCTGCGACTGGAAGCCGAAAGCCCCGGAGACCATCCGGTTCTTTCCGACCTCCGCATCGCTTATCGGCCGCGCAACCAAGGCCCGCAGATCGAGAGCTTCGAGCTGCAGGGCACCCACCACGTGCAGCGCGAGGTCACCTTGAGGTGGAAGATCAGCGACCCGGACGGCGACGCGCTCGCGATCCACATCGAGTTCCGGCGCGAGGAGGGCGGGCCATGGGTGCGGTTCGACCCCCCGACGGCGGAGCCCACGGCGACGTTTCCGTGGAGTGTCGCGGACCTGGACGAAGGGCGCTACAGCGCCCGTCTCGTGGTCTCCGACCGCCCGGCCAACGAGCCTGACGAGGCCATGGAAGCGCGGTCCGCTCGCGCGAGCTTCACCGTGGACCGCACGCCCCCGGTGCTCGCCGCGGAGGGAGGCTGGCTCGTCGCTCGGGACGCGCTCTCGCCGATCCTCTGGGCCCAGTGGGTCGGCCCTGAAGGCCGGGCGAGCCACCGGCTTGCTGTCCAGGATGGCGTGGCCGACGGGCAGGAAGAGAAGTTCGAGCTTCCGCGCGAGACCGAGGGGCGCACCCGGGTGAGCGACGCTTCGGGCAACGTCGCGGAGTGGCCGCCGTGAGCGGCCGGGTGCCGTGGGTCTTCGCGCTCGCCTGGAGTGTCCTCCTCGCGGGCTGCGCGGCCCACGAGGACAAGCCCGGCGACCGAACCGACGCCAGCAAGCCGGGCCCCGAGACCGGCACCGTCGTCGCCGTGCTCTCCAACGATCCGCAGACCCTCTCCCCCATCGGCAAGACGGACGTGTACTCGGCGACGGTGGCTTCGCTCGTCTCGGACAGCCTGTTCCGTTACGAGCGGGGACTGCGGCTCGTGCCGCGACTGGCGCAGCGGTACGAGATCTCGGCCGACGGGCGCACCTTCACCTTCTGGTTGCGCCCCGGCGTGCGCTGGCACGACGGCCGGCCCGTGACGGCGGAAGACGTGGAGTTCAGCGTCCGTTGCGCGCGCGATCCGCGCAACGAATCGCTCTACCTCGACGACTTCCGCGACCTGAGCCGCCTCGAGGCGCTCGACCCCTTGACGGTGCGGGCGGAGTACTCGGTTCCCTATGCCGACGCTCTCGAGGGCTGGACCCTGCCTCTCGTACCGGCCCACGTGACCGGCGGGGATACGTCCCTGCTCGAGGGCCCTCTGGCCCGGATGCCCGTAGGCTGCGGGCCCTTTCGCCTGGCCCGCTACGAACCGGGCCGCGCCGTCGTGCTCGAGGCGAATCCCGAGTACTGGGACGGTGCCCCAGGGATCTCGAGGCTCGTCTTTTCCATCGTGCCGGATCGCAGGACCGCCTACCAGGCGCTTCTCGCCGGCGAGATCAGCCTCCTCGCGCTCACACCGGAACTGTGGGCTCAGGCAGAACGCGAACCTCGGGCTGCCAGCTTCACGCGACTTCTCTACCACCCCTTGCGGGTGTGGCACATCGGCTGGAACCAGCGGCCCGAAGCGGCGTTCTTCGGCGACGCGCGCGTGCGTCGGGCCTTGATCCTCGCCCTGGACCGGGAGAGCTTCAACCGCTCCGTGCTGCGCGGGCTCGGGCGCACCGCAGCGACGACCTACCACCCCGACTCCCCGTGGGCCGATCCCGGTGTCCGGCCGTGGCCCTACGATCCTGCCCGAGCGCGGGCCCTGCTGGACGAAGCGGGCTGGAGCGATCGCGACGGGGACGGGGTTCGCGAGCGAGAGGGGCGGCCCTTCGAATTCACGCTGCTCACCGCGTCGGCCGACGAGGTCACCGAGCGCATGGCGGAGTGGATGCAGCAGTCGTGGCGGGAGGTGGGTGTGGCCATGCGCGTGGAGCGCCTGGAGTGGCGGGCGTTCCTGCAACGGCGCAACGCGGGCCGTTTCGACGCCGCCATGTCCTCCCTCAGCCTCGGAGCCATCCCGGATCAGTACGAGCTCTACCACAGCGAGGCTTCCCCGCCGGGCGGTCTCAACTACTTCGGTCTCGCGGACAGGCGCGTCGACGCGCTGCTCGAAACGGGACGCCGCACCTTCGACCCCGAGCGGCGGCGTGCGATCTACGCGGAGCTGCAACACCTCCTCCACGAGCTGGAGCCCATTTCCTGCCTCTACCACTTCGCCGAACCGATCCTCTACGACAGCCGCCTCGAAGGCCTCCGGCCCTCCGCGCTGGGTTTGTTCGACGTCTTCCCCGGGCCGCAGGCGTGGCACTGGCGCAGCGGGGCCGCGGAGTGAGCCGTGCTCGCGCACGCGCTGCACCGGCTCGCCACGGGGGCGGTCACGCTGTTGGGCGTGAGCCTGTGCACCTTTGCGCTCCTGCAACTCACGCCTGCCGACCCTCTCGGCGAGCGCCCGGCCACGGGTCCGGGGCTCTCGCCCCAGCAGATCGAGAGCCTCCGGCAGCTCTACCACCTCGACCGCCCTCTCCACGAGCGCTACCTCAGGTGGCTCGGGGACGTCCTGCGAGCCGACCTCGGGCGGTCCTTGTACGACCGCCGTCCCGTGGCGCAAAAGATCGCCGAGCGCCTGCCGTTGACCTTGACGCTCAACACGCTAGCTCTGGCGCTGGCGGTGGGGCTCGCCGTCCCCTTGGGAGCGGCCGCCGCCCTCAGGCCTGGGTCGGCATGGGACCTGGCCACGAGCGCGGCGGCTCTCGCCCTTTACAGCGTGCCGGTGTTCTGGGCGGGGGTCCTGCTCCAGTGGGTGCTTTCGGCCCGGCTGGGCTGGTTTCCGCTCTACGGCCTGGAGCCTGTAGGCTGGGGCGGGGCGGGTCTGGAGCGGCTTGCCGCGAGGGCTCATCACCTGGTCCTTCCGGTGCTGTGCCTGGCTTACGGGGGCGTCGCCTACCTCTCGCGCTTCGTGCGCAACACGCTGGCGGAGTCGGTGCGCGGGGAGGCGGTGCGGGCGGCACGCGCCCGAGGCGCGAGCTGGTGGCGCGTCCTCTCGCGCCATGCGTTCCGCCAGGCTGCCGTGCCGATGCTCACCCTCGCGGGCTTCGTGCTGCCGGGGTTGCTCGCGGGTTCGGTGATCGTGGAGACGATCTTTGCGCTCCCGGGCCTGGGGCGCCTGTTCGTGGACGCAGTCTTCCAGCGCGACCTTCCCGTGGTGCTCGCTCTCACGCTGATCTCGGGCACCGCCACCCTGCTCGGGATCCTGGCGGCGGACCTGGCTTACGGGGTGCTCGATCCGAGGGCGTCTCGTGGCTCGCCGCGATAGGCGCCGGCTGCCCGGGAATCTCGGAGCGGGCCTGTGGATGCTGGCGCTGCTCGGCGCCCTGGCCCTGGCCGCACCCTGGATTGCCACGCCGCAGCCCTGGGTGGTGGTCCGAGCCGACGGCTGGCAGTGGTTCCCCGAGGCTCCGGCGGAGGAAGGCGCGCGCTGGATCCTGCGAGCGCCCATCCCCTACGCTCCGGGGGAGGTGGATCTCGACGCCGTCCTCCGAGCCCCCAGCGCTCACCATGTCCTCGGCACCGACGGCCTGGGCCGTGACCTCGCTGCCCGGCTCGTCCACGGAGGGCGGGTCTCCCTCGGGGTGGGGCTTCTGACGGCCTTGCTAGCCCTGGCGGTTGGCCTGCCCCTGGGTGCGGCGGCCGGCTATTTCGGGGGCTGGGTGGATGCGGGAGTCTCGCGCGCCGTGGAGGCGCTCTTGTGCTTCCCCGGTTTGGTCCTGGCCCTCGCCCTGCTTACGATCTCGCCCCCGCCGCTCCAGGAGCTTCCGGACGCCCTCCGCCTAGCCTCCATCCTGGCCGTAGCCGGCTGGATCCCTGTCGCCCGTTACGCGCGTGGCGAATTTCTGCGCCTCCGGAGTTCCGAGATGGCCATGGCAGCCCGAGCGGCCGGTGCGGGGCACCTGAGGGTCCTCGTGCGCCACGTACTGCCCTCGGCCCTCGCCCCTGTCCTCGTTTCGGCCTCGTTCACTGTGGCCCACGCGATCCTACTCGAGTCGGCCCTTTCGTTTCTCGGACTGGGCGTGCAACCCCCCACCCCAACCTGGGGCCGGCTCCTCAAAGAAGCATGGACGCATATCGAGACAGCCTGGTGGCTCGCTCTGTTCCCAGGGCTCGCTCTTTTTCTCTCCGTTTTCGCCTGCAACCTCATCGCGGAGGGATGCAGGGACTGGCTGGACCCCAAGGCCGGAGCGCCCTAGCCCCCTGCGATCCCCCCGCTACTCCGGAGTACGGGGCGCCTCGGGAGGATTATTGAGGCTTCCCGGCCGGTAGCCTTCGAGGTCCACGGCCGCGAACCGGAAGCCCGCGTCCCGCACTGCACTCGCTAGCTCCCGCCGGAAAGTGGGATCAGCGAGCCGTCCCAGGCCTTCGGCATCGAGTTCCACGCGAGCGACGTCGCCGTGGTCCCTCACCCGGAGCTGACGCAGGCCCAGCTCCCGCAGCGCGGCCTCGGCGCGAGCGATACGGGCGAGCCTCTCGGGTGTCACGGGCGTGCCCACAGGGATGCGGGAGGCGAGGCACGCCGCGGCCGGCTTGTCGCTCACCGGGAGCCCCCTCCGGCGGGCGATCTCCCGTACATCTTCCTTGGTGAGACCGGCCTCGAGAAGCGGCGCCACGGCACCGAGGGAGCGAGCCGCCTTCATCCCAGGGCGAAAGTCGAGCAAATCGTCGCGGATCGCCCCGTAGGCCACGGCGGCATACCCCTCGCGCTGCGCCAGTTCGGCGAGGCGCTCGAATAGCTCCGAGCGGCAGTGAAAGCAGCGATCCCCCCGGTTGGCCCTATAGTCCTCCCGCTGCAGTTCTCGCGTCTCTACGATCGCGTGCCGCACACCGAGCGCGCGCGCCACAGCGCGGGCATCCTCGAGCTCCCAGGTGGGAAGCGAGGCGGACACCGCTGTCGCCGCCAGCACGTTGTCGCGTCCCAAGGCCTCCACGGCGAGGGCGAGCAACGCGGCGCTGTCGACACCTCCCGAAAGCGCCACGACGACGCGCCCCAGACCCCGCAACAGGTCGAGAGCGGCTCGCTCGCCCGCTTCGCGGCGCGGTGCGCTCGGCGGCATGCGGCCATTTTAGCTCTGCGGGGCCCGGGGAGCCGGTCGGGGGGACAGCGCGCCGGCTGCGGACGAAGGGGCCGCAAGAGTCGGGCACGCCCGCCTTGACAAGGGGAAGGCGTCAACGTACATGTTCCACGCCCTGAAGGGGGGCGTGTGTTGGCCTTTATCTTCAATCTCGGGTATCCGATTTCCAATCGTGCAGGAGGAGGGTATGTGTAAGCGCGTCCTCGCTGGCTGGAGGGGTCTCTTGGGGGTCGCCCTGACGGCGGCTCTGACGATGGCCCTGTTCGCCGATGCCGCCGCTGCCTCGAGGAAGCCCACGAGTGTCGTGGGTAGCGAGTCGGGGTCGCTCGCCCCCAAGCGGCCGGGCGACGCGGCGGACCAGGAAGGTCTCGTCCGCAAGCCGACGCTCTTCGCGCGGACGGGTTACGTCTGGCCGTTCGCCACGGGTCCCATCTACGGCGAGCGCCAGGTGGCCCCCGAACGGTGGCGCAAGCCGGGCATGCTGCACACGAGCGTGGGCCATTTCGACTTGACGCTCGGCGCACCCGACTTCCCGCCCGAGCTCACAGGGGCGCTGCGCCTCGATCTCGGCGCGCAGTATTTCCTGCTTCAAGTCCACCCGGATACCTTCCGCGACGGCAGCTTCGACCAGCTCCGGTCGTGGATCGAAGACCAGGGAGGCAAGCTGATCGAGCCGCTTCCGGTCGGAGCCTTCGTCGTGAGGCTGAGTCCCGCGGCCTTCGGTGGCCTGCAGGGGCAACCGGGCGTGCTGGCTTTGATGCCCTATCACCCCGCATTCAAGCTGTCGCCGGAGATCGGCCGGCTGCCGCTGCCCGACCCGGCTCGCGCCGTCTCCGAGGTCTACCGCCTGCGCGTGGAGCTGTTCCCCGACGAGGACGCGCAGATGGTGGCGCAGGCGATCGCGGATCTGGGCGGTAACGTCGTCAAGATCTGGCCGGGCACCGTCACCGTGGAACTGCACCGCGACAAGCTCGCGCAGCTCGCGGCCCTGGAGCCCGTGCGCTTCGTCTTCGAGGACGTGCCGATCCTCCCCACGGGCGAGGAGACGACGACCACGATGCAGACGGGCCGCTACAACGCCGGCGCCATTCCCTATCACGACGCGGGGGTCACGGGCGGCGGTGCTGGGATCGCGCCCTCCGGGCAGATCATGATGGAAGTCGACTCGGGCATCCAGCTCGATGCGGGCGATCTGTCGAATACCCGGACGAGCGCCGGGACTCCGGGATCGAGCCACCGCAAAGTCATCTTCTACGGCACCACGAGCCCCTTCGGCGGCGCTGGCGACGACCAGGGCTGCGACGCCACGACCTCCGGCGGCTTCACCCACGGGCACACGGTGGCCGCCACGGCGCTCGGCTGGGCCACCAACGTGACGGCGAGTTACGGGCAGGGCTTCGTGGCCCTGGACGAAGACGGCAACCCGTGGAAGCTCGACGGGGTGGCGCCCCTGGCGAAACTGGTGGCCTACGATGCGCAGGCGACTCCTTCGACGCTGAGCTGCTCGGACCCGGCAGCCGGCGGCTTGAACGTCGGCGACCTCTACACCCCGCCGAGCGGCGGCTCGATGGCCGACGCCTACGCCAAGGGCGCCCGCACGTTCAACTTCTCCTTCGGCGGCGGCACGGGCACCTACGGCCAGGCATCCGATGTCGACGCGTTCATGTTCGATCACAAAGACGCTCTGGTCTTCGTTTCCGCGGGCAACCTCGGTTCCGACACGGACAACAACGGTGTCCCCGACCCGGGCACGATCACGGACCCCGCGACTTGCAAGAACTGTGTCTCCGTGGGAGCCTCGGGAGACGCGAACGATACAGGTGTCGGCGGCGGGCCCAACGACCGGGCGTTCTTCTCCAGTGTGGGCCCGGCCACTTCGGCCTCGAACCGCAAGGCTCCTCTCCTGATGGCGCCGGGGACGGATTTCGGCAACATCGGCAACATGGGTCTCGACTCCGAGTTCAGCTGCCGCACGAACGACAACGACCAGAACGACCCGGTGGAGTGCGACATCGTCCAGGGCGTGAGCGGCACGAGCTTCTCCTCCCCCGCCGCAGCCGGCGCGGCGATGCTCGTGCGCGACTATTTCGCTCAGGGCTTCTACCCCGACGGGACCTCCTCCAACACGAACAACACCGGCGATCTCCAGGCCACGGTCTCCGGGGCGCTCGTCAAGGCGGTCCTCGTCGCGAGCGCGGAGTTCATGACAGGCGGCAACCTCACCGAGGGCTTCCGCTTCAACAACGAGCAGGGCTACGGCCGCATCCAGCTCGACAACGTGCTGCCCCTCAGCACCTGGGCCGCGAGCCCCACGGGCCTGATCGTGGCGGACGGCGGCATTGCGGGGGGACCGAACAACACCTCGCTCTCCGGCACAGCGACCCCCGGGGGCACGGAGACGTTCACGTTCCAGGTCAACGACAACACGCAGGAGCTGCGCGTCGCGTGCGCCTGGGTTGAGGCTGCCGGGGACGTGATGGTGAACGACATTCACATCGAGCTCTGCGAGTCCAACAGCAGCGGCACGTGCACGGGGAAGAAGTACATCGGGAACTTCTTCAGCGAGGACGCGAACGCCAACGACAACCTCGACGCCGGCGAGAACTGCATCAACGGCTTCGACCCCGAGAACCCCACGACGAACGCCATCGAGGAGGGGGCCTGGAGCATCCCCACGAACAACTGCGGCACCGCGCCTGCGCCCGACACCGCGAACCCCACCGAGGCGATCATGATCTCGCCGGATCCCAAGGGCGACGGCGTGTTGGACAACCCGCAGACCCCGGGCATCAACGAGGGCGACGACAACCAGATCACGCCCGGCTTCTACACGCTGACCGTCAAGGGAGACAGCGCCAATACGGGCAACCAAACCTATGCCTGCGCGCTGGCCGGCCCGGTAGCCCTCGGCTCCTCGGTGAGATTCAACAAGGGTGTCTTCGTCTGCAACGACCTCGCGGAGATCACGGTGAGCGAGACGGACGAGGCGAGCGACCCCAAGAGCGGCCTGACGCCGACCGAGGTTTCGAGCCGGGTGAAGGTGCAGGTCCTCGACGCGAACAACAACGTCGTGGACGAGGAAACGGGGCTCACTTTCAGCCAGCCTGACCCGAACGCGCTGCGCTTCGTGGTGGAGGACATCGCGCTGACGGTCGGTACCGCCCGCAGCTCGAGCGCCACCTTCAACAACGGAGTCTTTGACGTCCGGCCCGGCGAGAAGTTGAAAGTTATCTACCGGGACGAGACCTCCGGCTCGCCCGACCCGAACAAGGAGCGCTTCAACACGGCCGCGATCGACTGCGACGTGAGGGTCGGCTTCGGCGGTATCGTGTGGGGCCAGTTCGGGATGGACACCGCGATCCTCGTGGACGGCGGCTGCGAGCGCGATGCCCGCGGCAAGTTCACCTTCGGCTTCCCCGACCGCTACATGGACGCCGGCGAGGTGATCGGCTACCGCCTGGCCTTCCAGTCCACGGAGCCGACGGAGACGTTGCGCGACGTGGAAGTGACGCTGACCTGCGTGCAGGCGGACGCCGACAGCCCGGCGGACTGCAAGCCGGGGACGCAGGATTGCCCCGATCCGGAACGACTGAACAACCCCGACTGCAGCGGCCTGCTGACCATTCTCGACCCGGTGAAGACGATCGGCGTCCTGCCGCCCACGGCGGCGATCTCGGTCAACTACACGGTCCAGATGGCGAGCAGCATCAGCGGCACGCCGGACATCGAGATGGTGGCCCGCATCCGCGCCACCAAGGCGGGCAAGAGCGGGAGCGCCGCCGTAGTCTCGCGGCACACGCTGGACGTGGACGAGAAGATGCTCTTCTACTCCACGGACTTCCCGAGCGGCGGCGTCGAGATCTGGGACTGGAACAACGACGAGCAGGCGAGCCCCACCACATGCGGGCTCGACGTACCTTGCACGGAGGCCCAGCGCGGCACGCCGACCACGAACATCGGCGAGTTCCTCAAGGACTACCGCTTCGAGACGATCCAGTGGTCGACCTTGACGGCGGGCGGCAAGAACGCAGGCATCGCCGCGCCCTGGAATCTCAATGGCAACAACGGCGCCTTCCGCGTGGGGCTGCACACCTCGACGGACATCTCCCTGGCCAACGAGCGGACGATCGCCAACTGGGGCGAAGACCGCAACTTCAACAACGTGCTCGACGCCGGGGAGGATCGCGATCCGGTCAACGGCGTGCTCAACGCCAACTGGGGCACCGGAGGGGGCTGCGGCTGGCAGACGGCCCAGGGGGTGTGGCACACCGGCACGATCGGCAACTCCGGTGCTACGCCCTGCACGTTCACGCTCGGCGGCACCGGCGCCTGCCAGCTCTACGAGACCTCGGGCGCCGCGACGACGAATCAGCGCTTCTGGATGGAGCTGCTCAAGACGCCCGTCGTCGAGCAGGTCAACGATACCTTCCGGCCCGAGATTCTGGGTTTCGACTGGAACGCCTCGGTGAACCTGAAGGACCAGTGGGCGTTCCTGACCTACGAGCTCGATACGAACACGACGGCGCTGCTGCCCTCCAACCTGGACGCCTTCCCTGTGCTCAACCTGCTCAATGGACCGCACGGTGCCGAGGCGGGAGGCAACGACCCCCTGACCGACGGGTTCCTGATGTTCGCGTCCACGCACGTTTGCTCCGGCGACACGACGGTCGTCTGCTCCCGGAACAAGGACTGCGAGGAGCTGAGCCTCGGAACCTGCCAGCCAAGCGCGGGAGGCGTGTCGGTCAACGGGACGCAAGGCAACAACCGTTCGGGCAAGAACTCGTGCTTCTTCGAAGGCGCCGGGGTCTCGGACCTTCCGTTCGCGCTGGCCAAGCCTCGGGACGACGACCGGGACAACGACACCGACGGTGTCATCGACGAGTACGTGCAGGCGAACGGCCCGATCCGCAACTACAACCTGACCCACGTCAACGGTCCCGACATGCGCTTCACGACGCTCGAGGACATCTACGGGCCCTCGGGGCCGTCCTTCCAAGCCGCCTTCGGCTTCCTCACGATCGAGGGCACGCCGTTCTTGTCCGTGCCGCAACAGAGCTTCGGCGTGGCCATCGACGACGTCGTGCTCTACTGGAAGGAAGTGACGACGGGCAAGGACCAGACCGATTGCACGCCTTCGGCGGGACCGAGCGGGGGCGCGTGTGCCTCGGTCGAGATCCAGCAGACCAACGTGTTCGAAGGGCAGACGCGCCTGACGGTCCGCATCGTGGACCGCTTCCCTTACAACCTCCACGACGCCGACCCGGCCAACAACAACAACGACTGCGACTGCGACGGCACCTTCGGCGAGGCGGGCGAAGACCAGGACTGCAACAACAACGGGACTTCGGACATCACCGCCATCCTCACGAGCGAGTCGCTCGACCTGGAGTGCCTCGCGCTCGACTTGGTGGATCCGCTGGACCCGCTCGACCCCACCAAGGGAGGCGTCTACGAGGGCTCGATCCCGGTCTCCTCGTCGTACGACGCGGCGGGCGTGCTGTTCCTCAGGGGCAGCGGCACGGACAACCCTACGGTCACGGTGCGCTACCCCGACATCGACGACGGCACGGGGTCCGAGTGCCCGAACGACGCCAACCCCGACGTGGCGGGCACCGTCGTGGCCAACAGCACCGTGTTCCTCAATCGGGCGACGCTGATCATCGCGGGAAGTCGCATCGTGGACAACGGCGACAACGACGCCTGGGCCGACACGGGCGAAACGGTGCAGCTGTTCTTGACGATCGCCAACAAGAGCGGGGTGGATCTGGAGAACGTGGTCCTGCGGCTGGCCACGGATGATCCCGACATCGAGTGCATCCACCAGCCCTTCGTCGACTTGGGTACCTTGCTCGAAGGGGCGACGGTCGAAATCCCGACACCGTTCCGCTTCAAGGTCTCGAACGCGACGAACCGGACCGACGTCAACCAGGACCTCACGGCTACCTTCACCCTGACCATGTCCGCGCTGGGCTTCGATGCCCTCTTGCGTGCCCAGGAACTCACGCTGGATCTCGACCTCGACGCCACGGGCACGGATCCCGGCCACACGAACCAGATCTTCACCTTCGAAAACAACGGGCTTAGCCAGGCGGGCTTCACCACGAACGACATCGACTCCGGGAAGAACAGCCTAGCTCTCTCGGACGGCTTCCGCTGCCAGTACAACGACCCGGACAACCCGAACTCGAACTCCTACAACCGGCAGGAGTGCTTCCTCGGCTTCACCAACCCGGCGAACAACGGTTTCGACTGGCACATCGCCGGCACCAGCGGCGGCTCGACCGATCCCGGAGGCCGCGCCAAAGGCGGCACGCGGTCTGCGCACTGGGGCATGCACCCCTCCAACAATGCCGCCGACAACACGACGCGCCTCAAGCAACTCGAGGCGATCCACACCACGGCTTCGTGGCTTCTCGGTTGGACCAACGCCAACCCGAAGCTCCAGGTGTGGCACCAGGTGTCGCTGATGGACTTCCGCGCCTCGAACACGCCGTTCGGCGAGGCGGTGGACCGCGCCGTGGTCCACGTCAAGGTGGACGGCTCGACCACCTGGCAGAAGGTCTTTCCGTTCGAGAACGTCTACGACGTCCAGGGGACGGATGCCTTCACCAACTGCATGTTCGACCCCATCGACGACGGCAACGACGAGGACGACTTCTTCGATCCTACGGACCCGCTGGCGCGGCTCGGGCCTTCCTCGACCTGCTTCCCCGAGTTCGTCTTCGGCTTCCAGGGCGACACGCGCTTCGACACGCCCTTCTCCCCGCTCAACACGGGCCGGGCGAGCGATCCCGAGAACGCTTCGGCTGGATCCGCGGGCAACGGCACGTGGGTGCGCACCAGCTTCGATCTCTCGCGCTTCCGGGCGCGGAAGATCCAGGTGCGCTTCCTGACGACCTCGATCGAGATCTCGAACAGCGTGAGCTATCTCGCCGCGGGCTTCCCCGCCGGTCTCGAGGCCGACGACGGCTGGTACATCGACGACGTGACGATCGTGGATGTGGCGAGCAACCAGAGCGCCAACCCCGGCCTCACAGCCGACAGCGGCGCCGCACCGCCCGACCAGGCGAACTGCGCGAACAAGTGCAACACCGTCACGGCCGCGCTCACCGCGGATCCGAGCTCCCTAGCCGCACCCGGTCAGGTCACGGAGCTCGACGCCTCGGGCTCGACCGCCGATCGCTGCGTGGACGGCACGCTCCAGTACCGCTTCTGGGCGGATGACGGCGACGGCGTGCCGGGCACGGCCGGGGACACGCTGCTGCGGGACTGGACGGACAACCCGTTCTTCGTGGACGCCCCGCTCCAGACCACGAAATACCTCGCGGAGGTTCGCTGCTCGACCGCCGCGAGCTGCGTGGACAGCTCGCCCGTCCTGACGGTGAACGTCACCTGCCCCAGCAACGGCACGGTGCCGGCGCCGGACTTCACGCAGACCGTCCTCGCGCAGAGCAACAAGCAGACCTTCAACTGGACGAGCGCCGCGACGGTGGACGTGGTCAAGGGCGACTTGAACGCGTTGCGCTCGACGAAGAGCTTCACCGGTACGGACACTTGCCTCGCGGACGACCAGACGATCAGCTCCTTCAGCGACGCGGCCACGCCAGCTTCCGGCGCGGGCTTCTACTACCTCGTCCGCAACTCCTCCGGTGAACTCTGCAACGAGGGCCCGGGCACCTGGGGCAGCAGCAAGCGCGACAGCGAGCTGACCGCCTGCCCGTAAGCTCCGGCTACAGTCACGACCCTGAAACAGGGGAGGGACAAAGACGTCCCTCCCCTGTTTTGTTTCTCGCTCTCTGCGGCGGTTCGCGTGAAGCCGGCTTTCAGGGTGCTTGCCCGATCCGCCGGCAGCCCCGAGGCGGTCCCGGCCGGAGGGTTAAGAAGGCGGAAACAGCTCGCCGCGGCGGCGCTGGCCGAGGTGTTCCCTGCCCAGGCGCGTGATGCGGCGGCCGCGGGGCGTGCGGTCGAGAAAACCGATCTGGAGCAGGTAGGGCTCGTAGATCTCCTCGAGCGTGTCGCGGTCCTCCCCCACCGCCGCCGCGAGAGTGGCGAGTCCCACGGGGCCGCCGTCGAATTTTTCCAGGATGGTGGAGAGGATCCGCCGGTCCACGCGGTCGAGGCCGAAGCGGTCCACCTGGAGGCGCTCCAGGGCGTCCCGGGCGGCCTCGGCGGTGATCGCGACCTCGCCGGCCACCTCCACGAAGTCGCGCACCCGCCGCAGGAGCCGGTTGGCCACGCGCGGCGTACCCCGGGAACGCCGGGCGATCTCCTGCGCCCCGCCCGGCTCGATGGCGACCCCCAGCAGGCCGGCGGAGCGTTGCACGATGCGGGAGAGCTCCTCCACCGCGTAGTACTCGAGGTGGTGCACGATGCCGAACCGGTCCCGCAGCGGCGGGGTCAGCAGGCCTACCCGGGTCGTGGCTCCCACGAGCGTGAAGCGGGGAAGATCCAGGCGCACGGTCCGCGCCGCAGGGCCGGAGCCGATGACGATGTCGAGCTTGAACTCCTCGAGCGCCGGGTAGAGGATCTCCTCCATCGTGCGGCTCAAGCGATGGATCTCGTCCACGAACAGCACGTCGCCCGGCTGGAGGTGCGTGAGGATCGCCGCCAGGTCCCCGGGCTTCTCGATCGAGGGCCCGGAGGTGACGCGAAGCTGCACCCCCATTTCGGCCGCGATGATGTAGGCCAGCGTCGTCTTCCCCAGGCCCGGGGGACCGTAGAGCAGCGCGTGATCGAGGGGCTCGCCCCGCTTGCGCGCCGCTTCCAGGAAGACGGCCAGGTTCTGCTTGACCCGTTCCTGGCCGACGTACTCCGCGAGCCGCCTCGGCCTCAGGGTCTGCTCGAGGCCGAGTTCTTCCGCGCTCGCCTGCGGCCTGAGGAGCGACTCGCTGCGGCTTTCGCTTTCCCGATCGGGCACCGCTGGCTTCCTCCCTGCGCGCTCCGGCGCCGCTCGGGTATCCTTCCGGCTAACGCTGGAGGAGCCGCCCCAGGGCGGCCTTCAAGAGATCCTGGAGCGACGCCCCGGGGTGCGCGTGGAGTTCCTCCTCCACGGCGCCTCGCGCCGCTTGCGCCGAATACCCGAGGTTCCTCAGGGCGGAGATCGCATCCTCCGCGACGGAGCCTCGGGCGGCACCGGAGAGCGACACCGACGCCCGGCGCTCGCCCCTGCGAGCAGCATGCAGTCGGTCCCCGAGCTCCAGCAGGATGCGCTCCGCGGTCTTCCTTCCCACCCCCGGGATGCGCTCCAGCCGCTCCCGGTCGGAGGCGAGCACCGCTTGCCGCAGCTCGGCCGCGCCGATACCCGAGAGCACCGCGAGCGCCATGCGCGGGCCCACGCCCGAGATGGCGATCAGCTCCTCGAAGAGCTGGCGCTCCTCCTCCGTGGCGAAGCCGTAGAGCGCGAGCGCGTCTTCACGGACGTGCGTGTGCACGTGGAGCGTCACGGGACCGTTGCCGGACGCGGCGCTCAACGCGTAATAGGTCCCGAGGGGGATGTGCACCACGTAGCCTACGCCCCTCACGTCCAGCAGGACGCGGGCGGGCCGCAGATCCACGACGGCCCCCCTCAATCTCCCGATCATGGCCGCAGAAAGGATAGCACCCGCCGGCGGGCGTGCGGCGGTCAGCGCCCGCGCCTGCGCCCGGCGGAGCGGAGCGCGTCCGCGGCGCCGACGCTCGCTTGGAAGCGCGCGTGCGCGG
>JBBIHH010000039.1:0-24751 GCA_037447115.1 Acidobacteriota bacterium
AGATCTACACCGGGCGCAACCGCATGCAGCCTCGCCCCCTGCCCGTGCGTCCCTTCCAGGGCATGATCCATGCGGAGCGGCTGTACACGATGCACGTCGGCCTGCTCGATCACGGAATTCCCGTCCTCGGGGTGGCGCTGCGGGAGACCGAGCACATCTCGGTCAACAAGGATCGGTTGTCGAAGATGGACCTCGTGCCGGGGCCGTGGCTGAGGGAGCTGAAGGAGATGGTGCGCCGCGGCGAGGTGGACGAGCGACCCGTGCACGCCGCCACCAGGGACGGGGGGCACCGCGTGTTCACGCGCCGGGAGCTGGTGGAGGCGATCGTGCTGCGCAGCCCCGGACAGAGAATCGCCTACGTGACCGACGTGCGCTACACGCCGGAGAACGTGGCGCGCATCGCCGAGCTGGCGGCGGGAGTGGACCTGTTCGTCTGCGAGGCGGCGTTCCTCGAGGCGGACCGAGAACTCGCCGCGGCGCGGGGCCATCTGACGGCGCGGCAGGCGGGGCTGCTCGCGCGCGAGGCGGGCGCCAAGCGCCTCGCGCCGTTTCATATCTCGCCCCGTTACCAGGGACGGGAACACGAGCTTCTCGACGAGGCGGCTGCCGCCTTCGGCGGTCCCGTGCTGCGCCTGAGCTCGGAAGCCGAGCGCGGACGCCGCTGCCCGGCGCCGGTCAAGGAGGCCTCCGCGCGGGACTAGCCGCGCCTACGCGCCTTCCCGGCGGTTGGCGTCGTCCGCGGTGCGCTGCGTGGGTAAGGTGAGCACCCGGTCCCCGAAGTGCTCGCAGACCTCGTGCACGATGTCTCGCAGCGTCACCAGGGCTAGGGCGCGCCCCGCGCGGTCTACGATCGGAATGTTGCGGTAGCCGCCGGCACCCATGCGGTTGAGCGCGAGCGCGATGGGGTCGTCGAGGGTGAGCGTCTCGGGGTCGGGTTGCATCAGGCGCTCCACGGGCATGCCCGCCAGGTCGTCCGCATCGAGGGGGAGCTTGTTCAGCAGGTCGCGCTCGGTGAAGATGCCCGCGAGCCGGCCGTCCTCGTCTTCGATCAGGCACGATCCGACCCCCGCCTCGCGCATGCGCTCGAGCGCGACCCGCAGCGAGGCGCGCCGCGGCACGCGCACGGGCTGCCGCAGGTAGAGCGTCTTGAGGGGTTCTTCGAGCCTGGAAGCGTCGAGAGCCCGGCGCTGCCTGTCGGCGAGGGGCGCGGGCTCGAAGGGGTCGAGGTCGTCCAAACCGTCGTATCCCATCATGGCGGTTTCCTCCGCTGTCGGGGATCGCCACCAGGATACCCCACGCGGGCGGACTCCGGCGGCGAGGCGGGCTACAATGCGCCGCCGGTGCAGCTCCGGGGTGGCGAAGAGGTCTCTGAGGCATGAGACGGGAATCCCGCCGTCCTTTCCCTAAGCTGTTCTATCTCTTGGTTTTGGCGGCCGCGGGCCTCCTGAGCCTCGCCCTCTTCCGCGTCGGCCCGCCCCCGAGCGTGAACCTGGAGCCGGAGCTGCCGGGCATCGGCAAGCGGACCGGGGTGCGAGTCACGGTCGAGGAGCCCCGGCGGGGCCTTTCGAGCGTTCTCGTGGAGCTGGTCCAGGGCGAGCAGCGCGCGGTGCTGGCGGAGGCCCGCTACGCGCCCCTTCCGTTCTGGGCTTTCTGGGGGGCGAGGACCCGGCACGCCGAGTTCTCGGTGGAAGTAGGACGGGACCTCCAACCCTGGCTCGCAGAAGGGGAGGCGATCGTGCGCGTCGTGGCCGGGCGCGCCGGCACCCCGCTGCGAAGGCCGCGGCCCCGCGAGGAGGCGCGGGCGCTGCCGGTCCGGTTGCGGCCCCCGTCCCTGCAGCTGACCGCCGCCCCGGAACGTGTCGCGCAGGGGGGCTCGGGCCTCGTGCGCTATCGCGTCGGCGAGACAACGGTGCGCGACGGGGTGCGCGCGGGATCCTGGTGGTTCGCCGGCTACGCCTTGCCGGGCGGGGACCCTCGAGAGCGGTTCTGTCTGTTCGGCGTACCCTTCGATGTCGAGGGACCCGGACAGCTGTGGCTCGTGGCGGAGGATGCGGTGCGCAACGAGGCCTCGCTCGCCCTCCCCGCCCAGGTGGCGCGCAGCCCCGTGCGCCACGACACGATCCGCCTCAGCGAGGCTTTCATGGGCAAGGTGGTTCCGGAGATCTCGGCCATGACCCCCGAACTCGAACCGGGGGGCGACCTCCTCGAGAGTTACCTGCGCATCAACGGAGATCTGCGGCGGCGCAACTCCGAAGCGCTGCGGGAGCTGGCGCGCCGTTCCGCGGAGGCGTTTCTGTGGCGGGAGGCGTTCCTGCAAATGCCCAACAGCAAGGTCATGTCGGGTTTCGCCGATCACCGTGTCTATCTCTTCGACGGCCGGCGCGTGGACGAGCAGGATCACCTCGGTTTCGATCTGGCCTCCACCCGGCAGGCCCCGGTGCCGGCGGCCAACGACGGCACGGTCCTGCTCGCGCGCTACTTCGGCATCTACGGCAACACGGTCGTCCTGGACCACGGCTACGGCCTGATGAGCCTTTACGGCCATCTGTCCTCGATCGCGGTGACCGAAGGCCAACGGGTGGGGCGCGGCGAAACGCTCGGCCATACCGGGGAGACGGGGCTCGCCGGAGGCGACCACCTGCACTTCACGATGCTCGTCCAAGGGTTGCCCGTGAATCCCCTCGAATGGTGGGACCCGCGCTGGATCCGGGCCGACCTCAAAACGAAGCTCGGCGCTGCGCTCCCCTTCGAGTGAGCGCGACGGTCAGCGCCGTGTGGCGAGGGCCACGCCCAGGACCACCAGGCCGGAGCCGGCGAGCGTCCGCGCCGTCAGAGGCTCGTCGAACAGCCCGACCCCGATGAGGATCGCCGTGACCGGCGTGAGGTAGGCGATCAGCGACATCCGCGTCGCGGGCAGATGTCCCAGCAGCCAGAAATAGAGGCTGAACGTGAGCGCCGAGCCCGCCAGGGCCAGGTACAGGAGCGCGGCGATGGTATGGGCCTTGGGCGCCCAGGGAAGCGAACGCTCCGAGAGCAGGGAGACGGTACCCATCACCAGCGCGGTGAGGGCCATGGGCGGGGCGGTGAGCGACAGGGGGTGGATCCCTCCGCCCCAGCGCTTGACCGCCACGTTGCCGATCGCCGCCGCCAGGGGCGAGCCGAGCATCACGAGCGCCGCCAGGCCCGTGCCGGGTCCCCCGAGCCGCGTCAGATCTTCGGAGAAGATCGTGGCGACGCCGGCGAAGCCCAGGAGGACGCCCGCCGCCGAGGCCGGGACGAGCCGCTCCTCGCGCAGGAAAACGTGCGCCAGGGCAGCGACGAAAAGGGTAAAGCTCGCGAAAAGGACCGCGGCGAGCCCCGAGGGGATCCACTGCTCGGACCAATAGACGATCCCGTAGGAAGCGCAGAAGGAGAACAGCCCGTTCACCAGCCACAGCGCCACCTCCCGCCGTTGCCGGCCGAAGCGCACGCCGCGCAGCCACCCGAGCGCGAACAGCGCCGCCGAGGCGATGGCGAAGCGCAGGGCCACCCCGGCGAAGGGCGGGATGCCGTCCAGCCCGAGGCGGATGGCGGACCACGTCGTGCCCCAGACGAGGCACAACAGGGCGTACGCGGCGACGATCGCGGGGGTGTGCGGTCGGTGGGCCAAGAGGCGCTCGCGCCGTGTCAGCCCGGATAGTCGGCGGGAAGGTGGCCGGTCTCCTGGAGCACCTGGAGCAAATACTGCCCGTAATCGTTGCGGTACTTCGCGGCCAGCCCCTGCAACTGGCCGGCGTCGATGAACCCCATGCGGTAAGCGATCTCCTCCGGGCAGGCCACCTTGAGACCCTGGCGCGCCTCGAGGGTGTGGATGAAGTTCGCCGCCTGGAGCAGCGCCGCGCAGGTCCCGGTATCGAGCCAGGCGAAGCCCCGGCCCAGCCGCTCCACGTGGAGCGCGCCCATCTCGAGATAGGCTTGGTTCACGTCGGTGATCTCGAGTTCGCCTCGTGCCGAGGGGCGCAAGTTCTCCGCGATCCCCACGACGCGCGGGTCGTAGAAATAGAGGCCCGTCACGGCCCAGTGGGAGCGAGGTGCCGGGGGTTTTTCCACGACCCGCCGGGGCCGGCCCGCGTCGTCGAACTCGACGACGCCGTAGCGCTCCGGGTCGCGAACCCAGTAGGCGAAAATCGTCGCGCCCTGCGTTCGGGCGGCGGCACGCCGGAGCACGTCCGGCAGGCCGTGGCCGTAGAAGACGTTGTCGCCCAGCGCGAGGGCCACGCAGTCGTTTCCGATGAACTCGCGCGCGATCAGGAACGCTTGAGCGATGCCTTCCGGTTTGGGCTGCACCGCGTAGCGAACCGCGAGGCCCCACTGCGAGCCGTCGCCGAGCAGGCGCTCGAAGGCTCCCCGGTCCTCCGGGGTGGCGATGAGCAGAATCTCTCGGATGCCCGCGAGCATCAGCACCGAGAGCGGGTAGTAGACCATCGGCTTGTCGTAGACGGGAAGCAGCTGTTTGCTCACGGCACGGGTGATCGGATGCAGACGCGTGCCCGCCCCGCCGACCAGGATGATCCCCTTCATTTCAGGGCGCCCCCGAAGGGTGCTTCACCCGCCGGCCGGCGGGGCCGCGCCCGCGGACTCCCGCTCGGGGGCTTCGCGGGAAGAAGTGTCGAGCCATGCGCGCACCGTGCATGCCAGGGCTTCCTCCAGCTCGAGCGCAGGCCTCCAGCCTAGCTCCCGCTCGATCTTAGCAGCGTCGAGCACCACGCGGCGCGGCCGGACGCGCCGCTTCGGGAACGGCCCGTCTGGGGCTGCGGTAGTCGGCCAGCCCCGTCGCGGCGAGCGCCGGGTTGGCCGCCGCGGGGCATCTTCACCGGCGTTTCCTCGAGACGCCCGGGAAAACTTAGGCCGCGGGTCCGGCGGAGGCCATGGGGAAGGCGGCCGCGCGGCGTGGCATGATAGCGAGGCGTCCCGGCCGGGGCGCGCGGGGCCGCCGTGTTGAGCTGGGTCGAGATCCGCGCTGCGGCGCTCGAGCACAACATCGCCGAACTGCGGCGCCTGGTGGGCACGCAGGCCGCCCTGGGTGTCGTCGTCAAGGCCAACGCCTACGGTCACGGTTTGCTGGAGGTGGCCCGCATCGCCGCGCGCGCAGGGGTGCAGTGGTTCTGCGTCAACAGTCTCGAGGAGGCGCTGCGACTGCGCCGTGCGGGCTACGCGCATCCGATCCTGGTCATGGGCTACGTGGAGCGTGCTGCCTTGGCCGAGGTCGTGCGCCACGAACTGCGGCCGGTGATCTACAACCTCGAGACGCTCCAGGGGCTCGAGCGCGAGGCGGCGAAACAGGAGCGAGTGATGCCGGTGCACCTCAAGCTCGAGACCGGCACCCACCGGCAAGGCATCCCCGAGCCCGAGATCCCGCCATTCCTCGAGAAGCTCGGGGCCAGTTCCTGGCTGCGGCTCGAGGGGCTGGCCACGCACTTCGCCAACATCGAGGACACCACGGACCACAGCTACGCGCTGCAGCAGATGGACACCTTCGAGCGGCTGGCGGAGATGATCGAGGCCCGTTGGGGGCCGGTGCCCCTGCGCCACAGCGCATGCTCCGCGGCGGCGTTGCTGTTTCCCCGTACCCGCCGCCATCTCGTCCGGATCGGGATCGCCCTCTACGGGCTGTGGCCCTCGCGGGAGACTTATGTCTCGTGCCAGGATCGCGCCGATGCGCCCGAGCTGCGCCCCGTGCTGGCCTGGAAGGCGCGCATCGCGCAGGTCAAGGATGTACCCGAGGGAGCGTTCATCGGCTACGGCTGCACCTATCGCACGACGCGCCCCAGCCGCATCGCGGTGGTTCCGGTGGGCTATCACGAGGGCTACGACCGGGGGCTATCCGGCGTCGCCCATGTGCTCGTGCGAGGCCGGCGGGCTCCGGTGCGCGGGCGGATTTGCATGAACATGTGCATGGTGGATGTGACGGACATCCCCTCTGCCAGCCTCGAGGACGAGGTGGTGCTGCTGGGAGAGCAGGGGGCCGAGCGCGTCACGGTAGAGCAGCTGGCGAGTTGGTGCGGGACGATCGCGCACGAGATCGTGGCGCGCATCCACCCGGATGTGCCCCGCAGAATCGTGTGACTTCGGTGCGGCGCGGCGTCCGCCCCCGCCCCGCACCGGCGGTTCCCGCCCCAGGGCTTGCCCGCCCCGCCCGAGTCGGGGTAGATTGATCCGGGTTGCGCGCACGGTTCGGAATCATGCACCCGATCTTCCCGCTGCTGCGTCCTCCACGCGGCACCCAAGCGTATGGTTGGTGAGCGCTGCCGCCAGACCGCGAGGCCCTGCCTCCCGGGCGCGCGCGGACCCGCAGGGGCGGGCGGCCCCCAGGGCGCTCGCAGGCGGGTTCCGGGACGGCAGGCGGGGCCGCGATCGCGGCGGCCGCGTCTGGCATGTCCAAGGGGAGGGAGAAGACCCGATGAAGGGTAAGCCGATCAAGATCGACTGGGCCGAGCTGGAGGCGGCGTTCAACAACCGGGACGAAGAGCTCGACTACTACCTGGATCTCGTGACCGGCCAGGTGGTGCTCGAGGGCGAGGGGGAAGGGGAGGCTTACGACGAGGAGGAAGAAGTCGAGGATGTCGCGGCGCTGCGCTCCGACACGACGCGTGTGGCCATCGAGCCGCCGGGCCTGGCGGAGGAGCTCGTGTGGATGGAGGAGTTCCTCCGCGACACGGACGGGCTGCAGGCGGAAACCGCCGCGCGCCTGCGAGAGGCTCTCCAGCGGGAGAATGCAGGGGCCTTTCGCGACGTCCTGCGCGGGGACGACGAGGCGCGCGATCGATGGTTCATCTACCGCAGCGATCGCGTGCGCGAGGCGATCGAGGCTTGGCTCGACGCCCACGGGATCCGGCCGGCGAACCCACCTCCGTGGCGCACCTGAGCGGCCAGGGGCGGGGTGCGGTGCGGGGGCCTGGCGGGCCTCAGGAGGACGAGGAGGCTTCGGCGGCAACCGCCGCGGCCTCGGCTTCCGGCTCGTAGGGCGCGGCGTAGTCGCACGATTCGTTGTCGCATACGAGACGCCGCCCCAGCCGCTTGCTCGTTTTCTCCAGCAGGTAGGGCCGCCCGCACTGCGGGCAGGCCCGCGGGACGGGGCGACTCCACAGCACGAACTTGCACTTCGGATAACGGTCGCACCCGAAGAACAGCCGGCCGCGCCGGCTGCGCCGTTCCACGAGACGGCCGCCGCAGTCCGGGCAGCGCACGCCGGTCTCCGTCATCTTGATGAACCGGCAGCTCGGGTAGTTCGAGCAAGCGACGAACTCGCCGTAGCGCCCGTGCTTGCGGGCGAGCGGCGAGCCGCACTTGGGGCAGGCTTCCTCGAGCAGCTGGTCGGTACGCACCTGAGCCGTTCCGTCCTTGGCCACGTGGACTTTGCGCGTGTTCTTGCAGTCGGGATAGCCCGAGCAGGCGAGGAAGGGACCGTAGCGGCCGCGCTTGAGCACCATGGGCCTGCCGCACTTCTCGCAAGGCTCCGCCTCGCTCTCGATCGGATCGCGGGCGACCGAGACCGTGGCGTTCGGGCCGGCCGCCGCGGCGGCCGCGGCGACCCCGGCTTCCTGGGCCACGCCGTTGACCTCCCTCGTGTTCTTGCAGTCGGGATAGCCCGAGCAAGCCAGGAAGCGCCCGAAGCGGCCCCACTTGAGCACCATAGGCTTGCCGCACTTGTCGCACACCTGATCGGTCGGGATGGCCTCCCGCTTCACGTCGGGCATCTCGACCCGCGCCCGCGCCAGGTCCGCCTCGAACTTTTTCTGGAAGTCGCGCAGCGCCTCCCGCCAGGGAAGTTTGCCCTCTTCGATGCGGTCGAGCTTTTCCTCCATCCGCGCCGTGTAGCCCACGTCCATGATGTCGCCGAAGGACTTGACCATCAGTTCGGTCACCAGGAAACCGAGCTCCGTCGGCCGGAAGCGCCCCTTCTCCTTGAGCACGTAGTTGCGGTCCTGGATCGTCGCCAGGATGGTGGCGTAGGTCGACGGTCGGCCGATGCCGTTTTCCTCGAGCTCCTTCACGAGCGAGGCCTCGTTGAAGCGCGGTGGGGGCTGGGTGAAATGCTGCGCGGGTAGCAGCTCCCGCAGCTCCAGCTCTTGGTTTTCCCGCAGCGGCGGCAGGCGCCGGTCCTCGGCGTCGTCCTCGGCGCCGTTGTCGCGCGGGAGGTCTTCGTCGCGGGCCTCGTGGTAGACCGCGATCCAGCCCGGTGCGCGCAGGATCGAGCCGGTGGCCCGGAAGGTGAGCGGTCCGGCCTGAATGTCCACGCCCGTGGTGTCGAAGACCGCCGCCTCCATCTGCGACGCTACGAAGCGGTTCCAGATCAGCGTGTAGAGCTTGAGCTCGTCGCGGTCGAGGTACGGCTCGACGCTCTCGGGCGGCAGATCGAGCGAGGTCGGCCGGATGGCTTCGTGGGCCTCCTGGGCCTGCTTGCCGGAGCGGAAGCTCCGCGGCTTCGGCGGGAGCGCCTCCTTGCCGTAGGTGCGGGCGATGAAATCCCGCACGGCCCGGATGGCCTCCTCCGACACACGCGTGGAGTCGGTGCGCATGTAGGTGATGAGGCCCACGGAGCCGAGTTCCCCGAGCTCCACGCCCTCGTAGAGGCGCTGGGCGGTGCGCATCGTGCGCTGGACCGTGAAGCCGAGCTGGCGTGCCGCGTCTTGTTGGAGCTTGGATGTCGTGAAGGGTGCCGGAGGGTTCTTCCGCTTCCTCTTGGTCTCCACGGAGACGACGCGGAACGGCACGGCTCCCTCGCCCGCAGGCTCCACCACGAGGACGATGCCGTCCTGGGTCCCGCCCTCGGCCGCGCGCACCTCCCGCACGCGCCAGCCGAGTTCCGCCAGCGCCCGCTCGGTGTCCTCGCGGCTCGCCAGCTCCGCCTTCGCGCCGTTCCAGGCGACGAGCTTGGCCGTGAACTCGGGCGGTTGCTCCGCGGCGAGACGGGCCCGCAGCGACCAGTACTCCTGGGGGACGAAATTCTGAATCTCGCGCTCGCGCTCGCAGATGATCCGCAGGGCGACGCTCTGCACGCGTCCCGCGGACAGACCGCGCCGAACCTTGTCCCACAGCAACGGGCTCAGCTTGTAGCCCACCAGGCGGTCGAGAATGCGGCGCGCCTGCTGCGCGTCCACCTTGTGCTGCTCGATGTCGCGCGGCTCCTCGAAGGCCTGGCGGACCGCCCTCTTGGTGATCTCGTTGAACGCCACGCGGTGGAAGGGGGCCTTGGTCTCCGCTTGCAGGATCTCGCGCAGGTGCCAGCAGATGGCCTCGCCTTCCCGGTCCGGGTCGGGGGCGAGATAGATCGCCGCGGCGTTCTTGGCAGCCTGCTTGAGTTCGCTGACGGTCTTGCGCTTTTCGGGGAGGATCGTGTAGGTCGGCGTGAAGTCCCTCTCGTCCACGCCCAGGGAACGCTTGGGCAGATCGCGCACGTGCCCCATCGAGGCCTTGACCATGTAGTCGCGACCCAGGAACTTGTGGATCGTCTTGGCCTTCGCGGGCGATTCCACGATCACGAGCGCCTTGGGCATCGGTCCGTTTCCCTTTGCCTCCTCGTCGAGCCGAAGCGACCCCGCCCGCCCACCCGTGGGCGCGGCCTTCGGGGGCAGCACTGCCAGGGGAGAGCGGCAATCCATTGAGCGAGCCGGGCCTGCTGCCCGGCTCGCGGGGGCGGGAAACATAGTACCCGCCCCATGGGCGATCAACCAAGGCGGCGGGCATCGGCGCCGGGGCACCTCCTGGCTCTCTGGATCAAGTTTATTTCTTTCAATGACTTACACTTCAAGACCCGGGCTTTTGCCTGCGGCAGCCACGAACCCTCCGCCCAGCCGCTCCGCGGCTCCCGCGATCTCCAGCTCCATCAGCGCCGCCTGCAGCCGCGTCATACCGAGGGGGAGGGCCGCGGCCAGCTCGTCCACATGGAGGCCCTCCGGCTCGTCGCTCAACGCCCGCAGCACGGCCCGAGCGTCCTCGCTCAGCGGCTGCGCACCTTTCGGGACCCCCTCCGCTTGCGCTGGGGGAGGCGCCGGGCGCAGGGCGGCGCGGTAGAGCGGGGAAAGCTCCTCCAGCACGTCGTCCACCCCGTGCACCAGCTTGGCTCCTTGCTGGATCAGCCGGTGCCCGCCTTCGGAGAGATGGTTCGTCACCGGTCCGGGCACGGCCATCACCTCGCGCCCCTGGTCGAGGGCGTGACGGGCCGTAATCAGAGACCCTGAGCGTGCGGCCGCCTCCACAAGCACCACCGCCACGCTGAGGCCGCTGATCAACCGGTTGCGCCGGGGGAAGTTGGCCGGACGGGGCGGCGTGCCCAGGAGGAACTCGCTCACGACCGCGCCCTGGGCGGCGATCCGTTCGAAGAGGTCGCGATTCTCGCGCGGGTAGGGGTCGTCCAGGCCGGAGCCGACGACGGCGATCGTGCGGCCGTGAGCCTCCAGCGCGCCCTCGTGCGCGGCAGCGTCGATACCGCGGGCGCCGCCCGAGGCGATCTCCACGCCCCGCTGCGCGAGACCGCTGGCGAGGGCGCGGCTCACGCGCCTGCCGTAGGCGCTCGCGCGCCTCGCCCCCACGACGGCGATGCGCACGCTCGGCTCCAGGAGCGAGCCTCGCACGAAGAGCACGGGTGGCGGGTCGGGAAGTTCGAAGAGCAGAGCCGGGTAGGAGGGGTGGCCCAGGGGAACGATCTCGATGCCGAGTTGGCGGCACCGCTCGATTTCCCGCTCCGCGCACCGCCGCAGCTCGACACGCGAGCGGAGCACGCGCTCCACGTGCTCCTCGCGGCATCCGAGGAGGCCGCGCCATCCGGCCGGCGAGAGGTGGTGGGCAACGAGGGACGGATCGCCGTACCGTTCCAGGGCACGCTGCACAAGGATCCCCCCCACGGCGTCAGCGAGCAGATGCAGGGCGACCCAGTCGCCAAGCGAACTCGTCTCGGGCATCGTAGGGCTGTCTCGGGAGGCAGGGGACCCTGGCAGTGGAAGCTCTTAAGTTAAGTATGGAAGCCCGGCGGAAGCCGAGCAAGTCGGCTCTCCCGGGTAGTGCCGTCGGCACTTTCCGCGAAGTCAGGAGAGGTCTCGACTTCCGGAGCGCAAGGAGCAGATTGTATACGTGAATTGCCACTGTTTCATTGGTCAGAAGACCGTATATTCAGAGATGGAATTCGGAATACGAATATGTATCTCGTGCGTATCGCGCTAGCGCGGCGCCGACGGTTTCAGCGGCAGGTACTCCGGTGGGCCTTCGCGGTGTCCGTGGCCGTGGCCGCTTGCCTCGCGCAGGCGGGCAGCTTGGAGGAGGCGGACCGGGCCTTCGCGCAGGGAGACCATCTCCGGGCGCTCGCCCTCTACGAGCAGGTGCTCCAAGAAGACCCCACCAACCTTCACGCCCTGGTGCGGAGCGCGAAGCTTCTGTCCTGGCAGCAGCGCTTCGGCGAAGCCCTGGAGCGATACGCGCGGGCGCTGGAGCTGCAACCCGGCCACGCGGAGGCGTCGCTCGAGCGGGCCAAGGTCCTGGCGTGGGCTCGGCGGTTCGACGAGGCTCGCGCCGCTTTCGAGGCGCTCCTGCTCCGCGAGCCATCCGATCGCGAGGCGCGCCTGGGGCTGGCACGCACCCTTTCCTGGAGCGGCCGCCAGGAAGAAGCGCGCCGCCAGTATGCCGAGCTCGTGAAGGCGAACCCGCGCGATGCGGAGGCGCTGCTGGGGGTGGCGCAGACGTTCGCGTGGTCCGGGGCGCTCGAGCCGGCGCGGGACTACTACGAGCGGGCGCTAGAAGCGAGGCCCGGCATGAAGGAGGCCGAGGTCGGCCTGGCCTATCTCGACCTCTGGGGTGGCGACCGCGCCTCGGCGGCGCGCCGCACGCGAGGTCTGGCGGCCCGCTTTCCGGGCGACAGGGACGTGCAGGAGCTGGAGCAGGCGATCGCGCGCGCGCGCGCGTTCTGGTATCGGGCGAGCTTCGACAGGCTCGACGACAGCGAGGGGAACGAGATCTCGCTCCCGCGGTTCGAGTGGGGCGTGGGGCGGGGCCGCGCGGAGTGGCGCGCCGGGGCGTCACGCTGGGACATGGAGGACGCCCTCAGGAGAGACGCGAAAGTGGACGGTCTCTACGGCATCCTGGGCGCGCACGCCGGGACGCGGCACTACCTCGAGGCCCGCCTCGGTGTGGACCGCCGCGAGAAGACGACGGGCGAGGAGGACCGAGGACTCGTGGGGGGCCTGACCTACCGCCTCGGGCGTGTCGAGGGCTGGCACACCCGCCTCGCGGCCCAGCGCGACACGTTGCGCTACTCGACGCAGATCCTCGACGCCGGCATCGTCGTCGACAGCTTCGAGGCTGTGCTCGCCGGCCGGCCCGCCCCGCGCTGGCGGATCGAGATCGCCGCGGGTGTGGCCGACTTCTCCGACGACAACCGAAGGCGTGCGGCGCACGCCGGAGCCTGGCACGCCTGGCGGCCGGGCACGGCGCACGTGGAAGTGGGCTATCTGGCGCGGGCGCTCGACTTCGACCGGGACCTGGCGAATGGCTACTTCGACCCGCAGGACTTCCTGGCGCAGTTGCTCCAGGCCCGCGCGCACGGCGCGTTCCGGCAGGGGCGGGGCTACTGGGAACTGGTGCTGGAAGTCGGCCTTCAATCCTTCACGCTGTCGGGGGTCGAGGTGGACCGGGACCGGGTCCTGGGGGGGCGCGCCGCGCTGGGCGTCCCCCTCGGGGGCGGAGCGGTCCTGGAGTTCAGGGCTGGCCGCACCGATTTCGCGCTCCAGAGCGCGGCCGGGTTCGAGAGCCGCGAGTTCGGGTTGGGCCTGCGCTGGCAGGGGAGCGGGCGGTGAAAAACGGGGCGCGCATCCTGATCGCCGAGGACGACCCGGTGACGACACGTTTTCTCGCCTCCCTTCTCGAGGGCAAGGGCTACGACGTCCTCCTCGCCGAGGACGGCGAGCACGCCTACGAACTCGCGACCGCGCGGCGCCCGGACCTGATCCTCACCGATGTGGTCATGCCGTACCGGGACGGATTCGATCTCCTCCGCGCGTTGCGCCAGGAGCCAGCCCTCGCCCGGGTGCCCATCGTCGTCCTGTCCATGCGCGACCGCGAGGAAGACATCGTCCGCGGACTGGAAATGGGAGCGGACGACTACATCGTCAAGCCGTTCAACGCGCGCGAGCTCGTCGTACGGATCCGCAAGCAACTGCAACGATCGGGGGTGCCGGGAGGCGGGCGCTGATGTACCGCGGCCTGGTGTTCGCCATCCTGGCCGTGGCCGGGACGTTTCTTGTCCTCACCGTCGTGATCGTGGCGGGCAAAGCCTCGCGCGAGATGCGCGAAGCGTGGCGTCGCGCCCGGCGCCGGGAGCTCGAACCGCGCATCCTGGAGTACGCGCACGGCGAGCATGCGTCCATCTTGCTCGCCCTGGGTGGTCCGGTGAGTCGGCGCGATCGGCCGGTGGTGGAGGAGGTCCTGCTCGACCACGCGCAGCGGGTGAAGGGGATCGAGCGCGAGCGTCTGTGCCGTGCGCTCGAGGAGCTGGGGTTCGTGGCCGAATACCTGGGGGCGCTGCGCAGCCGGCGCTGGTGGCGTCGGACGGAGGCGGCGGAAAGGCTCGGCCTTTCCGGGGCGAGGCGCGCCGTGCCGGAGCTCGCGCGCGCGCTGGAGGACGAGGTGTCGGAGGTGCGTCTGCGCGCGGCGAAGGCGCTCGGTGCGCTGGGGGGCGTGGCGGCGATCCGCCCGCTCATCGCGGCGCTCGAGGAGCCGAACCGCTGGTCCACGATCCGTATCGCCGACATTCTGGCGGAGATGGGCGCCGACGTGGCGCACGAACTGATCCGGGCTTTCCCGGAGCTCGAGCTTCACGCCAAGGTGGCGGCGATCGACATCCTGGGCCGCGTGCGTTCGCTGCAGGCGGCGGAGTGGCTGCGGCTGCGCCTACGCAGCTTCGAGCCGGACGTGCGCGCGCGCGCGTGCCACGCCCTGGGGCTCATCGGGGACGTGGCGGCGGGACCGGCACTGGTGGAAGCGTTGCGGGACTCGGAGTGGGCCGTGCGCGCCATGGCGGCCAAGGCGCTCGGCCGCATCCGCTTCCGGCAGGCGATCCCGGAGCTATGCGCCACGCTGCGCGACGCGGAGTGGTGGGTGCGGGCGAACGCCGCCGAGGCGCTCGGCGAAATGGGCGAGGAAGGAATCGCGGCCCTCAAGCGCATGCTGCGCGACGAGGACCGCTTCGCTCGCGATCAGGCGGTGCGGATGCTCGAGGAGAGGGGCGTGCTCGACCAGGAGGCGGCCCGTCTGAGCGACCCCGACCCGGAGCGCCGGGGTCGCGCGCAGGAACTGATGGAGGCGGTCGTGCGGGTCGGCCGCACCGCGCGCTTGGCCGAGCTGGCCGAGCGCCACCCCGACGCGTCGGTCTGCGCGGCGCTGCGGGAGCTTCTGGCCGCCGCGGCGAACACCGAGGGGGCGCCGGAGGCCGCGCCGTGAGGTGGACCGTTTGGCTCGCGAAGGGGATCGTCGGCTTCAACGTCTTCGTCCTCTTCTACTTTCTGGCGCTGAACACGATCTACCTCGTGCTGTTCTTCGTTTCCCTGCGCGAGGTGTGGCGCTTCGTACGGCGCACGTTCTTCTCGGACTACCGGCAGATCATGCAGTCGGAGATGACGTGGCCCATCTCGATCCTCGTAGCGGCGCACAACGAGGAGAAGACGATCGTCGAGACCGTGCGCTCGCTGATGATGGTGAACTACAGCGAGTTCGAGGTCGTCGTCGTCAACGACGGCTCCCAAGACGGCACGCTCGCGCGCCTCGTCGAGGCCTTCGGGTTGCGCCGCGTGGACCGGGTTTACCGCCGCTCGATCCCGACCCGGCCCGTGCGCGGCATCTACGCCTCCCTCGAGCACCCGAACCTGACCGTGGTGGACAAGGAAAAGGGGGGAAAGTCCGACGCCCTGAACGCAGGGATCAACATCAGCCGCTACCCCCTGTTCTGCTCGATCGACGCCGATTCGGTGATCGAGGACAATGCCTTGCTGCGGGTCGTCAAGCCGTTCATGGAGCATCCCACCGAGACCGTGGCGGCTGGGGGCATCGTGCGCATCGTCAACGGCTGCGAAGTGAAAGACGGACGCGTCGTGCGGATCGAACTGCCCGATTCTCCCCTGGCGATCTTCCAGGTGGTGGAGTACCTGCGGGCGTTCCTCACGGGACGCGTGGGCTGGAGCGTCCTGCGGTCCCTGCTCATCATCTCGGGCGCCTTCGGGGTCTACCGCAAGCGCGAGGTCGTCGAGGTCGGCGGCTACAGCGACGGTACCGATACGGAGGATCTGGACCTCGTCGTACGGCTGCACCGCCACATGGCCGAGCAGCGGCGGCGCTACCGCATCGTCTTCGTGCCCGACCCCGTGTGCTGGACCGAGGTGCCGGACAGCCTGCGGGTCCTGATGCGCCAGCGCAACCGCTGGCACCGCGGCCTCGTCCAGACCCTGTGGGCGAACCGGCGGATGCTGTTCAACCCGCGCTACGGCACGGTCGGACTATTCGCGTTTCCGTATTTCTTCTTCTTCGAAAGCTTGGGCCCCTTCGTGGAGGTCGCGGGCTACGGGGTCGTGGTGCTGGCGTACCTGCTGGGTTTGCTGGACTTGCAGTTCTTTTTGCTGTTCGTGGCGGTGGCCATCCTCTACGGGATCTTTCTTTCCGTCGCGGCGATCCTGCTCGAGGAGATTTCCTTCCGCCGGTATCCGGGGTGGATGGATCTGACGAAGCTGATCCTCTTCGGGATCCTGGAGAACTTCGGCTACCGCCAGCTTCTCTCGGTGTTCAAGGTCAAGGCGTTCTGGGACGTGTTGCTGCGGCGGCGCGCCTGGGGTCGCATGGAACGCACCGGCTTCCAGGCACCCAGGGCCGCGACCCCCTCGGCCCGCTGACCGAAGCTTCGAGCCGCGACGCAGATCGAGCTTCCCGCCCGGAGCGCTGCCAGGAAAAGCGGGACGACTTGCGGGTCATTCCGGCACGTGGAAGCGGACGCGGTGGAGCGCGGCTTCGCGGGATGGCTCGCCTTGGGCCGCCTTGGCGGGGCGCTTTTCGGAAGTTTCGGCGGGCTTGAGGGCCAGCTCGTAGAGAAACCACCCGGGGCTGAGGGTTCCCTCCGGACGAGATCGCGCAACTGCACGCAGCGCTCGTTTTTCTCGAAGGTCACCTGGATCGGCGGGAACGGGGCGGCGTTGGAGCCCACGAGGCGGCGCTCGGCGGTCAGCGCCCCCGTGAACTTCTCCCCCCGGCACAGGAGGCTGACGAGCAGCAGCGGTCGTCGCGGATCCACTTCGCCCCCCACCGCCGCGAGGCCCTGCGTGCGCTGGGCGTCCCGGCGCACGAACAGCCCCTTGACGGGTTGCATCAGGGCCGTGGCCGCCACGGCCACTTCCCGGCCCTCGGCCAGCCGTAGCTGCCCCTGGAGCGTCTGCGTTCCGAGCTGGCCCGTCTGGGCTTCCCGCGCCAGCGCCAGCACCCGGTAGGGCCCGGGCTCGAGGTCCAACAGCGGCTCGTAGACCAGGGGCGTGTTGGAGGCGGCAAGCTCGATCTTGCGGGCGTGCTCCTCGATCACCTTGCCTGCCGAGACGACCGTCGCCCCCCGCTTCCCAGACCGACTGCGGGTGCACCCGCGGGGGCAGCAGCACCTGCAGCAGCGCCCGCAGGCGGTCGCGCTCGCGCCCGAGCGGCACCAGCGCCGCCTGAAGCGCTACGGCCTGCTGCGGGTCGGGCGAGCCCCAAGCGGCGGCGGTCAACTGCGCCACAAGCTCCCGCTCGGCACTGCGCACCATCAGGCGCGTGCGAGCCTGGATTTCGATCTTCTGCTGTCGGGTGTCGCGGTCGAGCTCCACGCGGACCGGCAGGGAGCGGTCCCGGGGAAACTGCGTCCCATCGAGGCTCAGCAGGTAGAAGCAGGAGAGGTCTTCGCGGATTGCTCAAGCGATTCTCTCCGCTTCGACGCCGTTGAGGAAGGCGCGCCCGCCGGTCTCCAGGGCGAGGCCCACGAGGCTGTGCCGGGTGTCGCGGACGTGCGGGGCGGAAGGGACGAGGCCCTGGGCTTCGATGGAGTAGACGCGGGCCCCCTCGGCGGCCGCCTAAGCGAGGACCTGATCGAACAATTCCTGCAGGCCGAAAGCCCCGCTCGGAAGGCCGAGACCCGCCGAGGAAGCGGAGCGGAACCGCGAGCTGGCGCGGAGGAATAGCTCCAGTTCCCGGTGTTCCAGCAGTGCCCGCAGGTAGTGATCCCCGGCCTTGATCCTCGGGCTATCGGCGAAGGAGATGAAAACCTTCGGCGGTGGCCACGGTCCGAAGAGCGCAAATGCTGCACCGAGACGCTCGAGCGCTTTCGCAACGCTCGCCGCCTCCCTTTGCTGAAGAACCGCGAGTGAGTCCCACACTCTACTCGCGACGCTCTCGTGAAGCGCTCGGCACGCTCCTCTCGAGCTTGAGCTCGCTCCTACGATAGCCTCTGTCGCTCCCACGGCGCCCCACGCCCGATTTGCTGTCAATAGCCCGTCTAGTTTGGACCCCGACTCTGCGAACTCCCGCATGCCGTCGCGAGCGATCCGCCGGATCGTCTCGACCTCTTCTGCGGTGCGATCTCGATCCGCCTCCAGGTTACCCGGGCCTCGCTCGAGCTCTGCAAGCGCGCTGCGAACCAGCTCCTGGATCCGACGTAGGGGCTGTGTAAAGACGGAATTCCCGGTCACTCGCCGCAATGGCAACGCGGTCGTCCGATTTCGCCAGGGCTTCGACGAGTGCTTCCGCGACGTCAACGCTGCGCGCCCGGCCCGCCGGCGTCAAAAGCGGCTGATCGAAGTAAAGCAGGTAGGTCACCGGGGGCGCAACGGAGGGCGAAGCACCGGCTTCGGCCGTGGTCAGCGTCGGCGAGCAGAAGTTGTCCACGTAAGCCGGCCGGTAGACTTGGCGGCCGACATCGACCGTGAAGTCCCCGGCACCGAGACCGGAGATCGGCTCCCGCGGGCCGCGCAAGGTGACGTCGATCTGGACAACCGCCGCTCCGCGCGCTCGACGATGCCCGTTTCGAGGGGCTGCTGTGGCTCGGAAGACTCCGGGGTCGCGGTCCCCTGCGCCGCCGCATCCAGGGCCGGGCCCAGCAGAAGACAGGCGAGCGGGCGAAGGCGCAGCCGAGGCATGGCGGAACCTTACGGGACGAGATCCTCCGTGCTCACGAACAGACGGAGTTCACCGGGCTGCGTCGTGTGGTTCTCGACGACGATCTGATTGTGGCCGGCCGAAAGCTGCACGACGCGATCGTCCCACCCGTGGTCGAGGCGATGTCGTCCGTGTCGAAGGCGGGGGCGAAAGTGATCATCGCAGCACCGAAGGCCAGGACTGTCTTTGCTCCCCTAGTTTACCTCCTTTCCCTTCCAAGGCGGCCCTGTTTTCGCTCGGTCCTGCCGGGCTGCGGTAGGGCCGCTCGCCGGTGGTAGCATGGCCCGCTTTCGGCCCGAATCCGTGGAGGGCACCGCGATGGGCTTTGGGGGCAGGGTGGCGTTGGCTGGGGTGCTGGCCGCCGCGCTCGCCGCGGACGCCAGGGCGGCGCTGGGGAGCGTGGAGGGGCTCGCGCCGGAGCGGCTTTTCCCCTGGGCGAGCTTCGATCCCCGCATGCCGACCCCCACGCAGGTCACGGGGGTCGTTCCCGGAAGCCGGCCGCTCCGGCACGCGGAGCTGCTGCGCTATCTCGAGGCGCTCGACGAGGCTTCCGACAGGGTGCGCGTCGTGCAGTACGCCACGAGCCACGAAGGGCGCCCGCTCGTCTACGTCGCGGTGGGCGAGCCGGAAACCGTCGCGGACCTGGAGGCCTTTCGGAAGGCTCATCTGGAGCGCGTGGATGCGCTCCGGCGCACGCCCGAGCAGGACCGCCAAGCGCTAGCCTCGGCCAAGGCCGTGGCCTGGATGGCCTACGGCATCCACGGCGACGAGCTCTCCAGCGTCGATGCCGCGGCGGCGCTCCTCTACTGGCTCGCCGCCGGCGAGGACGAACGGGCGCGAGGGCTGCGCCGCGAGCTGCTGGTCCTCGTGGATCCTTGCGAGAATCCCGACGGGCGCGAGCGCTTCCTCGCGCTAACCGCGGCCTTCGCCCACGTGCGCCCCAACCCGGACACGGACGATCTCTCCCATACCACCGTCTGGCCCTGGGGCCGCGGCAACCACTATCTGTTCGATCTCAACCGCGACTGGTTCACGCTCGTGCAGCCCGAGAGCCGGCGCTCGGAGGTCATCGCCTCCTGGTTGCCGCAACTGATGGTGGACAGCCACGAGATGGGCCCGCACGACACGTACCTCTTTCCCCCGCCCCGTCACCCCTTCAACCCGCACCTGCCGCCAGACTCCCGGCGGTGGTGGGACCGCTTCTCGGCGGACCAGGCGCGGGTCCTGGACGAGCGCGGCTACGGCTACTACACCCGCGAGTGGAACGAGGAGTTCTTCCCCGGTTACGGCTCGTCCTGGGCGTCGTACCACGGGGCCATCGGCATCCTCTACGAGATGTCGTCCACCGAGGGGACGCTGGTCAAACAGCGCGGCGGTACGCTGCGCACCTACGCGCAGGCGGTGGAACACCATGTGGCCAGCTCCGTGGCCAACCTGGAAACCCTGGCGGCGAATCGCGAAGAGATCCTGCGCGACTTCGTCCGGGGCCGGCGAGAGGCCGCGAGATCGGGCGCCGAGGGTCCGGTGCGCGCGTGGCTTTTCCTTCCCGGCCACAACCCGGAATGGGCCGACGAGCTGGCCGCCCTTCTCAGGCGCCTGGGCGTGGAGGTGCTCCGCCTCGCCGAGCCGACACGGGCGGAAAGCCTGCGCGATGCCCGCACCGGGGAGACGCGCACCATGGAGCTTCCCGCGGGAACGTGGATGGTGCCTCTCGACCAGCCCGCCGCGCGCATGGCGCGCGTGCTCCTCGACCCTCACGTCCCGATGGAGGCCGCGTTTCTGCGAGAGGAGCGGGAGTACCTGGAGCGCGGCAAGGGAAGCCGCCTCTACGACACGACCGCCTGGGCTCTACCCCTGTTGCGCGGTGTCGAGGCCTACTGGACCGGCCGCAAGCCCGGCGGCGCCTGGCGCGACGATCCCGTCCCGCAGCCCGCAGGCGCGCTCGTCGAGCCCGAGCCGTCCACCCCCGTGTACGGCTACCTTTTCGACGGCGGCAACGACCGCGCGGCCTTCGCCCTGGCGGAGATGCTCGAAAAAGAGATCGCCGTGCGCGTGGCCGAAAAGCCGTTCCGCGTGGCCGGCCGCGCCTACGGGCGGGGATCGGTGCTCGTGCCGCGCGAGGGCAACCCGGACAGCTTGCCGCGGGCGCTGCGCGAGGTGGCCCAGCGCTGGCGCGTGGAGATTCGCCCCACGCCCACGGCGCGCGCCGAGGAAGGGCCCGACCTCGGCGGCAGCCACTTCTTGCCCTTGATCCGCCCCCGGATCGGGGTTTTCGCCGGCTGGCCTGTTTCGCCCTCGGACTACGGCGCCCTGTGGCACCTGCTCGATGTCGAGGCCGGCGCGCGCTTCACGGCTCTGGAAGTCGGCAGGTTCGCCGTACTCGACCTCGCGCGCTTCAATGTTCTCGTCTTTCCGCCCGCGATGGAGGGCGCCCGCGCCTACCGCGCGGCGATCGGTCAGGAGGGCCTGGATCGCCTCCGGCGCTGGATCGAGGCGGGCGGCACGGCGATCGGCATCGGCTCGGGCGCCGAGTTCCTGTCGGACAAGGACGCGGGGCTGACCTCGGCGCGGCTGCGGCGGCAGGCCCTCGACCGATATCCGCCCCCCGTTCTGGGTATCCCCGCCGAGGAAGCCGAGATGGCGGGGCCCTTCAGGGCTGCGGGTCTGGCGCCGGCGGAGACCGACTCCGACGATACCCTGGCACAAGGGGGAGGCCAGCAAGACGGAAGCAAAGGAAAAACGAAAGGCCGCAGCCTGGAACCCGCGGCGGCGCGCCGGGCTTCCCCTTACGACATCGCCCCGCTCCTGGGACCTGGTGCCCTTCCCTTCGCCGAGGGTTTCCCGCAAGGGACCCCCGTGAGCACGGAACTCGTGGGGCTAAGAGACTGGCTCCGACTGCTCCTGCCCCCGGGAAAGCGGGAGGCGGAGCTCGAGGACGTGGAGCGAGCCGACGCACGCCTGCGGCGGTTCATGCCCCAGGGGGCGATCCTGGCGGTCGAACTCGATCCGGAGTCGTGGCTGTCGTGGGGCCTCCCCCCGCGGATCGCGGTGTGGTTCGGAGCCTCGGATACCTTCATCGCCGAATCCCCGGTGCAGGTGGCGGCCCGGTTCGAGCCCCTGGAGCGGTTGCACCTCGGCGGTCTGCTCTGGCCCGAAGCGGCGGGAAGGATCGCGCGGACAGCGTACTGCACCCGCGAAGCGCTGGGCCGGGGTCAGGTGATCCTGTTTGCCGAGCATCCCGCCTTTCGCGGCTGGCCCCGCGAGAGCCGGCGCCTGCTGTGGAACGCCCTGGTCTACGGCCCCGGCCTGGGGACGCAGTGGTCCAATCCGTGGTGAGCCGATCTCCCGTTCGCCGGCGCCTGCGGTCCCGCAACGTGCTGGCGCGCGGGCCTGCGTGCCCCCGGCGCGGTCAGCTCTTCTTCGAGGTTTCGACGTAGACGGCGCTCCAGATGCGTTCGACCTTGGTCGAGCCGCATTTCGGGCATTTCACCCGTTTCGGCGCCGCCTCCGAGATCGGGCGAACCTGCTCGAACGTCTTCTTGCACTGCGTGCAGCTGTATTCGTAGACCGGCATGCTCTCCCTCCCACCATGCACTCGGCCGTGCCGCCCATAGTTGTAGCCCAAAACCGAGCTGGGCGAAAGTGACCGCCTCCGGGCTAGAATGGTCGACTCGGACGCCGGCTCTCGCTGGGTCGGACCCCGAGCAGCGCACGGAGGGAGGATGCCATGGACTGGGGACTGGCCAACCGTTTGAACCGCATTCTCAAACCCCCCACGCACCGCACCGTGATGCTCGCCGTGGACCACGGCTACTTCCAGGGCCCGACCACGGGGCTCGAGCAACCGCGCAAGACGATCGAGCCGCTGTTGCCCTACGCCGATTCCTTGATGCTCACGCGCGGTGTGCTGCGCCGCTGCGTGCCACCGGAGGCCAACCTCCCGATCGTGCTCCGCGTCTCCGGCGGCACGAGCATCCTCGGCGAGCTGTCCCACGAGGGCCTCACGGCCGACATCGAGGACGCGGTGCGCCTCAACGCGGCAGCGGTGACGCTGTCCATCTTCGTCGGCGCCCCGGGCGAACGCGAGACGTTGCTCAACCTGGCGAAGCTCGTCGACTGGGGCGAGCGATACGGGATCCCGGTGCTCGCCGTGACTGCCGTGGGGCGGGAGATGACGCGCGATGCGCGCTACCTGGGGCTTTGCTGCCGCATCGCGGCCGAGCTGGGGGCGCACTTCGTCAAGACATACTACTGCGAGGGCTTCGAGGACGTGGTGTGCAAGACGCCCGTGCCGCTCGTCATCGCCGGCGGCAAGAAGATCCCGGAGAAAGACGCCATCGCGCTGGCGAAGAACGCCGTGGACGCCGGCGCTCGCGGCGTGGACATGGGGCGCAACATCTTCCAGTCCGACTGCCCCGTAGGCATGATCCGTGCGGTGCGGGCCGTGGTGCACGAAGGGGCGAGCGTGGAGGACGCCTACGGCGTCTACGCGGAAGAAAAGGAAAAGACCCGTGCGCGTGGCGGTGTACTACAGCAACCGTGAGCTGCGCCTCGAAGAGCGCCCGCGCCCGCGCCCCGGCCCCGGCGAGCTTCTGCTGAAGGTCGAGGCCAGCGGTATCTGCGGCTCCGACGTGCTCGAGTGGTACCGCAAGCCGCGGGCGCCCCTCGTGCTCGGCCACGAAGTGGCGGGGACCGTGGAGGAAGTCGGACCGGGCGTGGAGCGCTTCCGACCCGGCGACCGCGTGGTGACGACCCACCACGTGCCCTGCAACGCCTGCCGCTACTGCCTCACGGGCCGCCATAGCGTGTGCGACACGTTGCGGACGACGCACTTCGATCCTGGAGGTTTCGCGGAGTTCGTGCGCGTGCCGGCGCCCCACGTGGAGCGCGGCACGTTTCTTCTGCCCTCCCACGTGAGCTTCGAGGAAGCTTCCTTCGTGGAGCCTCTCGCTTGCGCCGTGCGGGCCCAGCGCCTGGCGGGGATCGGCGCAGGCGACACGGTGGCCGTGTTGGGCAGCGGGGTGTCGGGCATCCTCCATGTGCAGCTCGCGCGCGTGCTCGGGGCGGCGCGGGTCGTGGCCACCGACGTGCACCCCTACCGGCTCGAGATGGCCCGCCGCTTCGGCGCCGACGCCGCGGTGGACGCCCGCGGCGACGTCGCGGCCCGCATCCGGGAGGCGAACGAAGGCAGGCTCGCCGACCGCGTCCTCGTCTGCACCGCCGCTCCGGCCGCCATCTCCCAGGCCTTCGAGTGCGTGGACCGCGGCGGGGCGATCCTGTTTTTCGCTCCTGCCGAGCCCGGGCAAACCTATCCCCTGAAGCTCTTCGACGTCTGGCGAGATGGCGTCACGATCGCCCACTCCTATGCGGGTCCGCCCGCGGAGATGCGCGCCGCCCTGGATCTGATCGCAGGTCGGCGCGTGGACGTGGCCTCGATGGTCACTCACCGCCTCCCCCTCGACCGGATCGCCGAGGGGTTCCACCTCGTCGCGGAGGCAGGGGAGTCCTTGAAAGTCATGGTCCTGCCGCAGGAATCCGGGGCGCGCCCGTACGCCAGCGCGGACGCCCATCGAGCGGGGACCGACCCGACCACACCTTCGGGCTAGCACGGTCGAAATGGCAGGTCGCCGGGAGGGCAGGTCGGGGGAACGGCTCCGCCGGCGAGCACCGGATCCGGCGTTTGCCGAGCCGGAAGAGGGTGCGTATACTCCCGCTGCGTCGACCGGGGAGCCACCGCGGGCGATGGACGCGAGCGGGGACCCCACGCGATGAGGAGGCGAAAGATGAGACAACGGGGTTGGTGGTTGATCGCTCTGGCCGTCGTGGCGCTGGCCCTGGCGCCGGCGGCGGGTCTCGCCTGCGACAAGCACGCCAAGGCCGAGGTCGCGAACGGCAGCGTGCCCCCCGAAGGGTGTGCCAAGGCGAAGGCTGCCGAGCTGGCGAACGGTACCGTGGAAGCCGAGGCGGAAGCCGCGAAGGCCGAGGTGGCGGCCAAGGGCGGTTGCGCCCGCGCCAAGGGTGCCGAGGCGGCCAAGGCCGAAGGCAGCCCTTGCCCGCACGCGAAGGCTGCAGAAAAGGCGGCTGTCGCGGCGAACGGCGATCTCCCCGAATGCTGCAGGAAAGCCGTGCAAGCCGCAGCCGAGATCGCCCAGGCCGGCGGCTGCCCCAAGGCGGCCAAGGCGGCGGAGGGGGGCGAGTTGAATCCCTGCTGCAAGAAGGCGGTCGAGGCCGCCAAGCAACAGGCGCAGGCCGGTACCGAGGCCGACGCGACCGCGTCGGCGGGCTCGGGATCCCTGCGCTGACCGTCACGAAAAAATCGCCGATGGAGAAACGGGGTGGCACCCGCCACCCCGTTTCTGTATCGTCCGCGTTCCGGCCCACCGTCCCGAAGTCGCGGCCGCGCTCCACGGAGCATGGAAGGATCTCCGAGGCCGCAGCCTTTGTCCCGCGCCCGCCTCGGGTGGTTCGGGGCCCTCGCGGTGGCGGGCGGGCTCCTGATGGCCGCAGCCGCCGCCGAGCTGGGCCTGCGCCTCTACCACGCCGCGCGCGACGCGGCCTCGCGGCGCGC
>JBBIHH010000040.1:0-20561 GCA_037447115.1 Acidobacteriota bacterium
GGCCGTGGCGGCCGAGCAGCCCGAGCGCCGGCGCCGCGTGCTGGGCCCGGCGCTGGCCGTGGCCTTCGACGCCCAGGGGCAGCCCACGGCGGCCGCTCGAGGCTTCGCCCGGCAAGTCGGCGCGGAAGTGGCGGCGCTCGAGATCTTCGAGACGCCCCGCGGCCGTTACGTGGGTGTCGAGCGTACCGAAAAGGGTTGCACGCTCGAGGCGTGGCTCGCGGCGGAGCTGCCGGGCCAGATCGAGACCATGGGCTTCCCCAAGACGATGCGCTGGGGCGCGGGCCGGCGGCGCTGGGTGCGTCCGGTCCATTGGGTCGTCGCACTGCACGGGGGGCGCGTGCTGGACAAGCTCGTCCTGTTCGACGTGGCGGCGGGGCGTTGCTCCTACGGCCACCGCTTTCTGGCGCCGCAACCCGTGCCCATCGCCGACCCCGCGCGTTACGAGACCGTACTCGAGAGGGCCTTCGTGGTCGTGGATCCGGCTCAGCGGCGGGCCCGGCTGGCCGCCTCCCTGGCGCGTGCCGCGGCGGAGCACGGCGGCCGCGTGCTCGACGATCCCGAGCTGCTCGCCGAAGTGGCCGATCTCGTCGAGTGGCCGGGGGCCGTCGCCGGCAGGTTCGACGCCCGGTTTCTCGAGCTGCCGCGCGAGATCCTGATCACCGCCCTGCGGCACCATCAGAAATGCTTCTCGGTCGTGAGCGAGAGCGGGGCGCTGCTGCCCGTCTTCATCGCCGTCATCAACCTGGACCGCGACGCCTCCGGCCACATCCGCCGGGGTAACGAATGGGTGGTCGGGGGCCGGCTGGAGGATGCTGCCTTCTTCTGGTCCGAGGACCGGCGCGCCCCGCTCGCCTCGCGGCGCGCGGGTCTCGGGGGGGTGGTCTTCCACGCGCGCGCGGGGACCTACGCGGACAAGACGCAGCGCCTGGAGCGCCTCGCGCCGGCGCTGGCGGCGATGCTCGGGCTCGACGAGGCCGTGCAGGATGCCGCACGGCGAGCGGCAGCGGTGGCAAAAGCGGACCTGGTGACCAGTCTCGTCGGCGAGTTTCCCGAGCTCGAGGGTGTCGTGGGCGGCCTGCTCCTCGAGGCGGAGGGGGAGGATCCGGTGGTGGCGCGTGCGGTCTATGAGCACCTCCGACCGCGCGGCGCCGACGATGCGCTGCCGGAGAGCGTGGTCGGGTGCGTGCTCGCCGTGGCGGACAAGCTCGACACCGTGCGCTCCCTGCTCGCCGCAGGGGAAGCGCCCACGGGCTCCCGGGACCCCTTCGGGCTCCGGCGGGCCGCGAAGGGCATCTTCCGTATCGCGGAGGAACGGGCCTGGCCTCTCGCCCTGCGCGATCTCGAGCGGCTGGCGGACGCCGACGACGCCACCCGGGCCTTCCTGCGCGAGCGCTACGCGCACCACCTGCGAGAAAAGGGTTTCACGATCCACGAGATCCGGGCGGTGCTGCGCTGCGGAGTTCAGGACGAGGCCTGGAGCGCGCTGCCGCTGCCCGACCTCGGCGCGCGCCTCGAGGCGGTGCGCGCCGTGCGCGGGCGCCGCGACTTCGAGCAGCTCGTGGACCTCACCAAACGGGTCGACAACATTCTGATCAAGGGTCGCGATCTCGTCCGGGGTGCCAGCCGCGCCCCCGGCAAGCCTTTCGCCGAGCGCGAGCCCGCGGCCCTGGCGCTCGCGGCGGCCATCGCGCAAGCCAGGACCTCGGTCGCCGCAGCGATCCGCGCGAGAGACTACGGGGAACTCGTGGAAATCCTGGCCAGCTTCGTCGACCCGGTGGAACGCTTCTTCACGGAGGTCCTCGTGCTGGACCCGGGCCATCCGGAGGCGACCCTGGCGCGCACCGAGCTGCTGGAGCGGCTGCGGGAAGTGCTGATGGGCTGCTTCGACGTGCGAGAACTGGCCGGAGCGGCCTTGCACGAACAGGAGGGTGGGTAGTGGCGAGAAAACTGGTTTACCTCTTCGGTGCGGGTCGCGCCGAGGGCACGGCGGCGATGCGCGATCTTCTGGGCGGCAAGGGCGCCAACCTGCACGAGATGACCCGACTCGGTTTGCCCGTACCCCCGGGATTCACGATCTCCACCGAGGCCTGCCGGCTGTTCATGCGCGCGGGGGGCCGGATGCCCGCGGCGCTGCGCTTCCAGGTGGCGCGCGCCCTGCGCGTTCTGGAGAGGCTCCAGGGCAGGCGCTTCGGCGATCCGGAGCACCCGCTGCTCGTGTCGGTGCGCTCGGGCGCCAAGTTCTCCATGCCCGGCATGATGGACACCATCCTCAACTTGGGGCTCAACGATCGCACCGTGGAAGGACTGGCGCGCGCGAGCGGCCAGCGCCGCTTCGCTTTCGATGCCTACCGCAGGTTCTTGCAGATGTATGGGGACGTGGTTTTGGGCGTGCCCAAGGCGGCCTTCGAGGAGCAGCTCGCCGCGCTCAAACGCCGCCGCCGCGTGCGCGCCGACACCGACCTGGGCGCGGAGGATCTCGAAGGGTTGGTCGAGACCTTCAAGGCGCTCATCCGGCGCCACACGGGGCGTCCCTTTCCCGAGCGGCCGCACGATCAGCTCTGGGGGGCCATCGCCGCCGTGTTTCGCAGCTGGGACAACCCGCGCGCGCGGCTCTACCGCCGGCAGTACGGCATCTCGGACGACCTGGGCACGGCAGTCAACGTGCAGGTCATGGTGTTCGGCAATCTCGGCGAGGACAGCGCCAGCGGCGTGGCCTTCACGCGCAACCCGGCCACAGGGGAGAACGAGCTCTACGGCGAGTACTTGCCCAACGCGCAGGGCGAGGACGTGGTGGCGGGCATCCGCACGCCGCTGCCCCTCTCGCGAGCGCAGGGCGCCGGCCGCGGGGATTCGCTCGAGGAACGCATGCCCCAGGCTTACCGTGCCTTGCAGCGGATCCGCAAGCGGCTGGAGGACCACTACCGAGACATGCAGGACGTGGAGTTCACCATCGAGCGCGGGCAGCTCTACATGCTGCAGACGCGCACCGGCAAGCGCACGGGGCTTGCGGCCCTGCGCATCGCCTTCGATCTCTACCGCCAAAAGAAGATCGACCGCAGGAGCGTCGTCCAGCGCATCGAACCCGAGATGCTCGTGCAACTGCTCGCGCCGGTCTTCGACGAGGCGCAACTCCAGGCGGCGCGGCGCGCCGGTCGGGTGCTCTCCCGGGGCCTGCCCGCCGGCCCGGGAGCGGCTTCGGGCAGCATCGCCACGACGGCACAGCGCGCCGAGGCGTTGGCCCGCCAGGGACGGCGCGTGATCCTCGTGCGCTCGGAAACGAGCCCCGAGGATTTGGCGGGAATGGTCGCGGCGGCGGGTATCGTCACGAGCCGCGGCGGGATGACCTCCCACGCGGCCGTCGTCGCCCGCGGGATGGGCAAGCCGTGCGTCGTGGGGGCCGAGGCGCTGGTCGTCCGCGCGAGCCGCGGGGAGGTGCAGGTCGGAGCGCGGGTGCTGCGGGAGGGGGACCCGATCTCGATCCACGGCCTGACGGGCGAGGTCATCGACGGGGCGCTCGAGCCGCGGCCCTCGGAGATCCAGCAGGTCCTCGTGGAAGGCACGCTTTCCCCCAAGCGCTCCAAGCTCTACCGGCAGTTCGCCACGCTGATGCGCTGGGCCGACGGCTACCGCAAACTCGGCGTGCGGACGAACGCGGACACGCCTCAGGACGCGCGCCTGGCGCGGGCCTTCGGTGCGCAGGGCATCGGGCTGTGCCGGACCGAGCACATGTTCTTCGGGGAGGGACGTATCGTCGCCGTGCGGCAGCTCACGCTCGCGGACTCGGCGGCGCAACGCCAGGCTGCGCTGCGTCGGCTGCTGCCCATGCAGCGGCGGGATTTCGTGGGCATCTTTCGCGCGATGCACGGACTGCCCGTCACCGTGCGGCTTCTCGATCCGCCGCTGCACGAGTTCCTTCCCACCACGACGGAACAGTTCCGCGAGCTCGCGCGCGCCATGGGTGTGCCGGTGCGACGCATCCGCGAGAGGGCGCAGCAGCTCCACGAGCTCAATCCCATGCTGGGCCACCGCGGCTGCCGCCTCGGCCTGACATTCCCCGAGATCTACGAGATGCAGGTGCGCGCCATCGTCGAGGCCGCGATCGCCTGCCAGCGGGAGGGCGTGCGGGCGCGTCCGGAGATCATGATCCCTCTCGTGGGAACGGTGGAGGAGTTGCGGCGCCTGCGGGAACGCCTGCGGCAGGTGGTGGAGGCGGTGCAGCGCCGGGCCCGTGTGCGCTTCGAGATCCCCGTGGGCACGATGATCGAGATCCCCCGCGCGTGCCTCGTGGCCGGCGAGCTGGCCAGGGAGGCCGAGTTCTTCTCCTTCGGGACGAACGACCTCACGCAGATGACCTACGGCTACAGCCGCGACGACGTGGGGAAGTTCCTGCCCCACTACCTCGAAGCGCGCATCCTCCCGGCGGATCCCTTCCAGGTCCTGGACACGGCCGGCGTGGGGCGGTTGATTCGCATGGCGGTGGAGGAAGGGCGGCGGGCCCGCCCCGACCTCAAGATCGGCATTTGCGGGGAGCACGGCGCGGATCCCACGTCGGTGGCCTTTTGCCATGAGGCGGGCCTGGACTACGTCTCGTGCTCGCCTTTCCGGGTCCCGGTGGCGCGGCTTGCGGCGGCCCACGCCGCCCTCGCCGGGGCGGGCTCGGAAACCGCTTGACCCACGGGCGGGCCGCGTCTATAGTGGCGCCCCTTTTCCCTCCCGGTGGACGAGGAGACGCTTTGTCCCCCAAGCGACCGAAACCCCCGCAGCAACCCTCCCGCCGGGGGACCGCGAGCCGCGGGGCAAGCGCCGCACGCGGGCGCTCGCAGCGGCCCCGCAACCGGGCGGGGCTGAAGGCGCCGCAGCTGGAGCGCCTGCGGCGCACCCTGCTCGACAAGCGCACCGAGCTCCTCGAGGCCTACCACACGGTGCGCGGCGAAAGCCGCAGCGACCTCGACAGCGGCACCGAGGACTACATGGACTACGCGAGCCACTCCTACGCCAAGGACTTCCTGCTTTCCCTGACCGAGATGGAACGCCAGCAGCTTCGGCTGGTGGAGGAAGCTCTCGCGCGCCTCGACACCCCCGAATTCGGCCTGTGCCTCAACTGCGAGAAGCCGATCCATCCCAAGCGGCTCGACGTCGTCCCGTGGGTCCGCTACTGCGTTTCGTGCCAGGAGCTCGAGGAAAAGGGATTGCTCGTCCCGCCCGAGGCGCAGGAAGAAGAAGGCGAAGCGCCCAAAAAGGAGGTCTCCGGGGGCGACGAGGAAGAGGAACTCGAGGCGGAGGAGGCGCTGGAAGAGGAGCTCGTGGAAGAGGACGCGCTCGAGGAAGAAGAAGACGAAGGCGGCGACGAGGAGGACGAGGAGGAGCACGCGGACGATTTCCTCGAGGAGGGCCTTCCGGTCGAACCGGAACAGGAAGATTGAGCCCGGATGTCGCCGGGCTGCCCCGACCGGACGACGCCGATGGCCCGGGGAGGGGGCAGCCGCAGCGTCGGGTGCGAGCGGCGCGCGAGCGGATCTCGGGCGGCGACCGCGTGGGGTGCCATGCGCGAATCGCCGCCCCGCGTGACGGTTCGCGAGGCGGCGCGCCGGGCCCTGCGACGGCGGCGTCACCCGTGGATCTACCGCGACCAGCTCCAGGACCTGCCCCCCGGCTTGCCCTCCGGTGTCCTGGTGACGGTGGGCTCCGCCCGGGGTGAGGTCCTCGGCCACGGGCTCTACTCCGCGCATTCGCGAATCGCGATCCGCATCGTCAGCTGGGGCGCCCAAGCGCCCGACCCCGACTGGTGGCGTCGGCGCCTGGAACGCGCTCTGGCCTACCGCCGGCGCGTGGTGCAGAACACGACGGCGTATCGAGTCGTCTTCGGCGAGGCGGACGGGTTACCCGGGCTCGTCGTCGATCTCTACGACCGCCATCTGGTCGTCCAAGCGCTGACCGCCGCGGCCCAGGCGTGGATGGCGGAAGCGGTGGATCTCCTGTGGCGACCCCTGGAGCTCCTGTCCGCCCTCGCGCGCAACGACGGCGCCGTGCGTTTGCAGGAGGGGCTTCCGCGGGAGGTGCACCCGTTGAGGGGCGATCCCCCGCGGGCCGTGGAAGTGTGCGAGGACGGTGTGCGCTACCTCGTGGATCCGTGGGAAGGGCAAAAGACCGGGGCCTTCCTCGACCAGAGAGAGAACCGATGCGCGGTAAGGGCTTACGCGCGCGGTCGCGTCCTCGACGTCTTCTGCTACGAGGGGGGGTTCGCCCTCCACGCAGCGGCCGGCGCGACAGAGGTCATCGGTGTGGACACCTCGCACCGGGCGCTCCAGCGCGCGGAGGCGAACGCGCGTCTGAACGGTTACGAACATGTGCGCTTCCTGGAGGCCAACGCCTTCCACGACCTGCGGGCCCGGGCGGCTCGCGGCGAACAGTTCGACCTGGTGATCCTCGACCCGCCTGCCTTCGCCAAGCGCCGCGAGGATCTGGCGGCGGCCCGCCGGGGCTACAAGGAGATCAACCTCCAGGCGCTGCGCCTGCTCGCGCCCGGGGGTACGCTCGTCAGTTGTTCCTGCTCCTACAATCTAACGGAGACTGCGTTCGCGGAACTCGTGGCCGAGGCGGCCCGGGACCTCGGGCTCGAGCTGCGCTGCATCGAGCGGCGGGGACAGGCTCGCGATCACCCGGCGCGGCTCGATCTTCCCGAAACGCGGTACCTCAAATGTCTGGTGCTCGCGAGCTGAAGGGCCCCCGTCCCGAGCGCCGACGGTGGCGCGCGTGGGCGGTTGCGGCGCTCGCGTCGTCATTGGTTCTCGGCGGCGTCGGGATGTGGGCCGCGGGCCGCGCATCGGGGTGGATCCGCGGCTCCCTGGAGAGCCGTCTCGAGGCGGCGCTGGGAGGCCGCTCCTCCGTGGAGCGGCTGGAGTGGGCTCTGTGGCCCCCGCGCCTGCGGGTCGAGGGGCTCCAGCTGCACAACGAAGAGGGCCTGCACCTGCAGGTCGCCCGCGCGGAAGCGGTGGCGGGATGGAGCGGCCTGTGGCGCGGCTGGCGCGGCGCGGCCGCCCTCGAGCGCCTTGGGATCGAGGGGCTAGACCTGCGGGTGGAACGCGGCTATCTCGAGCGCGCTGCCCGGCGCGCAGCCCCTGCGGGCCGGCGGCGCTGGCGGATCGGGCGACTCGAGGTGCACGACGCTTCGGTGCACTACGGGGATCGAACCTGGCGCCTGGAGTTCGACGCGGAGGACCTGAGTGTCGAGGGCCGCTGGAGCACGCTCCACGACGCGTTGCGCGGGCGCGTCGAGGCCACGGGGTTTGCAGGCCTGCCCTGGGGTGCGCGGGGAGCCTTCGAAGCCGGCGGAGGATTCTCGGTCGGCCCCGCGGGACTGGCCATCGATTCGCTGCACGTACGCGGGGAGGGCCTCGAGGCCCACCTGAGCCGTGCGGCCTGGCCCGGCACGGGAGGGAAAGGATGGGAGTTCCAGGGACAGGCCCGGCTCACCCTCGAGGCTGCAGCCTGGAAGCCCGCTGCGCTGGCTGCGTGGCGGGGGACCGTCGAGACGGCGTGGACGCTGCGCGCGGGGTCCGACGCGTGGCGCCTGAACGGGACGCTGGCGGCGAGGCGGGTCGAACACGAGGGCTTCGATGCTTCCGATCTCGCCGGCGAGTTCGACGCGGGCCCCGAGGGCTTCGAGTTGCGGCTGTCCGGGGCGAGCTTCGCCGGCGGCACGCTCGAGGGTACCGTGCGCGCGGCGCGCGTGGGATCGCAGGCGTGGCGGGTGCGGGGAAGCGTCGCAGGCCGCGGTTTGTCCCTGGGGGCGCTGGGGGCGGCCTGGGGCCGGCCTCTTCCCGTAGGGAGCCGCCTCGATCTGTCGTTGCGGCTCGAAGGGTCGGATCTCGATCCGACGACGTGGCACGCCTTTGGCGAGGTTCGCGCCGATGCCGATCCCGGCGGCGGCGCGGTCCCGCTGGCGCTCGACGGCCGCGTGGCATGGAACCGAGACCGGCTGCGTCTGGAGCCGCTCCGCTTGCAGAGCCGGGGGTGGAGCGGGGAGCTCTCCGGTCAGGCCTGGCCCGCCTCGGGGAGGATGCGGCTGGAGCGACTGGTGTTGCGCTCCGAGTCGCTCGCCAGCGCGCAGGCGAGCTGGCTCGCCCTGGCCGATGCGTGGGGCATCGCCCTGCCTGAACTGGCGCGCCAGCCTGTCGCGGGCCGCGCCGAGCTCGCCTGCGAGCGCATTTGGCGCGAGCCAACCGCGCTGCGCTGCCAGGCGCAATTCGAGGAGCTGAGCTTTGCCGGAGCGAGCGGGGTGTCGGTGCACGGGGCATGGCAGCTGGATCCCGCCGGCTGGCACGCCGACACGCTCCAGATCTCGGGCCAGGGATGGCGCGCGCGCCTCGGCGCGAGAGGCGCGTTCGCCACGGAGCTCGTCCACCTCGAAGACCTCGAACTGGACCAGGTGCCCCTCGAGCCGTGGGTGAGTCGCTGGCTCGCGGGCTGGCGCGGGGGCGTGCTCGACGCCCAGGGCGAGCTCGTGCTCGACTTCGAGGGGCGCCCCCTCGAGGGTCACGCTGCCTTCGCCTTGCACGGAGGGTCCTGGTGGGGGCAGCGGATTGAAAGCCTCGCCGGGCGTCTGGAGGGGCACGAGGGTCGCTGGAAAGTCGACCCGCTCGAGGCGAAAGGACCCGCGGGAGTGTTCGTGGGCCGGGCCGGGGCGAGCCTTGCGGCGCGCGAATGGAACGTGGAGGCGGTGCACTTCGAGCTCGAACTCGGTGCACTCGAGGGCCTCGAGGACTGGCGGCTTTCGGGACGGGTCGGCGGCGGCGGCGTGGCGAGCTACGCCGCGAACGGCTGGCGCGGGAAGTTGGATATCGCGGCCGAGGCACTGCGCTGCCGCGGGTTCGAGCTCGGGACGCTCGCCGGGGGACTCACCTTCGAGTCCAGCAGTGTGCAAATCGCGCTGACCCGCCCGCGCGAGGGCGGCTTCCATCTCGAGGGCCGCTTGGAGCTCGAGGAGGGCTGGCCGTTCGTGGCCGTGGCTCGCTTCGACCGGCTGGTCTTCGAGGCTCCCCTGGCGTTCGCCCGTGATGCATGGGCTCGGGTGGAGGGGCGGCTGGCGCTGCGGGGACCGCTCGCCCGTCCGCGCGCGTGGTCCATGGAGGGGCGCGTGGGGCAGGCGGAGTTGTTCCTCGGTGCCGAACGCCTGGTGGCTCGCGATGTCACTGCCCGGCTGGGTGCGGGATGGCTCGAGGTGGGTCCCGCCACGGTCGAGGGGACGGGTTCGCGTGCCGAGCTTGCGTTGCGCTGGAACCTCGCGGACGACCTCGCCCAGGGCAAGCTGGAGGGTGTGTTGGACGCAGGCGTGCTGGCGCTGGCGTGGCCGGAGCTGCGCGCGCGGGGATCCGTCGGCGTGAGGCTCGAGATCGAGGGACCCCTCGAGGCACCGCGCTTTCGCGGGGAAGCCCGCATGGAGGACGGACGCCTCTACTTGGCAGGTCTTCGGGAACCTCTCGAGCGACTCTCCTGGCGGCTCGTCTGGGAAGGCGGCCCACGGGCCCGTATCGAGGCGCTCTCCGCGCGTCTCGGAGGCGGCGAGATCCAGGGCACGGGCGCCGTGCTTCTCGAGGGCTGGCATCCGACACACTACCGGGTGGAGCTCGAGCTCACGCAGGTGCGACTCACGCTCCCCGAGGGGTTCCGCGGCACCTACGAGGGCGCGCTCGTGTGGGAGGGCGATCGGGAAGGAGCCCGCCTCGGGGGCGAGCTGCTGCTGGTACGAGGGCGCTACCGGGAGAGCTGGGATCTGCCTGCTCTGGGAGGCGGCGGGGGCCCGCTGCTCGTGGGTACGGCGCCGTGGGAGGCGGGCTTTCCGCTGGAGCTGGATCTCCGCGTGCGGGCGTCGGGCAACGTGTGGGTACGCAATCCCTTGGTGCAGGCCGAGCTGGCAGGGGATCTGAGGATCGCGGGAAGCCCCCAGCGCCCCGAGCTCCAGGGGGTCGTGCAGGCCCTCGAGGGCGGGGAGATTCTTCTGCGCGACGTGGTCTACACGGTCGAAGAGGCGCGTTTCGAGCTCGACGAACGGTTGCCGGTGTTCAACCCTTACCTTCACCTCACCGCCACGACGCGGCTGGGCGACTATGACATCACCCTGCAGGTCGACGGCCCGCTGGGGAGGCTCGAGTACGCGTTGACGAGCGAGCCCACCTTGCCGCCGCAGGACATCGTGGCCCTGCTCGCCACGGGCCAGGCACCCGAACCCGGCACAGCCGGCACGACGCGCAGCCTCGGCGGCGACATCGTCGCCGCCTACTTCGCGGAAGCCCTAACCGAGCCCTTCGAACGCCAGTTGCAGCGCCTGCTGCGTCTGGAGCGCGTGCGCATCGATCCGATGCTGCTCGAGGGGCAGCCCGATCCGACGACGCGCGTCACGCTCGGCGAGCAGGTGGGCAAGCGGATCTTTCTCACCTACTCCACGGATCTCGGCGCCACCACGGAACGACAGCTCTACCGGGTCGAATGGCAGCTTGCGAAACGCTTCCGGGTGCTCTTCGAGCGCGACACCACCGGGGGCGTGGGCGGGGCGTTGCGCTACACGCGCCGGTTCGGCGATCCCCGCGCGCAGCAGGCGCCCCCCGTGCCCGGGCCGCCCGCGCCCGAAAGGCCTCGCGTGCTCGAGGTGGCCTGGAGCGGCATGGAGGAGCTCGCCCACGGTTTCGGCATCGCGGCGGGGGATCCTTTCGAACGCTCCAAATTCGTCGAGGCGCTGGGGCGCCTGCGGCGGCTGCTGGTGAACCGGGGCCATCTGGCGGCGCAAATCGACGCGCACGTGGAGGCGCGACCCGAAGGCGTTCGCCTCCGCGTGCATATCGACCCCGGGCGCCCGGTTCACTTTCGCATCGCGGGCCTGCCGGAGCGGGAGCGCAAGCGCCTGAAGGAGCGACTGGAAGAGCTCTGGAGCGAACTCTTTCTCGGGGAAGAAATCTACGAGGAGACGCTGCGCGAGACGCAGCAGGCACTGCACGAGGAAGGCTACTACGCAGCGGACGTGTTTCTCGTGCGCGAGCCCGGCCCCTTGAACGACGAGGTCACCCTGGTGGTAGACCGCGGCCCCCTCGTCCGCGTGGCCGACGTCGGGGTCGAAGGGGCGCGCGCGGTGCCGGAGGAGTCGTGGCGCAAGGTGCTGCGCACGCGGGCCGGTTTGATGCGCCGAAGGCTCGTGCCGGGGGTGCTGGAGGAGGACCGCGCGGCGCTGGTCGCTCTCTACCAGCGCCTGGGCTACCTCGCCGCCCGAGTCGAAGCGCCGCGGGTGCAGCTCACGCCCGACGGCGAGGTGGCGCGGGTCGCCTTTCGGGTGGAGGAAGGGGCGCCTTTCCGTATCGAAGCGATCGAGATCCACGCGCCGCAAGGCTTCGACCCGGAGACGATCCGCGGTTGGAGCGGCCTCGAGCTCGGCAGCCCGTTCCAGGCAGCGAATCTGATCGCAGCCGAGCGCGCCGTCGAGGAGGCGCTCGGCGCCCAGGGGTACGCGGCCCCCGTGGTCCGTGCGCAGCCGGAGTTGCACGAGGGGGCAGTCCGTGTTCGCCTCGAGGTAGAACCGGGGACGGCTCGGCGTGTCGTGGCGATCGGGCTGCGGGGCAACCGGCGAACCAAGGCGCGGGTCATTCTCTCGGAGCTCGGCTTCGAAGTCGGCGCTCCGCTCTCGCGGCAGCGCCTGCTCGAGGCCCAGCACCGGCTGAGCCGACTGGGGGTGTTCCGCAGCGTGCGAGTCGACTGGCGGCCCGAACAGGACGACGGGGCCGTCGTCGTGGTGGAGGTGGAAGAGGCCGCTCCCGTGGCGATGGCGTTGGGGGCGGGCTACGACAGCGAAGCTGGACCCCGGGGTTCGTTCTCCATCACTCACCACAATCCCGGCGGTCGCCGCCGGCAGCTCTCGTTCCAGACCCGGGCGAGCCGCCTGGAGCGGCGCATGCAATGGCTCGTGCGGGATCCGGTGCTGTTCGCGCGGGCCAACTGGAACGGGCTGCTCAACTTCTCCTGGGAAGAACTGGACGAGGTGGCCTTCGACGTGGAACGCCGGGCGGCGGCACTGCGGCTGGAGCAGCGCACGGGCAGGCATTGGATCCACCACTACCGCTACCGCTTCCAGCGCGTGGACCTCCGCGATGTGGAAGACACCATCGCGGTCCTGGAGCAAAAACTCGAGAACCTGCGTCTGGGCGAGCTCGCCTACGCTTTGATCTACGACACGCGCGACGATCCTTTTCTGCCGCAGCGGGGCCGGCTGTGGTCGGGAGAGCTGCGCTGGTTCGCACCGGTTCTGGGCTCGGACGTGCCTTTCGCGAAGCTGTTCCTCCATGGTTCGGGGCTCCGGCCGCTGCGCCGCTACGGCAGTCTCGCCGGAGCCGTTCGCTTGGGTCTGGCGCGCAGCTACCGGGGGGGCCAGGCGGTGCCGCTGTCGGAGCGGTTCTTCGCCGGCGGCGATGCCACCCTGCGGGGCTTCCCGCGCGACGGGGCGGGGCCCCGCGATCCTGTGACGGGCTTGCCCACGGGCGGCGAGGCGCTCGTGCTGCTCAACGCCGAATGGCGTTTCCCGCTGTGGGGTGCCCTCAAGGGCGTCGCGTTCTACGATCTAGGGAACGTTTTCGCCCGCGTCCAGGACATGGAGCTTTCCGAGTTGCGCCACGTGGCCGGGGCGGGGTTGCGCTTCGAGACGCCGCTGGGGCCGGTTCGCATCGAATACGGGCGCAAGCTCGACCGGGAGCCGGGCGAGTCTCGGGGAGAGCTGTTCGTCGCGATCGGCACGGCCTTCTGAGGTCTGCTCGCCGAACGTGCCGCCTACGCCGGGCGGGCGCCGTAGCGCAAGAGCGTAGCGCGCACTTTGGCCTTGGCCTCGCGCTCGAGCTGGCGCACGCGCTCACGGCTTAGGTTCAGGGCCCGCCCGATCTCTTCCAGGGTCAGTTCCTCGCCACCCAGGAGTCCGAACCGGTTGCGCAAGATGTGGCGCTCGCGCGCGTCGAGCTGGCCCAGCGCCAAGCGAATCAAACGGGTGAGCTCCTTGCGATAGACGACCCCTTCCGGGTCGGGCGCGGTGGGATCGGCCAGCAGCGCCCCGAGCGGGCATTCCCCCTCGCGGTCGACGCATTCGTCGAGGGAGAGCTCTCGAAAAACCTGGATCATCATGGCGGCCTCCACGCCCCGCGGGGCGGCCCCTCCTCCCTCGCACCCTTGTCAACAGCAACACACGTGCCGGAGTTCTCGTTCCCCGCAAGGCCTGCGGCTTTCGGCCCGCAGGGAGCCAACTAGCACCGGCTCAGGCGTTTGGGGTCGCGTCGCCCGGTCCTCGCTCTGGGGTTCCCGCCCCGCGAAGTGTCCTCCCCTGCGGCCACGGCACGATCTGCCGCGGTCGCCGCGCCGCAATGGCGCGGCCGCGGGGTGGTAGAATCGCCCCCCTCGTTGCGCGCCTCTCGAGGTTCCGCGAGATCCCCGGAGGACCCCCTCGGTGGGCAAGATCCGCCTCTTGGACGAATCCGTGGTGAACCGGATCGCCGCGGGAGAGGTCGTCGAACGGCCCGCCTCGGTGGTGAAGGAACTGATCGAAAACAGCTTGGATGCCGCCGCGCGGAGGGTGGAGGTGGAGGTCCAGGGCGGCGGCTCGCGCTGGATTCGCGTAGCCGATGACGGGGAGGGCATGGACCGCGACGACGCGGTGCTGGCCCTGCAACGGCACGCCACGAGCAAGCTCGCCGCGGTCGAGGACCTGACGCGCATCGCGAGCCTGGGCTTCCGAGGTGAAGCCCTGCCGAGCATCGCTGCGGTGAGCGAGCTCAGGCTTTCCACGGCGGTGGCGGACGGGGAGGGGACGCAAGTCGAGGTGCGGGGTGGGGCGCTCGTGCACGTAGAGCCCTGCGCGCGGCCGCGGGGTACCACGGTCGAGGTGGGGCGCTTGTTCTTCAACGTTCCTGCGAGGCGCAAGTTTCTCCGCACGACCGCCACCGAACTCGCGCACGTGGTGCGCTGGGTGAGCCGCTACGCGCTCGCGCGGCCGGACGTGGCGTTTCGGCTTCGCAGCGAAGGGGGGGTGTTGCTCGACGTCGCGGCTGTGAACGAGACGCTGGAGCGTGTCCGGCAGGTGCTGGGAGCCGGGCGCGTGGAGACCTTGCTGCGCGTGGAGCACGAAACGGACGACGGCCGGGTGTGGGGTTTCAGCGCCGCGCCGGCGCATGCGACCGCCCGCCCCGTGCAGCACGGTTTCGTCAACGGCCGGGCTGTCCAGGACCGCCTGCTCTGGCGCGCCGTGCGAGACGCCTACGAGAACACCCTCCCCGCGGCCCAGGGTGCACCGTTCGTGCTGTTCCTGGAGCTCGACCCGCGCGAAGTGGACGTCAATGTCCACCCGCAAAAAACGGAAGTGCGTTTCGCCCGGCCGCAGACGGTCTACGCGCTCGTGCGGGAGGCCCTCGCGCGAGCGCTCGAACGCCCGAGCGCCCCGCGCTATGGGGCGTTGCGCCACCGGAACGCCCCGGCCCAGGAGGGACCGGGGCGGCGCGAGCCGGTCATCGCCGAGCCTTCCGGGTCCGCCGCGACCGGCGGCGAAGGCCCCCCTGAGGGTCCGGCGGTCCTGTGGGGGATGCGCGAGCGAGGCCCGTGGCGCGCGCTGGCCCAGTTGCGGCAGTCCTACATCGTGGCCGAGGATGCCGGCGGGCTCGTCCTCGTGGACCAGCACGCGGCCCACGAACGCGTGCTCTTCGAGCGCTACCTGGCGGCGGTGCAGCAGGGGCGCGTCGAGATCCAGACCCTGCTCTTCCCTCGCACCCTGGAGCTGGAGCTCGAGTCCTGGGTCGCGATCGAGGCGGGCCGCGAGGAGCTCGCGCGGCTCGGCTTCCGCTTCGAGCCGTTCGGACGGCGCACGCTGCGGGTCGACGCCGTCCCAGCGGTGGCGGCCCACCTGGATCCGGAAGCGCTGCTGCGCGAGCTGGTCGATGAGGTGCAGCACGCCCGGGCCGTCGCCGCCGACAGCGCGGCCCTGCGGCGACGTCTCGTGACGACGGCCGCCTGTCGCGCCGCCGTCACCATCCGCACGCCCCTCGGAGCCGAGCAGATGCAGCAGTTGCTGGACGATCTGGCGACGACGGATCACCCGCAGACGTGCCCGCACGGGCGGCCGGCCCTCTTCCGCCTGCCGCTCGAGGAGATCGAGCGCGCCTTCCGGCGCCCGGTGGGCCGCCGGTGAACCGGGGGGCGGAGTCGTTGCCTACCGCGCGGCACGGGGGTATATAGGGCGGCGGAGGCATGCCCGTGCGCTACCGCGCCCTCGCGGGAATGACGCTCGTGTTCGGCTGGGCTGCCGTGCCCCGGGCAGCGGAGCGTGTCGTCTTTCAAGACGGCCGGCATCTCATCGTCGAGCGCTGGACCGCTCGGGGTCCGTGGATCCAGTTCGAGCTCGAGAAGGGGGGCGCGTTCGCCGTGCCCCTGGAGCTCGTGGCCTCCATCGAGCCCCTCCCCCCGCGACTCGACGAAGAAATCGTGCGCCCCGGCTGGCAGGGGCGGGCGGGCGATCTCGCGCCGCTCATCGAGAGCGCGGCCTCGCACCATGGGCTCGACCCCGAGCTCCTCGTGGCGATCATCGAGGCTGAATCGGGTTTCGACCCCTTCGCGGTCTCCCGCAAAGGCGCCTGCGGGCTGATGCAGCTCATGCCGGAGACCGCGGCGCGCTTCGGGGTGAGCGATGTTTTCGATCCTCGAGACAACCTCGAGGGCGGGGCCCGCTACCTGCGCTGGCTGCTGGAGCGTTTCCAGGGCAACCAGCAGCTCGCGCTCGCGGCCTACAACGCGGGCGAAGGGGCGGTGGATCGCTACGGCGGCATCCCCCCGTATCCCGAAACCCGTAGCTACGTGAGCCGCGTCCTCGGCGCCGTCGCGGCCTCGCGCAGCGACTGACGGGCCGTCTCCGCCGAGCCGCTTCCCTTTGACCCTGGGCGTCCTATATTGACCTGGGGCGCCGGAGCGCCGCGGAGGGATGCGCGTGCCCGCCGGGACGAGGGAGATCCATTTCAGCAGCCTGACGCTGGCGGAACTCTTCCGCGACCTCTACCTCGAGGAGCGGTCCGGGGTCCTGGTCGTGGAGCGGGAGGCGACGGAAAAGCGGGTCTACTTCGAGCGCGGGATGATCCTTTTCGCCGAGTCCTCCGTGGAAGACGAGGATCTGGGCCGCCGTCTCGTGGCGGAGGGAAAAATCTCCCCCGGGGCCCTGGCCGAGGCGCGACGCAGCGTGGCGGAAGCCAAGGACCTGCCCCAGGTCCTGGTGAACCGGGGCTTGGTGGGCAAGGCGACCCTGTGCCACACGGTGCGCTTCCTGGTGGACCGCGTGGTCCAGTCGATCTTCAAGTGGGAAGGCGGCACCGCCCGCTTCAGTGAAAGCCCGTTGGTGCAGGAGATCTTCGAAGCGGACATCCTCTCCACCTTCGAGACGATCCTGCGCGGCATTCAGGGCATGGTGGGCTTCGCGCCGCTGGCCGAGGCGCTGCGCCATCTGCCCTCCCGGATCCGCCGCCGCGAGCCCGCGCCGGTACCGCTCGAGCGGCTGGCGCTGTCCCCGGCCCACGGGTTCATCCTCTCGCGGGTGGACGGGACGAGCACGATGGGTGAGGTGCTGGCGATCCTGCCGCCAGGGGAGGAGGAGATCGCCTGCCGGTTTCTCTTCGGCCTGCTCGTGATGGGAGTGCTCGAGCTCGATCCCCCCCTGAGCAGCGGCCCGTTCCGCGTCTCCGCCGTGCTCAGGGATCATGCCGATCAGCTGGCCTTGGAGAAGCTCCAGGAGGAATGGATTCGGGATACCTACGCGGCTCTCGCCGAGAAAACCCCCTACGAGATTCTCGGCGTGACGCCGCACGCCTCGCCGGCGGAGATCGAGGCGGCGTACGCGGAAGCCAAGGAGCGGTTCAGCCGCGACCGCTTCACCCCGCGCATCCGCGAGCGGTACAGGGCCGAGCTTTCGGTGATCGAGAGCCGCTTCGTGGAGGCCTACCTCACGCTGACCCAGGCTCCCGTGAGCGGTGCGATCGGCCCGCAGCGCGCGCAGGTGGAGGCAACCCCCGCGCCCACCGGGGCTCAGGATCTGCTCGTGCGCGTGGAAATGGACAAGACGCGCACGAAGATCCTGCTGGAGGAGAACGCGCGCCAAGCCGAAGCCTACTACGCCAAGGCTCGGAAGTTCATGCGCGAGGGCGACTATTACAACGCCATTCAGTACGGCAAGCTGGCCCTGTCCTATGCTCCGGAAGAAGCCCGCTACCACTTCCTGGTGGGCGAGTGCCAGCGCCGCAACCCCGAGCCGCGCTGGCAACGGATGGCGGAGCAGAGCCTCCTGCGAGCCGCGGAGCTCGACCCGTGGAACGCCGATTACCGCATCGCCCTCGGCCGGCTGTACAAGAGCCGGGGATGGGTGCTCCGGGCGCGGCGCCAGTTCGAGGAAGCCCTGGAGATCGTTCCCGACCATCCCGTGGCGCGCGAGGAACTGAGGGAGTTGCGCGCGCATTGACAGGGCCGCAGGGGACGGCTAGACTGGCTTCCCACCGAGCATGCGCCCCGGGGGCGCCGTGAAAGCCCGATGATCCTGAGCATTTTCGAGATCGAAGCGCCGGGCCGGGACGTTGCGGTCCAGTTCGAACTGGAGCCCCTGTCGGGCCCGAGCGGGGAACCGGTGCCGGTGCGGTGGGCGCGTCTGGCGGGCCACGTCGCTCCCGGCAAACGGGGGCTCGATTTCGAGGGGAGGGTGGATGCCGAGCTGACCCTCCAGTGCAGCCGCTGCCTCGAGCCGTTCACGACGGCGATCTCGGGCGCGGTGCAGCTGACGCTGGTGGCGGACGCGGTGGAGTACGCCGTGGGCGAGGCCCAGATCCACGAGGAGGACACCAGCCTGTTCTACGCGACGGAGGGCAAGGTCGACCTGCGCTGGGTCACCACCGAGCAGCTGTACCTCCAGCTGCCCATGAAACCGGTGTGCAGGCCCGACTGCCGCGGCCTCTGCCCCCACTGCGGGGCCAACCGCAATGTCGAACCCTGCGCCTGCCGGGCCTCTGCGGGCGATCCTCGCCTGGCACCGCTGGCGGAGCTATTGCGGCGGGGCGAGTGAACCGCAGGGTCGGCACCGCCGGCGGCCGCGGCCCGCGGGCATCCCCAGGGCGGTGCAGGAGCGGACCGGAAGGAGGAGAGATCCCATGCCCAACCCCAAACGCAGGCACTCGAAAGCGCGCCGAGACAAGCGGCGCGCGCACGATGCGCTCCCGCGCGGGACGCTCTCCGTCTGCCCGCACTGCCACGAGCGCAAGCTCCCGCACCGCGTCTGCCCCCACTGCGGTCACTACAAGGGCCGGCAAGTCCTGCCGGCCGAGGAAGCGTGAGGCGTCGGCCCCCGGGGTGCGCGCGCTTCGCATCCCCGCAGGTTCCCTAGAGGCGCGGCATGTTGCGACCTAGCGCCGTGATCACCGGCACGGGACGCGCGGCACCGTCCCGCGTGGTGACGAACCACGACCTGGAGCGGATCGTGGACACGAGCGACGAATGGATCCGCACCCGCACCGGGATCCGGGAGCGCCGCATCGCTCGCGACGGGGAGCTCGTCTCCACCTACGCCATCGAAGCCAGCCGCCAGGCTCTCGACGCCGCCGGGGTGGCGCCGGCACAGGTGGACTTGGTGATCCTGGCCACGGTGACCCCCGATATGCCCATCCCCGCCACCTCGTGCACGATCCAGCATGCGCTCGGTTGCTCGCGTGCCGCGGCCTTCGACATCCAGGCCGGCTGCTCGGGATTCATCTTCGCCCAGTCGGTGGCCAAGCAGTTTCTGCTGAGCGGCCGTTGCCGTCATGTGCTGGTGATCGGCGCGGAGCTGTTGAGCAAGTATCTCGACTGGGCCGACCGCACGACGTGCGTGATCTTCGCGGACGGGGCGGGGGCGGTCGTGATGAGCCAAGGCGAGCCTCCTCGTGGCGTGCTGGCGTCCGCCATGCACACCGACGGCTCGATGGCGGACTACATCTGCCTGCCTGGCGGGGGCGTGCTCCATCCGCCGTCCCACGAGACGGTGGAACGAGGACTGCACTACATCCGCATGCGAGGTAACGAGACCTTCCGGGTCGCGGTGCGCAGCATCGAGGAGGTGTGCCGCGAGGTTCTGTCTCAGGCGCGCCTCGAGCCGGCGGACGTGGACTGGTTCATCCCGCACCAGGCGAACCGCCGGATCATCGACGCCGTCGCGCTGCGCCTCGGCATTCCAGAAGAACGCTGCTACGTCAACATCGACCGCTACGGCAATACCTCCGCCGCCTCGATCCCCATCGCCCTCGACGAAGCCGTGCGCGCGGGCAAGGTGCAACCCGGTCAGGTCGTGCTCATGGCTGCCTTCGGGGCGGGGTTGACCTGGGCCGCTTCCGTGGTGCGCTGGTGAGCCGGACGGGCGTCGTGTTCCCGGGCCAGGGCTCGCAGTTTCCGGGCATGGGCCGGGCGCTGGCGGACCGCTTCCCGGAAAGCCGTGACGTGTTCGCCCGCGCCGACGCGGCGCTGGGCATGCGGCTGTCGCAGATCTGCTTCGAAGGGGACGAGGCGGCTTTACGGCGCACCGAGATCACGCAGCCCGCTGTCCTCGCCGTCTCCCTCGCCGCCTGGGCGGCTTTGCGCCGCCGGGGCTTCGGCGCGGACGCCGCAGCTGGACACAGCCTGGGCGAGTACACCGCGCTCGTCGCTGCGGAGAGCCTCGCCCTCGAAGACGCCGTGCGCGCCGTGCACGCGCGGGGTCGCTTCATGCAGGAAGCGGTGCCCGAGGGCGAGGGAGCCATGGCGGCCATCCTCGGCCTCGAGCGCGAAGAGGTGGAGCGGATCTGCGGCGAGGCCAGCCGCTCGGGTCAACTCGTCTGCCCGGCCAACATGAACGGCCCGGGGCAGGTGGTCGTCGCCGGCCATGCGGGCGCGGTGGAGCGCGCCACGGCCCTGGCGCGGAAGGCAGGAGCGCGCCGCGTGGTGCCTCTCCCCGTGAGCGCCCCCTTCCACTGCCCGCTGATGGAACCCGCCGCCCGCCGCTTAGCCGAGGTTCTGGCGGCAATCCCGTTTCGCGATCCCCGGATCCCGGTCTACACGACCGTGGACGGCAGCGCCGTGCGCGATGCCTCGACAGCCCGGGCCATGCTGCTGCGGCAGGTCACGGCTCCCGTGGAATGGGAGCGCGTCGTGCGTACCATGGTGGCGGAGGGCGTGGCCCGGATGGTCGAAGTCGGCCCGGGGCGGGTGCTCTGCGGGCTCGTGCGGCGCATCGCCCCCGAGGTCGTCGTGGCGCACGTGGGGGAGCCGGAGGAGGTGGAGGCTCTCGCGGGCCAGGAGCCGGGCTGGGCATGAGGGGGCGGTTCGCCGACAAGGTGGCGCTGGTCACGGGAGCCTCGCGCGGGATCGGCCGCGCGGTGGCCTCGCGGCTCGCGCGCGAAGGCGCCGAGGTCGTGCTGGCAGCCCGAGACCGCGGGCGGCTGGAAGCGCTCGCCGCCGCGCTGGCCGAGCAGGGCGCGCGCGCGCGGGTCGCGGTGATGGACGTGGCCGACACCGCTTCC
>JBBIHH010000041.1:0-20356 GCA_037447115.1 Acidobacteriota bacterium
GACGCCCGGCGTCCCAGCCGGGCGTCGTCGCTGCTTGCGATCGTCCAGGTGTCGCGAACTCCTGTCAGTTCCTGTCCGGCTTGACCTTGGGCTTGTCCGGCCGCGGAACGACCTTGAAGTTCACGTCCGGCGGCTCGGCGAGGTTCGGACCGCACTCGATGCGCGTCGAGTTGGCGGAGACGTGGGCGGTCATAAACCCGCTATCGAATTCCACCGCAGTCGCCAGATAGGCATCCGAATCGTTCGTGCAGTTCAAGCCGACGGTACCGGTACCCCCCTCGGAAACCAGGACTGCCGTATCGGTCCAAGCGCTTCTGTCCCGCGTGGAGGGAGCGGCCGCGCCACGGGTCACGATTTGTTTGAAGATGCGGCAGCCCCGGATGGCCTCGCTGGCCGTTATAGTACCATCGGTGTAGAACCCCCCACTGAGAGGCGGGCACTCCACCTCGACGTTGACCGTGCTGCAATCACCGGGAGCGCCACAAGTTGCGTTGACGATCTTGGGCTTCGGGGTTTCCACCAGAGCGATGTCAACACCCATCAACGAGAAATTAATTTCAGCGACGGGCGCTGCTGGATCTCTGCGAGCGCCAGCGATTGCAAAGAAGGCCTTCGAGTTGTCCGCGCTCACGTCGGAGAAAGCCACCAACTGGATTTCGAAACTTTTCCCGGGTGCGAACTTGTCGTTGATGCAACCATCGATCTGCTGATCGTCGGCCCACGTGCCCGTGAGATAGGGGCCGGGGGCGCCTGGGTACAAACGCAGCCACCCTGTTGGGTTGCCCGCCGCTGGTTCGTCATCCTGGAGATCGCCGTTGTCATCCCCGGCCCCCACCACCGGATCGCCGAATGTAAACGCCCAGTAAGAAGCCACGATGGATTGGGGCGTGTTGATGCCGGGGCTTATCGTATAGCACCAGTTTGTTCCGCCCGGGTGGTACGGGCAGTAATATCCATACTGCCCATAAACGATCCCCGTAACACATATCGCGTTTGCGACGCTCGGCCAAGCGACGACGAGGACGACCACGCCGATCAACGGCAGAGACCTAGCTAGACCGCGCATAGTTTTCTTCCTCCCCCATGATCAGAAATGCGACGGCACGTACGCTACGGTGCCGGACATCCTGATGAAGTAAGCCTCGCCCGCCGCCAAGCTGAAGTCCGAACCGGGCGTACCTTTGCGGCCCGTGTAGACCTGCAATGCGTCCGAGGCTTTGAGAAACTTTTGGACGTTCGCGACGTTCGCGAAGCCAATCTCGTCCATGAGCTGCTTGGCCGTGCTCGCCGTGCTGTGGTAAGGATAGGCGTAGAAATTCGTACCGGATCTCGACGTGACCCCGTCCGCAGCGTTCAAGTCGACCACGAACGAAGGATCGTGCGAGCCGACGACGATGTAATTCACGGTGGCCGACATCCTCACGAGGTACCCTTCGGCCGTTTGCAGAGGGAAGTCGGCACCCGGAGTCCCCTTCCGTCCCGTGTATACCTGGAGGGCGTCCGACGCCTCGAGGAACCTTTGAACGTTGGCGACGTTCGCGAAGCCGATATCGTCCATCAGGTTCTTCGCGGTGTTCAGCCCGGACTGGCGATTGAAAGGCAGAGCGAGGCTGCTCGTGCCCGACTTCGAATTCACCCCATCGGCCGCCAGCAGCGGCAAGTTGAGCTTGAAGCCCATGTTGGACGCGAGGAGCGTCCCTCCCGCGAGCAAGGCGGCGACGGCGAAAGCCGTCACCGTCAAAAACGTCGTCTTTCTCATACCCTCCCTCCGAGGTCAGTGCCGTACCGGATTCCCGCTCGGCGGCCCCTCCTGCCAGTACCCCTCGCCGGCGGCTTCGCGGAGCACCGAACTCGACGCCCCGTAAATCTACCGGCGAACGCTCTTCCGTCAAGGAGAGAATCCCGGAACGTTCCAGGAACTTCGCCCCCAGGGCCTCCGCTGGCACGACCCATTGTTAAAAATCCTATAGCCGACGAACCCCCTTTGCACCGATGACCGACGCATCAATCCACCAGATAAAAAACGAGATCGGCGCCGTTATGGGCCCGATCCGCGAACCGGCCGTCCTCCACGGCGATCCCCCGGGACCTGTCGAACGAGCGTGGATCCGTGGACTTGTAGACCCGATGACGGCTCTTGCCGTTGGCGATCGTGAAAACGACGTGGTCGCCGACCTTCCGGGCCTCCAGGCGCGCGGGGGCGACCCGGTCGGCAGACGGGCGGAGCGCCAGCAAGCCGATCGTTCCCGCCAGGACGACCGGGACCAGAAAGCCGGCCGCCAGGCGGAAGGCCGGGACGAAAAGCCTCGGGTAGCGGTGCGCGCGCGCGGGCTGGCTGTTGCGGGAGAGAACCCGCGCCCGTGCGGAGGCGGACAGCCGGTCTTCGGGCGAGGCCTCCCGCAGATCGGCGATCCATCGCTCCAGGTCGTCGCTGCCGGGTTGGTTCCGCGTTCGCACAGCCCCCGTCTCCGCCGGGTAATACCGCCTGCCGCAGTCGAGCGTTCAATGGGCCCGGGACCCGCCGGCCGAAGGCCGAGCCTGCAGGCAACCGTTCTGGGGCTACCTGCATCGGGACAGCGGCCCCTCTCGACGCTACAGCTCCCCTCGCTCCGAAAGCCAAGCCTGGAGGCGCTTCCTCGCGAGCCCGAGGTGCCTCCGCACGGTGACCCGCGTGATGCCGAGGATCCGAGCCACCTGCCCTGTTTCGAGCCCTTCCACCTCGCGCAGCACGAAGACGGCACGCTCCCGGTCCGACAGGGCCTCGAGGGCGCCCTGGAGCCTGCGCCGTAGCTCCCGAGCCCGGGCGGCCTCGGCCGGGCCCGGGGCCTCGTCGGGCCGCTCGGCCGTCTCCTCGCTCAGGAACACGGCGGGCGCGCGTGCGTGACGCAGCCGATAGTCGTGGGCCGCGTGGACGGCCGTGCGGTAGATCCAGCCCGCGAAGGAGCCGCCGGGGCGGAAACCGTTCAGGGAGCGGAAGACGCGGAGGAAGACCTCCTGGGCGACGTCTTCCCGGTCGCGGGACGGAATCCCCATCAGCCGGAGGGTGCGCATCACTCGGGCTTCGTGCCGCTCCAGCAGGCGCTGGAAGGCGCGATCGTCGCCCGCCAGGGCGTTGCGGACGAGCGCCTCGTCGGCCGGATCGTCCCCGAAGTTTCGGCTCAAGCGAGCCCCCGTCCTCCCCGGCTCAGTGTAGCGCGCGAGCCCAGATCCCGGCCCCTCTCCCCTCGTAGCGGCCAGCGGCAGCTGGCCGGCTAAGGTTCGGGGAGCTCCATGTCCCGACGAATCTTTCGCGCTAGGGAGCGATCGTCGCGGCTGCGGGGTCGGGAGGTCAGTAGGGGCTCTGGTTGCCGCGATTGTCCACGGCGAGGACAGAGTAGTACTGGTCCTCGGCGGGAGGTAGGATCTCGATCGAGGTCGCCGTCGTCGTCTGCAGAAGGGGGATCAGGCCGTCGCGAATGTCGGCGCGGTCGAAAGGCTGGCTCGATGCATAGATCTCGTAGCGGTCGATGATCGTCGGGCCGCCATCGAAGTCCGTCGTCACCGCGGGCCAGGAGAGGAGCAGTTTTCCGCTCGATACATCGCACGTCTCGCCCGAGGGACATTGCGCATTGTTCGTACAGCTCTGGCTCGTACTGACCGAACAGCGACCCGAACGGTCCACGCGCAGTGCGTCGATGCCGGCCGGAAGCTGCCGGCCGAGCCCGCCGAGGTTACCGTCCACGTCCACGGCCCGCACCAGGTAGTGATAGTCGGGCAGGCCCGCGCCGAGCGCGCCCGCATCCGTGTACGAGGTGGCCGTCGTCTCGGCCAGGAGGTTCGCGGGCGAGGGCACGAAATTCGGGGTGGCGCCGCGGTAGATCTGGTAGCGGTCCACGGTCTCGGCCTTCCCGTAGATGTCCTCCGCGATGGCGCTCCAGGTCAAGACCGCGTCCGTGCCCGACTTGTCCACGCGCAGGTCCACGATCACATCCGGCGACTTCACGCCCCGCACCCACGTGGGCGTGCCGGATTTCTCCTCGGAGAAGCCGGACGTTTTCCCCGAGGTGTTCGTGGCCGTGACGGCCACGTAGTAGGTCACGCCGTTCTCCAGGTTGGTAATGGTGAAGGTCGTCTTCCTGCCCGCGCTCTCCGAGTGGGTGTACACGCCCGATTGCGTGCCCCAGTGCACGGTGTAGAAGGAGAGATCGTTCTCGGAGTTCGCATTCCAGCTCACCTCCAGGCGGAAGCCTTTTTCCGGGTCCGTCACGACCACGCCGGTGGGCGGGCTCGGGGGATTCGGGTTGAGGGGCGTGGCCTTGACGCAGTCCGGGCCGTCCACGTCGCAGTCGCTGTTGAAGTTGGACCAGCGGCTCTCGAAGCCCTCGCTGTCCAGGGCGACGACGACGTAGTAATAGGTCACGGCGTTCGCGACGCCCGTGTCCCGGTAGCTCGTCTCGGCGAGCGGCGCAGGGTTGATCTTCGTGTACGGCGTGCGCACCGGATCCGTGGTCCGGTACACGTCGTAGGTGACGCCGGGCGTCGCGCTCGCCGTCCAGGTCAGGTCCACCACCTGGTTGCCCCCCACGGCGTCGGGGTCGGTCGGAGGCGCCACGGCGGGGAAAACGAGATTGAGCGAAGGATCCCCCAGGTAGGCGTAGTGCTGGCAGGCCTCGATGGAGCCCTGGCCGCACAGTTTGGCGAGGTTGTCCATAATGGGCACGGAGACGGCGCGTTCTTTGGAAGGACCGAACATATCCTCCCACATGACTTCGGTCACCGTCCTTCCGATGAAGTTGAAGGACAGGCCCGTCGGGGAGTAGACCGCCACGGCGCCGCCCCCGTTCCGGAAAAGCCAGTCCTCGCCCATGGAGTGCAGGCTCGTGGTGTGGAAGCCGCCGGTCAGGCAGTTGTGGGCCAGAAGCCACGGCAGGCGGCCGCCGTTTGCGAGGTCGTCCGTGTCCCGAGGTGGGGGGTCCCGCTCGTCGAAGAAGGCGTCGTCGGACCAGACGACGAAGTTCCCGTGGCCGGTGTACTGGAGGATGGCCCCTCCGTCCCGGTCGGGGGCCGCCGTTCCATTGACTTCCTGCTTGATGTCCTGGTTGATGGCGAAGGCGTCGCAGAGGTTGGTGACGCTGTCGCAATAATCGGAGAAATAACGCAGCTTGCGGCTCGTGTGGGGCGGGATCTTCATGAAGCTCTCGCCGGCGGCGTTGGTGTTCTCGAACTCGAAGGCTTCGAGATCGTTGATGTCCCCGCTCGAGTCCTTCTTCCCGCGATCCGAGACGAAGATCGCATGGCGCGTCCACTGGCCCGCCGGAGGGTTGCGCTCGTAGTCGAGGATCTTCTGGAGAACGAGATTGGCCTCGGCCACGCTGCGCGCCGGGATGCGGCCGACGACGAGATCCGCCAGATGGTCGTCGCCCACGACGGCCGCGAGTTCGTTGTCCGCCGCGTAGTAGCCGAGTTCCGGCCGGTCGAGAAACAGGATCGGCGTGGGCACGAAGCTTCCGTTGGCGGTGCCCGCCTTGTAGTCGTAGGAGCCGTCGCCCAGCAGCAGCACGTAGGTCGGCTTGGGCTCGGCCCAGCCCTCCCCCGGATTGGCGGACATGACCCAGCGCAGGAAATTCTCGAGGGCGAGCGGGCCCGGCAGGCCATCGTTGAACTCGTCCTGCACATCTTCGAGAAGCGCCACTTTGGAGCTGATCCCCTGCGAGGCCCGCAGGTTCAGCCACTGATCGAAGGGGCTTCCCGGAGAGTCGTCCAGGACATCGGGATGGGCGATGACGATCAGGTCGGCCTGGTGGGTGCTGTCCCGAAGATCCGAAACCGTATCCCCTTGGAAGTCCGGATCGGCGGGCACGGAGACGGCCGTCTCGGCCACGACGAGGAAGCGCCGAGGCGTGCCGTCCGACAGGGCCGGGTCGTCGTCCACCCGGAAGCGCACGGTGAAGGGACCCGCACCGCTCACCGTGGCGTTCGTCAGCCGCACAGCCTCCACCACACCCGTGCCGCCTACCCGTCCCGTGATCTCGTAGACCTCGACGGCGGAGTTCGTGAAGCCGGAGACCTGGAATTCTGCGTCCCCGTCGGGCCAGTCGAAGGTCAGCGCGTTGCCGGAGGCCTGGAACGCCCGGCGGTAGCGGATCTCGACGAAATCCAGGATGAACTGGTTCCGGTAGCTCGCCGGCGCGCCGGGAACGCTCAGGGCTTCGATCGTGACCTGCGCGGGATCGCTGAGCGTCGGACCCGAGCCGGGGTGCGTCCAGGTGAAATCGTGCGTGAAGAGCGCCCGCCCGTCGAAGCTCCCGTCGTCGTCCTGGGAGGCGAGGGTTTGCCCCGCATCGTTCTTGAGCGTCACCCGGCTCTTGTGATCGGGCTGGAGACTCGCATCCTCCGTGATTCCCCGCAACCGGACGATCACGCGGGCGCCGGCGGTCGGGGAGGCCAGGCCGGGGAGAGGCACACTCTCCGTGCGCGAGGGCTGGAGCGCTCCGCTCGCGGGGTTGGACTGCGTGGGGGACCAGTACCAGGGGTCGGCCCCCCCCAGGGGCCGCCAGGCATCTTCCACCTCCCGATGGGCTACCGCCTCGAAGTCCGCTGGGGGAGTGCGGGTGTTCGTCGGCGTGGCGTCCCGCTCGCTCATGCGGGAGCGGGGGCCAGCTTCCACGGTGAGGAAGTAGACGTTCTCGTCGGTGAAATCCCGCGCTTCGAAGATGTCCTGGACGGTGTTGTCGAAGTCGTGATTGACGACCGTCTCCGGCTCGTCGTCCAGAGCCTGGCCGTAGAACTGGACCCAGTCGCCCGGGTCCACGAGATCGTTGGCGTTGGCGTCGTGGATCTGGAGCGGGACCTCGACCCCGCGGTTCGTCAGCTTCCAGCTTGACAGGGGCTCGGAGAGAAAACCGGTACCCGACATGCGGTTGCGGTCGAGGCGGACGAGGCCGTTCTGGCGGATGCGGATCCTGTGGCGCGGTCCGCTCGTCTGGGCGGGCGAGAACGAAGACGAGCCGGAGCGGGCGAAGCTCTCCGCTTCCGATCCGGAGGCACCGAGGCGGGAGCCTCCCCCACCGGCTGGGTAGCCGGCGGCCTGGAGCGCGCTCAGGCGGAAGCCGCGCCCTTGAGCGTAATTGACGAAGTTCTTGCGGTAGACCTGCTCGAAGGCATCGTCGGCCGGAGGCGCGGTGCGGCGGCCGTCGTCGCCGTCGAAGTGGACGACCACCTCCAGGCCGCGGGCGATGCGCAGACCGCCGATCGCCGGGTCGTACCGCACCGGCGCCAGCCGGATACGGGCGAAACGCTGGTCGCGCAGGACACCGACTTCTTCGATCCAGGCGAGGTCGCGCGGATACGGTGCGCGGCCTTCGTAGAACCGAGCCTCGGCCTCGCGGAGGGGCCGGGAGCGCAGGGATCCCCGCGCAAGCTCCGGAGTCTCGGGAAAGGGGCTCCCGGACGGCTCGGCGCCCTCCGCCACCCACCGGGGCACCGGCGCCGGCCGAATGCCCGGAAGCGTTTCTTCGCCCAGAGAGCGGATCGCGAGGCGCGGCGTGCTGCCCGGTGGAATCGCGACGAGGACGGAATGGGTCGGCAGATCGGGAGCCCCGGGAGCGCGCTCAGGCGTGTCGAAGCCCCGGAGCCGGACCCGCGCACCCTCGGGCGTCGGCTCGATCTGCGGCGGCGGCACGAGCAGACGGAAGCCAGCCCCAGAAGCGTCGGGGGGAGTCCGCAGGGCCTCCAAAACGACATCGGACGGGGAAGCTTGCCCCCGTCCGATGATCGCCAGAACCAAGAGGCCCCAGAACGCTGCCCTTCTGGTGGCTCTCATTCGCCCTTTCCCGGAGGCTGCTGCGCCGCGCAGCTCCCCGGGAGCCTGGATGCTAGATCAGCTCGAGATAGGCCCGCCGCCGCAAACCTCGTCGTTCGCCTTGGCACAAGCGACTGCCCGGGCCTCCAGTTTCTCCGTGTGGACGATGGACGGCTTCTCGTACGTCTTCTTCATGGGCCTCCCCCTGAAACTTCTCAGGTCGAACCTGTCTTTCGACTCCTCTGGCACCTACCGATGCGGGCGCCGGGCTTTCTCGGCCAGGCGCGCCGGTTCTTATACGCCCTACCCCTCCACCTTTCAAGCCGATTTTCGGACCCCCGCCCCCCGGATCTGGAGGAGGTCGTAGGCCCGCTTGACGGCTTTCGCGTTGATTTCGGCCTGCGGGTAGATCGCCAGGGGATCCCCCGTCTGCGTCTCGGCCACCCCCAGGCAGAACGTGAGGTAGGGGCCGAAGGGGTGCCGGTCCAGCCGGCGCCGGGCCTCCACGGCCAGGCCCCGGACCTCGTGGAGGACCGGGGAGCGGTCCCAGATCTCGCGCAGGCTCTCGATCTCGAGGATGTTGGCGATCTTCCTCCGTAAGGCCACGCAGGGCAGGATGTTCCCGTAGGGATCGATCGTGAAGCCGGAACGGCCCGTCCCGCAGTTGGCCTCTGTCCCATCGGCCGCGCAGTGGTTGGCCCGGGGCGGGAGCTTGCCGCGGTGGAGCTTCGCGTAGTCCTCCGCCCAGTACCTCTCGAAGAACGCTTCGTCCGGACGGAGGGCGAGCGGGCTCAAATCGCCGTCGTCCTTGGGCGTGATCACCGGGTCGAAGGTCACGAAAAGCCCGAAGGAGTCCGCGAGGTCCCGGATCCCGTACAGCTCGTCCTGGTTGAGCCTCGTGATCGGACACTTGAGGTTGACCTTGATCCCTTCTTCGACGAGGTTGCCGATGGCGGTCACGGTGCGCTGGAACGAGCCCCGGATGCGGGTCAAGGCTTCGTGGGTTTCGGGGCGCGCCCCGTGAATCGAGATCTCGATCTCGAAGGGGTTCAACGCCTTCACCCGCTTGACCGTGCGCTTGTCCGCGAGCAGGTAGCCGTTCGTGTAGATCCTCAGCGCCATCCCGAGCCGGCGGACCTCCTCGGCGATCTTGAAGAAGTCCTTGTGGCACATGGCCTCGCCGCCGGTCAGCGTCAGGTACAGGACGCCGAAATCGGAGATCTTGCGCAGCGCCTCGAAAATCTGGGGTGTCGTCAGCTCCCGCTGACCGGTGGGTGCGTTGTAGCAGAACGTGCAGAGATGGTTGCAGCGGTAGGTGATCTCGAACTGGGCCGAGAGCGGGATGGCCTCGGCGAAGGCTTTCTCCACGAGCCGCCGGTAGGGGTTCGGCTGCGCCGCCGCGGAAGGTTGCGTGGTTTCGCTCACGCCGAGGTCTCCTGCGCCTGGTGGGACCCTTCCCTGGCCAGCATCCCGTGGCGGGACAGCTCGTCCAGGAACTCCCGAATGTCCCGCAGCGCCTGCTCGCGCTCCACTTCGAACTCCTCCACGACGGCGTCGGCGATCTGCTCCACCGTGCGGGTGCCGTCGAGGAGAGAGAACACCTTGATCCCCACGGGGTTGAGGACCTTCACTTCGGCCCGGCCGGGAAGCACCACGAGCCCCCCTTCGTCCCCGATGGGGCGGAAGGCCGAGTCGGGATGGCGGCGCGGCTTGCCCGGCCCGCTCACGCGATCGCTCCCTCGCGGGCCGCCGATTCGTTCCCAGCGCACACGTTTCGGTCCGGGGTGGCCCGCCCTGGCCGGAAGAGTACGGCGAAGCCTTCCAGAATGCAATGCGTGGTCCTGGGCTGGGCCACGGATCCGCGAACCCGCCTCAATACGGCAGGGACTCCATCCGGCGGCGCGCCTCGCGGATCGCCTGATCCACTTCGGGATCGACCGCCCCGGCCCGCTTGAGTTCCAAAGCGATAGAAAGCAGCGCCTGTTGAGCCCTGCGGTTGCGTGGCATGAGGCCGGCCGCTTCCTGGAGGAGATCGAATGCCTCCCGGGGGCGCTCCAACGACGCAAGAACGGCCGCGCGCTCCAGCATCACGACAGGCCGCTCCGACGCAGGTACCCTCAGCCGGTCGGCGCGAGCGAGCCAGGCTTCCGCCAAGTCGCTGCGGCCTCCGAGCGCCTCGAGCACGGCGTAACGGTACATGGCTAGCGCTTCATCGGTCGGCTTCCGCCCGGCGAAGCTGCTCACCGTTCCGATCGCACCCACGGCCACCATAGCCACGGCGAGGGGCGCAAACGAGCGCTGCCGCCACATTCGGATCACCCGCGCCACGCCCGCGCCCGCCACCGGCGCCAGGCCTGCCCACGCGGGAAGCCGCAGCCGGCCGTTGACAAAAAAAGCGACGCACGTCACGAACGCCACGGCAGCGACGGCGAGCCAGGGCCAACCTTCCGGGTGGCGGCGCAAAGCGACCAGCCCCACAGCGCTCAGGCCGGCGAGAATCCCGAAATTCATGAAGCCGAGCCCCAGAGCCGCGCTGTAGACGCGCTCGAGTTCCAGGTCCTCGTTTTGAGGGCTTTCGGTCGCTTGGAAAAACAAAGCTGCCTTCTTGGCAAAAAGTCGCGCGGCCGCCGCTGGGTTCGCCAAGACGAACGCGATCGCTTTCTCGCGCCAGTGCGCGTCGATCTCGGGCGGGGACGGTCTCCGCCCGAGCGCCCTCTCGACCGGAGCCGAAGCCGTCGGGTCGCTGGTCGTCACCAGGCCGTATCCCGAGTACTCCCCGGTCGCTCCGGGATTGTTGCCAGCGAACAGGTTGAACCCTCCGTTCCATGGCAGCGGATAGAACTTGCCCACCGTCGAGGCGTTCACTGCGGCGATCGCCAAGAGCACCAGGACGGTGGGGCCGAACAGCAGCACCGAGTGCCGCGAGCGATCGCGAGAGATCCAGCGCTCCTTTCGAGCCCACGAGACGATCGCGACGGCCAACGGCAACAGGACGAGGTTCGGACGGAGAGCGACGCCGAGCGCCATGAAGGAGCCCGCCAGGGCCAACCAGAACAGCCGCGCATGCGTCCGGTGGAGCGCCAGTGCCGCAGCAGCGATGGCGCAGGCCTGGGTCGCGGGACCGTCGGCCAGAACGGTGGTGTCGAAGAACACGAGCGGGGGTGCTGCCGCCAGGACGGCTCCCGCAAACACGGCCGGCGTTGTACCCATGACCGAGCGTACGGCCCATACTGTCAGGCATACGGCAACCGTAGCCAACCCGATCTGGACAGCGACGAGCCGAGACCATACTTCCTGCGCACCCCCGGTGATCGCCACGAGATAAGGGTAAAGGGGACTCATGAATATCCCGTCAGCTGGCAGGGGCCCGAAAAGAAAGATCTCCCTCGCCCGGCGCACGTAGTAGATAGTGTCCACGAGCTGGGAGAAGGCACCGGTCTCGCGCCGGTCAAGAAAACACCAAGCCCGGAGCACGACTGCCACTACGGCACAGGCCCCCATCCCCCAGAGAGCCGGATTCGCCCACACGCGACCTGAGGCAGCGACCGGCTCGCGATACCGGCAACCGCAACTCACGTCCCGGCTGCAGCCTCCGAGGCACGCTGCTTCACCGCGGCGTACCTGGGATCGCGGCGCACGGCCTCGAACCAGGGCGACTGATCCATGGCGTCCAGGCTCCCCAGGCCCGCGTCCACGGCCTTTTCCAGGGCCGCGAGCGAGGCGTCCACGTTGCCGCGAGCGGCCTCGACGAGCGCCCGGGCGGCGTAGGTCGTCCTGTGCTCCGGCATGTGCTCCTCGAGGCGGTCCATCTCCGCGTCGGCCTCCTCGAAACGCCGGCCGTCCACGAGCACGAGCACGCGGTGGTAGCGCAGCAGCGTGTGGTGCGGGTGCTGCTCCAGGGCCCGGGCGTAAAGATCGGCGGCCTCGTCGTAGCGGCGCAGAGCAGCGAGAACTTCCCCGTGGAGATCCGCCGCATGAGCGGAGTCCGGGTAGAGACGGTGGAGCGTCTCGGCCACGGCCAGGGCCTCGCTCAGCTCCCCTGCCCTCATGTGGGCTTGCGTTCGGAACGCCAGAGCGAAACGATTGGTGGGATCCCGGCGCAGGAGGAAGTCGAGCGCCTCGACCGCGGCCGCCCAATCGTCGGTGGAGACTAGGCTTTGCGCCCGCAGAAGCTCGGGCTCGAGGTCGATCATGTCGGGCGGGTGGGCTCCCCGCCCCCCCTTGAGCTGGCTGACCTCCGTCGAGCCCACGTACCCCAGGCTCGTCAACTGCTCCAGGATCTCTTCGTCGAGCACGACCGTCGGGGAGGCGTTGCCGGCCTGCTCGGCGGCCTGGCGGAATCGGGACAGGGCACGCGCCAGGGAGGCGCGGCGCTCGCTTTCCTGATCCGACAGGTCGTTCAACTCGCCCGGGTCCGAACCGAGATCGTACAACTCCGGTCGCGCACCTTCCGCGTACTTCCAGGCGCCGACCCGTAGGCCCTGGTAGGGTGCCCATCCGTAGTTCAAGTTCCCGCCCATCGCCTCGAAGTAGAGCGAGCGCTCGGGGACCTTGCCGGTGCGGAGGGCCTGGACCAGCGAGACGCCGTCGAAGCCCTCGTCCTCCGGCGAGATGCCCACGAACTCGAGGATCGTGGGCGCGAGGTCCGCCAGGCTCACGGGACCCGCGATCCGCTGACCCGAGCGCTGGCCTGGCGCCTTGACGATCAGGGGGACGTGCACGGTCGTCTCGTAGATCAAGTACGAATGCCAGCGCTCGTTGTGCTCGTAGAGGCCCTCGCCGTGGTCGCCGGCGACGATCAGCAGCGCCGGGTCCCAGTCGCCCCGTTCGCGCAGGGTCTCGAAGAAGCGCCCGAGCTCCCGGTCCATGTAGGCGATCTCCCCGTCGTAGGGGCGCTCCCGGAAGCGCGACGAGTACGGAAAGGGCGGGTCGTAGTTCCAGTGGGGGTCGAACAGGTGCAACCAGAGAAAGCGCGGCTCGCCGGCGCGCTCGCGCCACCAGGCGAGCGCCAGGTCCACGGACTCCCTGGCGCGGCGCTCGGCATTCTGCAGCGCACGACCTACTTCGTCTTCGGAGAAGCGGTCGTCGTAAAGCTCGAAGCCCTGGTTCAGCCCGAAGCGATGGTTCACGGGGAAAGACGACACGATGGCCGCGGTGCGGAAGCCGCGTTCGCGCAAGCGCTCGGCCAGGGTGTAGTGCGCGTCCGCGAGCGTGAACATCCCGTTGTAACGCACGCCGTGCCGGTACGGATAGAGGCCGGTGAACATCGTCGCGTGGCTGACGAGGGTGACCGAGGCTGCGGAGACGGCGTGCTCGAAGAGCGTCGCTTCCTGCGCCAGGGCGTCCAGGTTCGGCGTTTCGGCCTTGGTGTAGCCGTAGCAGCCCAGGCGGTCCGCGCGCGTGGTGTCGAGCGTGATCAGGATCACGTCGCGCGGGCGCCCGAGCGCGCCCCCGCAGCCGGCGAGGAAAGCGGCGAGCAAAACCGCGGTGCAGGCCTGCAGGAGACGCGAACGCCAGCCGTTCGGGATCACTGCACGCGTTCCTGCATGAAACGCTGGAACGATCCGGACTCGCGGTAGAAGCGCAAGTCCGGGTCGGTCTGAATGTGGGCCAGGTTGCGGTAGCCCGCGTCCCAGGCCTGCCTCAAATAGCGCTCCGCGCCTTCGATGTCCTGCCCGAGGGAGCGGGCGCAGGCCAGATCGTACAGGATGTCGGGATCTCCCGGCTGCAGAAGGTTGGCGAATTGGAGAATCTTCTCGGCGGTGGGAACCTGCTGCTCCAAAAAACCTATGTGGCCGAGCCAGTGCCAGGCCTGAGCGTCCCAGGGATCGCGCTCCAGCGCCTGCTTCAGAACGGGCTTCGCCCGCTGCGACCCGCGGAGCGAAAGAATCTGGCCCCTCTCGACGTAGGCCGCGCGGTTAGCCGGGTCGAGTTCGCCCGCCTTGCGGTAGGCTGCGCCGGCCGACCTCGTCATGGCGCGAACGGCGAAGCGCCGCGCCCGCACGATCTGCCGCACGACCTCGAGCTGGGCATCCGCCCCGGGCGGTTCGGCTCGCTGCGGCTCGTCCGGCAAGTGGATGTCGTAGGCTTCCGCCACGAGGCGTTCGAGTTCTTCCGGAATCGGCGGGCGCGGTCCTCGCGGAGCCCGCGCGGCCTCCCACGCCCCCTCGAGAGCCGCCGCGAGTTCCCCCGCAGCGGCCTCGTGGTTCGAGACCGTCCATCCCTGGTCGCCTCTCCGGTACGCCCGCCTCCCTTCCGCACCCCGCACGAGCAGCACCCCCTCGCGCTCCACAGCGACCGAGGGCGGCCAGCCGAATTCCTCCGCAGCTTTCCAGTTCCACACCGACCGCGTGCGCGGCCGCTTCGCTGCGGCCTCCCCGGCGGGCTCGAGGCCGACTTGCTCGGCCACGAACGCGGCGATGTCCGGGGTCCACCACGCGGCTCGGTCCGGGAGCGCGCCCGAAGCGGCTCTGGGGAGCCTCGCCCGAGCGGGGACCTCGATCACCTCGGGGCGCAGGAAGTAGCCGCTGCGCTCGGGCTCCTCGAGACTCGAGCGCCCCTGGACGGCGGCGAGCACCCAGGCCGCTTCCTTCAGGCGGTCTTTTCGACGCGCCGCTTCGTGGAGCGCCGCCAGGGCTTCGTCGAGCCTCGCGAGCTGCTCCTGGACGGTCTCCCCTCGCGGGCGCCGCCCCTCTTCCTGGGTTTCCGGGGGGGCTTCTTTTTTTCCTTCCTCGCTCTCGCCTTGTTTTTCTTCCTCGCTTTCGGCTGTCCCGCGCGCCCCTCCGGGAGCCGCTTCCTGCTCGCGCGATGCGGGATCCTGCCAGTTCGTGCCCGTCAGATGGATCCACGCGAAAAACGGTTTCCCCGCAGGCAGGCTCTCGACCCATTGCAGGAAGTTCGCCACGCGCTCCTCGGGGTCGGCGAGGGTGGGGAAATAGCGTATCGGCACGAGCACATGACCCTCGGGGCCGTCGAAGAGCTCGAAGCCGCGCTCGAACCCGCTCCCCCATCCGAGGACCGGGTCGTTCACGAAGCCCGCGGTGGCGTAGCCGGACTCCTTCAGCCGCGCCGGAAGGTAGGGGGCGTCGGCGGGCAGCGCCGTGGAGCTATCGGAGGTCACGCCGACCTCGAGCGGAAGCTTGCCCGTGAGCGCCGCGGCCACGGCCGGGCGCAACTGCGGGGAGACGGTCAGGGAGTCGCCCGGATGGATCACGCCCTCCAGGTCGAAGCCGGCGAACGGATCTTCCCCGCGCCCGGGCGCCCACCACTGATCCAGGGTGACGACGACGATCCCACGCGGTCGGGCCAGCTCCGCGGCAGATCCGCCTCCAGGCAGCCCGGGCTCGCTGCCCGCGCAACCCGCGGCGAGAGAAACAAGCCCGAGGAGCGCGAGGCGCGCCCGAAGCCTCCCGCGCCAGAGTCTGTCGGCCATAACCCACTCCTGCTTCGTACTCAGGCAAGAACGTGTAGGTTAGCACCTGGGCGAGCCTGGTGCGTTTCCCGCACCGGGTGGCGAGCGCCGGGACTGCGGGAGCGCTCGGCAGCCTCCCGAGAAGCGAAGCGTGGCTGGACACAAAACCCGGCAGCCGGCTCGATGGGCCGACGTGAGGCGGTGGTGGGGTCTAGCCCTCGCGTTCCTGGGTGCGATCGTCGTGCGCGCGGTGTGGCTGGGCCTGGGCGGCGGCGGGCTTGCGCCGCAGGGGACAGCGGGCTGGCGGGTGATTTCCGGCGCCCTCCTGGGCGCGCTCCTCGCCCCCGCGGCTGCTGCGGTGGCTCTGAGGATCGCGGGTTCCTGGGCCGCCCTCGCCGCCGCAGCTGTCGTGATCGCGCACACGGAACTCATCCGCCACACCGCTCTCCCGGGGCCGCCCGCGCTGCTCGCGTTGCTCTACCTGGCGCTCGTGGGGGCCTGGCTCGCGCAGCGGACGCGCCTCGCCGCGGGTGTGGCGGGCCTCGCGCCCTGGGTCCACGCCACCGCCTGGGCCGTGGGACTCGCGTGGCTCGCCGCGCACTGGCGCGAGGCGCGCCCATCGCGCCCGTGGGCAGCGACGGGCGTGTTCGGCGCTTGCGCGCTTCCGCTCGGGCTGTGGCTCGTCTGGAGTTCGCTTGCTTCGGCGCCGCCGGGAGATGCCAGGCCGCCGCAGGCGCCCGGGCCGGCCGAGGCGGTCAGGCGCGCCTCCGCGCCCGAGGTGCAAGCTCAGGAGCCGGCTCAGGGGGCGCCGCGCGTCTTCCTCGCCCGCGCGGCGCAGCGCTACGCGGAGCGCGGGCGCGAGCTGATCGCGGGTGCGGTGGAGGTGGCGACACCGCCGCTTCTGGCTCTGGCCGCGATCGGGGCCTGGCTCGCTTCGCGGCGGCGGTGCGCGGCCGTGTCGAAGCTCTGCACTCCGCTCGCGGGGGTCGTCTTGCTGCCGTTGGGGCCGGTGGCGAGCGGGGACCTGGTGCCTTTCGTCCCGATCCTCGCGGTTCTCGCAGGGGTGGCTGCCGCCGATACGCTGCGGAGATTCGCGGAGCGGCGCAGAGCGTGATTCGCCGAACGTCTGTGCAACGTCCCGAGAACGCCCTCGCGGCCGGAGGGCCGCCGAGCGGCTCCAGCGCCTACGGGCGGCCCGCCAGGCGGCTGCGGAAAAAGCCCACGATGCGGGCCTCGTAGTCGCGGCGGTCCTCCCCGTGCAGGCTCGCCGTCGTCGGCCCGGGAAAGAGAACGAGATTGCCGTCCACCTCTCGCTGCTCGGGCACCGTCTGGTAGATGCGCCGCAAATCGTTCACCAGGGCGGCGTCGCTCGCGGGCGCCAGGAACAGGAGATCCCGTCCGAGCAGTTGCGGCACGGCTTCGCTGGCGGGCTGCTCGCCAGGGCCGGTGCGGTGGAAAAAGTTGTAGAACGCCATCGGCACGAACCCCAGCCGGCGCCCGAGCCAGCCGTTGCCGTAGACCTCTCTCGCCAGAGCCCAGCGGGCTTCGGGGTAGAGTTCGTCCAGGACGAGCACGCGCAGGACGGGCCGGTCGAGGGCCGCGAGCACGAGGGCATGGGCACCCATCCCCACACCGTAACCGCCGAGGCGCCGCGCGTGGCGGCCCCCGCAACACTGGGCGACGAAGTCCACCGCGCCGACGACGTCCCGCTTTTCCGCATAGCCGAGCGTCGAGACCGTCCCCTCGCTTGAGCCGTGGGCGCGGAAATCGAAGGCCAGCACGGCGAAGCCTTCCCGGTGCAGGCGAAGCGCCAGGTCCACGACCGAAGCCTTGCTCTTGCCCGCCCCGTGGCACACCACGATCGCCGGCGCAGCCCCGGGCGCGGGAAACCACCAGCCCTCCAGCATCAGCCCGTCCGAGGCGGGAAAACGGACAGGCTCGAAGTCGGCCACGACCTCGAGCAGCTCGCGCGCGTCGGCGTCGTCGCTCGCCACCGGATGCATCGCCCGGTAGACCCGCAGGCCCGTCAGCGCCGCGCCTGCGAGCGCTGCCGTCGAGGCCGCCGCGAGCCAGCCGGCGAGGAAGGATCTCCAACCGCGCATGCCGCTCGATCCCGGTGCCGAATATGGGCCCCGCCGGCATGCGCCACAAGGGCCGCCCGCTAGGGTCGGCCGCGGGCTTTGCTAAGCTCGCCGGGGAGGGCCTTCGCGATGCGGACGGGGCACGACCTCCACCGGCGCTTCGCCGCCCGGCTGCTCGGCTTGGGGTTGGCGGTCACGCTGGCCGGCTGCGCCGGCCACGGCTCCGCCGAGGCGCCTGTGCGGCGGGTACGGGTGGCCCTCATCGGCTGGGACGGTGCGGGCTGGAGCGTCCTGGACCCGCTGCTCCGGCAAGGGCGGCTGCCGCACCTCCAGCGCTTGCTGGAGCGGGGGGCGCGCGGCGAGATCCTCGTGGAACCCCCGATCTTCTCGCCCATCGTGTGGACGACGCTCGCCACGGGCTTCCCGCCCGAGGAGCACGGCGTTTCGGATTTTCTTTTGCCCGATCCCCGCGACCCGACCCGGCTCGTCCTCGCCTCGGCGTTCCACCGCCGGCGCGCACCCCTGTGGTGGATCGCCTCGCAGGCCGGCCGCACGGTCGGCTTCGTCGCCTGGTGGACGAGTTGGCCCGCGGAGCCCGTGCGCGGCTACCTCGTTTCGGACCACCTCGTCTACAACCGGTGGGCCGCCTGGGCGCGGATGGCCGAAGGCGAGACGTACCGGCTCGCCTATCCCCCGGAGCTGGAGGCGGCGCTGCGTCCCCTGGCGGAGCAGGCGCAGCGCTACGACGAGGCCTCGCTGCGCGCGCTCGTGCCCTTCGACACTCGGGAGCTGCGCGAAGCGCGCGAGGCGGCGCGCCCCGTCATGTTCCACGCTCCGAGCGCGTTCCGCTTCGCCCTGGCGACGGACCGCGGCAACGCGGCCATCGCCCGCCATTTGCTCGACACCCGGGCGCAGCCGGATCTCTTCTCGGTGACCTTCATCCTGGGCGATGTGGCGGGCCATCTGTTCTGGCATCACTCGGAGCCGGAGGCTTTTCCGCCCTACCCCGAGCCGGGGCGGCTGCGCGAGGCGATCCCGAACGTCTGGGAGCAGCTCGATCGCTGGACCGGAGAGCTGGTGGAGCGCCTCGACCCCGAAACGCGGATCGTCATCGTGTCCGACCACGGCATGCGCGCGAGCGGCGCGTTGCCCGTGCCCGGGAAGAATCCGGCGGGGGATCACGACCCGCGCGGGATTCTCGTGCTTTCAGGTCCGGGTGTCGCCCCGGGCGCGGACCTGGGCGCCGTGCCGGCCCTCGATTTCGCGCCGAGCGTGCTGGCGCTTCTCGGCGTGCCCGTCGGACGGGACATGCCGGGGCGGGTGCACACCTCGTGGCTCACCGGCAGGCAGCAGGTGCAGTACGTGGCGAGTTGGGGAGCCGGCCCGCCGGCACCCGTCGAGACCTCGCCCGCCGACGAAGCCGTGCGCGAGCGGCTGAAATCGCTGGGTTACATCTCGCCGTGAGGGCGGACCGGGGCTGGGAATGACCGTGTCTTTTTCGGCGCTCGCCTTTGCCGTCCTCCTGCAAGCGCCGGGGCTCGACGCGCCCCTGGCCTTGGAGTGCTCCGCCGGTCTGGAGCGACCCGGGCTCGAAGGCGGGGACACGGAAGTCGAGATGGCCGACCTCGACGGCGACGGCCACCTCGACCTCGTTTGCGTCGGCGCAGCCTCGGACAGCGGACGGGCGCGCGGATGCGCGAGAACGCGCAACCTTGCCCCCGCTGCGGGCTGGCTCCGAGCGCGTCGCTCAGCGGAGATAGCCCAGGGAGCGCAGCCGCTCCACTTGTTCCGCGGTGGGCGTCCAGGCTCCGCGCTGCCCACGCGGGGTGGGCGGAAGCGCCGCCACGAGCTGCTCCAGCCGCGCGAACGCGCTCCGAGAACCGCCCGCGGCGGCCAGGTCCCGCCGCTCCCAGGCATCGTCGGGAGCGTAGAGCCAGCGCTGGCCTGTCGTGCGGTCCACGATCAGGGTCCCCGCATCCGCACGCACCGAGACGAGATCCCCAGCCCACAGCGAGCCCTCGGCGACGGCGTAGCTTGCGCCCCGTCCCTGCCCCAGCACCGCACCCGGCAGCTCCGGCGGCACACCGGCTCCGGCGAAGCGCAGGACCGTGGGCGCGATGTCGAGCTGGCGGACCCGCTCCTCGCGCACGACCCCCTGCGGCCCCCGGGGGCGGCGGACGATGAGCGGCACGTGCAGCAGTTCCCGGTGATGCGAGTGGCCGTGCTCGAAACTACCGTGCTCCCAGAATTCCTCGCCGTGGTCTCCGACCACGATCACGAGCGTGTCGTCCCAGCGCCCGAGGTCCTCGAGCGCGGCGCGCAGCCGCCCGAACTGCTCGTCCACGAAGCGGATCTCGCCGTCGTAGCGCGCCACGAGGCTGCGGCGAAGCTCGGGGGAAAGCGGCAGCGTACCCTCGCGCAGCGAAAACACCTGATGCGCGCTGCCGAAGCCGGGCTGCACGCGCGGGCCGTCGCCCTCCTCGAACATGGCGTCGTAGGGCTCGGGCGGGTCGTAGGTCAGGTGCGGGTCGAAGTAGTGGACCATCAGGAAGAAGCGGTCCGTCTTCTCCAGCGCTTCCAACCAGGCGAGCGCGGCATCGGTGGTCTGCGCGGCATCGCGATGGCCCGTGTTCGTCGCGTCCGAGCTGCGAAAGTCGTAGACCTCGAAGCCCCGGGCGAGGCCCGATTCCGGCGAGCAGAAGACGACGTTGACGAACGCCGCCGTACGGTAGCCGAGCCTGCCGAGGCGCTCGGCGAGATTGGGCACCCCTTCCCGCACGGGATGGAGCGATTCGAGGCCGCGGCCCGCCCCGTGGACGTGGGGCGGCTGGCCCGTGAGGATCGTCGCCACCGCCGGCAGGGTCCACGGGGCCTGCGCCCAGGCGTTGCGGTAAAGCTCGCCCTCGGCAGCGAGGCGGTCGAGGTTGGGGCTCGTGGGCCGGGCGTAGCCGTAGCAGGAGAGATGATCGGCGCGGGTCGTGTCGAGGACCACGAGCAGCACGTCGCGGCCCGCGGGAGCCTCGCCGCACGCCGCGAGGGCCAAGCCCAGCGCCGCCGCCCCGGCGAGCCGCGCCCTGCCTGCCG
>JBBIHH010000042.1:0-19124 GCA_037447115.1 Acidobacteriota bacterium
AATCGCCGTCGTTGGAAATGGGGAACACCCCGCCGGCGATGCGCTCGTAGCGCGTGTCGTCGAAAAAGGCGACGATTTCGCCCGTGTGCGCGTCCACCTCGCCCACCCAGGTGGGCGCCTCGCCGGGAATTGCGAAGCTGAAGCGCCAGATCAGCAGGTGCCCGTAACCTGCGCCCCGCGGCCCGTTCCAGCGCGCGGCGTCCTCGCCGCGCGGGTCCACCGCCACGAAGTGGAGGCTTCCACGATCCCGCCAGAGAGGCGAGAAATCGTCCCCCAGGCCGAGGTACTCCCTCAGCGCCTGCCACGCCTCGTCGCGGGGCAGCGTCGGGAGAGGGGAGGTCCGGACCGGGCCCCAGCCGGTCGCCCCGAAGGCCACGAGTTTGCCGTGGGAGAGCTGGAAGTCGTAGCGCGCGCCCTCCACGGGCACGCCGCCGACGACGTGGCGGAACGCGACCTGCCAGGCGTGGGGCCCGAGCGGCCCCGAGGCCTCCCGGTCGAGCACGAGTTCTCCCTCGTCCCAGCGCCCCAGCAGATCCCCATGGGCCTCGAGGAACGCTCGCGCCATGGCCTCGAGCCTGTCGAGGGTGAGTTCGCGCTCGCCCGGAACGGCCCAGGAGATCCCCTTGCCGATGGCGAGGACGGGCAGGCCCGAGCGCGGCTCGAACCAGGCGGACCAACCGGCCCCGCCGTGCTGTGCCAGGAAGGCCTCCCAGGCGACCCGCAGGGGATCCGAGGCGGCGAGCGTATCGATCGGCTGGAAACTCATCCCGAGCACTCCACCCGGCCGCGCGCGCCGAAAAGCATCGAAGCGGCCCGCCTCCTGGCGCGGCACCAAGCCGTAGGCGGGCCCCCATGCCAGGATCAGTCCGAGAAGCACGCGAGACGAGCGCCGGGCGAAAGTCATGACCACCCCTCCCCGAAATCGGCCAGGCCCCTTCTTTTATGGGCGGAGCCGCCCCCTCCGTCAACCGCTTTTTCATCCGCTCCGCGGGGATCGCGCCGCGGCGGCCTCGTGGTGACGCCCGGGCAGCGGAGGGGGTACTATCTGGCGGCCATGAGGGTCTTCATCGTAGGCGCGGGGGAGGTGGGCTACCATACGGCGGCGGCCCTCGTTCGGGAGGGGCACGATCTCGTCGTGGTCGAGAAGGACCCGGCGAAGGCCGAGCGCATCCAGAGCAAGCTCGACGTTCTCCCCGTCACGGCCGACGCCTGCAACCCCCAGGTTCTGCGCGCGCACAAAGTGGAGGACGCGGACCTGTTCTTCGCCGTCTCGAACGACGATGCGGTGAACCTCCTCTCCGCGCTCACGGCGCGCAAGCTCGGGGCGGCGCGCGCGGTGGTGCGCCTGTCCGAGGCCTACCACCAGTTCAACCCTCTCTTGCAGGGCGATCCGCAGCTCGCGCCCATTTTCCCGGAACGACTCGTGGCCGAGGAGATCCTCGGCCTGACCAAGATCCAGGGGGCGCAGAAGGCGCGGTTCTTCGCCGAGGGCCGCCTGGTGCTCCTCCAGGTCCGCCCCTCGTCGGGCGCCGGGATCTACGGGCAGCAACTCAAGCACCTCGAAGGACCGGAGGGCTGGATCCTCGTCGGGATCCGCCGCGGAGGCGCGCTGGTGGTGCCGCGGGGCGACACGATGCTCCAGCGCGGCGACATCCTCTACGCCGTGGGCCGTACGGAAACGATGGAGGACTTCCTCCGCTCCCTCAAGATCGAGCCCCATCCCGTACGGCGGGTCGTCATCGGCGGGGGAGGCCAGGTAGGACGGGCCCTGGCGCGCATGCTCGTGGCGGAAAAGATCCAGGTGACCATCATCCAGCGCAGCGGGAGCCAGGCCTTCGAGCTCGCGGCCCAACTGCCGGAGGTGCTCGTGTTGCGTGGCGACGCGACGGACACGGCGATCCAGCGCGAGGCGGGCGTTCCGGAGGCGGACTACTTCGTCGCCGCCACCCAGGACGACGAGAACAACATCTTCGCGGCGCTGCTCGCCCGCGAGCTCGGCGCGCGCGAGACCATCCTCCTCTACCACAACCCGGAGCTGCGGGGTCTGCTCCACACGGTGCGGGTGGGGTTGCCCATTTCGCCGCGGCTCGTCATCGCGGGAACGATCTTGCGCATGGTGCACCGCCGCGAGATCGTGAGCCTGGATCTCGTGGAGGAGGGCGACGCCGAGGTCGTGGAGTTCCAGGTGCCCGCGCAGGCGAGGGTGCTGAACAAGCCCCTGAGCGAGGTTCACTTCCCGCGGGACGCCATCGTGGGCGCGGTGATCCGCGGCGAGGAGCTCTTCGTGCCCGGGGGCGAGTTCAGGTTCGAGCCGGGCGACCGGGCCCTGGTGTTCTGTCTCACCGAGGTGCTGCCCGCACTCGAGAAGATCTTCCGCAGTCGATGAACTACGCCGGCGTCCTTTTCCTGCTGGGCCGGCTGCTTCTCGCCTTGGCGGCGGCGCTGCTCGTGCCCGCCGCGGTGGCGTTGCGCGAGGGTCCGGAAACGCTCCGAGCCTTCGCCGTTTCCGCGGCTTTGGTGGCCGCCGTGGGCCTCGTCTCGATGCTGCGCTTCCGCCAGCCCGCGGATTTTTCCTTCGGTCGCGCCGAGGCCTTCGTGCTCGTGACCGTCGCGTGGGTGACGGCTTCCCTGTTCGGGGCGCTGCCCTACGTGCTGCTCAAAGGTCCCGGCTTCGCGGTGGACGGGTTTTTCGAATCCGCTTCGGGCTTCACGACCACGGGCGCCTCCGTGCTGGCGGATGTGGAGTCGGAGGCCCGCTCGCTCTTGCTGTGGCGGGCCTTCACGCAATGGCTGGGGGGTATGGGGATCATCGTGCTGGGCATCGCCATCCTGCCCAAGCTCGCCGTCGGGGGGATGGAGTTGCTCGGTGCGGAAGCTCCGGGGCCGATCAAGGAGAAGCTGACCCCGCGGATCGCCCAGACGGCCAAGGCCCTGTGGGGGATCTACACCGCGATCACCGCCGCCCAGGTGGCGGCCCTCGTGGCGCTCGGCCTGCCCCTGCTCGACGCGGTGGCGCACGCTTTCGCCACGATGGCCACCGGAGGTTTCTCGACGCGCAACGCCGGCCTCGCTGCGTACGGGCCATCCGTTCAGGCGGTGGTCACCGTCTTCATGGTTCTCGCCGGGGCCAACTTCGCCCTGCACTTTCACGTGTTGCGAGGACGGCCCCAGACGCTCTGGCGCGACACCGAGTTCCGGCTCTATCTGGCGATTCTGGCCGCCGCAAGCCTGATGCTCGGAGGCGTCCTCGTCCTCCGCGGGCAGCCGGCGGGTCGCGCCGCGCTGGACGCGGTGTTCCAGGCCGTATCCATCACCACGACGACGGGGTTCGCCACCGCGGATTTCGACCGCTGGCCCCATTTCTGCCGCGTGCTGCTGCTCCTGCTGATGTTCGTGGGGGGATGCACGGGCTCGACCGGCGGGTCCGTGAAAGTCATCCGCGTCGTGATCGCCGCCAAGAAGGTCGCGGTGGACATCCGGCGTTTGGTCCAGCCCCACGCCGTGCTCCCCGTGCGTGTCGGCGCGCGGGCCATCCCCGAGGGGATCGTCACCTCCGTGACGTCGTTCGTGCTGCTGTTCGTGGCGCTTTTCGCCGCGGGCGGCCTGCTGCTGACGCTGATGGGAATCGATCCCGCCACCGCCTTCTCGGCCAGCGCGGCCTGCTTGGGCAACGTGGGCCCGGGCCTGGGAGACGTGGGCCCCACGGCGACCTACGCGCCGCTTCCGGCGCCGGCCAAACTCCTGCTGGCGGCGTTGATGATCGTGGGGAGGCTGGAACTCTACACGGTGCTCGTCCTCGTGTTCGTGCTCCGTCCCGGCGCGGGGACCCGAGCCGGTTGAGCGCCGGCTTCAGGCTAGCTTCTCCACTTCCTCCAGGTACAGGCGCGGCGGCTGGAACAGGCGGATGCCCATGCCCAGCGGCCGGCCGGGCTCGGGTTCGGTGCGGGTCCAGACGACCGTGCCGCGCAGGGGCAAACTGAGGGGTCCGAGGTCGAGCCACAGGCGGATCGGCTCGCCGGCTTTGAAGGGCTCGTCGGTGGCCAGGAACATCCCGCGGGCGGAGAGGTTCACGGTCCGGCCTTCGTGCGTGGGCTTGGTTCGCCCGAAGCGGACGGCAAACGACGCGAGCTTGCGGGGTGGAGCGACCGCCCGGGGCGGGACACCCTGCGCGGCCTCCGGGTTCACGCGGCCGGCGCGAACCGGCGGCAGGACGCCGTGGCGCCTGAGGCCCCGGCGCTCGCACTGCTCCAGGATGAAGCGCGCCGCGGCTTCCTCGGCCTCGGCCGGCGAGTCGCCCACGAACTTCAGGCTCGCTCCCCCGTCGGGCAGCACCCACAGTTGGTCGGGATAGGTGACGATGCGAGCCCGCCAGCGCGACCGGCACGGTGCCACGAGCACGCCGTAGGTTTCCATGCCCCGCGGCGTGTCCACAGTGATACGCCAGCCGTGGCGCTCCGCCCCCGTGGCCCGTAGCTCCCCCGGGCAAGGCTCCTGTTCGCCGTGCTGGGTCGCGCAGGCGCGACACCACGAGCCACTCGCGTCGAGCGGGGGGCGGCGCACCGGTTCTCCGGCTTCACCTCCGCGAACGCGGCGGGACGCGGCGCGCGGGGGCGGCGGCGCGCCGCGCGTCCCGCGCCGCCGCCTCGTCCATGCGGTCGGCAAGACGGATCCGCGGCGGTGGGGGAGGAGTCGGCGCCGCAACACCGCCCGGTGGCGAGATTCCGAGCGCGCCGAACAGGTTCGCCAGCGCCTGCGCCGTGAACCGCACCTGCCCCTCCACGGGGCCACCGTTGCCCGCTCCCGTGCCGAAAACGAAGGGCGTGAGGTCCACGAGGGGGATCGTGCCGCCGAATCGCTCGTTGATCACCCGGAGGAACTCGTTGGCCACCACGGCATAGCCAAGAGCGGTGGGGTGGACGCCGTCGTAGGAAAAGAGTCCACCCGCGAGGAACTCGCTCGTGTATTCGATCCCGCCGATGCGCAGTCCGTGCCGGGCGATGTCGTCGAAGAGAGCGTGGATGTCCACGACGGGTGCCCCGAACTCCGCGGCGACGGAAGCGATGATGCCGTTGAGCACGTTCAGATGATGCTGCACCTCCAGGATCTCCACGGCGTCCAGCACGAGGAAGCTGGGGAGCGTCCCGTCCGGGCAGAGGACAGGATCCGGAATCAGCAGGCCGCAGCCCGCGGCGATGAACTCCGCCGCCGTCAGCAGGACGCGATCGTCGGGGCCGAGCGGCGCCTGGGGACCCACGAGGAAGATCGGTTGCCCCGTTCGGGGGTCGAGCACGAAGGGGGGCAGCGTGGTGACGAACGGGATCGCCGTCACGTCGGGAATGTTCGCTACCACGATGTCGGCGCCCGCGGCGTCGAGGGTGGAGAGCACCGTCCGCAGATCGCTCTCGAAGTTGTCGGGGGGCGTCATATTGATCGCGAACAGAGGTGTCCCGGAAAGCACCGCCCCGAGGATGTCGTTGTTGCCGAGCCAGACGGTGGCGAAGGTGGGGCCGAGAAGAGCGGCTTGCTGAAGCTGGGTTCCCTGGCCGCGCAGGATGAGGTCGTAGAAGGGATTCTCGCTCACCGTGCGGACCGCATCGCCCACGGTCGCACCCGGGATGGCAAGATTGTTGTAGGGCAAGGGATAGTCGAGATTGAGCGGTACCCCCAAGCCGGGTTTCGGCTGGATGACCACCTCGGGCACGAGGCTCGCGAGCTCGAGCAGCGGCGGGATACCGGGTTCGCTGATCAGAGGCTGCTCGAAACCCGGTGCGCCGTCCGTGGCTTGCCGGTGGATCAGCGCCGGATAGCTATGGACCTGGAAAGTCAGCACCAGGCCGCCGCTCGTGAAGCCTGCGGTGAGGCTGTCGCCAAGGGCCACGTAGACGCTGAAATCCGCGCTGCCGGTGTCCACCTGCGCCAGCGCCGGGCCACCGGCGGCGAAAACCGCGAGCAGGACCGAGGCCGATCGTCTCATGGCGTTTCCTCCCTTCCCGCACTCACCAGCCCAGGCTCAGGCCGAGCAACAGGGCGTCCTGTCCGTAGGTTCCGTTGAACCCGTCGCTGTTGACCGTCGTCGTCCGCTCGCGGAAGTCCACGAACAGCAGCGCCACGTCGAACCGCGCGCGCGCGCCCGTTCGTCCGTAGCCGACCGTGTAGCCGATGCGATCGGCGTCGGGCAGCAGCGGGCCCACACTCTTGTCCGGCTGCGGCGTCTCGTCGAAGTACAGCCCGAAGCGCCACTGGGAGCGCTCGTCGAGGTCCCAGCGCACACCGGTGCGGAAGTTGTAGGCGTTGGACCAGTCGGCGTCGATCGTGGAATCGAGGGACGGTTCGCTGGGGAAAACGATCTCGAGCCGGTCGAAGCTGCTCCAGCCCGTCCAGTTGATGTCGGCCTCGAAGACCACGTCGGGCACCAGCCAGAACGCCAGCCCCAGGCTGGCCTGATCGGGGAATTCGATGGTGGTCTCGATCGGCAGGTCCTGGTCGAAAGGCAAGCTTCCGGCCACGAGGGCGTCGAAGACCGGGTCCCCCGTCGGCACTTGGCTCAGGCGCGCAATCCCGCCGTAGTCGATCGCGATCCGGCTGCGGTAGGCCAGGCCCCAGGAAAACGCGTCGTTCACCCGGTGCAGGATGCCGAAGTTGGCCCCCACGCCGGTGTCGAAATCGCTTTCCAGGACGACCTTCGCCACCTCCTCGGCGGTGAACGTGAACGGGTTGATCGCCGCCGCCCGCCGCCGCAGCTCGACGTCGGAGAAGCGCACGACGAGGCCGATCCCGATGCCCACGCGGTCGCCCGCGCGAAAACCCAGGCTGGGGTTCAGATCCAGACTCCGCAGCTCGCCCTTCTCGCTGATGAAGCGGCCCGCCCATCCGTCCGGGTCGTCCCACTCGGTGACGAGGCCGAAGGGGCTTTCCAGTCCCAGACCGAAGATCACTCGCTCGGTCAGGGGCTCGACCCAGTAGAAATGCGGCGGAAAGAGAACCTGGTCCCTCTGGTCTCCCGTGGCAGTCGGTCCGGGAAAGGGCAGCGCCCCCTGAAACTGGGAATCCCCCAGACCGATGGCGGTGGTGCCCGCGTAGAACGCACGCTTTTCGAAGAAACCCAGGCCCCCTGCGTTGTAGAACATCGCGGAAGGGTCGTCCGCCTGAGCCGCGAACGCCATCGCCATGCCCATCGCCCGCGTCCCCTGCTCGAAAATGCCGAAGCCAGCCGCATGCGTCGGCGAGCCTCCCAGCAGCGCTGCGGCGAGGCACACGAGCATCCTCCCTCCACGCTTTCGATTCATGCTCGCCTCTCCCCTCGCCTGAAACCGCCCCCCGCCGGCCGCGCCGTGACGCGCGCCCCTCTCGCCGGCGCCTCATGATAGGACGGGTCTCGCCGCGCAAAGAAGACCCCCCGCTAAGGGAGGGACTCCAAAAGGTCGCGGACCCGTCGTTCGATCTCGTCGCGCACGGCCCGAAAACCGGCGTCGTCGAGCGTCTTCGGATCGGGAAGGTCCCATGCGATCCGGCGCCGGGCGGGCAGGTGGGGGCAGGCGTCCCCGCAGCCCATGGTCACGATCGCGTCCCACGGGCCAGCGGGCAGGGTGTTGAGACCTTGCGGGCAGAGGGCCGTGAGGTCGATGCCTCGCTCCCGCATGAACGCCACGGCCCGCCGGTCCACCTCCGGAGCCGGTCGGGACCCGGCGCTCCAGATCTCGGCCCTCGCGCCCGCGAGGGCTCGGGCGAAGCCCGCGGCCATCTGCGAGCGGCAGGCGTTCTCCACGCAGACGAACAGCACCCGCGGCTTCGCGGACGAATTCGGTGGTCGCGGTGCCATACGGTCAGCGCTCGAAGATCGCCTCCACCGGCACGATGCGGACGTTCTCGGCTGCGATCCGCAGCGGGTAGGTTGCGATGGCGCGGTCCTCCTCCAGGACCTGCTGGGGCCGGGCGGAGGTGTACTGGATCGGCGTGGGAGCGTCCGAGGTCAGTTGCTCGCGCAGCCGTTCGGCTTGACCCGTGACGATGGCGATCTTGATGTCGTCGTACTGGAGGTGCCTGCGAATCGCCGCGTTCACGTCCTCGAGGCTCAGCGTGTCGAGCATCTCGCGGGACCGCGCCAGGTGCCCCGGTTGCCCGATACCGTAGAAGCGGTCGTCCACGGCGTAACCGAGCCGCTCGCTCGTGGTCTCCGCGAGGTGCAGGACATACTTGCGCAGGAACGTGCGCGTCAGCTCGAACTGCTCTTCGGTCAGGCCGCGGTCCACGAGCTGCTGCAGCTCCCGCAGCGCCGCGCGCAGGGCGAAGACCGCCTGCTCGTTGGGCAAGGTCCGGATCCAGACTTCGAAGATCTGCTGCCGCCGCGCGACGTGCGTCGGCGGGACGCGCCGCTGGCCCCCTTCGGGGAAGGCCTCGATGTAGGAATAGTCTCCGTAGTTGAGGCCCCGGGCTTCGCGGATCACCTGGTACAGGTGGCTCGCGGAGTTGCGGTGTTCGCCGAAGTAAGAGTTGGCGATCCACAGCGCGTAGAAATCTTTTTCGCCGCGGCGGGCGCGGATGGGAAAACCGAAGCTCAGGGAGGCGTCCGCCCCCGGTTTCGAGACGAGCACGACGTGCCGGCCGGCGAAGGGTGCTGGCTCGGGCGGGGGAGGCGGTGCGGGCGAGCCTGCCGGCAGCATCTCGAGGGTCGCCACGAAACGGTCCACCAGGCCCGGGTCGTAGCCGCCGCCGAGGGCCAGCACGACGGCGTCGCGCGTGTAGCGCTGCTGGTAGAAGCGGCGCACGTCCTCGAGCGTGATGCTCTTGAGGCTCGCCACGAGGCCCTCCGAGGGATGGCGGTAGCGCGTGCCTTCGAAGATGAAGTGATAGAGGGCGGCCTTGGCTAGTTCCTCGTCCGAGGCGTAGCGCAGGACTTTCTCGATGTAGTTGATGGTGTCGGCCTTGACGCGCTCGAAATCCTCTTGCAGGAAGGCCGGCCGCAGGTAGGCGTCGGTGAACAGCTCGAAAAACTCGTCCACGTTGTCCCGGTGCGTGCGTCCGCTGAGGACGCTCATCTCTCGGTCCACGCGCATGGCGTAGGAAGCCGCGAGCGGGTAAAGCTTCTCCAGGATCTTGTCGTAGCGGTGTTTCGTGGTCGAGCCCTGCGCGAGGAGCTGTCCCGTGAGAAACGCGAGCCCCTCCTTGCCCGGGGGGTCGTCCTGGCTTCCCACGCGGATCCAAGCCTTGAAGGCGATCGTCGGATCGTTCGCGACGGGGAACTCGATCACCGGGCCCTCCGCTCCTGTGCCCCCGCAGGCGGCGCAAACCGCGAGCAGCGTCGCCAGGGCGCTGGCGCGGCGCGCACCCCTCATGGCTGCCCCCGCAGCACCGCCACCGTGCGCCGTTCGCGCACGAGGTAGTGCTGCGCCGCCGCCCGCACGTCCTCGGGCGTCACGGCGTCGTACGCGGCGAAGAGACGATCCACCGCCTCCACGCCCCCCGTCAAGGCCACGATGCGCGCGAGGTTGTCCGCCACGCGGCTGGGGGTATCGAGGTCCATCAGGAAGGCGTATTTCAGGTGGGACTTGAGATCCCGCAGCCGCTGCGGGTCGGGCAGTTCGTTGCGGTACTGCTCCACGGTCGCGTCGAGCTGCTCGAGCACATAGTCGACGCGCGCGGGATCCTTGACGCGCGTGTAGAGGTCGAGAAGCCCGGGATCGCGATTCCAGCTGGCCTCGGCCGCCAAGAATTCCACGACCTGCTCGTCCAGGACGAGTTTCTTGTACAGCGGACTCGTCTCGCCGAAGGCCAGCTCCTCCAGCAGGTCCACCGCCACCCGCAGCCCGTTCGCCGGGTCGAAGGCGTCCACCTTGTAGGCCACCCACAGGATCGGCAGGGAGCGTCCCTCGTAACGCACCGCGACCCGCACTTCCTCCGTCTGCGGCGGTTCCACGGGTACCTGGGCCGGCACGTGGCCCGGCTCCCAGGACCCGTAGTAGCGGTGGACGAGCCCGAGCGTCGGCCCGGGGGCGATATCGCCCACGATGAGCAGCACGACGTTGTCGGGCCGGTAGTAACGCCGGAAAAAGCTCTTGGAATAGTCGTACATCGTGGGCATGCGCGCGATGTCTTCCTCGAAGCCGATGGTGGTGTGCCCGTAGGTGTGGACCTTGAAGGCCGCCCGGTGCAGCGCTTCGTAGGCGACGAAGAACGGGTTGGTGCGGCTCTTGCGGTACTCCCCGTACACGGCGCCGGCCTCCGTCTTGAAGTCCTCCTCCGAGTACGAGAGGCGCTGGAAGCGGTCGCTTTCGATCTCCATCACGCGCTCGAGATCCTCGGCGGCGAAGGCCAGGTGGTAAGCCGTGAGGTCGTCCGTGGTGTAGGCGTTGGCGCTCGCCCCGAGCTCGGTGACGATCCGGTTGTACAAATCCTTGGGAAACCGCTCGGTTCCGCGGAACATCATGTGCTCGAAGAAGTGAGCGAAACCGGTGTGGCCGGGCTCGTATTCGTCCCGCGAGCCCGTGCGCACGATCGTCCAGAAGGCCACGAGCCCCTCGGAGGGCATGGGAATCACGATCGCGCGCAACCCATTCTCCAGGGTGGCCACGTGGGTCGCGTAGGGAAAGACGCGGGCCATCGCCGAGACCTCTTCCGCCGCAGCCGAGGTCGCCGCGACCCCTGCCGCGAGAAGCCAGCACGCGCCGTGCCGCACCCGCAATGTCGTCGGCCTCCTGTGCCGGAGACGGCGCGGCATGATACCCCAGCGGCCCGCGAGGGCGCTACGCGGCCCGGCGCCGGCTCGCCGGCCCCAGGGGTCAGAAGGCCCACAGGTCGGTTTCCGCCGGGCGGGGCAGGCGCAGGTAGACTTCCGTCTCGATCGTGGCGCAGGCTTCTCCGTGGCGATCCACGGCGTCCGTGCGGTAACGGGCGGTGAAGCGCCCCTCGCGCTCGAGGGCGAGGGCCGCCCGCTCGATCTCCTCCCCATCGAGCCGGAACTCCAGGCTCAGCGCGCTGCGAGCCGGCTTGAGGTAGTCCACGGCAGCGCTCTTGAGCCACACGCGCACGCGGCACCCGCGGCGCGCGAAGATCTGCCAGTACATGACGGGGTAGAAAGGGTCCGCAGCGGAGAAGATGGCACCCCCGAAGGTGGAGCCGTTCAGGTTGCGCGTCAGGATGGAGCGGCGCACCTCGACGCGGCAGTACCGGAAGCCCTCGCGGATTTCCACGATGCGCACGCGCTGGAACAAGAGCGGCGGGTACAGGTTCAACAACCACCTTCCCCAGCGCTCGCCGAGGATCCGCGGGGCTATGCCGCGCATGGCCGCATTCTAGCCCGCTCCGGAACCTTCCCGGTCCCTGGTCGGTGTGGCCGCGTGGCGGTCGCCAGGCGCGGGCAGCCGGCAGGCCGTGCGCGCCCGGGGCTCGATCGGGCATGATGGGGCTGCGGTGGAGAGCGAGGTCGGCGATGATCGTGGAGCGTTTCATGGATCCGGGATGGCTGTCCAATGCCTACCTCGTGGGGGACGGGCCGGGCGGCCGCGCTGTGGTCGTGGACACGGGCGGGCCCCTGGACGCGATGCTGGAGCGGGTCGAGGCCCTGAAGCTACGCCCGACGCTCATCCTCTGCACCCACGCCCACGCGGACCACGTGGCCCACAACCGGCAATGGCAGCGCCGCTTCCGCATCCCCGTCGCGGCCCACCCCCTGGAGGCCGCGGCGCTCGGGGGAGTGGAGCTGGAGCTTGCGGACGGGCAGGCGATCGAGGCTGGCGACCTCGAGCTGCGCGTGCTCCACACGCCGGGGCACACCCGCGGGATGCTGGCCTTCGTCGTCAACGACGAGGCGGTGTTCACCGGCGATACGCTGTTTCGCGCGAGCGTGGGGGGCACGAGCGGGGGCGGGCCGAGCGGGTTCGAGGATCTCAAGCGCTCCATCCTCGAGGTGCTGCTGCGGCTGCCGCGCGCGACGCGGGTCTACCCGGGCCACGCCGAACCCACGACCGTGGGCGAGGAGTGGGAGGCGAACCCCTTCGTCCGAGCCTGGCGGGGGCTGGAGTGCCTGGCGCCCCGGCCCTGCCGCGTTCACGGCCGTGCGGCGACGTTGCTGCTGGAAGCGCGGGACTACGACGGAGGCACGAAGTGCTGGATCCGCACCGCCGACGGCCGCGACATGATCGTCGGCGGTTCCCAGGTCCACGAGCGAGGCTAGCGCCTCAGGCGGGCCAGGTCTGGCTCAGGCGCTCCGTGTCCAGGTAGTCCTGGATCTCGACGACCTTCCCGCCGGCGATGCGGAAGATGGTCACGCCGCGGTTCGTGTAGGCGCGGCCGTCCCGGGTCGTTCCCTCGTTCGTCCACTGCGCGACGGCACGATCGCCCGCCACCCCGGCCCAATGGACGTGAAAGCGCAGGCCCCCGCGGAACAACCGCTGATTCTGGCGCAGAAAGACCATCACCCGCCGCCGTCCTTCGAACCTTCCGCCGAAGCGCTGCCCCGGAAACTCCAGCGTCACGTCCTCGGCGAGTCGCCCTTCCAGGCGCTCGAAGGCGCCCGCGCTGAGGGCCTCGAAGAAGGAGCGCACGTCGTCCGCCGTCATCGCCTCGTCTCCTCAGTCTCGCGGCTCGCCGCGCGCCGCGTGCGCCGGCTCGTAGTCCAGGTAGGGTGCGAGCCAGCGCTCGATCTCCGCCGGATTCGTTCGCTTGCGGCGGGCGTAGGCTTCGATTTGATCGCGTCCCAGCTTGCCCACGGAGAAATAGCGCGCCGCGGGATGAGCGAAGTACCAGCCGCAGACGGAGGCCGCCGGCTGCATGGCACAGTTCTCGGTGAGCCGGACGCCGATCGTTTCTTTCACTGCCAGCACCTTCCACAGGGTGCGCTTCTCGGTGTGGTCGGGACAGGCGGGATAGCCCGGGGCGGGGCGGATGCCGCGGTAGCGCTCGTGGATCAAGTCGTCCTTGGTGAGCTGCTCGTGCCGCCCGTAGCCCCAGTCGTGTCGCACCCGCTCGTGGAGCATCTCCGCGAACGCTTCCGCGAGGCGGTCGGCCAGAACCTTGGCCAGGATCGCTCGGAAGTCGTCGTGCTGCGCCTCGAAGCGGGCCACCAGCGCTTCGAGGCCGAAGCCGGTGCTGAGGGCGAACGCGCCGAGGTAATCCCCGACTCCGCAGTCCCGCGGCGCGACGAAGTCGGCCAGGGCCAGGTAGGCATCCTCGGGACCTTTGCGCTGTTGCTGGCGCAGGGTAGGGAAACGAGCGACGGGGTGCCGGCGCTCCTCCTCGGCGAAGATCAGGATGTCGTCGTCTTCGCTGGCGGCCGCGAAAAATCCGTAGACGCCGTGCGCATGCAAGGCGCGCTCCGCGACGATCTCCCGTAGCAGTTCCCTGGCGCTCTCGTACAGCTGTCGTGCCGCCTCTCCCCGCTGGGGGTGGTCGAGCACGGCGGGGTAGGTGCCCTTGATCTCCCAGGCGTGGAAGAGCGGGGACCAGTCGATGTAGGGCACGAGTTCTTCGAGCGGCACGTCGTGCAGCGAGCGCAGGCCCAGGAACGCGGGGCGCGGGCTCGTTTCGTCATCGAAGCGCAGGCGCAGGCGGCGCGCGCGTGCCTCGGCGTAGGAGACGAGCTCGGGTCGCTCGCGCCGGGCGAAGGCCTCGCGGAGGGCCCGCTGGTCGGCCCGGTTGGCCTCGATGAAGCGCTCCCGGCCATCCTCCTGCAAGAGTTCGCGGACCACCTGCACCGCCCGCGACGCGTCCAGCACGTGCACCACCGGACCGGAGTACTCCGGGGCGATGCGCACCGCCGTGTGTTTCTTGCTCGTCGTGGCGCCTCCGATCAGCAGCGGAGCGCGGAAGCCCTGCCGTTCCATCTCGCGCGCCACATGGATCATCTCGTCCAGCGAGGGGGTGATCAGGCCGCTCAGGCCGATCATATCCACCCCGCGCTCGCGCGCCTCCTCCAGGATGCGATCCGCGGGCACCATGACCCCGAGATCGATGACCTCGTGGTTGTTGCACGCGAGCACGACGCCCACGATGTTCTTGCCGATGTCGTGCACGTCGCCCTTGACCGTGGCGAGCAGGATTCGCGCGCGCGCCGCGGCCGCGGCGGCTTTCTCCTTCTCGCGCTTGTCGCGCTCGAGGTAGGGCTGGAGGTAGGCCACCGCCTTCTTCATGACCCGCGCGCTCTTGACGACCTGCGGGAGAAACATCTTGCCCGCGCCGAAGAGCTCGCCCACGGTGCTCATGCCCGCCATCAGAGGGCCTTCGATCACGGCGAGAGGGCGCCCGTACTTCTCGAGCGCCTCCGCCACGTCCTCTTCGATGTGATCCGCGATGCCGTGGACCAGCGCGTGCTCGAGGCGAGCTTCGACCGCGGCTCGGCGCCAAGCCTCGTCTCCGGGGCTCTCCCTCCCTCGGGCCCGGTAGCGCTCCGCCAGCTCCACCAGCCGCTCCGTCGCGTCCGGGCGGCGGTTGAAGAGCACGTCTTCCACCCGCTCGCGCAACTCCTCCGGAATGTCGGCGTAGACCATGAGCTCGCCCGCGTTGACGATACCCATGTCGAGACCGGCGCGGATGGCGTGGTAGAGGAACGCGGCGTGCATGGCCTGGCGGAGCGTGGGGTTGCCGCGGAAGGAGAAGGAGATGTTGCTGATGCCGCCGCTGACCCTGACGCCCGGGCAACGCTGTTTGATCTGCCGGGTCGCTTCGAGGAAAGCGAGGGCGTACGTGTTGTGCTCCTCGATGCCCGTGGCGACCGTCAGCACGTTCGGATCGACGATGATGTCCTGGGGCGCGAAGCCCACTTCTTCGGTGAGGATGCGGTAGGCCCTCTCGGCGATCGCGACCTTGTGCTCGGCCGTGGTGGCCTGGCCCTTTTCGTCGAAGGCCATCACGACCACCGCGGCGCCGTAACGGCGGATGGTGCGCGCGCGTCTGCGGAAAAGCTCCTCCCCGTCCTTGAGGCTGATGGAGTTGACGATCGCCTTGCCCTGCACGCACTTGAGGCCGGCCTCGATGACCGCGAAATCGGAGCTGTCGATCATGATGGGCAGGCGCGCGATCTCCGGCTCGGAGGCGACGAGGTTGAGGAAGGTGGTCATGGCCTGCGCCGCGTCGAGCAGGCCCTCGTCCATGTTGACGTCGAGAATGTTGGCGCCCCCGCGAACCTGCTCGCGCGCGATCGCCAGGGCTCCCTCGTAGTCCCCGGAGCGGATCAGGCGCGCGAAGCGCCGCGAGCCGGTGACGTTGGTACGCTCGCCGATGACGATGAAGTTGGAGTCCGGGCGAATCGTCAGCGCTTCGAGACCCGCGAGCTGCGTGTAGGGGGAGGGAGCGTTACGCCGGTGAGGCCGGGCTTCCCGCACGGCCTCCGCGATGGCCCGGATGTGGGTATCGGTGGTGCCGCAGCATCCGCCTGCGATGTTGATCCAGCCTTCCTCGGCGAAGTCTCGCATCCAGTCGGCCATGCGCTCCGGTGTCAGGTCGTAGCCCCCGAGCTCGTTGGGAAGTCCGGCGTTGGGATAGCAGAGAATGTAGGGTGTGGCGATACGGGCAAGCTCTTCGAGGTGGGGGCGCATCTGCGCGGGGCCGAGAGCGCAGTTCAGGCCCACCGCCAGCAAGTCGGCGTGGGCGATGGAGATCCACGCGGCTTCGATCGTCTGCCCCGAGAGAGTCCGTCCGCTCGGGTCCGCGATGGTGAGCGAGGCCATCACGGGTAGCCTGCAGCCGTGCGCCTCGAAGAAGGTCTCGATGGCGTAGAGCGCGGCTTTGAGGTTCAACGTGTCGAAGGTGGTTTCGGCGAGGAGGATGTCCACGCCGCCCGCGACGAGCCCCCGAACCTGCTCCAGGTACGCGGCCACCAGCGCGTCGAAGGTCACGGTCCTCAGCTCCGGCCGGTGGACGTCGGGCGAGAGCGAGGCCGTGCGGTTCGTGGGGCCGATCGACCCCGCGACGAAGCGGGGTCGCTCGGGGGTGCGGCGCGTCGCCTCCTCGGCTGCGGCCCGAGCGACCCGCGCCGCCTGGCGGTTGATCTCGTGGACGTAGGGCTCCAGGCCGTAGTCCTGCAGCGAGACCGCGTTGGCGTTGAAGGTGTTGGTCTCGATGATGTCCGCCCCCGCGTCGAGGTAGCGGCGGTGGACTTCTTGCACGATCTCAGGCCGGGTGAGAGCGAGCACGTCGTGGCATCCCTTCAGCGGACGGGGATGGTCGGCAAAGCGCCGGCCGCGGAACGCTTCTTCCTCCAGGCGATAGGACTGGAGCATGGTGCCCATGGCGCCGTCGAGCACGAGGACGCGTTCGTGCAGCAGTCGCTCGAGGGTTTCGCGCACACCCATCGGAGTACGGCGCCGTCGGGGCTCTAGCGGCGAGCTCGCCCAAGTCTCGGAAAGGCGACAAGATAGCAAAAAGGCCCGGGCGCCGCCGTGCGGGTCCCCGGCGGCCATGGCCCCCTCGCAGGGCGGAGGTGGGGCCGCGGCAGCGCGCGGCGCACGATCGCGCCTCGCCGCTGGGGCGAGGCGCCTGCCGGTCGTATAATTCATGACGAGGCCTGGAGTCATCGGGAAGGTGCAGCGATGAGCGAGGACCGCCCTTACAGCCATCCGGAGACCCCCCCGGCGGAGATTCCACCGAACCATCCGCTGCGGGTGCTCTTCCGGCGGTTGTGCGAGAAGAGCCTGATCTGGGGGGTGGGGCTGCGGGAACCCGATATCGCGCTGTACCTGGCGGACCTGCTGACCCGCTTCACGCACGTGCGCAACCTGTACCGGATCCGGGACGCGGCAGGCCGTCCCTTGGACGACGTGGGGGAGATGCTGTTGGAGTCCGACCCGCGGGTGCGGGCACGCTCTTTCGAGCGCGAGCGCGAGGTCCGCCGTCACATCGGCGATTTCACGCTCTTCTTCCTGGGGCTGTTCCCGGAGTACGTGCAGCGACATGCGACGACGCGCATCCCGGACATGTACGTCAACTGGGCCGCCGCGGGACGCGATTCGTACCGAATCGTCGCGGCGTTCAACGTGGGACCCTACGCCGCGGAGGCGCCGCTGTTCGCCAAGTTGTCGGACAACTACGACTACTGCGTCGTGGGCCTCAACTTCGTGAAACGGGAGCTGGCCCAGCTCGCCGACCCCCGCGTCCGGGCGCTGCGCGCCGCCTTCGGCGAGGAGTGAGGGCGAACCTCGCGCCGCGCACCGCCGCCTGTCGGGCGCGGAGCTTGACGTCGACAAGGCGCTTTCGTACCATGGGCGCCTGGCGAGGGTGGGGCGGATTCGCGGGGATTCCGAGCGGGGCGGTTAGCTCAGCGGTAGAGCACCTGCCTTACACGCAGGGGGTCACTGGTTCGAATCCGGTACCGCCCACCAGGCGGGCAGCTCGATGCGGAGCCGTGGTGCAGCATGGTTTAGCACACCGGACTGTCACTCCGGAGGTCGCGGGTTCAAGTCCCGTCGGCTCCGCCAAGGTCCGGGTCGCCTGACAGGATCTCGCTTTTCGGCCTGATCCCCCTGAACGAGCGAGGCGCGCAGCGCGTGGACCCTCGTGCCGAGGGTTCCATCGCCAAAGGCGGAGCGTCGGGGCAGCGGGACGGAGGCTCGCGCCAAAGAGATCCACCGCGGGGCGGCAGGGAAAACGCCTCGCTCGCCATCCCGTGGCATTCGACGGCCCGCGACGTCGGCGACCTGCACTGGGCACCGGGCCTCTCGATCCTCGGGCGCTGCCGCTGCCCAGTTGTCTTGCCGGCAGCGTTTCGCCGCTTCCGCGCCGCGTGGTTCATGGAAGGCGAGCAACGCCGGCGGATCCGTCCGGCGGTGCACCGCAACGCTCTCCACGGGGAGGGCGCATCCGGTAGCGCCGGAGAAGCTCGTGGAAACGGAGATCGTGCAGCGGGCTGCCCGACCCGCGGAAGAAGAGGTGCGTGGGGCAGGAGCAGTCGGAGGCACCGAACCCCGGAGCCCCACTCGGGTACAGGCGCGCCAAATCCCGCGCGAGCGCGCACTCGATCCGTGCCGCCGTGCGTATCGCGAGCGGGATCGCCTCGCTGGCGCAGGCGCGCAGCCGGTCCGCATGCCAGTGGAATCGCTTGCGCTGCCTCGCATGGCGCGCGAGCCGCGCCGTCATGTGACGCATGGCCGAGCCGACGTAGATGTACCATCCCGGATGAAACGTGGCTTCCCGGCGGGCGCCGTAAGCGAGCCTCCGTGCTCGTGGAAGCCGTATCAAAAGAAGGTAGCTCCCACGGTCTTCCGCCTCGCGCTCCAAGAACCTCCACGGAATCTCCAGCCGCCCGACGCAGGGGACGAGACTGAGGTCCCGTCGCCACCGCACCGCGACCGCGACGACATCGAGGCGATGCCGCAACGCTAACAGCGTCCTCGCGAACGCCAGGTCGGTGTGGTAGTCCGGCAGGAACCACCGCACCCCCGGGGTATGGACCACGAACAGGACGATCGGCCGCCGTCCACGCCGCCCATAGCGTGCCAGGGCCAGGAGGTGCCGGCGGCCGCGCTCCGTGACGGCGTCGGGAAACATCGCCACCCCGTTGCCGAACAGCGTGCAGGACTTGACTTCCAGCAGGGTCTCGGTGCCGTCGCGGCGGACCAGGAAGTCGAAGCGGTGTCCCCCCAGGTTCACCTCCGAACGGACGGGGCGCGCTCGCTCGAGGCCCGGGATGAGATCGCGCTCGAGCAACAGGCGGGCGACCCGGTTCGTGCGCACGGTGTCGAGGAACACGAGACTTCCCCGACTTTCGACGGCGAGGAGGCGATAGCGAGAGCCGAGCGACCGTCCTCCCCGGTCGAGCCTTTCCAGCAGCACCGGCGCATCCGGCAACAGGAGCTCCCACAATCGCCCGGGATTGGGAAGGTGGGCCGTCACAATGCGGCCGCAATCCAAACGGCAGCGGACCGTGAAGCGGTTCGGACGCCGCACAAAGCGCGCCCTCACCGTTCGCAGGCTCGGGTCGAAGATTCGCAAGCCTTCCGGCACCGTGATCCCGCGCCTCTCGATCTCGCAGCCAGGGACCAAGGGACAAGTCTATCCTTGCCGATCGTCCCGTCGGAGCGCTCGCGTTCTCTGGCCGCGGGCGATCGCGCGGGTGGCGGGATCCGCGCGAGGCACTCCGGTTCGCCTCCCCGCGGCGGCCGGGGCGCGCAACGTCGTCGCCGCCAGGGCGGCGACGA
>JBBIHH010000043.1:0-17959 GCA_037447115.1 Acidobacteriota bacterium
GCGGCTGCACTCGCGGCCGTGATGCTCTGCGCGGGGCTCGCGGCCGAGCTCGGTTGGCGGCGCCGCGAGGGATGGCACGACGCGGTGCGGGCCACGCTCGCCGTGGCGACCGGTCGCGCCGCGCTCCTGCTGGCCGACGCGCCGGCCGAGCTGCTCCCGGCGACGCTGGGAGGCGCTTCGGTGTACGGAACGCCCCGAGCCTTCGGCCTGTTCTCCTCCCCCGCCGACCTGGCGCTGACAGGGTTCGGAGGGTGGCTCCTGGCGCGGGTCTGGTGCTCCTGGTCGCAGGAGCATCCGCGCCCCACCCGCGCGCCTCGGATCCTCGCCCTGCTGGCCCTGCCCGCCGCGGGAGCGACAGCCTGGGTGTCGTTCTCTCTCGCCCGCGACAGCCCGCTCGCCTCGCAGTTGCTCGAGACGCTCCACCCGCCCCACGTGCACGCGGTCCTGCTGTTCGCTCTCGCCTGCTGGACCCTGGCGCCCGCGGAGCTCCTGGCCGCGGGCTGGGGCGCGAGAGGGCAGGGCGGCGTCTCTTGGGTGCGGCGCTCGGGCAGCGTGCTGCTCGTGGCGTCGGTGGCGAGCGCGACCCTGCTCGGCTCGCTGGAGCGCGTCCAACGCGAGCGTCTGGCCACCGAGTACGCCCCGCTGGTCCTCGAGCAGGAGGCCCGGCGGCGCCGCGCCCTGGAGGCTTCGGTGCATGCCGCCGCGGAGTCGGAAGCGACCGCGCGCGCGCTCCTCGCACCGGCAAGCGCCGCGGAGGCCGCTTACCGCCTGTGGCTGGCGAGCGATCTCTTCCATGCGGGCTACCGCTCCGCGCTGGACCTCTACGACGCCGCCGGGCGTCGCGTCGGGCACTTCGGCTTCGATTTCCCTCCCCTCGCCGAGTCGCTCGAGACTTCCCTGGCGGGACTGCCCGCGTTGCGCGAACGGGAAGAGACGGTGCCGGTCTCGCCGGCCGTCGTGGAACGCGTGCGGCACGCGGAACATCCGGTTCTGGAAGGGGGCTCGCCCGCGGGTTTCGTCGTCGGCCACATCCTCGACGAACCGACGAACCTTCCCTTCCTTCCCCACGTTTTGCCGTACCTGGCTGCGCTGGGTCCCGCGGCCCGGCCCGATCCTGGGAGCGTGCCCGAGTACGTGCTCTACGAGCGGGGCCGCGGCGTGCGCTGGAGCACGTTGCCGCACCCGCCCGCGCTGACACCTGAGCTGTGGGCTACAGGCACGCCGAAGCCCCCCTTGCGCCTGCTGCGCGCCGGCGGCGAGGCTTTCCTGGCCCTGCCGCTCGTGCGGGGCGAGCAGCTCCACCTGCTCCTCCTCCCGCAGCGCCCATGGCTCGACCGGCTCGCCTTGCTGGTGAAACTTTTCGCCTTGAGCCTGGCCGTGGCGTTCCTGCTCGCCCCGCCCGCAGCGCTGCGCCGCCGGGAGGCGTGGAGCAGCCTCTGGCACTCCTTCCAGTCCAAGCTCCTCGTGGCGCTCCTGCTGGCTTCCCTGCTGCCGCTGTTCGGTCTGGCGCTCGCGCTCGCGGCATCGCTCGAGCGGCGCCAGCAGGAGGAGCTGGCCGAACGTGCGGCGCAGGTCGTCGGCGTCGTGCAGCGCGTCTTCCGCGACTACGCCGCCGTGGCCTTGGAAGAGACGCAACCGGCGAGCCCGCTCTTCGACGACGCCCTGCTGCAGTGGTTGCGCGCCGTCGCAGGTCAGGAGATCCACCTCTACGAGCGCGCCCGCCTGCTGGCCACGTCCCGGCGAGAGCTGTTCGCCTCGGGAGTGCTGCCCCCGAGCCTGCCGGGCGAGGTGGCGCGACAGCTGCGCGACGAGGGCCGCCCCTACGTCTTGACCCAGTTTCGTCTCGGCAGCTCCGAGGTTCCCGTCGTCTACGCGCCCCTCGACCTGCCCCTCTCGCAGGCGGGCGACGTGGTCGTCGCCGTGCCGCTGCCCCGGGAGGCTCAGCGCGCCGAGCGGGTCGTGGAACGGGTCGAAGAGATGGTGATCCTCGCCACGGCGCTGCTCGGCATCGCCGTGGCGGCCAGCGTCAGGGTGCTGGCGCGCCGCGTGGCGCGCCCGCTGGGCGAACTCGTGCAGGCCACGCGCCGGATCGCCACCGGTGACTATGCCACGGGCATCGAACCGCGCGGGCGGGACGAGCTAACCGAGCTCATGGTGGCCTTCGACCAGATGGCCGCGGCTCTCGCGGCGCAGCGGGCCGACCTCGAGCGCCGGCGCGACTACATCGAAGCGCTGCTGCGCCACGCGACGGCCGCGGTGCTCTCCACCGACGATGCGGGCCGGCTCGTGACGTGCAATCCCGCCGCCGAGCGCCTGCTGCGGCTGGGCCCGGAGGCGATCGGCCAGCCCCTCGGCGAGCTGCTACGCCGGGAGGCGGCGCTCGAGCCCCTGGCGGCCCTCTGCGCCCGGCCCTTGCCGCCTGCGGGGCAGCCGGAGGAGGTGGAGCTCGTGCGGGAGGGCCAGCGGCGCCGCTACCGGATCGTGCGCGTGCCCCTGCCCGATCCTTCCGGCGGCCCCGCGGGACGCCTCCTGCTGCTCGACGACGTCACCGAATGGATGCGCAGCCACCAGCTCGCCGCCTGGGCGGAGATGGCCCGCGCGATCGCGCACGAGATCAAGAACCCCTTGACGCCGATCCAGCTCTCCGCGCAGCACCTGGAACAGTTGCTCGCCCGGCGTGGCGTCCACGAGCAGGAGCTGCACGCGTGCCTCGAGACGATCAAGAAACAAGTCGCCGCACTGCGAGAGATCGCGGCCGAGTTCTTGACCTACGCCAGGTTGCCGGACCTCGTGCTGGAGCGCCACGCGCCCGAGGCGATCGCGCGCGAGGCGATCGCGCCCTATCGCGCCGCCCCACCTGTCGGGATCGAGATCGTCGAACGCTACGCCAGCGCTCCGGATATCCTGGGCGACCGTCGGGTCCTCGTGCGAGCGCTCGTGAACCTGATCGAGAATGCGCTCCAGGCCATGGAGTCGGGCGGCACGCTCGAGATGGGCGTCCGCGGCGAGGGGCAGGAGGCCGTGCTGTGGGTCCGCGATACCGGCCCGGGCCTCGCCCCGGAGGTCCAGGCCAGGTTGTTCGAGCCCTACTTCTCCACCAAGTCCTCCGGGACGGGCCTGGGCCTGGCGATCGTCAAGCGTGCCGTGGAGACCCACGGGGGGGCGATCGAGGTCGAGACTTCCCCGGGCGAGGGCACCTGCGTCCGGCTGAGATTTCCCGCCGCGCGAACGCGCGAGGACAGCGGCGCGCGCGCCCACGCGCCGTCCCCGGCAAGCCATCGGGACCATCCGTCCGTCTGACGCGGATTGCGGCAGGGCTTCCCGCGTCGTCCCGGTTTATACTCGCGCCGATGAGCGCTGAGGGGAAGCGCAAGGCGACGCTCTGGTACGCGCAGGGCCTGCGCTTCGAGTGCGTGCCCGATTGCGGCGCCTGCTGCACGAACCACGACGACTACACCTACGTGTACCTGGAGCGCGAGGACCTGGTCAGGCTCGCCCGCTTCCTCGGCCTGACCGTGCGGGTTTTCTGCGAACGCTACACGGAGCTCGAGGACGGCCACCGCGTTTTGCGTATGGACCGCCCCCACTGCCCGTTCCTCGAGGGCTCGCGCTGCCGCGTCTATCCCGCGCGTCCCCTCCAGTGCCGCACCTTCCCCTTCTGGGAGGAGTGCCTGGAGAGCCCTGAGCGCTGGCGCGAGCTCGCGCGCTTCTGCCCGGGCATCGATCGCGGTCCCCTGCACGGGCTCCAGGCGATTCGCGGCCTCCTCGCGGCCCGCCGCTCCGGAGGGGATCGGCGCTGATGCGCGCGGCAGCGGCGCATCACCCGAGTTCGCTCTTGCTCGCTGCCGCTTGCGCGCTCGCGGGCTGCGAGGGGCGGCCGGAGCAGCCCCCCGCCGGCGCAGGCGAGCCGCGGCGCGGCGGCACGGCGGTGCTGGGAACCGTCGTCGATGTGGACAACTGGAACGAGTACCTCTCCCAGCAGGCCTTCGCCAACGCCCTGCACCGGCGGCTCTACCCGCGCCTCGCGCGCGAGGCGCCGCCCGAGCCCGGACAGCCCCCGCGCTTCGAGCCCGAGCTCGCCGAGGCCTGGAGCTTTTCGGAGGATCGCCTGGCGCTCACCTTCCGCCTGCGCGAAGCGTCGTGGAGCGACGGGAACCCGATCCAGGCTTCCGACGTGCGCTTCACCTGGCGCGCGCAGACCTCCCCGGAGGTCGGCTGGATCAACGCGAGCACCAAGGAGCACATCCGAGAGGTCGAGGCCCGCGATCCCCGCACGGTGGTCTTCCACTTCGATCGCGCCTATCCCGAGCAGCTCGCGGACGCCGTGACCGGGGGCGTCTTGCCCGAGCACATCTTCGCTCGCGTACCCTTCGCCCGGTGGCGCACGCACGATTGGTCCAGCGTGCGCGTGGTGTCGGGACCGTTCCGGCTTGCCGCGTACCGTCCCGCCGAGGAGATCGTGCTCGAGCGCAACCCCGGCTACTACCGCGCGGAGTTGCCGCGCCTGGACCGAGTCGTGTTCCGCATCGTGCCGGACATCTCGAACCTGCTCACCCAGCTTCTGGCGGGGCACCTGGATTACGTGGACAAGCTGCCCCCGTGGGAGGCAGCGCGCCTGGAGCGGTCGGGACCGGTAAGGATCGTCGAGTTTCGGGTCCCGGGCTTCGAGTACATCGGCTGGAACCACCGCCGCGAGCCCTTCGACGACCCGCGCGTGCGGCGGGCGCTCACGCTGGCCATCGACCGGCAGGGGCTCGTGGACGAGCTGCTCCGCGGGTACGGCACCGTCTGCGCGGGTCCGGTGCCGTCGTGGAGCGCGGCGGCGGACCCCGCGCTCGAGCCGTGGCCCCACGATCCCGGGGAAGCCGAGCGCCTGCTGCGGGAAGCCGGCTTCGCGCGGGATTCCGAGGGACGCCTGGTGCGCGGCGGGCGCCCCCTGGCCCTGACGCTCGCGACCAACGCCGGCAATCGGCTGCGCGAGGCCGTGCTGGTCAAGGTGCAGGAACAGCTCCGGAGGCTGGGGATCGAGGTGCAGGTAGCCTCGCTGGAGATGGCCGCCTTTCGCGAGCGCAACGCCGCGGGAGACTTCGACGCCTACGTCGGCGGGTGGACGATCAGCGGCCGAGCCCTGCGGCAGCTATTCCATTCGCAGATGCTCCCCCCGCGAGGGGCGAACATCGTCGCCTACCGCTCCCCGCGCGCCGACGCGCTGCTGGAGCGGCTCGACGCGGCCAAGACATGGGAGCAGGCGCTGCCGGTGCTGCGCGAGCTGCAACGTTGCCTCCACGAGGAGCAGCCCTATACGTTTCTCTACGAGATGCCGCTCCTCGCCGCCGTCGCCGCGCGCTTGCAGGGCGTCAGCCCCGGCCCGCCGGACGACCCGCTGGCACACCTGGAGCAGGCCTGGATCGCCGTCCCGTGATCCGTTACGCCTGCGGCCGCCTGCTGAGCGCGGTGCCCGTGCTGGTCGCTGTCGCCACGCTCGGCTTCGCCATCGTGGAGTTCGCCCCCGGCGATGCGGTGGAGGCGTGGCTCGGGGAGCGCGCGGTGCCCCCGGAGGTGCGCGCGAGCCTGGAACGGGCCTACGGTCTGCACCAGCCGCCCTGGCAGCGTTACGCGAGCTGGCTCGCCTCGCTCGCCCGCGGCGAGCTCGGATGGTCGTTCTCCCGCTCGCGCCCCGTGCGCGAAGTCCTCGCCGGGGCGCTGCCCGCCACGTTGTGGCTCGCCGGTGCGGCGATGCTGATCCACCTGGCGAGCGGCATCGCGGCGGGGTTGATCGGCGCGCGGTTTCGCCGGCGCTGGCCGGATCACCTGATCCAGGCCCTCGTGCTCACGCTCTACGGGATGCCCGTGTTCTGGCTGGGCCTGATGGCGACGCTGGCGCTCGCCTACCGGATCCCCCTCTTTCCTCCGTCCTCGATGTTCTCCGTAGGCATGCGGGAGGCTGCGCTCCTGCCGAGGCTGGCGGATCTGTTGTGGCACGTGACCCTGCCCGCGGCGGTGCTGGGATTGGCCTCGACGGCGGCCACGGCGCGTCTGCTGCGCGGCGGACTCCTCCAGGTTCTGGGGGAAGAGTTCCTGCGCGCCGCGCGCGCCCGCGGCGCCGGACCCCTGCGCCTGTGGCTCGTGCACGCCCTGCGGCATGCCTCGATCCCGGTCGTGCACCTGCTCGGGATGTCGCTGCCCGTACTCGTCTCTGGTTCCCTCGTCGTGGAGGTCGTCTTCGCCTGGCCGGGCATGGGGCGCCTGGCATACGAGGCGCTTTTGGCCCGAGACACCCCTCTCGTGCTCGCCGCCACGGTGCTGTCGGCCATCCTCGTTGTCGTGGGGAACCTGCTCGCCGATGTGGCGACGGCCGGGCTCGATCCCCGCGTGCGGGTGCGGCGCCGGTGACCATGAGAGACGGGCGCCTGTGGGGGGGAGCGGGCTTCCTCGCGCTGCTGGCGGGCGCTGCCCTCGCCGCTCCCTGGCTCGGCCTGAGGGATCCGCGCGCGCAGCTCGACGGGCTGGTCCTGCAGGCGAGACCGCCGCTCACGCGCGTGGACGCCATCCGGCTGCGCGATGGAACCCTGCGCTACGCCGACGCACTCGCCCCGCAGCGACCGGGTGGCGGCGTGCGCTACCGGCGCGGGGAGCGCTGGTTCGAGATTCCTCCGGAAGCTCTCGCCGCGCGCTGGCACGAGCGGCACCTCTTCCTGCTCGGCACCGACGCTTTCGGCCGGGACCTCGCGAGCCGGCTGATCTACGGCGCCCGGGTGTCCCTCGCTGTGGGTCTGCTGGCGACGGCGCTGGCGGTCCTGCTGGGAGGGTTCGTGGGGCTCGTGGCGGGCACGCTGGGCGGGTTCGTGGACGGCGCGCTGATGCGCTTCGTGGACCTGCTGCTCGCGGTCCCGCGGCTGTTCTTGCTGCTCCTGCTGGTCTCGCTCTACCGGCCCTCGCTCTGGACCACCGTCCTCGTCCTCGGAGCCACAGGCTGGATGGCCCCGGCGCGGCTCGTGCGGGCCCAGGTGCTGGCGCTGCGGGAGCGGGATTTCGTCCAGGCCGCGCGCGCCGGCGGGGCTCCGCTGGCACGCATCGCCTTGCGGCACCTGCTTCCCGGGGCCCTCGTGCCTCTCGCCGCCGAGGCCACGCTGCGCGTCGGGCACACGATGCTGCTCGAGGCCTCGCTCTCCTTTCTCGGCCTGGGTGTTCCACCGCCCACCCCCTCCTGGGGGGCCATGATCGCCGAGGGTCGGGATCGACTCTTCGACGCGTGGTGGATCGCCACGCTTCCGGGCCTGGCGATCGCGGCCACGGTCGTGGCCTTGAGCCTCGCAGGCGACGCCCTGACGGAAAGACTCGAGCCCGCGGCCCCTTGAGGCGCCCTCATGGCAGCGACCCAGCGGCGCGGAGGGAGGAGGCGAGCGCGACCAGAGCCTCGCAGGTCTCCTCTCCCCCACCGGAGCGCTCGATCAGCTCCACGAGCGCCGTACCGACGACGAAGCCGTCCGCCAGGCCGCGCAGGCGCGCGACCTGCTCGGGCTTCCGGATCCCGAAGCCCACCGCCACGGGCAGCGCTGACGCTTCTCTCACCCGACGCACCGTCTCGCGCAGCGTCTGCTCGATCGCCGTCTCGGGCCCCGTCACGCCCGTGCGCGCCACGGTGTAGACGAACCCGGTGCTGGCCCTACCGATCTCCCGCAGGCGCGCGGGATGGCTGGTGGGGGTCGCGAGAAAGATCGTCGCCAGCTCCTGCGCGCCGAGACACCGGCAATAGCTCGCGGCTTCTTCGGGAGGCAAGTCGGTCGTCAGCACGCCGTCGACGCCTGCCCGAGCGGCCTCCACCGCGAAGCGCTCCAGCCCGAGCCTCAGCAGCGGGTTCACGTACGTGAACAGCACGAGGGGCACACCCGCGCGCGCCTTGATCTCCGGCGCCGCCTCCAGCACGCCGCCGAGGGTGGTTCCCGCGGCGAGCGCCCGTTCGGCTGCGCGCTGGTTGACGGGACCGTCCGCCAGCGGATCGCTCCACGGCACGCCGAGCTCGAGGATGTCCGCGCCGGCTCGCGCCAGAGCTTCGGCGAAGCGCACGGTCCGGTCGAGGTCCGGATCCCCGGCGGTCAGGTAGGGCACGAACGCCAGGCGCCCTTCGGTTCGCGCGCGCTCGAAGGCTTTCTCGATGGCCCGACGTCCCATCACCCCCGCCCCTCCAGGCTCGCCAGCTCGGGGACGTCCTTGTCGCCGCGGCCCGAAAGGTTGACGAGGACCAACCCACGAGCGCCCAGCTCGCGGGCGGCGCGCTTCGCGTAGGCCAAGGCATGGGCGCTCTCGAGCGCGGGCAGGATGCCCTCGAGCCGTGCCAGCTCGCGGAACGCCTCGAGGGCCTCCTGGTCCGAGACCCGGGTATAGCGCGCACGCCCCGCGGCGCGCAGCCACGCGTGCTCGGGGCCCACGGCGGGGTAGTCGAGTCCCGCCGAGACGGAATGCGTGGGGAGGATGTTCCCGGCTTCGTCCTGCAGCACGAAGGTGTAAGTCCCGTGGAGCACGCCTTCGCTTCCGCCGTCGAAGCGGGCCGCATGCTCGCCCGACGCCGGCCCGCGTCCTCCAGCCTCGACACCGACCATCGCCACGGAGGCGTCCGCGAGAAAGGGGTGAAAGAGCCCGATCGCGTTGGAGCCCCCGCCGACGCAGGCCACCAGCAGATCCGGAAGCCGCCCCTCCGCGTCGAGCACCTGCCGGCGCGCCTCCTCGCCGATCACGCGCTGAAACTCCCGGACCATTTTGGGGTACGGGTGAGGGCCGAGCACGGAGCCGAGGCAGTACGCCGTCGTCTCCACGTGCGTCACCCAGTCCCGCATCGCTTCGTTGATCGCGTCCTTGAGCGTGCGGCTCCCCGTATCGACGCGCACGACCCGCGCCCCGAGCAGCTCCATGCGGAAGACGTTCAGCGCCTGCCGCCGGCAGTCCTCGGTGCCCATGTAAACGACGGTCTCGAGATCGAGGCGCGCGCCGGCGGTGGCCGTGGCCACCCCGTGCTGCCCGGCCCCCGTCTCGGCGATCAGACGCCGCTTGCCCATGCGGCGCGCGAGCAGGGCCTGCCCCAGGGCGTTGTTGAGCTTGTGCGCCCCGGTGTGCAGCAGGTCCTCGCGCTTGAGGTAGACGCGCGCGCCGCCCCAAGCTTCCGTGAGTCGCCGGGCGAAGTAGAGCGGGGTGGGCCGCCCGCCGTACGTGCGCAGCAGCAGCTCGAGCTCGCCGCGGAACGCGGGGTCGTTCCAGGCTTCCTCGAACGCGCGCTCCAGCTCCTCGAGCGGCGCCATCAGCGTCTCCGGGACGTAGCGCCCGCCGAAGGGCCCGAAGCGGCCTCGCGAGTCCGGCAGGCGCCCGTTCACGGGCAAGCCTCCAGGGCGCGCTCCGCGGCGCGCACCGCCGCGACGAAGCGCCGCATACGCTCCGGGTCCTTGATCCCCGGTGCACGCTCGACCCCGCTCGCCACGTCCACGCCGTGGGGCCGCAGCGCGGCGATCGCGGCGGCCACGTTGTCCGGCGTGAGACCGCCGGCGACGAAAATCCGCACGCCGCCCCCGGAGCGCGCCACGCGCGACCAGTCGAAGGTGCGTCCCCCGCCGCCGAATCCCTCCTCCCCCGGCGCGTCGAGCACGAAGGTCCGGCAGGGAAACGCCGCCAGGCGCGAGGGATCGAAGTCTTCGCCCACTGGCAGCGCTTTCCACACCTCGAGCGGCTCCAGCGCCGCGCACACCTGCGGCGGCTCGTTGCCGTGCAGTTGCACGCAGCCGAGCCCCGCCTGCCGCGCGACACGGCGCACCTGCTCGGCCGGCGCATCCACGAACACCCCGACCCCGACGAGCCCCCGCGGAAGCTGCGCCACGATGTGACGCGCCACCTCCGGAGGCACGCAGCGGGGGCTCGCGGGGTGGAAGTTGAAGCCGAGGGCGTCCACACCGAGCTCGATTGCCAGCCGGGCGTCCTCCTCGCGCGTGATGCCGCAGATCTTGATCGCCACGCGGCTCATCGCAACAACCTCTCGAGCACCTCCCGCGGGTCCTCCGCACGCATCAGCGCCGTACCCACGAGAAACGCCCTGCAACCCATCCGGTACAACTCGCGTATCTGCTCGGGGCGCTCGAAACCCGATTCCGCCACCACGTCCACGCGCTCCGGGACGCGCGGCAACAGCCGCGCCGCAACTCCCGGATCGACGCTCAGGTCCCGCAGATCCCGATGGTTGATGCCCACGAGCGTCGCCCCGCACGCGAGGGCGCGATCCAACTCCGCCTCGTCGTGCACCTCCACGAGCGCCGCCATGCCCCACGCTGCCGCTGCGCGCAGCATCCCGCGCAGCGCTTGGTCGTCGAGGGCGGCCACGAGCAACAGCACCGCGTCGGCGCCGGCCGCGCGGCTCTCCACGATCTGGTAGGGGTCGAGCAGGAAGTCCTTGCGCAGCAGGGGCAGGCTGCTCGCGCGTCGCGCCCGTACGAGGCGGTCGAGCCCGGAGCCGAAAAACTCCGGCTCCGTCAGCACGGAGACCGCGGCGGCCCCGCCGGCTTCGTAGGCCGCCACCCATGTTTCGACCGCCGCCTCCGGCCTCAACGGCCCCGCCGACGGCGACGCGGGCTTGAACTCGGCGACGATCCGGATGCCGGGCCCCCGCAGCGCCGCGGCGAAATCGCGCACGCGAGGGGCCCGCTCGGCCTTGCGCTCGAGGGATTCGAGCGGCCGTTCCTCGCGGGCGCGCTCCAGGCGCTGCCGCGTGCGGGCGAGGATCCGGTCCAGCAGCGGCTCCTTCATGGCTCGCCGCCCTGGATGGCGCGCGCCCGCTCGAACGCCTCGGCCGCCGCGCCCCCACGCAGCGCGCGCCGCGCCAGGATCGCCCCCTCCCGCAGATCGCCGGCGCGGCCCGCCACGACGAGCGCGGCGGCCGCGTTGAGCACCACCGCGTCCTCGAGGGCGGCCTCGCCGCGACCCTCGAGCAACGCCCGCAGCTTCGCCAGATTCTCCTCCGCGCTGCCCCCGGCGATGGCGGAGAGCGGACGCCGCGCGAGCCCGGCGTCCTCGGGCGCGACGACGCGCTCCGTCACGCGCCCGTTCCTCAGTTCCGCGACGAAAGTCTCCCCTGCCGGCGAAAGCTCGTCGAGGCCCTCGACGCTGTGGACGACCATGACGTGCTCCGATCCCAGCTCGCGCAGCGCGTGGGCCAGGGGGGTGAGGAGAGCGCGATCGTACACACCCAGGACCTGCCGGCGCACACCCGCCGGGTTGGCCAGTGGACCGAGGGCGTTGAACACGGTGCGCAATCCGAGTTCGCGCCGCGGTGCGACGGCATGGCGCACCGCGGGATGGAATCGCGGCGCATAGAGAAACGCCACCCGGGCTCGGGCGAGGGCTTGCTCGATCCGTTCCGGGGGCGCCTCAAGGGCGAAGCCCGCCCGAGCGAGGAGGTCCGCGCTGCCGCAGCGGCTCGAGACACCGTGGTTGCCGTGCTTGGCCACCGTGGCACCGGCCCCCGCAGCCACGAAGGCCACCGCCGTGGAGAGATTGAAGGTGCCCAGGCCGTCGCCGCCCGTGCCGCAGGTATCGAGGGTCGCCGGGTCGGGACTGCGGATGCGCCGCATGCGCGCCCGCAAGGCTGTGGCGCAGCCCACGATCTCGTCGACCGTCTCGCCCTTCACCCGCAGCGCCATGAGGAACGCGCCGATCTGGGCGGGGGTCGCCCGGCCTTCGACGATCTCGCCCATGGCGGCCGCGGCGCGCTCGCGCGGGAGGTCGTGCCTCGCCGCGAGCTCGGCGAGGATCTCGCGGATCACGCCGCCGCCCACTGCGCAGCGAGCTCCAGAAAGTTGGCCAGCAGGCGCTTGCCCTCGCGCGTGAGGATCGATTCCGGGTGGAACTGCACCCCCTCGAGCGGCCAGCGCCTGTGCCGCAGCCCCATGACGACCCCTTCGGGCGTGCGCGCGCTGATCTCGAAGTCCTCGGACGACCATTCGGGATCCACCACGAGGGAGTGGTAGCGGGTGGCCTCGAACGGGCAGGGCAGCCCGCGGAAGATCGTCTTGCCGTCGTGGAGGATGGGCGAGGTCTTGCCGTGCATGAGCGTGGGGGCGTGGACGATCCGCCCCCCGTAGGCGTAGGCGATAGCCTGGTGCCCGAGACAGACGCCCAACAGGGGCAGATGCCCCGCCAGACGCCGTATCAGCGGGACGGTGATGCCCGCCTGCTCGGGGCGTCCCGGCCCCGGGGAGATCACGACGGCGTCGAAAGCCGCGCGGGCCACCGCTTCCGGATCCGTACGGTCGTTGCGGACGACCTCGACCTCGGCTTTGAGCTCCCCCAGGTACTGCGCGAGGTTCCAGGTGAACGAATCGTAATTGTCGAGAAGCAGCACCTTCATCCGAACACCTCTTCCGCCCACGCGGCTGCGTCGAGCAGGGCGCGTGCCTTGGCCACCGTCTCGTTATACTCCCGCTCGGGCACGGAGTCCGCGACCACCCCCGCGCCCGCCTGCACCTCCGCCCGCCCCTCCCGCGCCACGAGCGTGCGGATGGCGATGCAGGAATCCAAGTTCCCGGCGAAGTCGAGGTAGGCCACCGCTCCGGCGTAGGGACCCCGGGGCACGGGCTCCAGCGCGTCGAGCCACTCCATGGCCCGCACCTTGGGGGCACCCGTCACCGTGCCCGCGGGAAACGCCGCCACGAGGGCATCGAGGGCATCGCGCTCGGGCGCGAGGATGGCCCGGACGCGCGACACCAGGTGCATCACGTGGGAGTAGCGCTCCACGTCCCCATAGGACTCCACCTCCACCGAACCTGGAACCGCCACGCGCCCCAGGTCGTTGCGGCCGAGGTCCACGAGCATCAGGTGCTCCGCGTTCTCCTTGGGATCGCCCCGCAGCTCCGCTTCGAGCGCGGCGTCCGCGGCGGCATCCTCCCCGCGCGGCCGGGTGCCGGCGATGGGGTGGGTCTCGATGGAACGGCCCCGGCAGCGCAGCAGCATCTCGGGGGAGGAGCCCGCCAGGCTCATCTCCGGAGAGGCGAGATAGAAGAGATACGGCGAAGGGTTGATGCGCCGCAGCGCGCGGTAGACCCCGAAAGGCGACACGCGCAGCGCGCGCACGAAGCGCTGGCTCAGCACGCCCTGGAAGATCTCGCCCTCGCGAATGGCTCGCTTGAGGCGTTCGACACCCTCCAGGAACATCTCGGGCGGCGTCAGGGACACCGGCGGCTCGCCGTCGCCGCGGGCGAGGGGGCCCGGCGGGGCCCATGCGCCGATCGGGGGAGCCAGCAGCGCCGCCGCCGCGGCCTCCGCCCAGGCCCGGGCCTCGGAATAGCCGCGCTCCAGGCCGTCGCGCTCGGGCACGATCGACGCGACCACGAGCACGCGATGCTTGAGGTGATCGAGCGCCACGAGGCGCTCGTAGACGGAGAACTCCGCCCACACTTCGTCCGGGGCCGGCCGCCGCGGCAGCCGCTCGAACCAGCGCACTGCATCGTAGGCCAGCCATCCCACGGCACCTCCAGCGAAGGGCGGCACCCCCGGCACCGGCGCCGGCTTGTAGGGTGCGAGGGCTTCCCGCAGCGCCTCGAGGGGTCTAGGGCTCGACCACCGCTGCCGCGCCCCCGAGGGCTCGACTCGCTCCACCCAGTCCGGGCCCGCTCGCAAAGACCAGCGCGGCTCCCACCCCAGAAACGACCAGCGTCCGGTCCGCTCGCCCCGCTCCGCCGACTCCAGGAGAAAGGCCCGCGGAGCCTCGGCCGCCAGCGCCAGGAACGCCCCCACGGGGGTCACCAGGTCCGCAGGCACCTCCCGCACGAGCGGCACGACCGTGCCCTCCCGGGCGGCACGCTCCACAGCCGCCTGGCTCAGGTTCTCCTCGGGAGGGATGCGGGCCATGGTGGAGAAGTTACGCCGGAAGGGGCCTCCGGGGCGGGCGACCCCTCAGAGCACGATGAACTTGACGAAAATCGGGTGGGGCAGCTCGCGGGCCACCAGATGCAGCTCGAAGTGGCGGTTCACGACCCCCGTCACCGGCCGCGGGAAATAGAGGAAATCGATGAAGAACCCGAAGCGCGGCAAGACGACGCGATCCCGCACGACCGAGGTGTCCGCTCCGGGACGGGTGGGCAGGCGCGTGGGGCTGAAATTGCTCTCGTAGCGGTGGAAGGTGGCGAAGCGACTGAACACGATTCCCTCGAGCTCGGCGAGGTTGCGGTCCATGTCGAGGAACTCGTACTGCTCCAGCAGGTCGCGAGGGCTCGCCATGCCGTAACGGTTGCCCTGCTCGTCGACCAGCAGGAAGGATTCGCGCGTGATCGTCACGTTGCGCAGACTCCGGTTCGCCACCGCGACCTCGATGGGGACGAACGCTTCGTCCTCCCGGTAACGGGTGGCCCGCACATCCACGATCAGCGAGATCAGATCCCCTTCCTCGATGAAGGCGAAGGTCGAGAGCTTCCGATCGAGGCCGGTGACCTCCTGGCCGCGCATGGGGGCGCGCCCCAGGCAGCCGAGGCAGAGCGCGCACAGCCCCAGCGGAAGGATGCGAGCGAAGGGAGCCGGCCGGACCATCGGCACCACCCTAGGCCCCCGAGCCCCCGAACGCAAGCGCGCGCTGCGCGAGCCACAGCCGGACCGCCTCACCCATCGCGTCGGGGGGAGCCTCCCGCCTCGCGAGAACGGCGAACTGGCGCTCGGCCTGGGCGAGGAGGAGTTCGAAGCCGTCCACCACTGCCAGACCGCGCTCGCGGGCCGCGCGCACCAGGGGTGTCCCCCCGAGAGCGTAGACCGCCTCGACCACGAGGGCGCCCCGCAGCGCCTGCGCTGCCAGGACGCGCTCGCCGCCGCGCCCGAGAGGGGTCGCCTGGATCAAGATGTCCCAGGACGCGGCTTCGCGAGCCTCCCAGGGTGCGGCCTCCACCCCCAGTTCGCCAGCCGCCTTTCTCGCGCGCTCGGCGCTTCTGTTGTACAGGACGACGCGGGCCCCCGCCTTCTTCATCGCCCAGGCGGCGGCCCGGGCCATGCCACCGGCTCCCAGGATCGCCACGCGCTTGCCCGCGGGATCGAGATGGCGCCGCACGAGGGCTTCGACGGCGAGCGCGTCGGTGCTCCAGCCCCGCCAGGATCCGTCCCGCTCGACGCGCACGGTGTTCACGGCGCCGCAGGCGAGTGTCTCGTCGCCGGCTCGCACGCGGGTGGCCACGCGCTCTTTGAGGGGGACGGTGACGGCGAAGCCCGCGAGCCCCAGCCCCCGGCAGACCCGCTCGACCTCCTCGAGTTCCGTGGCCGGGCAGGGCAGATAGACCGCGTCGAGACCCAGCGCGCGGTAGGCCGCCGCATGCATCGCCGGTGAGGGGCTTTCCGTTACCGGCGCGCCGAAAAGGGCGAACATGCGGGTTGTTGCGCCGATCGCCGTCGCACGGTAGAGCTGGAGCAACTCCCGAGCGGTGAGCTGGCCCTCGGCCGTCTCTCGCCCGGGCGCCACGGCCCCGTACGTGCCCCAGCCTCCCCAGGCGAGCGCGAGCACCCGGCTCGCGGCCCCCGCCGGCCCCGAGGCGAAGGCGGTCAGCCTGCCGTCGCGGGCGCGATAGAGGAGATCCCGCAGCACGAGCGTCTCGCTCACGCAAGTCGCCCGCGGGACGATCTTCAGGCGGCGCGCCGGCGAGGCAACCATGGCGTCGAAGAGCTTGTGCAACGCACGGGCCTCGCAGACGGTCCCGTGGTCGGAGAGGATCGCGCGGTCGGCTTCTTCCCCCTGGGCGAGGTCGGCGAGACCGCTCTGCCACTCCACGTCCACCCACCTTGCACCAGCTTCGAGAGCGGCCCGCAGGCGCTTGCGGCGCTCCTCTTCGCTGCCCGCGAAGCCACCCCCGTCCTCGATACGCCTCACGGTGACGACCACCGGACGCGGCGCGCGGCGTACCAGACCCGCCAGATCGTCCGCCTCCAGGTGATCGCCCCGGACCTCGATCAGGCCGCAGCCTGCGGGCACCTGCTGGAACGCACGCTCCACGGCCTCCGGCGTGCGTTCCAGGAGGGAACAGATCACGGTGCGGTCCATGATACTCTTTTCTCCGGTACGCCCCTGCTCCTTCGGCCGCCGGCCGCGGCTCGCAGTCCCGTCCGGCAGCCTAGCGCCGGAGCGGACGCTTCAGAGCAGCGACAGCGGATCCACGTCCACGTGGATCGCCTTGCGCGGAATCTCGCCCTCCACGCGCCGCAAGGCGCGCTCCACGGTCTGCACGAGCCAGCGCCGGCCGGCGCTGCGGAGGAGAATCTGCTCCCGGTGCAGCCCACGCATGCGCTCCACCGGAGCGGGGCCCGGCCCGGCCATCCGAAGCCTCCCTCCCCCCTCCTCCCTGAGGACCTGGGCCAGCCTCTCGGCCCAGGCGGCGGCGCGGGAGGCCTGTCGGTGCACCACGAGAACCTCCACCATGCCCGCGAGGGGGGGATAGCGCAGCGCCCGCCGGTAGCGGATCTCGCGCGCGTAGAACGCCTCGTAGTCCTGCGCCGCTGCCTCGCGCAGCACAGGGTGCTGGGGGTCGAAAGCCTGGACGATGACCCGCCCGGGACGCTGGCCCCGGCCGGCGCGGCCCGCCACCTGAGTCAGCAACTGAAACGTGCGCTCCGCGGCCCGGAAGTCGGGCAGCCCGAGCGCGTGATCGGCGGAGAGCACGCCCACGAGGGTCACGCGGGGGAAATCGTGACCCTTGGCGATCATCTGCGTCCCCACGAGAACGTCCAGCTCCGCCGCCTCGAAGCGCCTGAGCAGGCGAGCATGCGCCCCGCGCCCTCGGACCGTGTCGCGATCCATGCGCGCCACGCGCGCCCCCGGAAACAGGCGCTGGAGCTCGGCCTCCACGCGCTCGGTCCCCTCGCCCACCTCGCGCAGCTCGGCGGCCCCGCAGCGCGGGCACTCGCCCGGGCGCCGCGCGTCGAAGTCGCAGTAGTGGCAGCGCATCCGCGCGGCGCCGCGGTGCCAGGTGAGGGCGACGCTGCACCGGGGGCACGCGAGCCGCTCGCCACACGCGGGGCAGAAGATCGCCGCGGCCCAGCCCCGGCGGTTGCGCAGAACCAGCGCTTGCTCGCCCCGCTCCAGGCACGCGCCGAGGGCCTCGGCCAGGGCACGGCTGATGGGCCTCACCTGCCCCACCTCCCGGAACTCCCGGCGCATGTCCACGATCTCCACCCGCGGCATGGGCCGCGCTTCGATGCGCCCGCCGAGGGCGAGTAGCGTGTAGCGGCCTTGCCGGGCGTGGTGGAAGGACTCGAGCGAGGGCGTGGCCGAGCCGAGCACGAGCACCGCGCCCGCATGGCGCGCCCGGACGACCGCCAGATCGCGGGCGTGGTAGCGAGGCGTCTCCTGCTGCTTGTAGGAGGCGTCGTGCTCCTCGTCCACGACGATGAGCCGCACGGACGTCAGCGGAGCGAAAATGGCCGAGCGCGCGCCGACGACGAACGTCCGGCGGCCCTCCCGCACGTCGCACCACATCCGGTAGCGCTCCCCGGGCGAGAGAGCGCTGTGGAGCACGGCGACCCTCTGCGGGAAGCGGCGCTCCAGCCGGTCCACGAGCAGCGGCGTCAGCCCGATCTCCGGAACGAGGTAGAGCACGCCGCCTCCTTGGGCGAGCACCGCCTCGGCGGCGCGCAAGTAGACCTCGGTCTTGCCCGAGCCGGTGGCCCCGAACAGGAGAAAGGGCGCATAGCGGCCCGCCTCGATCGCCCGCCCTAGTGCCTGGAGCACCCGACGTTGCGCGGGCGTGGGCCGCGGCCCCGGCTCGGCGCGCGGTACGGGACCCACGCGCTGCTCGGGGAGGCGGGGAGCCTCGATCAGCTCCACGAGACCCGCGCGCACGAGATCGCGCGCCACGCGCATCCCGCCTTTGCCCAGCTTGCCCAGGGGCACCGGAGCTCTGTCGGCGGGCAGGGCCTCGAGCACGCGCCGGCGCGCCACGGCGCGAGCCGGCAACGACGC
>JBBIHH010000044.1:0-16524 GCA_037447115.1 Acidobacteriota bacterium
CATGGGAAGGTTCCCCATGGGCCGCCGCTACACCGGCTCCCGGCGACTCACCCCCACGGAAAGCTCCACCGGCCTGATCCGCCGTCGCGGGATCATCGGCAAGCGCGCGGGGACACCGACCTGCGGATGCTCCTGATCCACGGCGCCCGGGCCGCCTCCGCCACGCCGAGAAGGCGGAGGCCAGTTTCCAGGAAGCCCGGATTCCGTTTGCATGATCGGCGTCATTGTGGATGCAGACGATGACGTTCACGCCGTCCGTCTTCGTGACCGCCTGAAACATCGAGGGGCGGGCGGTACGGCTGCGCCCACCGTCGATTAGCACCGAGAACCTCTCCCGTTCGAGGTAGAAGGCGTCACCTTGGGCTACTGGAATTGCGATGAACCGCGGCATGACTCGCTCGTTCTAACTGCTCAGCATCAGCGGCGGCGTGCAGCGCCGTCCGCTGGATGCTGTTGCTATGCGGCTGCGGTCCCATTGGTCGAGGTCACGCGAAGCAAGCTGTAGCCCACCAGCCCGGAAACCAGTGATCCGATCAAGATGCCGAGCCGCTCGAGGCCCAGATAGGGCGTACTGCCTTGCTCGAAGGCTAGGGAAGCGATGAATAGACTCATTGTGAATCCGATGCCGCACAGCAACGCCGCAGCGTGTAGTTGCCACCAGCCGACACCTTCAGGAAGCGAGGCGATTGGCGCCCGTATCCCGATCCAGGTCGGGCGGGTAAGCAAGACTGGCGTGTTCACCCCACCCGGCAATCTGGAAGTCGACGAGGCTCCCGACTGCCTGGGCAGCCTCTTGTGCTCTCAGCCTCAGTCTCACCAAGATTCTCAGAGGAGTCTATTAACAATGCTCGGCAGAGAAGCCTATCCAGGAAACTGAAGTACTCCCGCTCGAAGAAGCGCAGCGTAGGTCAAGTCCATAGCTTCCACCGGTTCGCGCGGAACGAAAATGCAAAGTCGGTCCCGCCCCCGGGTGAGGAGAACCCGATAGGCATTTTTGCGCAACCGGCTTGGGTCTTTCACGCCCCGGCTCCTACCGGTGCGTGCTACCCAGTCGCTGCCGGACCAGGTTAAGTCCGGCCCCCAACAGACAAGTGGAAGATCGAGTTCAAGCCCCTGACAGCCGAACTCGGTGACCGCAATTCTCAACCCGCACCCTGACCGCGGATGAGAGGGACCCTCTTCGTACCACTCCCCGTAGTGCCAGTAGCTTGCGGGGACTGGCTGGATCCCGTGCATTTTTGCCTTCCGGTATTTGGAGGAGACAAGGATGCCGTAACGCTTCGCGGGGTCCGACTCATAACAACTACGCACGTACTCTCGGAGTGTTTCGAGGTCCCTTGCTGCATAGAGAGTGAACCCGACCTCGTGCAGTTGAGGAGCGATGTCGGCAGCACCATCTAGCTGCCCTGCCAAGAGGAGATCCACCCACGTCGCCACTAGAGAAGCCCGATGGCTACGCAGTGTCGACGTTAAGTTGAGAATCGTTTCCACGCGAGTAGGTACACCAGCAACGCGAAAGCGCTCTGCAAGGTGGTCGGGCGCTACAACTTGCCATTCGTGGCGGGAGCTACGCACTGCTTCTACCCATAGCTCGACACCCCCCTCTTCGCCAGCATGAATTTCCTGACCCTCGCCGATTATCGCCACGATTACGAAAGGCTTTTCAGCCGACCGGTCCGCAATGCGCATCAGCAGCTCTGGCTCCGAGCCAACGAGCTGTCCCTTGTGCTTGAGAAGCACCCGATCACGATCCCATGCCCGCTGGGCCTCGTCGAACACAACGACGCGCCTGTAGGACGGCTCCTGTGAACGGATAAGATTGTCCCGCAGGAACGAGCGCAGGTCCTGGACGAACTCGCGCTGGGCCTTGCCGCCGCCGAGGGCGTATTGAAGGACCTGCACCAGGGGACCGTTCCCGGAAACAAAAACGGCAGGCAGCGGGAGGCGACGGGAGTGCACGAGCTGAAGACCAAGGAGCGTCTTCCCAGAACCAGGAACTCCTGTCACCAATACCAGCCAGCGCTGATTTGTCTTTTCGGCGTCGCGCACGACAGATTCAAGGAGTGAAAGTACCTCGGGAATCTTAGCGGACTCGGCACGGCGAATGCGTGGGAGCGGTTGGCGCTCGAAGAGAAGCCGGGCAGCCTCCACGAGACTGGGAAGAGGACAATAAGACGCAGACGTCCACGCCGCTACATTCGCTCGATGGCGGCTTGCAACAGGGCAGAGCTCACGGATCAGGTCGCCGAGCATTGACGGCGGAACAACGCGAACGCCGTCGCGCTCGAACGGGCCGCTACGCATACCGATAGGAACCAACACCGGCACGAGCCGGCGTCCATGGCAGCCCGCGTGGTAGTCCTCAAGGTGTCGGACATAGTCGCGCACTTGGTCGAGATCGGCCTGCTCTACTTCGACGCGGTTCTTGAACTCGACCACGAGAACCGTTCCGTTCTCGAGTACGATCAAGTCCGCACGGCGACCACCGCTACGAGGCAATTCGAACTCCAGGACGAGACCAAATCCCGCTGCGTCAGGGAGGCATGTCGCGAGCTGTTCGCGTAAAACATAGATGCTTCGATGCCACGCCAATAACTGAGGGCCACCAGTCTCTCTCACGAAGCGCGTAAGGGCGTTCAGCAGGTTCTCATCGGACGTCGCAGCGAAAGTAGCAATATCACCAGCCCATGCATATGCAGGTTCGAACATCTCTAATGCCTCTAACGCCGAATCAACACCTTCGGGAACAGAGACTCACGGGGGAAGATAGCTGCGGCCGAATCCTCTTCTGCATCCTCTCGGAGCCGAAATGCGACCTTGGCGAACGTTCGGATGCGGTCGGTGCCGCTATCTAGCCCGCCGATGAGCCGTCTCGTCTCGTGAACTTTCCACGGCTCCAGGGTCAGCGTTCCTTCCTCGTCGAACCACAGCCCGAGCACTGCCCCATGGGCCGGGGAAGCGCCGGTGTGTTCACGCCTCAACCTCCACGGCCTGTACGACGCCGACAAACTCCGCGATGACGCGGATGTCGTCGGGGCCGGTGAGCACGATGGGGTCGTAGGCGGGGTTCTCGGGTTCCAGGACGATGCGGGTGTGGGTCCAGGAGCCGTCGGGAGTGGAGGCCTTCTCGCTCCGGTAGCGCTTGACGGTGTAGGAGCCGCCGGTGTCGGGGTCGACGATGTCGCGGTGCTGGGCGAGGACCACCTTGCCGTCACGCGTGCCGCCCGAGTACCGGCGGAACAGGCACCAGGAGCCGTCGGGGATGAGGGGCTCCATGGAGCGGCCGGCGACCTGGGCGACGAACATGTCGGAGGAGAGCTTGCGGCCCGGCAGCTCGACCCAGCCGAGGGGCTCGGGGATCTGGGTCTCGCCGAAGGCACCGGCCGCCGCGGCGAGCTGGTAGACGGGGACGTAGGTGCGGAAGCGCTCGGCCTCGGGCGGACTCGCGACGAGGCGGAGGGTCAGGCGGCGGGCGCGGGCCGCTGGAGCGGCCGCAGCGGGAACTGCCGCGGGAATCCGGGCCGACCGCGGTGGGTGGGCGACCCTGGGGTCGGCAGGGGGTGGGTCGAGGAGGGTCCGGTAGGGCGTGCCCGTCCCCATGACCTGGGTCATGCGGTCGTAGGCCTCGAGGACGAGCCGGGCCGTACGGTACTCGCCGTAGCGTTCCTCGTCGCGGCGGCGGACGATGGGGAACTGGTCGAGGATGTACTGCACCGCATCGCGCGGGGTCGGGAAGAGGGCCTTGAGCTCCGGGGTGGCCTCCCGCTCCCAGTCCGCGGGGGTGCCGAGGTAGAGGTGGAAAAAGCAGGCGTCGAGCTCGGCGCGAAGGAGCGCGCGGCGCTCGGGGTCGTAGCGGAACGGGGGGCCTTCGTAGCCGAGGTCGCGAGCGAAGGGCTCGAGGTCCCAGGCGGTGTAGGTGAGCTCGAGGACGCGGGGACGGAGGAAGTCGGCGAGGGTGCTACCAGGGAGCCAGGGACAGTCGGCGTCGAAGGCGGCAGGCGGGAGCACGGGGAGCTGCTTCATCGTGAAGTACTTCAGGCTGGTTCCACCGACCTTCTGCCGCCCCGTGTAGTCGAACGGCAGGGAGTCCATGGCCGCTACGAGTAAGGCGGCCCGCTCGGGCGGCCTCGAAAGAGCAAGCAGGTACTTGTCCCCCACCGCCACCCGGGGGATCACGGCGGCGATGACGGTGCGCTCGTTCGTGACGTTGGTGACGTCCCGCCAGCCGAGGAGCCACCCCCTGTCCCAGCGGCCCGCCAGGCGCGCCTCCACCTCCCTCTCGGCGACCCAGTACCGCGGCAGCACCCGGTAGTCGGGATCCTGCAGCAGCTCAAGGGGCACGTCGGGGAGCTGGGTGGCCTTGGAGCCAGGGGGCCGCATTCGATCGTCCCCGAAGCGGTGGTCGAACTGGTGGACCATCTTGGCCTCGTAGAGGGGCAGGTAGCGCTCGCTGCCCCGGACGAAGACGTTGCCCTCGAGCCGGAAGCCCTCGGCCTCGAGCTCTTCCCTCGTGCGAAACAGGTGGGAGTCGTTGGCCATGTGGAGCATGGCGAGGAACTCGACCCCCCAGGGGTTGCCCGCATCGCCCTTGGCCTCCGCCACCAGAACCGGGACCCGCCGGTAGATGTGCTTGGTGAGCTCGGCGTCGCGGCGGGTGCGGAAGATAGGAGCGGTGCGGGTGTTGGGGTTGAGGAGGGCGAAGTCCTCCGGCGAGAGGGCGAATCGGCGCTCGGGGTCGGCGAGGTCGGAGACCTCGTGGCAGAAGAAGGCGAAGGAGGCCTCGCGGGCGGGCCGTTTCAGGCCCGTGAGCGCGAGGAGACAGAACTTCTGCCGGCTGTCGACCGCAGGGAACTTCTTCTGGTTCTCGAAGTCGTGCAGGGCGGCCAGCTGGCGGCGCTCCACCAGGTCCCGGAAGAAGGCCTGGGTTGTGGCGTCGGTGGCGATCCCCGTCGGAACCACCGCCCCGACGCGGCCCGTCGGCGCCATGAGCATCCGCATGGTCTCGGCGAAGACGGCGTAGGTATTCGTATCGCCGCGCCCGCACAGGGGGTAGCGGCCTGACCGGTGGACGAAGGCGAGCTCGGCGCCGGCGCGGTGGAGGGCCTGGAGGTACGCCTGGTACACAAGGGGGTCGTCCTCCTTGAGCCGCTCAATGAGGCGCGCCCGCTCGGCCTTGGTGCGAGCGGCAGCCACCTCGGGCGCGCGCTCGGCGAAGAACTGCTTCTCCTCGAGCTTCACCCGTTCCCACGGCGGGTTCCCCAGGACCACGTCGAACCCTCCCGACCAGCCCGCCTCGGGGCTCTCGGGCTCGCCATTGCCCACCCGGAACACCTCCGGGAACTCCAGGTGCCAGTGGAAGAACCCGAGCTCTCCCGCCACGCGCTCCACCTCTTCCCGCAGCTCTGGCGGCACTGATTCGGGGTTCTCCGTGAGCCGGCGGACGACGTCGGTGGTGACACCGTCCCTCCGCTGGCGCTTGGGCAAGAAGAACGCCGCGCACCAGGCGTCGGCGGCGAGCTTGGCCCGCCGGTAGGCCTCCGAGGCGAGCTGGGCTCGGTAGGCCTCCTCCTTTTGGGCAAGCGCCTCGGGAGTGTCGTCGGGGAGCCTCTCGCTCTCGTCGGCGGCCTCCCGGACCTCCCGGGCCAGGGTCGCGACATGCTCCTCCAGGGTGAGCTGGACCATCCCCCTCTCGAGTTGCCGTCGCTCCTGGCGGTTGCGCCTCTTCAGAGCCTTGCAGGCCGCCTTATCGTCGAGAGCGTGCGGCTCGTAGGCGGCGTCGGGGATGCCTCGGGCGAGGAGGACCGGCGTGGTCCCGACCAGGCTGTTGCCGCGCTTCACGTGCGCGTCGAGGAACGAGAGGGGCCGTCCCGGGTCGAGGGCTTCGAGCCACAAGGAGACCTTGCACAGCTCGACGGCCATCTCGTTCACGTCCACGGCGTAGATGCAGTGGGAGACCACGTCGCGCAGGGCATGGCGCACGGCCTCCGGCGAGGGCTCTGAATCCCCTGTGCGCGCGGCCGCGAGGCGTCGGGCGATGCGATGGGCCGCGGCAACAAGGAAGTGGCCCGACCCCGAGGCCGGGTCGAGGACCTTCAGGGCGAGGATGGCCGCCTCGGGATCGAGAGCGCGGGCGCGCTCCTCGAGCACCGGCTCGAGAGCGGTGTCGAGGAGGGACTGGACGAGCTGGGACGGGGTGTAGTAGCTGCCGGTGGTCTTCCGCTCGTGGCCGGCCTCGACGGCGAGGTCGAAGGTAGCCGCGTCCACGTTGACCACGGGGTGCAGCTCGAGGAGGGACTCGTAGACGCTCCCCAGCTCCTCGGTTCCGAGGTTCCGGTAGTCCACGGACCGCGCGACTCCGCCCTCGGCCACCTCCGAGAGCGCCCGGACCGCCTCGAGGAGGTGCTCGTTCGAGAGCTGCGCGGTCCCCAGGTGCGGGAGGGCCTCAGGCGACCAGAGGAAGCTGCCCAGAGCCGGAAGCGCAAGGCCGGGCGCCCCCGCCCCCGCGGCCAGCTGGCGCATGACCACCTTGAGGCCCTCCCAGAGGTCCCCGTGGCGGGTGCCGCGGCGACGGGCCGCAAGGCGGCGCAGGCGCGCGGTGGAGTAGTAACTGAGGTAACGCTTGCGGGCCTCGGGCGGCGCCTCGGGATCGAAGAGTACCTCCCGGTCCTCGGCCACGAAGAGAAAGATGAGCCGGTAGACCAGGCGCAGGAGTTCGCGGTAGAAATCCTGCCGGTCGAGGGTTCCCGAACGAAGGGCCTCGCGCAGAGGGCCGTTAGCCGGGTGCGCCAGGAAGCCCGTACCTAGGGCTTTGAGGGCTTCCTCAACTCCGCGGCGCAGAGCGTCGAGGGCCCGCACCCCCTGCTCGCGCGCGGCCTCCCGCCAGCGCTCGAGGATGCAGGTCTCGGGAGGCTCGCCCTCCAGGCGCGACTGGTGGCAGACGAGCCACAGGAGCGCGAAGTCCGCGTACACCTCGCCTGCGAACATGGCCTCGAGGTCGAACTCGACGTAGGCCTGGCGGGTGAGAGAGGTCGAGTCCCGCAGCAGGCGCAGGAGGCGTCCGTTGGAGACGAACCCGTAAAGGCGCTCGCTGGAGCGGTTGAGGAGCTCCTGGAGGAGCCCGTGGGGGCTCTGGATGGCGGCTCCGGCCACGCCTTTGGTGCGCCGGTCGAGGTCGGTCCGCCAGCCGAGGAGGTGGATGGGGACGCTGCCCCAGGCGTGGGAGATGGCGTAGCTGCGCCCGTTGATCTCGACGGCGCGAGCCGGCGCGAGACGGCCGTAGCCGAGCTCGGCGAAAAGCGGCAGGAGCCAGCGCTCGCGGGTGAGGGCGGTCGCATGGTCGGCTTCCGGGAGTTTTGCAAGCTCATTCTGAAACGCGCGCCAGGCCCCGAGGAGGCGGTTCCAGGACCGCGTGATCGCTTCGTTGAGGCGGTTGAGGCGGTCGCTGCGGCTCAGGTGGTAGGCCTCGGGCTCAAGACCGGGGAGGCTGCGGTCGGCGGCGGCCACCCGGACGAGGAGGTCAGGGGGGAGAACACCCCCCTCGGTGCGGATGGTGCTAAAGAGCTCCCTGCGCGTCCTTGCCATGGCTAGCCTGCTGGCAGGTAGACGTAGACACCGAGGACTTCCGGGGGGAGCCTCGGCTCTATCACGATGCGGCCCCCGCGCGGGCGCGCGCCGACAGCAAGGCGCTCGTGCGCCTGGCGGATTGCCTGGGCCCGGCGTCGGGCGTGGTCAGCCAGGGCCTCGTCGAGTCCCGGGAGGCCCTCCAGAATGCGGCTCAGGTGGTAGCGGGCCTGCTCGGGGGCGACGTTGGCGTCGGGCTCGAGGTTGAGCAGGTGCTCGGCTTCTTCCGGGCCGAGCCACGTCGCTTCGTCCGGGGAGCCTGAGAATGCGACCATCCCCGCCTCCTCGGCGACCTGACGTCGCTCATCGCCGTGGACTCGGCGCGTCACGAGGTCGAACCGGAGCCGCAAAAGCAGTAGGCAGGTGCGCCGTTCTACCCCCCGCGTGCGTATCACACCGGCCCGACGGGCTACCCTGACTTGCGCGGGCGCCTGGGGGTCGAGGGCGGTGTCGAGGACAAATGACGCGAGAGCCTCGACCGCCGGGTGGGTACGCGGTAGGTAGAGCTCGCCTTCCCCCACGGGGAGGTTGAAACGGGCACGGACGACTGGACCATCGAGACCGAGCACGTCGCGCAGCGCTCGAGGAGTCTCGCGCAGGTCGGCCTCGAGGACGCCGTTCTGCGCACCCACGCTGGCACCGAGAGCGCGCAGGGCCTCTTGGGTGAAGCGGGCGACGTCCTCAGGCCCGCCCAGGACGCTGCGGCTCGCCCGGAGCTCAGCGTCCACCTCGTCGGCCTTGATCCCCTCCTGGGAGAAGATTGTGCGGGAGCGGCGCTCCCGCTCGGCAGCCTGGTCCCAGCGGCGGTGGAGGTCGGCGCGTCTCGGTGCCAGCACGTCCATCTCGAAGAGCTGCAGTTGGCCCTCGATCTCCTCGTCCGGGCGGCCGCGCAGGAGCAGCCCTTCGAGGATGGCTTCCAACACGGACTCGCTCCCGGGCACGGGCACGCTCACGCCCAGGCTCCGGCGGATGGCGCGGTACTTGCGCAGCAGCACATCGAGGACGATCCCGTCGATGGGATTGTCCACGCCATAAAGCATCACCGTGCGGACGCGCGGGCTCCGCTGGCCGAACCGGTCCACGCGGCCCTCGCGTTGCTCGTGGCGGGTGGGGTTCCAGGCCAGATCGTAATGGAGCACGGCGTCGAAGTGGTCCTGGAGGTTCACCCCCTCCGAGAGGCAGTCGGTGGCCACGAGGACCCGGCGCGGATGCTCGGCGAGAGCGGCCACCCGCTGTTCGCGGTCGGCGTGAGGGAGTCGCCCGGTCACGGCCTCCACCTCCGTGCCCGGAAGCGCCTCCCGCAGGGCGTCCGCCACGTACTCCGCCGTCTCGATGAACTTGCAGAAGACGATGGGACGGAAACCTTTCTCCAGGAGGTTGCGGACCAGCTCGACGCCTCGGGCGAGCTTGCGGTCCGCGGTGCCCCGCAGGGCGTCGGCAACACGCGCCAGCTCCAGCAGCCGCCGCCGCTCGGGCGACGTGGGGGCCGCGTCCTCTGCATCGCCCCCCGGGGTCACGTCGGTCGCCTCCGCAGTCTCATCGGTAAGGTCCAGCAGGGTTCGGCGCCCGATCTCGTCGGCCTCCTCTGGAGTTGTGGTGTCCGATCCCCGGGCGCGTTCGCGCAGGGTGGCAGCGGCCGCCGCAGGGCTCGACCCGATGGCACGAAGCAGCCCGATGGCGGCCCACCACCGCACGCGCTGACGGTGGGCGCCGCCGCTGGGGTCGCGAACCCGCTCGCGGCACCAGCGAAGCGCGCGCCGGAAGAAGTCCTTGTACTCGGCGGAGAGAGTGTAGGTTTCCTCGCTGGAATCCCGCCTGGGGAACGGGGTGTCGGTGGCCAGGTAGTGCTCTACGTCGGCCCGGCGGCGCTGGACGAAGTAGCGGGCTATGCGCTGGCGTTCGGCCTGACGGGCCTCTCGAGAGAGATCCTCGGGGAGCTCCGCGAACGACGGGTCGAGGAAGCCGAGAAGATTACGGAAGGCGTCTTCCTTGCCCGAGTGGGGGGTAGCCGTGACGAGAATCAGGTGGCGCCGGGGGTCCTCGGCGATCTTCGCGACCAGGCGGTAGCGTAGGTGGGCGGCGCGACCCCCCGACTGGTCGGCGCACTCGTGGGCCTCGTCTACGATGACGAGCTCGGGGCAGGTGCGAACGAACTCCTGCCAGCGTCGGTCGGACTTGATGAAGTCCGTGGAGACCACCACGAAGGGGTAGCGCTCGAAGAGGGACTCCCTCAGCCCGAGGCCCCGCTCGAGACGGGTCGCTGTGCCGGGAAGGACGGCCTCGGCCTCGATGTGGAACTTCTGCGCCAGCTCCCCTTGCCACTGTTCGGCCAGGTGCGGGGGGCAAAGGACCGCCAGGCGCTCGGCCTCGCCACGGTCGAGGAGCTCACGCGCCACCAGGGCCGCCTCGACGGTCTTGCCCACCCCGACGTCGTCTGCGATGAGCAGGCGCACCGGATCAAGCTTGAGGGCCATGAGCAGCGGCACGAGCTGATAAGGGCGGGGCTCCACAGCGATGTGGGCGAGGCAGCGCAGCGGGGCCGTGGTCTCGCGGAAGCCCAGGCGAAGGGCATCGCGCAACAGGCGCGCCGAACGGAAGTCTCCGAGGTCCGCGGGGTCGGGGGGAGCGAACGTGGCGGGCTGGACGGGCTCCAGAGGCAGGTAGATCCCCGTGACCTCATCGTCTGTCCCGCCCAGGGGGCGGACGAGGAGAACCTCGGGATCGGAGCCGGGCAGGACGACCCAGTCCCGGCCCCGCGCGCGCAAAAGCGACCCTACCGGGAAGGCCGCCCGAACACGCTCGGCCATCGGGCGATCACCTCCTCCCACGCGGACTCGTCAGGACCGAAGCGGATCACGGCGTAGCCCACGTCCTCGAGCCGCTGGGCGGCCCGCTCGTCGCGGGTGGCCACGTCCGGGTAGTCGTGCACGGGGCCGTCGACGAAGATGGCCACCCGATCGGCGTCATAGAGGAAATCGGGCCTGGCGCGGGCCTGCTCGAGGTACACCTGAGCCCGTGAGGGGAGCTCGAGACCTCGACCGTCAACGAACCGAACCCAGCGCCGCTCCAGCTCGGTCTGGCACAGTCGGAGGAGCTTTTCCAGGTGGCCATGGCGAGGCCCCGGTGCCGGAGACGGCTCACATCGCGCCCGAGCCAGCTTCATGAGCAGCTCGCGAACGAGGCTGCGGTCCAGGAGCCTGTGGTCCAGTTGGTTCGTGTAGCTCATCAGGCAGTCGTAGCACGCCGCCTCGCAGTCCTCGCGGGCCCGCGGTGCCCGGCGGCGGTCGGCGCCGGTCTCGGGGTCGAAGTGGCAGAGCTCAAGGGCGGCTCGGGCGACGCGCGAAAGAACATCCGATTCCGCGACGAGCCTCCGCAGCACCCCCGCCCCTCCCTCGGCTGCCTCATAGAACAGCAGGATCCGGCGGTTCTCAGGTGTGGGTAGGGGCTCGACGGCGAGCTCCTGCTCCTCCAACTGGAAGACGACCTGAATGGCCTTCTTTAGAGCGGCAGCGAGGGAGGCCATGGTCTCGGTGGAGAGTGGCTGAGCTGGCTCGAACAGCAGCGCGTTGCGCCGGTCTTCCACGAATGGAACGACCCGTTCGGTAGCTTTGGCGTTCTCGTCATCGGTCGCCTCCTCGTCTTCGCGGCGTTGCCAGATCCCTCGCTCGGTGTCGAGAAGGAAGCCGAACCGGTTGCGATTACTCCCCCGGGCCCAGCCCAGGTTGATCCGCCACAGGGTGGCGGCACCGCTGTAGGTCAGAGTGGCCAGGCGCTCGTCTTCGACGACGGCGCGGGCGGTCCGGGCCCGCGGCCTGCCGTTTTCTTCGGCAAAGCGCACGCCGGTGCGGATTTCGTAGCCGACGCGGAGCCGCTCCTCCTCGTCCGAAGTGATGCGGTCACGTCGCTGGGTGGAGACGTTCTGGAGTCGGAAGAGACGCTCGATAGGAGCATCAAGCGGATGATGACACCGCTCGCAGACGTCCGACCCAGGGGGCTCGAGAACGGGATGGAGGTAGCCGCACTGACCGCACTGCTTTGCGGTGTGAGTCACGAGCCGCCCCTCGCCCGTCCGCTCCGGAGGCAGCAGGACCCGGTGGATCACGTAGCGCGATCCCTCGTGGTAGACGATCCCCCGGGGCCCGAACTCGGAGATCGCGAGGAAGCGCGGGCGCGAGAGGAACTCGTCGCGCCCCACCGCCCCCCGGCGGCCTGGGATGAAGGCCGAAAGGGGCAGGCGCGGGAAGTTGTAGCCGGGGAGGAACCCCTCGCTTGCGAAGTAGCGGTAGCTATAGAAGTCCGACTGATACGGCCGCACGCGCTCGACGTCGGCCCGGAGGAGCTCGAGCTGCGACTCAGCCTCGGCCCGCAGGCGTTTGGCGCGCTCACGGTCCTTGGGGCTGCGGGAGGCGTCCCCGATAATTCGGTTTTGCTCCTCGCGGGTCTTGAGGGCAGCTCGATAGAGGGTGCGCCACCGGTCGCAAGCCTGGTCGAAGGTCCCGAGGGCCCGGTCGAGAATCCCGTCGAGCCAATCCGGGTGGTACCAGTCGGACTCGTTGAGCCCCGGAATGCTCGCGAGGATGCGGCGGCAGCGCTTGCGGGCGCGTTCGCGAGCCTCGGAGCGAGCGAGAGCGTCGCGAAGGGACGGCCGGAGCTCGAGCGTGGGGTTCTCACCCTCGATGTCGAGGACGTCGGCGAGGGACGATCCCAAGTCTTGCCCGGTCTCAGCGAGCCAGACGGCGTGTACGTGGGCGCGCAGCAGGTCCTCGTTGGTGAGGTCAAGCTGGGGTGGGCGCACCTGGCCCGCCACCATCTCCTCGGGACGGCGGAAGAAGTACTGGTCATGGGAACTCTTGGCGGCGCAGTAGGTGAAGACGAGGGCCGGCTGCCCGTGGCGGCCCGCTCGACCGCTCCGCTGAGCATAGTTGGCGGCCGTAGGGGGGACATTGCGGAGGTTGACCACGTTGAGCTCCGCGATGTCCACCCCGAGCTCCATCGTGGGCGAGCAGAACAGGATCGGAAGCCGCCCCTCCCGGAAGTCCTTTTCGCGCTGCTCACGTACGTCCGTCCGCACCTGCGCGGTGTGCTCGCGGCCCTCGACGCCGACCATGGTACGAGCCACGCCGGTGTACAGATCGACGAAGTATGGGTTGGCTTGGCGGCCCGTCTCCGAGGGGACCGCAACGCGCAGCGGGTCGCGGTACGGCTTCGTGCCGTCACCAGCCTTCCAGATCATGCACGCGGCCAAAAGCTGGTAGCCGTCGCCCTCGCCCGGCCTCGCGTCAACCGCCGCCACCAAGCCTCCCTTGCGAAGAGCGGCGAAGAGGTCGCGGATGATCCGCGCGGTGTCGCCCAGCCCAAGACCGGTCTCGTTCCGGGGAAAGGTGCTGGAGCGGCGGAGGTACAGGCCAAAGAGGCTCTTGTCGGAGACGAAGAGGTATCTGCCGTAATCCGTCCTGCGGCGTCGGCGCGGGTAGGCGATGGACGCACTCGCCAGCCGTTCATCCTCGTCGATTGCCCACGGGGGGGCGAGGTACTGGCTTGAGCGCTGACGGAGGCGCTCCTGGTAGCCCGGATTGAGGTAGTCTACTTTGATGGCCAACTCCCGACGCAGGAGGTCCAAAAGCGTCCGCGCCGCCTCTTTTCGCTCCCCAGGGGTTGCCGCGGCCAACACGGGATGCAGGTCCCGCCAAACGTTCTCGGCGGCGCATACCTCGTCGAGGGAAAGATACTCGATCCTGAGGAGGTCGCATTGCTCAAGGTTGGGTGCGGTGAGGCGCCACCCGCGCTCCAGGTCCCGGTAGAGCCGGTATCCGAGAACGTCACGGAGGGTCCGGTCCGTCTCATCGCGGGCTGCGAATCGGACTGATGGGTCACGCGCGTAGCGCTCAGTGGGGAGGGCTAGGGCTTCGAAGACCCGCTGCGTGAGCTCGTCATGGCGCAGCCCGGCCACGTCCGCTCTCGATACTGCTCGGTAGAGAGCGGAGCGCAGGAGTCCGACCTCGACGAAGTCGTTGAAGTGCCCAGCCTGGAGCGAGGCATCCTGCCGGTTGTCGGTGAAGCTCAAGATCTTACGCGCAGTGACCGGCAGGGCTTTGTCCTCGTTCAGCCCCCGCACGGCCTCCGCGACCAAAATCGTCGTGGAGGTAGCGCGCCCGCCCTCGCCTACGGTGGCCAGCCGCGAGTAGTCGCGACGCTCTCGACCCTCGTAGGAAACCCTGCAGCGCAGACAGAAGGGGAGAGGGCTCCGGATGAGCTGGAGGACGGGCCCGTCCGGCGTCTCCCGACCGTCTGGCCCGATGCGCACCGCGCGAGGGAGCCAGCCGCGACGGCTCTGTCGCAGTTGTCCTGATGCATCGACCCAGTCATCGGGAATTTGCTCTAAGATTGCGCCGGATTCCTCAGACCGGGGACCCTCCGGGTCAAGGTAAAGATATCCACCTCCCTCCTCTCGCTCCCACGGATCTCTTGGCTCGAAGACCCTGCGTCCGCTATCGTCGCGGCTCTCCCGCACAGCGTAGTACTCCTGTCCGCACTCTCGACAGAAGACAAGAGGGAAGAGCAGGCGTGACCGGTCGCCCGGAACATACTGCTGCTCGCGGAGCGTGAGGTGGCGACGCTCTGGCGGCTCAAGCGACGCATACACCGTGTCTCCACGAGTGAAGAACTGGTGGACTCGGAAAGCGAACAGCGGGGCGTCGGTGTCGGGATCTCGCAGCTGGCAGCCCGCAAGGAGCGTCTGCTTGATCGCCTCCGCGCAGCGCTCTTCAGGGACGCCCGTCCTCTCGGCGAGCTCTCGGGCGAGCCCCCCATCGCCGTGGACGGGCCGAGGCCTGGCGCGACGGAGCTCCCCCGCACTCTCAACGATGCCGAGGGTGCTCTCGATCCAACGGGCGAGGGGATCTGTGCGGAAAACCGAAACATCCCCCGGCGTCGCGCCATCCTCCAGGCGTCGTCGGAGCACCTCAAGGAATGTCGGATCGGAGGGGTCGCACGGGTCGGTCACCCGCCGGAGCGTCTCGACGATCACGGCCTCAGGACGAACCTCCGCGCCGAAGAACAGGGTGGCAACCTCGGCGATGCGAGCTCGCTGCTCGCTCACGTCGTCGACCCCGGCGAGGGTGGCGGAGGTGCCCACGCACTGCAGCTCGACCGCCTCGCAGGCCTCCCGGACTCTTCGGACGAGCATCGCTACGTCCGACCCTTGGCGCCCCCGGTAGGTGTGGAGCTCGTCCAGGACCAAGAAGCGGAGGCCGTGCGCGGCCTGCACGAGCCGTCGCTCGAACGGCCTCGTAAGAATGAGCTCGAGCATGACATAGTTCGTGAGCAGGATGTCCGGGGGATTCTTGATGATCTCATTCCGCTCGTCTTCCTTCTCTTGACCTGTGTAGCGGGCGAACCGCACGGGGCCTCGTCCATCGGGGAAGCCCACCTCCAGGAACTTGTGGAGCTCGCCCGCCTGGCTGTTGGCAAGGGCGTTCATGGGGTACACGACGATGGCCCGGATCCCCTTGCCAGGCCCTTCGCGCAGCACCCTGTCTACGATGGGGATAAGGTAAGCGAGGCTCTTTCCTGATCCCGTCCCGCTGGTTAGCACGTAACTCGCGCCCGTCGGCGCCATGCGGATGGCGTCTGCCTGGTGACGGTACAGCCGCAGGGGGCGTCCGTGCGGATCGGCTTCGCTCTTGATTCGGAAGATCCGCCGGCAGGTCTCGTGCAGCACCGCATCGTCGACGAGCTCGTCGACCGTCTCGGCCATCTCGAATCCCGGATTCAACTGAACGAGGGCCTCGGGCCACAAGAGACCCTGCTCGAGCTCTCCCTCCACCATCCGGCGCATGCGCTCGTCGCGAATCGTCAGGAAGCTCCTGATGAAGTCGCTGTACTCCCTGACCAGGCGATCTCGCAAACGGAAGACATTCATGGCTGCTCCGAGTTGGTGGCGCCAGCGAACTGGCCGAGCAAGTACTGGTACATGCGGCCAAGCACCGAGTCTGGTAGACTTTCCGCCCACTTGGCCCGTTCGTCGTCGCCAGCCTGAAGCTCGTCCGCGACCTTCTCGATGGTGAAGACTTTGCCCGCCTCATGCTCCCGGATGAGCCAGTCCCAGAATGCGGGGCAGAAATCGAGCCCGTAGCGCAGGTTCTTGGCGGCGATGAAGACATTGGCATCCAAAAGGTAGGCCATCGCGCGCTCACCCCCACACTGTGGCTCAGCTCGTAGGAGGTGGCCATCTTCTTGAATCCGAGTAGCCGGCAGGCCTCGGTGAAAGAGCTTCGTCCCTCCAACGTCGCCACGCATCAGCGCGACCCAGCGCGTCGTGAAGCGCGCGTATCCCCGGCAGGGCGACTTTGGTTTCTTCCAACGTGGGCGTAGAGTTGAGGTATCGGAGAGCGTATTGGACACCACATACTTCTGCACGCGATTGATCCCGTCCGAGAAGGGATCCCCTGACCGAGTGGGCCAGGCCGAGGCCGAGACCTGATAGGTGGGGCGACCTTGCAAGAGTGCATCGCTCTGTGCGGCCAGTTCATCGAAGGTGCCGCCCATCACCAGCAGATCGAAATACTTAACCGCGTATCCACCATGGCGGAAGCCCCCGTCGGTGTCCTCACTCGGTGCACCAGGAGCCTGGACGATTCCGTCGAGACTGATGAACTCCGTAATGAGCGTCTCCTTGGATTATGCTCCTTGCTGTTGGATCGCCCTATTGCGCGGGATTTGCTGATCTCTGTGATGCGAGTTTTCATCGATTCACCTGATTCGTCCGGTGCCGTCTGGACAGTATGACTTCCGGCACCAACGTGGGCTGACCTCCGGCACGATCGCGGGTTGGCCCAGGTCGGGCCAGAGCCGCACGCTGGATCGGCCAGCGGCACTTCCAACCGGAGGTCAGCCATGAGACAG
>JBBIHH010000045.1:0-15637 GCA_037447115.1 Acidobacteriota bacterium
GGGGGACAACGTGTCGATCGAGGTGTCGTTGATCACGCCGATTGCGATGGACAAGGGCTTGCGGTTCGCGATTCGGGAGGGTGGCCGGACGGTGGGGGCCGGAACCGTCACCGAAATCGTCGAATGAGGCGGCCTGGGGGACGAGGGAGGGCGGCGGGATGCGCGAGATCGTGACGCTGGCCTGCGAGGCGTGCAAGCGGCGCAACTACTCGACCACGAAGAACAAGAAGAGCACGACCAAGCGCCTCGAGCTGCGCAAGTACTGCCGTTTCTGCCGGCGCCACACCGTGCATCGCGAAACCCGGTGATGGGGTCGATCCCCGGGCGCGCGGGGGCGAGGGATTCGTGGAGTCGTTGAGGAGATTCCGGCAGTTCCTGACCGAGGTCTGGTCCGAGCTCAAGAAGACGACTTGGCCCGGCCGCCGCGAGGTCTACGGAACGACCGTGGTGGTGATCGTGACCGTGCTGTTGTGCGCGCTCTACCTCTACATCGTGGACATCATCCTCGAGTGGGGGATGGAACGGGTCTTCCGCATCCTGGGGTGAGCGAGGCGGTCCATGGCGAAGCACTGGTACATCCTGCACACCTACTCGGGCTACGAGCAGAAAGTCAAGACGAGCCTCGAACAGCGGGCCGAAGCTTTGGGGATGAAGGATGTCATCGAGCAAGTGCTCATCCCCACCGAGGACGTGGTGGAGGTGCGCGAGGGCAAGAAGACCAAGTCGAGCCGCAAGTTCTTCCCCGGTTACGTGCTGGTGAAGATGGAGATGTCGGACGAGGCGTGGCACGTGGTGAAGAGCACCCCGCGCGTGACAGGTTTCGTCGGGCCCGGCAACCGGCCTACCCCGCTGACCGACGAAGAGGTGGAGCGTATCCTGAACCAGGTGACGGTGGCGGCCAAGAAACCCAAGCCCAAGCTGGAGTTCCGCATCGGGGAGACGGTGAAGATCACCGACGGCCCCTTCAACAACTTCACGGGTCAGGTGGAGGAGATCAACGTCGATCGGGAGACGCTCAAGGTGATGGTGACGATCTTCGGCCGGGCCACGCCCGTGGAGTTGGCGTTCCACCAGGTGGAGAAGGTCGCGTGAGTCGCGCGCGGCGCGAGGGACATCGCTGATGGCGAAAAAGGTGATCGCGCAAATCAAGCTCCATATTCCCGCGGGCAAGGCGACCCCGGCGCCTCCCGTCGGGCCCGCCCTGGGTCAGCACGGCGTGAACATCATGGATTTCTGCAAAGCTTTCAACGCCAAGACGGCCAAAGGCAACGGCATCCTCACCCCCGTCTTGATCACGGTCTACCAAGACCACTCCTACACGTTCGTGACCAAGACACCGCCGGCCTCCGTGCTGCTCGCGAAGGCCGCGGGGGTGGAGAAAGGTTCGGGGGTGCCCAACCGCGAAAAAGCCGGCAGGGTCACGCGCTCCCAGCTCCTGGAGATCGCCAGGACCAAGCTCCCCGACCTGAACACGGAGAATCTCGAGGCGGCGGTGCGCACCGTGGAGGGCACGGCGAGGTCGATGGGCATCGAGATCGTCGAGGGCTGAGCCATGGGCAGACACGGCAAGCAGTACCGGCAGGCGCGCGCCCAGGTCGAGCCGCGCCCCTACCCGCTGGAGGAGGCGCTCGCGCTTTTGCGCCGGGTGGCTTACGCGAAGTTCGACGAGACCGTCGAGCTCGCCGTGCGGCTCGGGGTCGACCCGAAGCGGGCCGACCAGATGGTGCGCGGCACGGTCGTCCTTCCGCACGGGACGGGCAAGACGAAGCGGGTCGTCGTGATCGCCTCGGGAGAGAAGCTGAAGGAGGCCGAGGCGGCGGGTGCGGATCACGTGGGCGGGGCGGAGATCGTCAAGAGAATCCAGGAGGGCTGGCTCGATTTCGACGCTGTGGTGGCCACGCCGGACATGATGCGCGAGGTCGGCAAGCTGGGGAAGATCCTGGGCCCGCGCGGCATGATGCCCAACCCGAAGACGGGAACGGTGACCTTCGAGGTCGCGGACGCCGTGCGGGAGATCAAAGCCGGGCGCGTCGAGTTCCGCGTGGACAAGACGGGTATCGTCCACGTGGCCGTGGGCAAGCTCTCTTTCGAGGATCGCAAGCTCGCGGAAAACGTCGGCGCCGTGATGGACTCGGTTTTGCGGGCCAAGCCCGCGGCGGCCAAGGGCCGGTACGTTCTGAGCGTGCATGTCTCGTCGACGATGGGTCCGGGAATCGAAATCGACCCCGCGACGATCGGCGCGGCCGCGGCCTGACCGGGATCGTCGATGGGGCACGCCCCCACAGCCTGGCCCTCGCCCGAGCCGCGGCGCATGGTGGCGCTGGGCAGGGGCCGCGACACGCGGGAGAAGCGGGAGGAGCGGAAGCCGTGAATCGAAGCGAAAAGGCCGCGATGGTCGAGAAGCTGGCGCATCACTTCCGGGAGAGCCCGCATCTCGTGCTCACGGGATTCGCGGGTCTGACGGTCAGCGAAACCACCGAGCTGAGGCGGCGCGTTCGCCGGGTCGGCGGCAGCTACCGGGTCCTCAAGAACCGGCTGGCGAAACGAGCCGCCGCGGGCACACCCGCGGAGCTCGTGGTGGATCGGCTGCAGGGGCCGCGCGCGGTGGCGACGCACAAGACCGATCCGGTCGCCCTGGCCAAGACGCTCTACGAGTTCTCTCGCGAGCACCCGCAGTTGGAGCTCGTGGCCGGCGTCGTGGACGGCAGGGAGCGGCTGGAAGGCGAGGCACTCAAGGCCCTCGCCGTGCTTCCGGGGCTGCCCGAGCTGCGAGCCAAGCTGCTGGCGGTGCTGCAGGCACCGGCGGCCACGCTGGTGCGGCTGTTGCAGACCCCGGCCGGCCAGCTGGCCCGCGTGCTCGACGCGCGGCGCGAGCGTCTGGAAGGCAGCGCATGAGGCAGGTTGGCGGGTGTGCTTGGCGATGCCGCGGTCTCGCGCGGCCAAGGCGGCGCACCCTCGACGGGATCGTTTGTCCGAATCCGATGCCGTAGGGCACACAGGAGGATCGAGACCATGGCCGATCTGGAGGCGATCGCCGAAAGCTTGAGTTCGCTCACCGTGATGGAGACGGCGCAGCTCGTCAAACTTCTCGAAGCGAAATGGGGGGTCAGCGCCGCCGCGCCGGTCGCGGTCGCGGCCGCGGGCGCGACGGCCGCGGCCGCCCCTGCCGAGGAAGAGAAGACGGAGTACAGCGTCGTGCTCAAGGACGTGGGGGCGAAGAAGATCAACGTGATCAAGGTCGTCCGCGAGGTGACGAACCTGGGCCTCAAGGAAGCGAAGGAGCTCGTGGACAGCGCCCCGCGCCCCGTCAAGGAGGGCGTGACGAAAGAGGAAGCAGCGGAAATCAAGAAAAAGTTCGAGGCCGAAGGGGCGACCGTCGAGATCGTGTGAGCGTGGCCTGGAGCATGGGCCCGGCCCTCACGAGCAGCGCCCGCGCCTCCTGGCCGGGCCGGCGAGGCCCGGCGGGGGCGGGGGTGTGCGCTCTGGGCGCGCGCCTTCGGTGCGCGGCGACGGGGCGGCCGATCGGGGTACCACGACAGGGCCACAGGCACCGAGCATCCGACTCGAGGGAGTGAGTCCGTATGGCATACCGGTGGAACGCACAGGAGCCGCTGCGGGGGGACTTTTCTCGCATCCGCGCGGCGGTCCCGATCCCGAACCTGATCGAAGTACAGCGCAGCTCCTACGAGCGGTTTCTGCAGATGTACACGGCGCCCGCGGATCGGGAAAACGTGGGCTTGCAGGCTGTTTTCAAGTCGATCTTCCCCATCCAGGACTTTCGCGAAACCTGTTCGCTGGAGTTCGTGGAATACACCCTGGGCAACTGGGAGTGCAAGTGCGGCGAGCTGCAGGGCATCGAGCACCTCCGGGGGGAGTGCCGGTTCTGCGGTCACCGCTTGATCGCGCCCACCGCGCGCGGCGAGGAGGTCGAGTGCCCGGCATGCGGCAACCTCACGCCGGTCCACGTGGAGGAGTGCGAGCGCTGTGGCGAACCCGTGGAGCTCAAGCTCAAGTACAGCGTGGAGGAGTGCCGGGAGCGCGGCCAGGTCTACACGGTGCCGCTCAAGGTGACCATCCAGCTCGTCGTCTACGACAAGGACCCGAACACGGAGGCCAAGAGCATCCGCGACATCAAGGAGCAGGAGGTCTACTTCGGCGAGTTGCCGATGCTCACGGAGCACGGGACCTTCGTCATCAACGGTACGGAACGCGTGATCGTCAGCCAGCTCCACCGCTCCCCGGGTGTTTTCTTCCAATCCGAGCCGGCCAAGAACTACGGCTCGGCCAAGGTCATCCCCTACCGCGGCTCCTGGGTCGAATTTGAGTACGACCACAAGAACATCCTGCACATCAGTATCGACCGCAAGCGGAAGTTCCCGGCGACGATCTTCCTGCGCGCGCTGGGCTATGGGGATAACGAGGCCATCGTGCGCGAGTTCTACACGACGGTCAAGCTGCGCTTGCAGGACGGCAAGCCGCTGGTCGAAGTCGGGCCGGGGCTCGTGGGCCGGCGCGTGCGAGCGGCGGTCGTTCACCCGCAAACCGGGGCGGAATTGCTCAAGCGGGGCCGGCGCGTGCAGGAGGGGGATCTCGGGCCGTTGGGCACAGCGGGCGTGTCGTGGGTGCCGGTGGACCCCGCGGACCTCGAGGGGGCCTGTCTCGTCCGCGATTTCGTGAACGAACAGACCGGCGAGGAGATCGCCGGGGTCGGCGACGGGCTCAGCGAGGAGCGCATGGCCCGGTTGAGCGAGCACGGGGTGGAGGAAGTGGAGGTCGTTTTTCCCGAACGGGATAAAGTCGGCGTCGTGCTGCTGGAGACGTTGCGCAAGGATCCGGTTCGCGACCAGAACGATGCGCTGCTCGAAATCTACCGGCGCCTCCGCCCGGGGGACCCGCCCACGCTCGAGTCCTCCCGCAACCTGTTCCACAGCTTGTTCTTCGATCCGGCCCGTTACGATTTCTCGCGAGTCGGGCGCTTGAAGTTCAACACCAGACTCTACGGCCATCGCGAGGAGGAATGGCCCGAGGAGGTGCGCGAACGCTGGCGCAAGGGCGAGGACCGCACCCCGACGGCGCGCGACTTCGTGGAGGTGATCCGGTACCTGCTGCAGATGCGCCAGGGGATCGGGGAAATCGACGACATCGATCACCTGGGCAATCGGCGCGTGCGCAGCGTGGGCGAGCTGCTGGAGAACCAGTTTCGCATCGGCCTGGTGCGCATGGAGCGGGCGATCAAGGAGAAGATGTCGGTCTATCAGGAGATGACCACCGCGATGCCCAACGACCTGATCAACGCCAAACCGGTGATGGCGGCGATCCAGGAGTTCTTCGGCGGCAGTCAGCTCTCGCAGTTCATGGATCAGACAAACCCGCTTTCGGAGGTGACCCACAAGCGCCGCCTGTCGGCGCTCGGTCCGGGCGGGCTCTCGCGCGAGCGCGCGGGGTTCGAGGTTCGCGACGTGCACCCCACCCACTACGGGCGCATCTGTCCCATCGAGACGCCGGAGGGCCCGAACATCGGCTTGATCTCGTCGCTGTCGTGCTACGCCCGCATCAACGAGTACGGGTTCATCGAGTCCCCGTACCGGAGGGTCGAGAACGGCCGGGTCGTGGACTACGTGCGCGTCGTGCGCACGGGGCAGAGCGGCTACAAGCTCCACGAGGTGGTGCGCCGGGAGGCCTTCGAGGCGGAATGCCGGAGGCTGCAAGAGGAGGGCAAGATCCCACCGCAGGCGGTGCCCCACGCCTTCTATTTGACCGCCTGGGAGGAGGACCGCGCGGTCATTGCGCAGGCGAACGCCGCTCTCGACGAGGAGGGCCGGTTCCGCAACGAACGGGTCAACGCGCGCAAGGGGGGCGAGTTCCGGCTGGTGCCGCGGGAGGAGGTGGAGTACATCGACGTCTCCCCCAAACAGCTCGTGTCCGTCGCGGCCTCGCTCGTGCCGTTCCTGGAGAACGACGACGCGAACCGGGCGCTGATGGGTTCGAACATGCAGCGCCAGGCCGTGCCCTTGCTCCGGCCCCAGGCCCCCTACGTGGGGACCGGTATGGAGGCGGCCACGGCCCGGGACTCCGGTGCCGTCGTGGTCTGCCGGCGTGCGGGCGTCGTGGATTACGTGGACTCCCAACGCATCATCGTGCGTGTGGGCACCGAAGGACAGGAGGACTTCGGCGCGGATATCTACAGGTTGACGAAGTTCAGGCGCTCCAATCAGAACACCTGCATCAACCAGCGCCCCATCGTGCGCCGGGGCCAGCGCGTGGAGGCGGGGCAGGTCCTGGCGGACGGACCCTGCACGGATCAGGGGGAGCTCGCCCTGGGGCGCAACGTGCTCGTCGCCTTCGTCCCCTGGCGGGGCTTCAACTTCGAGGACGCGGTCGTCGTCTCGGAGAAGCTGGTCAAGGACGATTCCTTCACCTCGATCCATATCGAGGAGTTCGAGATCGAGGCCCGGGACACGAAACTCGGTCCCGAGGAGATCACTCGCGACATTCCCAACGTTTCGGAGGAGTTTCTCAAGGATCTCGACGAATCGGGCGTGATCCGCATCGGGGCGCACGTGAAACCCGGGGATATCCTCGTGGGCAAGGTCACGCCCAAGGGGGAAACCCAGCTGACACCGGAGGAGAAGCTGCTCCGCGCTATTTTCGGGGAAAAGTCGGGGGATGTGCGCGACGCCTCGCTCACCACTCCGCCAGGCATCGAAGGCACTGTCGTGGACGTGAAGATCTTCTGCCGCAAGGGGGTGGAGAAGGATGCGCGGGCGAAGGCGATCGAGGACGAAGACGTGCAGCGCATGCGCCGCGACCTCGAGGATCAGATCCGGATCATCCGCGAGGAAGATCGCCGGCGGCTGATCGAGCTGCTGGAGGGCGAGAGGCTGGTGGCGCCGCTCCAGTCCCGCAAGGACAGACGGCCGCTGCTGGAGGAGGGTGCGCTGTTGACCCGCGAGGTGATGGCGGGCATCGAGACGGAGGACCTGCGCCGCTGCGAGATTCGCCCCCAGGATTCGGCGAAGCTGGCCGAGATCCGGCACATCGAGGAGCGCACGAAAAAGCGCATCCGCATCCTCGAACAGCTGCACGAAGACAAGATCGCGCAGCTGCGCAAGGGCGACGAGCTGGCTCCGGGCGTGATCAAGATGGTCAAGGTCTACGTCGCCATGAAGCGCAAGCTTTCTGTGGGCGACAAGATGGCCGGCCGGCACGGCAATAAAGGCGTGATCTCGAAGATCCTGCCCGAAGAGGACATGCCGTTTCTGCCCGATGGCACCCCGGTGCAGGTCGTGCTCAATCCCTTGGGGGTTCCTTCGCGCATGAACGTGGGCCAGATTCTGGAGACCCACCTGGGCTGGGCCGCCGAAGGACACCGGGCGTGGCTCGAGCAGGCGCTGGCGGAGGCCAGAGCCGAAGCGGCCGCCGAGATCCGCAACTACCTGGAGGGCGTGATGCCGGCGGAGGCAGAGAAACGGCAGATACGAGAGGCCGACGACGAAACGATCCTCGAGATCGCGCGCAAACTGGCGCGAGAAGGCGTCAAGTTCGCGAGCCCGGTCTTCGACGGCGCGGACGAGGAAGCGATCAAGGCTCAGCTGCGCCAGGCGGGGCTGCCGGAGTCGGGAAAAATCCGCCTGCGCGACGGGCGGACCGGGCGCCCCTTCGATCAGCTCGTGACGGTAGGTTACCTCTATCTGATGAAGCTCCTGCACATGGTGGACGACAAGATCCATGCGCGCTCCATCGGGCCCTACTCGCTCATCACGCAGCAACCCCTCGGAGGCAAGGCGCAGTTCGGCGGTCAGCGCTTCGGGGAGATGGAAGTCTGGGCTCTGGAGGCGTACGGTGCGGCGCATACGCTCCAGGAGATCCTCACCGTAAAGTCGGACGACGTTTACGGGCGCACCCGGATCTACGAGGCGATCGTCAAGGGCGAGCCTACCGTCGAGCCGGGGCTGCCGGAATCGTTCAACGTGCTGGTGCGAGAGCTCCAAAGCCTGTGCTTGGACGTCGAACTGCTGAGCGACCGGCCGGACGCTCGCGGACCCTCGACGATCTGAGCCTGGGAGGTGGGTCGTGAGTCGATTCCTGTTCGACAAGGCAAAAACGATCAACGACTTCAACGCGATCCGCATCAGTCTGGCCAGCCCGGAAAAAATCCGCTCCTGGTCCTACGGCGAGGTGACCAAGCCGGAGACGATCAACTACCGCACGTTCAAACCGGAGCGCGACGGGCTGTTCTGCGCCCGCATCTTCGGTCCGGTCACGGACTGGGAGTGTCTGTGCGGGAAGTTCAAGCGCATGAAACACCGGGGGGTCGTCTGTGACAAGTGCGGTGTCGAGGTGACCCAGAGCAAGGTGCGGCGCGAGAGGATGGGCCACATCGAGCTCGCCAGTCCCGTGAGCCACGTCTGGTTTTTGCGCGGACTGCCCAGCCGCATCGCGCATCTGCTGGACATTCCCCTGCGCGAGCTGGAACGCGTGCTCTACTTCGAGGCCTACGTCGTCATCGACCCGGGCGACGTGCCGGACTTGCAGGAGGGGCAGATCCTCACCGAGGAGCAGTATCGGGAACTGCAGGACCTTTACCCCGAGCATTTTACCGCCGCGATGGGGGCGGAGGCGATCAAGGAGCTGCTGGCGCGGGTGGATGTCGAGGCGCTGGCGCGGGAGCTGCGGGAGAAAATGAAGACCGAGACCTCCCAGCAGAAACGCCTCAAGTTCGCGAAGCGGTTGAAGGTCGTCGATGCTTTTCGCAAGTCTGGCAATCGCCCCGAATGGATGATTCTGGACGTGATCCCTGTGTTGCCCCCGGAGTTGCGGCCCCTCGTGCCGCTGGACGGGGGGCGCTTTGCCACCTCGGATTTGAACGACCTCTACCGCCGGGTGATCAACCGCAACAATCGCTTGAAGAAACTCCTCGACCTCAAGGCTCCGGACGTCATCGTGCGCAACGAGAAGCGCATGCTCCAGGAGGCGGTGGACGCGCTGTTCGACAACGGCCGCCGGGGCCGTGTGCTGCGGGGCAGCAACAACCGCCCGCTGAAGTCGCTTTCGGATACGCTCAAGGGCAAGCAGGGTCGTTTCCGGCAGAACCTGCTGGGCAAGCGCGTCGATTACTCGGGCCGCTCGGTGATCGTCGTCGGACCCGAACTCAAGCTCCACCAGTGCGGACTACCCAAGAAGATGGCGCTCGAGCTGTTCAAGCCCTTCATCTATCACCGCCTGGAACGGGAAGGCCTGGTTTCGACGATCAAGGCCGCCAAGGAGATGGTCGAGCTCGAGAAGCCGGAAGTGTGGGACTTCCTCGAGGAGGTCATCGAGGAGCATCCGGTGCTGCTCAACCGGGCACCCACCCTGCACCGCCTGGGGATCCAAGCCTTCGAGCCCGTGCTGATCGAGGGCAAGGCCATCCGCATCCACCCGCTGGTGTGCACGGCGTTCAACGCCGACTTCGACGGCGACCAGATGGCGGTGCACGTGCCGCTGAGCGCCAAGGCACAGGTGGAGTCGAGCGTGCTGATGCTGTCCACGCAGAACATCCTGAGCCCGGCCAACGGCGCGCCAATCATCAACCCCAGCCAGGACATCGTGCTCGGTTGCTACTACCTGACGCAGGAGCGGGAGGGCGAACCCGGCGAAGGGCGCATCTTCGGTTCGATGGAAGAGGTTTTGCAGGCGCACGAACAGGGGGAGGTCAGCACGCTGGCGCGGATCGTGGTACGCCACTCTGGTAAACTGATCGACCTGACGACCCTGCCGCCCAAGGAACAAGAGAACGTCGTGCGCGCACCGGAGCAGGAGGTGCGCGACTACCGGTTGCGGACCACGGTGGGTCGGGTCCTGTTCAACAGCCACCTTCCTGAGGGGCTGCCGTTCATCAACGGGCTGCTGAAGAAAAAGGGGCTGCAGTCCCTCGTGCACTACTGCTTTCTCCGCCATGGAGCGCACAAGACGGTGGAGCTCGCGGACAAGCTCAAGGAGATCGGTTTCCTCTACGCGACGCTGGCGGGCGTGTCCATCGGGGTGGACGACATGGTCGTGCCGCCCGAGAAGGCCGAGCTCGTGGAGCGCGCGCGCAAGATGCAAATCGAGATCGAGCAGCAGTACCTCGACGGGATCATCACGAACGGCGAGCGGTACAACAAGGTCATCGCGCTCTGGTCGGAGGTGACGGAGAAGGTTTCCGACGCCATGTTTCGCGAAATGACCCGGCGGGAGCGGGAGCTCCGCGAGTTCAACCCGATCCTGATGATGGCCGATTCGGGCGCCCGGGGCAGCAAGCAACAGATGCGCCAGCTCGCCGGGATGCGGGGGCTGATGGCCAAACCCTCGGGCGAGATCATCGAGACGCCGATCACGGCGAATTTCCGCGAGGGCTTGAACGTCTTGCAGTACTTCATTTCGACGCACGGAGCGCGCAAGGGGCTGGCGGATACGGCCCTCAAGACCGCCAACTCCGGCTACCTGACGCGCCGCCTGGTGGACGTGGCGCAGGACGTGATCGTCAGCGAGGCGGACTGCCAGACCCTGGAAGGCATCGAGGTGCAGCGGATCGAGGAAGGCGGCGAGATCATCGAGGAGCTGCGGGACCGGATCGTCGGGCGCGTGGCCCTGGAGGACATCAAGGATCCGATCAGCGGCGAGATCCTCGTGCCGCGCAACGAGCTGATCGACGAAGATCTGGCCCAGGCCGTACAGGACGCTGGCATCGAGCGCGTCAAGGTGCGTTCGGTGCTGACCTGCGAGGCGCGGCGGGGCGTATGCGTGCGTTGCTACGGTCGGAATCTGGCCACCGGCCGGCTCGTGGAGCTGGGCGAAGCGGTGGGGATCATCGCCGCGCAGTCCATCGGAGAGCCGGGAACGCAGCTCACGATGCGCACGTTCCACATCGGTGGAACCGCGCGCATCGAGGAACAGAGCAGCATCGAGGCCCGTAACGCGGGCACGGTGAAATACCAGAACGTCAAGTGGGTCGAAAGCCGCAGCGGCCTTCCCGTGGCCATCAACCGCAACGGGGCGCTGGTGGTCCTGGACCGCGAGGGACGCGAGCGGGAGCGCTACACCGTGGTTTACGGAGCCACGCTCCTGGTGCGGGACGGGGAGGTAGTCGAGGCAGGGCAGAAGTTGGCGGAATGGGACCCTTACACCTACGCGATCCTCACGGACGTCGAGGGACGCGTGCGCTATCGGGACATCGAGCCCGGCGTGACGATGAAGGAAGAGGTGGACGAAGTCACCGGGTTCTCGCGGCCGATCATCGTGCACTCCCAGGACGAGAAAAAGCACCCGGAACTGAGGATCGAGGATGCGGAGGGCAGGGAGCTGCGCAACTTTCTGCTCCCCGTGCACGCGATCCTGATGGTTCAAGACGGTCACGAGGTGCTTCCCGGGGACATCCTGGTGAAGATCCCGCGGGCGACCACCAAGACCAAGGACATCGTGGGCGGTTTGCCGCGAGTGGTGGATTTGTTCGAGGCGCGCCATCCCAAGGACCCTGCCGTGATGGCCGAGGTGGACGGGGTGGTGCACTACGGAGAGATCACGCGCGGTGCGCGGAAGATCATCGTGCGCACCGACGACGGTGAGGAGCGGGAGTACAGCGTGCCCAAGGGGATGCATATCAACGTCCAGGAGGGCGAGCGCGTGCGCGCGGGGGACGCCTTCACCGACGGGCCCAAAGACCCGCACAAGATTCTCGAGATTCTCGGGGAGCGGGCGCTGCAGCAGTACCTGCTCGACGGGATCCAGGAGGTCTACCGGCTGCAGGGCGTGAGCATCCACGACAAGCACATCGAGATCATCATTCGCCAGATGATGCGCTGGATCAAGGTCGAGGACGTGGGGGATACGGACTTCATCGTGGACGAGCAGGTGGACCGGTGGAAGTTCGTGGAAGAGAACGAGCGCGTGCTGGCGGCGGGCGGCGCGCCGGCTCGGGGCCGCCCCCTGCTGCTGGGAATCACCAAGGCGGCGCTGGCCACGGATTCGTTCGTCTCGGCGGCGAGCTTCCAAGAGACGACCCGGGTGCTCACCGAAGCGGCGATCTCGGGGAAGGTGGACTACTTGAGGGGCCTGAAGGAGAACGTGATCATGGGGCGCCTGATCCCGGCGGGCACGGGGATGGAGGTCTACCGGCAGCTCCAGATCGAGCCCGAGGCACCCCCGCCGGTGGAAGAGGCACCGGAGGAGGTCGTGGAGGCGGAGGCGGAGCTCGACACGGACCGTTTCACCCGCATGCTGCGCGCGGCGGCAGCCGCCGCGGCGGCCGGGGAGTCCGGCAAGTCGGCGTGAGCCGGGGCCGGCGGGAAGCGGCGGGCCGAGCGTGCTTGACCTCTCGCCGGCCGGTCTGCTAACATCACCCGGTTTGACGAGGCGCGGGAAACTCCGTGCGTCCCGTGCCCGTTTGCGCAAGGTTCGGAGCGGAGATCGTGCCGACGATTAGCCAGCTCGTGCGCCGCGGGCGCGAGCGTGTCCGGGCGCGGACGAAGAGCCCAGCGCTGGGGGCTTGCCCTCAGAAGCGGGGGGTGTGCGTGCGGGTCTACACCCAGACGCCGAAGAAGCCGAACTCCGCGCTGCGCAAGGTGGCCCGCGTGCGACTGACCAACGGGATCGAGGTCACCACCTACATCCCCGGCGTAGGCCACAACCTTCAGGAGCACTCGATTGTGTTGATCCGCGGCGGCCGCGTGAAAGATCTGCCCGGAGTCCGCTATCATGTGATCCGTGGTACCCTGGACACGCTCGGGGTCGAGGACCGCCGGAAGAGCCGCTCCAAGTACGGGGCCAAACGACCCAAGAGTTAAGGGGCAGGAGCGCGGCGATGCCGAGGCGTGGTCAAGTCGCCAAGCGGGAGGTTCCCCCGGACCCGCTGTTCCAGTCTGCGCTGGTGGCCAAGTTCATCAATTGCCTCATGCGCAACGGGAAGAAGACCGTGGCGGAGAAAGCCTTCTACGGGGCGATGGCACGGATCCGCGAGCAGACCAAGGATGATCCCCTGAAGGTGTTTCGCAAGGCGGTGGACAACGTCAAGCCGGTGCTGGAGGTTCGCTCGCGGCGTGTCGGCGGTGCGAACTACCAGGTGCCGGTGGAAGTCCGCCCGGCGCGGCGGACGGCGCTCGCGATCCGCTGGCTCATCGCTTTCGCGCGGCAGCGGCCGGAGCACTCCATGGCGGAGCGCCTCGCCAACGAGCTGATGGACGCGGCGGCGCTGCGCGGCGGGGCGATCAAGAAGAAAGACGACACGCACCGGATGGCCGAGGCCAACAAGGCGTTCGCGCACTACCGCTGGTGAGGTCGTCCGCCGCCGGGGCGTCCGGGAGGGATGCCTCGGCATGACCGCGACCCACGGGTCGGCCCCGTGGGGGCGCATGGCTCTTTGACGTGGCTCGCAAGGTGCCTCTGGAGAGGACCCGCAACATCGGCATCATGGCCCACATCGATGCCGGGAAGACGACGACCACGGAGCGGATCCTCTTCTACACCGGGATCACCCACAAGATGGGCGAGGTGCACGAAGGCACCGCGACCATGGATTGGATGATCCAGGAGCAGGAGCGCGGGATCACGATCACTTCCGCGGCCACGACCTGTTTCTGGCGCGAGCACCGCATCAACATCATCGATACCCCCGGTCACGTGGACTTCACCGCCGAGGTCGAGCGCTCGTTACGCGTTCTGGACGGCGCGGTGGCCGTGTTCTGTGCCGTGGGGGGTGTCGAGCCGCAGTCCGAGACCGTCTGGCGGCAGGCGGACAAGTACCGCGTACCCCGCATCGCCTTCGTCAACAAGATGGACCGCACGGGGGCGGACTTCGAGCGGGTATGCCGCATGATGCGCGAGCGGCTGGGGGCCCGGCCCGTGCCCGTGCAGATCCCCTGGGGAGCCGGCGAGACGTTCCGGGGCATCGTGGACCTGCTGGAGATGCGGTTGCTGGTGTGGGACGAGGCGGACCCCTACGGGGCGCGTTACGAGGCCCGGGAGCTTCCCCAAGAGCTGCGGGCGCAGGCGGCGCGCGCGCGCGAAGCCCTGATCGAGGCTGCCTGCGAGGTCGACGACGCGTTGCTCGAGCGTTATCTGGCCGAGGAGCCCCTGGCGCCCGAAGCGGTGCGCGCCGCGCTGCGGCGCGGGACCTGCGAGCTTCGCTTCACGCCCGTGCTCTGCGGGTCGGCCTTTCGCAAGCGAGGCGTCCAGCCGCTGCTCGACGCGGTCGTCGACTACCTGCCTTCGCCGCTGGACATCCCGCCCGTCGAGGGGACGCATCCCGACGACGGGTCCACCGTGCGGCGCCGCGCGGCCGACGACGAGCCGTTCGCGGGGCTCGTGTTCAAGATCATGAGCGATCCCTTCGTAGGGCACCTGGCGTTCGTGCGCGTCTACTCCGGCTCGCTCCGCGCGGGCTCCTACGTCTACTGCTCCACGCGCCGCACGCGCGAACGGGTGGGCCGCCTGCTCAAGATGCACGCCAACAAGCGCGAGGAGATCAAGGAGGTGTGGGCGGGCGACATCGCCGCCATGGTGGGCCTGCGTTCGGTCGCCACAGGCGACACGATCTGCGAGGAAAAGGCGCCGGTGATCCTCGAATCCATGGAATTCCCCGAGCCGGTGATCCGTCTGGCCATCGAGCCGCGGACCAAGGCGGACCAGGACAAACTCGCCGGGGCACTGCAGAAGCTCATGCAGGAAGATCCCACGTTCCGTGTGCACTCGGACGCGGAGACGGGCCAGACGCTGATCGCCGGGATGGGGGAACTGCACCTCGAGATCCTCGTCGACCGCCTGCAGCGCGAGTTTCACGTGGGGGCCAACGTGGGCCGCCCTCAGGTCGCCTATCGGGAGACGATCCGCGGCCGGGCGGAGGCGGAGGGCCGTTACATCCGCCAGACCGGCGGGCGCGGCCAGTACGGCCATGTGAAGCTGCGTGTGGAGCCCGCAGGGCCGGGCAGCGGCCTGGTCTTCGAGAGCGAGGTCGTCGGCGGGGTCGTCCCGCGCGAGTACATCCCGGCGGTGCAGGCCGGCGTGCAAGAGGCGATGGAGTCGGGGATCCTCGCGGGCTACCCCGTGCGCGACGTCAAGGTCGTGCTCTACGACGGCTCCTATCACGAGGTGGACTCCTCCGAGCTCGCCTTCAAGCTCGCGGGTTCCATGGCCTTCCGCGAGGCGTGCCGCCAGGCGGGGGTGACGCTGCTCGAGCCCATCATGAAGGTGGAGGTCGTCGTCCCCGAAGAGCACGTGGGGGACGTCATCGGAGACCTGACGGCCCGGCGCGGCCGGATCCAGAACCTCGAGACGCGGCCCGGCGTGCAGACGATCCAGGCCGGCGTGCCCCTGGCGGAGCTCTTCGGCTACGCGACGGCGTTGCGCTCCATGACGCAGGGTCGGGGCAACTACACGATGCAGTTCTGGCAGTACGAGGAAGTTCCCGAGGCGATCCGCGAGGAGGTGGTCGCCCGGGTGTGTGGCACGACGGGGCGTTGAGCCGGCCGCTGCGCCGGTGCCCCGCGGGAGGTCGACAGACGATGGCCAAGGAGAGGTTCGAGCGGACGAAGCCGCACGTGAACATTGGGACGATTGGTCACGTGGACCATGGGAAGACGACGTTGACGTCGGCGATCACGATGGCGTTGGCGAAGAGGAATCC
>JBBIHH010000046.1:0-15213 GCA_037447115.1 Acidobacteriota bacterium
GCCGGCGCGCTCGCGCGCGAGGCGCGGGTCGACGGGACGCCCGCCTCGCGCCACCACCCACGCCGCCACGCGATCGGGCGAGCGCCAGCCGCGGCCCACCGGTCCGGGAGCCCCGTAGATCTTGTGGAGGCAGCGGATCTCCACCGCCGCCGCCCCCTCCCGGAACTCGGGACGCGGTGGCCCGGGCCGCCGTACCAGGATCGCGAGCAGGCCGAGCCAGGCGCAGGCGGCGAGGGCAGTGGTCGCGATCCGCCACGTGAGCGAGGCGACGAGCCCCGCTTCGAACAGCGGCACGACGGTCCCGGCGGTCAGCAGGATCCAGCCAGCGAAAACCCAGGGGCCGAGTCTGCCGAACAGCGCGTCCAGCCGGCGCAAGCCCACGTAGCCCACGGGGATCACGAGCAGGGTCAGCGCCGTGGAGGCCACGAGCCCGCCCATCACGACCACCGCGAACGGAGGCCAGATTTCGTTCTCCCGGCCCGTGGCGAGGGCCAGCGGCCACAGCCCCGCCACCGTCGTGGCTGTCGTCATCAGCACCGGGCGCGCGCGTTCGCGCACGGCCGCGAGGGCCGCCGCTCCCGGGGAAGCGCCCGCGCGGGCGCGCTGCTGCATGCGGTCCACGAGGAGGATCGCAGGGTTGACCGTCAGACCGAGCAGGGCCAGCGCCCCGACGAGACCCATGGCGCCGGCGGACATGCCAGCGAGGGCCAGGGCCCACACGGAACCGAGCACCGTCAGCGGCAGTGCGAGCAGCACCACGACCGGCAGGGTCACCGATTCGAAGGTGATGGCCAGCACCGCGTAGAGCAGCAACAGCACCGGCAGCAGTGCCTCGCGGAACCAGCCGGTGGCTTGTTGCTCGGTGGGTGTCTCGATCGTGTAGCCCGGGGGCCGCGGAAGGGCGGCGAGGGCCTCGGCAAGCGCCGCTTCGAGCGCCTGGCGCGCGGGGCCGCTCTGCGGGGCCTCGGCGCCGAGCACGTAGTGCACGCGCACCGCGCGGCGGCCGTTATGGTGGAAAATCGCGGGCGCCGGAGGCACGCGCCGCCAGGTGGCCACACCCGCCAGGGGCACGGTTCCCTGGGGGAGGGCGAGCCGGAGGGTCTCGAGACTCGCCCCCTGTCCCCGGGACTCGCCCGTGCGGCGCACGCTCAGGGGGATCTCGCGGCCGTCGGGCAGGACGAGGCCGCTGCGCATGGCGATGCCTTCGCGACGCACCACCCCGAGCGCTGGCGCGAGGGAGTCGGGGAAAACGCCGAGCGCCTCGAGCGCCGGGCTGCGGAAGCGGACGTGCAGCTCCTCGAATCCCCGGCGAGTCTCGGGCGACGCCGAAGCGACTTCGGGAAGCGAACTCAGCACCCGCGCCAGTTCCTCGCCGAGCCGCAGCAGGGTCGCGGCGTCGGGTCCCGAGAGCACGACCTCGCGCGGCCCTTGGCCGAGAAGCGCGGCCACGTTCGCTTCGCCTCCTTGCGCTTGCGCGGGTGCGATGTCCACTCCCTGGAGCCCTTCGGCGGCCTCGCGCAGCGCTTGCGTGACGCGCGCGGGGCCGAACCCCTGGGGGCGCGGATCGGCGAAGCGCACGCGCAACGAGCCGGCCTCCTCGCGCACCAGGCTCTCCACGCTCGAGACCCCCCGGAGATCGAGGGCCGCGCGCTCCAGCCTGGCGAAGATCTCCTGCGCCGCCTGCAGCGAGAGCCCTGCGGGAAGCGTCACGTCGTAGCGCGCTTCGTCGGCCTGGCGCGCCTGCTGGCCACCGCCCGCGAACGCCACCCAGGGCAGGACGAAGAGCACCGTGACGGCGAGCACGGCCGCCACCGCCGCCAACCACGCCGCCGGCCGACGCAGCGCCACGCTGACCAGGCCGGCGAACACCGCCCGCGCGCGATCGGGTGGGGCGCGACCGGCGAGCGTGGCGCGCAGGCGCCGCCTCTCGGCCAGGCGCGCGAGCGCCGCCGGCGCCGCCAGGCGGTGGGCGAGCAACGGCACGAGCCCCACCGCCACGCCCAGAGAGCCCACCAGGGGTAGCAGGTAGGCGAGCGCGACGAGTTCGAGCAGCCGCCGCGTCAGTTGGGGCGTGGATTCGAGCAGCAGCAGGGGCACGAACACCACCGCATTGGTCGCCGTGGCCGCAAGAATGGCGCGCAGGGTGCGCCGCACGCCCTGGCTGGCGGCTTCCGCCGGCGCCGCCCCGCGCTCGAGCGCCCGCTGCGTTGCCTCGAAGACGACGATCGCGTTGTCCACGAGCATGCCGACCCCCACGGCCAGCCCGAACAAGGTGATCAGGTTGAGCGACTGACCACCGAGGAACAACGCCCCGAGCGCCGCGAGCAAACTGAGGGGCACCGCCAGGGCGACGACAGCCACGCCGCGCCACTGCCGGACGAACAGGTAGAGGACCACGAGCGCAATGCCGAGTCCCGAGAGGGCAAGGCGCGCCAGCCGATCGAGCTGTTCCTCCACGAGGGCCGCACCGTCGAAACCGATCGTGAACCGGAGCCCGGTGGGCGCGAGCTCCCGCTCGAGCTCGGCGAGCCGCACGCGGACAGCGCGGCCCACACGCACGAGATTGGCCCCCGATTCCTGGTAGACGAGCATCGCCACCGCGGGTGCGCCGTCCACCCGGAACGCCATCTCCTCCCGCGCGACACCGAACTCCACCTGCGCCACGTGCTCCAGTCGCACGGCTCGCCCTGGCGCGACCGGCAGTTTGGCCAGGGATTCGAGGCCCCTCGGCCGCCCGTCCACCAGCACCACCGCGCGCCGGTCGAACTGCTCCAGGCTGCCCGCCACGTTCCGCTGCCCCAACCAGCGCTCGAGCGCCGCGGTCACCTGCTCGGGACGCACGCCCACCGCGGTGCAACGGTCGGGGTCGACTCGCACGGTGACCTCGAGCGGCGCGCCGCCGACGGTCACCACCCGCGCCACGCCCGGGACCGACTCGAGGCGCGGTGCGAGGCGCCTCGCGACGAACTCGTGCAGGGCGTTGCGGTCCGTGCCGCCGTGGACCTGGATGTACATGGCGAAGTCGCGCACTTGCTCGGAGAAGTCGAAGCTCTGCACGTCCACCGTCGTGCCGGGGGGCTGACCGCGCGCAAGTTCCGAGGCCAGTTGCCGCAGCTCCAGCTCGCGGACCTTGACGGGAGCGCCGCGCTCGAAGCGCACTTCGAGCGAGCCCCCCGAGGCGACGATCCATCCCCGGGTCTCCGCCACGCCGGCCAGCGAGGCCAGGCGGGCCTCGATCGGTTGCAGGAGCTCGCGTTCCACCGTCTCCGGGTCGCTTCCCGGGCGGTTGAACGTGACGTACAGGCTCTCGCCGCCCAGGACAGGCAGCAGCTCCACGGGCATGCGCCACCACGCGGCGAGCCCGAGCAAGGCGAGTCCGGCGAAGAGCATCGCGGTCGCCACCGGGCGCCGCACCGGCAGCGGGGGGGGCGTCATGGTGCGGACCGGTCAGCGGGCGGCGCGTTCCGTTGCGGCCGCAACCGCTCGAGCAACGCGTAGAGGCAGGGGATGACGGTGAGCGAGCCCACGGTCGAGGTGACCATGCCGGCGATAATCGTGACCGCCAGGGGGCTTCGCAGGCGGGCCGCCTCGCTCGTGCCGAGGGCGAGGGGCACGAGGGCCAGCACCGTCGTGGCGCTCGTCATGAGGATCGGCCGCAGGCGCTCGGCCGCGGCGCGGGCGAGGGCTTCCTCCGTGGCGAGCCCGTTCGCCTGGAGGCGCCGCGCGGCGTCCACGAGGAGGATGGCATCGTTGACGGCGATGCCGGCCAGCACGATCAGGCCCAGCATGGCCATGACGCCCACCGGCGCGCCCCCGAGGGCGAGGGCGGGGCCCACGCCGACCAGGGCCAGCGGGACAGCGGCGAGCACGGTGAAGGGATGGACGAGCGATTCGAAGCTTCCCGCAAGCACGAAGAACAACAACACCATCGCCAGCACGCCTGCCGTGCGCAACTGCGCGAAGGTTTCCGCGCGCTCCTCCTCTTCGCCTGCCAGCGACGCCCCGAGGCCCGGCGGCGGGCTCCAGCTCTCGAGGGCCGCCTGCATCGCCGCCCGCGCTTCCGGGTAGCGGTAGCCCGGGGCGACTCGGGCGCTGACCCGGGCCACCCGCCGCTGATCGCGGCGCAGGATTTCCCGAGCGCCCTCCACGGTCTCGAAGGTCGCCACCTCTCCGAGCGCGAATCGCGTTCCTGCGGGCCCGCGCAGCGTCTGCCGCGCCAGGGCCTCGACCCGCTCCACCCGGGGCAGGGCCACCACTACCGGTTCCTCCTCGTCGCCGAGCACGAGGCTCGTGGCTTCGCTGCCCTGGAGCGCCGCGGCGACGGCAGCCGCCACGTCCGCCACCTGCACCCCGTGCGCCTGCGCGAGTACGGGTCGCACGCGCAGGTGCAGCTCCGGCGGTCCACCCTCGAAGGAGGTCCGCACGTTCCACAGCGCCGGCTCCGCCGCGAGCCGCTCGCGCAGCGCCGTCGCGGCGGCCCGCAGGTCCGCGAGGCTCTCGCCAGAGATCTCGACGGCGAGGGGCGGCCCGCTGCGCCCCACGGCCCGTGCCAGCGCCGAGACGCCCACCTCCCACGAAGCCTCGAGTTCGGGCAGTTGCGCCACGGCGGCCGCCGCGGCTGCGACGACCTCGCTCGCGGTGCGCCCCTGGCGGCGCAAGCGCACGAAAAGCCGCGCGGTGTGCTCCTCGCTCGGCTCTTCCTCGACGACGCGGTCGTCCTCCGGCAGGCGGCCGACCTCCGCCAGGACGACGGCGATGTCCTGCGCCGCCGCGTGCCGCAGGATCGCTTCCACGGCTCGAACTACGGCCGCGGTGGCCTCCACGCGCTGGCCCGGAGGTCCCACCAGGCGCACCGAGAACTGCCGGGGATCGGCGGGCGGCAGAAATTCCGTGCCCAGCCGGGCGAGCAAGAACCCGGAGCCGACCGCGAGCGACACGGCCGCCCCGACCACCGCGGCGGGCCGCGCGACGAGGGCCCGGACCCAGCGAGCGATGCGCGCCTGTCCCGGATCCACCGGCTGGACCGGACCCTCGCCCAGCATCAGCCCGGCGAGGGCGGGAATCCACAGCACCGCCACCACGAGCGACGCGAGGAGCGAGACGACGACGCTGAAGGCGAGCCCCTCCACCAGCCGCGCCGCCAGCCCCGAGACGAAGATCACGGGGGCGAAGACGACGCACGTCGTGAGGGTGCTGCAGACGATGGCACCGCCCACCTCCGCCGTTCCGCCCACGGCGGCGGCCGCGGGGGCGTCCCCCGCGGCCCGGCGCCGGTAGACGGCCTCGACGACGACGATCGCGTTGTCCACCAGCATCCCCGCCCCGAGGGCGAGCCCGCCCAAGGTCATCAGGTTCAAACTGTGGTCCGCGAGGTAGAGCAAAAACAGGGCGCCAAAGAGCGACACGGGCACGGCGGCGCCGACGACGAGCGTGGGGACGAAAGAGCGCAGGAAAAAGGCCAGCACCGCCACGGCGAGCGCGATGCCCGCGAGCGCGGCCCACTCCAGATCGGCGATGGCTTCCTCCACCAGCGCCGCCTCGTCCGCCACGATGCGGACCTCGATGCCGGGAAGGTCGCGCGCCAGCCCCTCGAGCGCGGCGCGCAGCGTGCGCGAGACGAGGACCGTGTTCGCGCCGGCTTCCTTGTAACAGGCGAGGCTCACGCCCTCGCGCCCGTCCACGAGCACGAGATGGTGCGGCTGCCGGGGGAGCTCTTCGACGCGGGCCACGTCGGCGACCCGCACGGCCTGGCGTCGGCCGTCCTCGGTCGTCTGGTAGCGCACGACCACGGCCGCCACGTCCTCGGGCCGCCGGAAGCGCGAGAGCCCGCGCACCAGGTAGATGCGGCGGGATTCTTCGAGCGTGCCTGCGGCGATGTCGAAGTTCGACGCCCGCAGCCGCTCGCGCAGCTCGCTGAGCGGGATCCCGTGGGCTTCGAGCCGGTAGGGATCCACGATCACCCGTACCTCCCGCTCGCGACCCCCCAGCACGCGCACCTCGGCCACGCCCTCGAGCCGCTCGAGAGCGGGCGCGACGCGCCGGCGCGCCAGACGCCGCAGCTCGGCGAGGTCCGGATGTCCCTCGGGTGCCACGAGACCCAACGTGAGCACGGGAGCGCGGCGCGGATCGAAGCGGCGCACGAACAGCTCATCCACCTCGGGGTCCGCCGCCAGCGGCTGCACGGCCCGTTGCACGTCCACGAGCGCCTGATCCGGGCCGACGTCCCAGTCGAAGACGACCCGCGCCACGAGGCGGCCCGCGCGCGCGGTCTGCTCCACCCGGCGCACGCCGCGGACGGCGAACAGGCGTTGCTCCAACCGCTCGCCGTAGAGCCGCTCCATCTCGAGCGGGGGCCGCTCGCCGGAGCGCAGCGAGACCATCACGGTGGGGCTTTCCACGTCGGGCAGCAGGTCGACCGCCAGGTTGTCCAGGGCGAGCCACCCGAGGAAGACGGTGGTGGCGGCGAGGACCGCGACCGCGATGGGCCGGCGCGCGGCGAAGCGGGCGAGGGCGCCGACCGCACCCGGGGCCGCCGCGGTTTCGCGCGCCCCGCGCACGGGATCAGCCTCCGCTGACGCGCACGCGCGCGTCGTCCGTCAGCGTTTCCACGCCGCGCACGACGACGCGCTCGCCCGGCTTCAGGCCCTCGCGCACCTCCACGATCTCGTCATCGCCCAGGCCGAGCACGAGGCGGCGTTGCTTGACCCGCTGGCCTTCGACCACGAAGGCCACGGGCGAACCGGCGCGCTCGGTGACCGCTTCGCGCGGCACGACCGGCACGTTCTCGCGACGGTCGACGACGATCGTCGCTTCCACGAACATGCCGGGCCGCAGCAGTCCCTCGGGATTGTCCACCGCCGCCTCCGCCAGGAAGGCGCGCGTCTGCGGATCGACGCTCGGGGCGAGCCGCGAGATGCGGCCGCTGAAGGTGCGATCGGGCCACGCGTAGTGCCGCAGGCGCACGAGCTGTCCGGGCCGCACGCGGGATACGTCGGGACCCACGAGCGCGATGTCGCACGCCAACCGGCGCAGGGGCGCCAGCTTCGCCACGACGAAGCCCGCCTCGACGAGCTGGCCGTCAGCTGCCGGGGGCTCCTCCTTCTGGCGCCCGAGCTGCAGCACGATCGCTTCGAAGGGGCTCGTCAGCTGCGTGCGCTTCTCCGTGAGCAGCGATCGCTCCCACTCGAGCCGAGCCTCGGCCAGCCGGCTTTCCGCCTGGCGGAACTCCATCTCGTTGATCAGCCCTTCCTCGAAGAGAGTCTTGCTCGACTCGTACTCCCGGAGGGCCGCCTGGTAGCGGCGCTCGGTGGCCTCGGTGCGCGCCGCGAGCTTCGCCTCTTCTCCCTGGATCTCCGCGAGCACGAAGCCTGCCTCGAGGCGATCCCCTTCCGCCACGCGGCGCCCGTCCGGGTGGCGCCCGTACCGCAGGGTTCCTGGCGCCTGGGTCGCGAGCGTCACGACCTCCACCGCACGCAGCGTGCCGGTGGTCATCACGCGGTCCTCGAGACTGTCCGTGCGCACCTCCGTCACCGAGACGGGGACGAGGAACTCCACCTCGCTCGTGGCGGACCGAGGCCCGCAGGAAAGAAGCGAGAGGAGCGCCGCGCCGGGCAGTAGCGCCGCAGCCCTTCGTTGCCGCGCTGCTAGCGTGGGGTCAGTGGCGTGCCGCATGCGCGGTATTCTCCCCCGCTTCCCGCACCCGCCAGCGAACGGCGTCGGCCACGAGAACCCGGGCCTTGCTGTCGCTGCGCAGGGTGACGCGCACGAGACCCTCGGGCAGGGAGAACGTCCCCAGGCTGTTCCAGCCGGACTGGCTCGCGCCGAGGTCGAAGGTTAGCGTCCGGGGCTCGCCCTCGCCGACTTCCACCGTCCAGGAACCCTCGCCGAGCCTGCGGTCGGCGGCGAGCGGGACGTGGAGCTCGAGTTCCCACTCGCCGGCCCGGGGCAGCTGCGCTTCGAAGATGGCACCCCGCTCGGGGTCGCCCCCGCGCACGAAGGCGAAGGTGTGCCGGTAGCGCCCCCAGGCCTGGGGGGCCTCGGCGCGCGACCAGCGGTCCGGCGGCCGGAAGAAGAAGGGCGGTGCCGCGGGCAGCCCGTGATCGGTCTCGCTCGGGGTCGCGCGGCCTCCGAGCCGCCAGCCGCGGCGCTCGGGTTCGACGGTGCGGAAGCCGGCGTCGAGGTCATCCACGACGATGCGATCTTCCGCAGGCGGTTCCCAAGGGAGCACGCGCGTGAGGGCGAGCGGCTTGCGGTCCACGGTGCGCCCGGTATCGAGCGGCGGGAGCTCCACCTCGAACGGCCCCCGGTTCAGGGAGATGTAGGGGCGCACGCGCACGCGTTGGACCGGATGGGGCGTGACGAGGGCGAACTCGAGGCGCGAGCGTGCCGGGACGAGCAGCGGATCGGTCGATTCCGAACGCGACCGGTCCTCGCCGAGGTCCTGGAAGTACTCCACACGCACCAGCCCCGCGACCTCCGCTTCGTTGCGGACGACGACTCGGAGCTGATAGCGGGGCTCGCCCTCGGCGGTGTCGGGCAGGCGATAGCGCTCGGCCGATTCTGCGGCGAAAGCGGGAAGCTCCGCCCGATCGAGCCAGAGGGCGAGCCATTCCTCGAGCTCGGGCTTGACCTCCGCGAACCTCTGGGCGACCGCGGCCCTGTCGAACGTGCGGCCCCGATACGCCTCGCGCAGATCGGCCAGCAGCTCCCCCGCGGCCTGCCGGCCCAGCATGTCGAGCAGCACCTGCGCCATGGCGTCCCCCTTGAGGACCAGCACGTCGAGCGCCGTGCGCGGATCCTTCCAGGGGTCGAGCCGCGCGAGCGGCACCTCCATCAGGGCATCCCACACCGTCGGCCGGGAGGCGATGGCCTCGATCGCCGCGTCCACGATGCTGCGCTGGCCCGGCTGGCCCTGCATCAGGAACCATCGGATCATGACCTGCTGCACGACGCTGTTCAGCTCGGGCCCGAAGACATGGACGGAGAAATAGCCGCGCTTGCCCGTGACGAGCCGGTTCGCCAGATCCTGGAGCACGTGCTCGAGAACGATCGCCCCTTCCCCGTACGGTCCCGTGATTTCGCTGAAGAAGTTGCGCGCCCCGTTGACGAAGACGTTCCCTCCGGTGAAGTCGGATTCGAAGAAGCGTTCCAGCCACTCGCGCTTCGCCCGTGCCATGCCGCCCTCCCGGTCGGCGAAACTTCTCGGATCGCGGAAGTGGACGTCGAAGCGCGCCGTGGGGAAGCTCGATTCGCGCACGAGCAGCAAGCCCGGGGCTGCCAGGGCGCTGTCCATGCGCCACCCCCCGCCGTACGTGCGCAGGCTGTTGGGAACTTCCGCGAGCGTCAAGGCACCGTAGGGGTAGGCGAGGCCCAGCTCGCGCGCTTCTCGCAAGCGCTCGGCGAGCCAGTCCCGAATCTCGCCGGCGGCGTCCTCGAAGAAGTCCAGGTTCTGCCGATGCGCGGGATGGAAGAGGACCTCGAAGTCCACCCCATCGATTTCCGCGGCGCGCCGCTCGAAGCGGGCCGCCAGGAGGGCGGCTTCCGCTACGGGTCCCTCGGGGGCGAAGCGGAAGCGGCTTCGGCCCTCCGCGGTCTGCGGCAGTTCTTCGCGTCGGCCCACCGCGGCGGGCAGCCAGCCCTCGGGCAGCTCGACCTCCAGCTCCAGCTGGAAATAATCGCGCGGCCGTCGGCGCGGGTCGTTGCGGCCGACCTCCGGCCCCGAGGCGGGCAGCCAGCGCGAGGCGGGCATCAGCGCCACGAAGCTCCGGCGGAACAGCGAGGGCTCGTAGCCCAGCACGAACAACTGCGCCTCGCGGCTGGACTGGGCGAAGACGTTGCGCACGGCGTCGAGGTAGCCGAAGTCGGTCTCCGGCGCGCCCGAGGCCGTCAGGCGCAGCGTCGTGCTCGCTCCCGGGGCGAGCGGCTCGGGCAGGTCCACCTCCAGTAGGCCCGCCTCGTGGCGGAACGCGAGCGTCCGGCCCGAGGCGTCAGTCAGCGACGTCACCGAAAGGCCGGGGTTGAAGCTCCACAGGGCGCGCTCGAGCGGCGAGGTCGCCGGGGCACGGAAGGCCAGCGTGGCGTCGAGCGCAAGCCGCCGCCCGGGCTCGAGAACGAGCTGCGCCTGCACGCGGTCGAGGTCGGGAACCGGAGAGTCGCCTCGTCCTTCGTGGTGCGCGCGAGCGCGGTCGAGGTTCTGCACGAGCTGCCACTGCGCCCGCACGACGTAGCTCGTCGCCGCGACACCCCCGGCGAGCAGCAGGGCGGGAACCGCGAACCGTGCCCGCGGCGAACTCGCTTCGCGCCGCGGGTAGAGGGCTGCGGCCAGCCCCAGCAGGCCCACGCCCACGCCCAGGACCCCGAGCCGCTGGAGGGCCCCCAGGCCCAGGTTGTCGAAATGCACCATGTCGGACGGGTAGCCCAGCGAGAACGCTCCGTGGATGTTCACGACCGGCGAGAGGTAGACGGGCAGATAGTTGCCGCCGAAGATCGCTCCTCCCAAAAGCGCCAGGTTCGCGACGGCCACGAGGATCCTCGAACGCAGGAGCACGCTCGAGAGGTAGGCGAGGCCGATGCCGAAGGCCAGCGCCGGCAACGCCATGAACACGACGAACTCCACCACGGAGTAGGGCTCCACCGTCTCGCCGATGCTCCAACCGATCGCCTGGATCATCCCCGCCGCCCCCAGGAGGGGCAGCCACGCGGCGAGAAGCAAGCCGAGACCGCGGCCCGCCACGAGCTCGAGATTCGTCTGCGGCCGCGCGTCGAGAACCTCGGCGATGCGGGCGCGCTCGTCCCGCGTGCGGAGATCGAAACCCAGGAACACCACCCCCGCGAGGAACACGAGGATGTAGAAGCCGCCGTAGATGGCGACGAAGTAACGGCCGCCCACCTGGGCGATCGTAGCCGAGTAGGCGGACAGGGAGCGGTGCAGACCCGCGCTGTAATAGAGGAAGCCACCGATCCCGAACAGCCAGGCGAGGGCCAGGAACACCCAGTAGCGCACGAGGCGCCGCGTGGCGCGCAGCTCCGCACGGGTCACCGCCGCGACCACGCTCCAGTCGAGCATCAGGAGGCGGCCTCCTCGGCGAGGGCCGCTTCCGCTCGGCCCCGCGCCGCCATGAACGCCAGGTAGCCTTCCTCGAGCGTAGGTTCCTCGATCGGGCGCGCTCCCGGGGGGAGCGCGGAGGTGGCCAGGGCGCGTACCCTGACGGCCGCGCCTTCCCGCACGCGCGAGATGACCTCGATTCCCTCGCCCAGGTCTTCCCGGTCCTCGTGCGCGGGCAGCGTCATCTCGAACACGCGGCCCTGGGCCTGCGCCGCCAGGTCCGCGGGCGTTCCCCGGAAGACGATCTTCCCCCGGTCCAGAACCGCCAGTTCCGCGCAGCCCGCGCCGAGGTCCGCGACGATGTGCGTCGAGAGCAGGATCGTGCGCTCCTGCGCGAGCCCGGTCATCAACTGCCTGAAGCGCAGGCGCTCCTGCGGGTCGAGGCCCACGGTGGGCTCGTCCACCACGAGCAGCGGCGGATCGTGAACGAGCGCCTGCGCCACCCCGAGGCGGCGCACCATGCCGCCCGAGAGGGCCTTGACCTTGCGGTCCGCCACCGCGGCGAGCCCCGTGCGGCCGAGCACCCAGTCGATGCGCTGCCGCCGCGCTTTCCGATCCCGCAAGCCGGACAGCGCCGCGCACAGGTCGAGCACTTCTTCCACGCGCTGGCTGCGCCAGGCGCTGAACTCCTGCGGGAGATAGCCCAGGAGGGAGCGCACCGCATGGCATTCGCGGACCACGTCGTGGCCCGCCACGCGCACCGAGCCTTCGCTGGGCACGAGGATCGTGCACACGATGCGCATCAAGGTGCTCTTGCCCGCACCGTTCGGCCCGAGCAGACCGAACAGGCCGGCCTCCACGGCGAGGCTCACACCGTCCAGCGCCACCACGCCCCGCCCGTAGACATGACGCACACCCTCGATTTGGATGCGAGGGCCGCTAGGCGGCAGGGAACGCTCGTGCCCCATCGTTCTTGCCCTTCTATACACGCACCGCCCTCGCCCGTGCGCCGGTCCTCGCCCAGCGGCCCACCTCGCCCGCTGAGCGGTCGTTTCCCCGCGACAGGGGCCAACCTTGACTACGTAGGCGGGGAGAGGAGGTTCGCTCAGTCCTTGGCCAGAGCCCGGCGCAAAGTCCCGAGCAGCTCCGCCGGGCGAAAGGGTTTGGCGACGAAAACTCCTTCGGGGCCGCGCGGGACCTTGGTGTCGAGCGCCTCGGCGGGATGGCCGGAGGTGTAGACCACCTTCAACCCGGGCCTCCGCTGGAGCAGCTCGCGCGCGAGTTCGAAGCCCCCCATGCCGGCGGGTAACCCGACGTCGGTGATCAGGAAGTCGATGGGGCCGGTGTGCTCGGCTTCGATCGCCAAGGCTTCGCTCGCGGTGGCGGCTTCGAGGACGCCGTAGTCTGCGCTCTCCAGGATTTCCCGCACCAGAGCGCGCACCGCCGGGTCGTCTTCGACGAGCAGAACCGCGGGTCTCCGGCCTCGGGATGCCATCGGCACCTCGCGCGGTTCAGTTTCGCCGGATCCTATTTCAGTGTCAATATCTACTGAAGCTATATCTCCTCTCGAACCCTCAGCGGTCCGGTCCGGGCTCGCGCTCCATCGCTCCCGGAGGAACCGAGCCCGAGAGGGCCGCCCTACCCGGCGCCCCCGGGCGGGCCACCCCGGAAGCCCTCGCCATCAGCTCGACCCAGCGGGAGGCTTGGCCCAGGTCGCGGAGGCGATCCGCCGCGCGGTAGAGCGCGTCGCGGTCCAAGGTCTCGGGTGCGCCCAAGGCCTGCTCGAGCGCGGCGAGCGCGGCTTCTCTCGCGCCCTGCCGCAGCAACAGCGTCGCCCGAGCCAGCTCGGCTCGCGCCCCGCCGGCGGAGCGCAGGAGTTCTCGCTCCGCGCCTTCCAGCTGCCCCATCAGCGCCAGGGTCTCGGCCCGCCCGGCCGCCACGCGCTCCGGGGAAGCCCCGAGGCGGGCGGCGCGCTCGAACCAGCGGAGCGCCTGATCCGGGCGGCCACCTCCCAGTTCCAGCTCCGCCAGGTAGAGCGCAACCGAGGGATCCTCGGGGTTCGCCCCCAGGCGTTCCATCAGGAAGGCTTTGGTCTCGACGTAATCGGTGAGCCGCTCGGCCAGGAGCTGCTCCAGGCGCCCGGCCTCCGCTCGACCCGAGCGGAGCAGAATTCCAGCCAAATCGCGGCGCGCCTCCGCCAGGGTTGGTTCGAGTTCGAGGGCCCGCCGGAGGTGCGCCTCCGCGGCTTCATCGTCGCCGCGGTGCAAGGCGAGGCGCGCGGCCTCGAGCTGGAGGCGCGACTGATCGGGCTCGCGCGCGAGGATTTCCCGCGCTTGCTGCTCGGCTTCCTCGTAGCGTCCCATCACGCGCAGGATCTCGACGACTCTGGCGGCAGTCGCCGCCGAGCCCTCGCGCGCGTAGGCGGCGCGGAAGGCGTCGAGGGCTTCTTCGAAACGCCCCATGTATTGCAGGATCAGACCTCGACGCAGGTGGGGTTCCGGATCGGCCGGATCGAGCTCGGCGGCGCGGGCGAACGAGCGCAACGCCTCGTCCCACAGATGGCGGTGGTACTCGTGGAAGCCCCGGTAGAGCCACGGCTCGGGCCGCGAGGGGTAGCGCGTCGCGACCTCTTCGAAAAAGGCGATCGCTCCCTCGTCGAGGCCCGCGTCGGTGAAGAGCTTCGAGAGCAAGCGATAGAGGCTCGGGTTGTCGGGCACGAGCTCCAGCGCCGCTACAGCTTCCTGGAGCGCCGCCTCGATCTCCCCCTGCCGTTGAGCCTCGAGCGCCCGTTGCACGTGGGCCCGAGCGGGTGCCGGGAGCGCGTCGCTCTTGGGCGGCCCCGGAGCGGGGGCGGGCTCCTCCCCGGGCCCGCAGGCCGCGCAGAGCAACACCAGCACTCCCGTGCGGATCGATTGCCCGGGCCGAGCCCGACGCATCACGGCCGCTCCCCGGACGCGAACCCGCGGCCCTCCACGATCCGCACCACCCTCCCGAGCGGCAGCTCTTCGATCCTTTCCTCGAGCCCGGAGGGCCAGCGAATGCGAAGCGCCGCGGGGGGCCCGCTGCCCAGGCCGAAGTGGACCCGATAGGTACTCTGGGATTGGTAGGAACCGAAGGGGTTGAGCTCGCGCACCTGCACGCCCCCAGCGGTCTCGAGCTCGAGGCGCGCGCCGACGGCATCGCGGTTGGAGGCTGTGCCGATCAGCTCCAGCACGACCCGCGGGCGCCCTTCCGCCCCGTCGTTGCGCAGCAGTGCGGGAACCGCGTCGATGTTGCTGATGGCGATGTCGAGGTCGCCGTCATTGTCGAAATCCGTGAGCGCCAACCCCCGGCTGCTCTCGACGGAAGCGAAGCCCGGGCCCGCCGACGCGGAGATGTTCTCGAAGAGGCCGCCGCCGGCGTTGCGGTAGAGACTGTTGGGCTCGGCGTACGTCGTCTGGAGCCGGGGATGGGCGTCCACCTCAAGATAGATGTGTCCGTTGGCCACCACCAGATCGAGGTCGCCGTCGAGATCGTAGTCGAAGAACTTGGTGCCCCACGACAGCAGGGCGTAGGAGTCTTGGAGCCCGGCCTCGAACGTGGCGTCCACGAAGCGCATGGCGCCCAGGTTGCGGTAGAGGGCGTGGAATTCATGGGAAAAGTTCGTCACCACCAAATCGAAGCGGCCGTCGCCGTCGTAGTCGGCGGCATCGGTGCCCATGCCCGCCTGTTCTTTTCCGTCCTCGTTCGTGGCGACGTTGGCGTAGAGGGCCATCTCGCTGAAGCGGAACCCGCCGTCGTTGCGCCACAGGAAGTTGGGGACGGAGTCATTGGCGACGTAGATATCGAGATCCCCGTCGCCATCGAGGTCCGACATCACCGCGCCCAGGCCGTAGCGGGGCGGCGCGCTGGCGATCCCTGACGCTTCGGTCACGTCGGTGAAGGTGCCGTCGCCGTCGTTGCGGTAGAGGAGGTCGGGCTGCGGGGTGAAGCCTCGCGGCCCCGCGTAGACCTCGATCCCCTTCCAGATCGCCCGGGCTCCTCCGTGCGGGGGGTTCGCGGGGTCGTAGAGGCAGTAGTTGGTGACGTAGAGGTCGAGGAAGCCGTCGCCGTCCAGGTCCCCCCAGGCGGCGCTCGCGCTCCACGCGTCGGCGGGCCCGGCCACCCCCGCCGCGGCCGTCACGTCCGTG
>JBBIHH010000047.1:0-15003 GCA_037447115.1 Acidobacteriota bacterium
CGACCCCGCCAGCCGCACCAATCGCCCCCGCGCGCGGCGCAGCGCCGCACGCATGTCGAGATCGAGGCCCCCGATCCCCACGCTGAAAACACGCAACCGCTCGCCCGCCTGCGCTCGAGCGCGCAACGACTCCTGGACCTCCCCAGGGACAGCGCTGAGCACGCGCTGGTGCATCGCGAGGCGCAGCGCCCTGTACGCTAAGAGGTCGAGCTCGCCCTCCGTGAGCTGCGCCGCCTCGGACCGCGCGATCTCCTCGCGCAGCGCGCGATGCTCCGGAAACCGGGGATCGAGAAGCTCCGAAGCGCGCCGCAGGCGCTCGCGCGCCGGCAGGGGGGGATCCCAGGGGCTTTCGAGACGCGCGAGCGCGCCCGCCACGTCGTCGCGCGCGACCACCACCACGGGACCGTCGCCTCCGGGAGGGGGCAGCGCGTCGAAGGCGAGCAACTGCGGGAACGCCCGAGGCGTCCGCAGCTCCGGCAGTTCCAGGGCGAGCAGCACATCCAGATCGGGCAGCCCCTGCCCCTCGTCGCGCGCGAGGCGCAGCCAGCTGAAGAGCGAGAGCAGCCGCGCCACCTGGTCGAGATCGGCCAGCTCGGGAAACGCCGACGCGAGCGCGTCGTAGTCGCGGTTGATCGCCTCCACGGTCGCCCGGGTCCAGGGCGGCACCGCCCCGGGCAGCTCCGCGTCCGCTCGTTCCGAAGCGGCGGTCATCCGGGCCCGCCGGAAGGCCAGGACGTCGCCTTGCGGCGAGAGAGCGAGCTCCACGTCGTCCGGGTAGAACCACAGCCGCGTCTGCTGCCCGGCGAAACCGGCCGAGCCCGGGTCTGCGGCCAGGTGCTCCAGGTGCGTGCGAAACCCAGGCAGCGCCGCGCGGATCCGCTCCCGCAGATCGGAGCCGCGAAGCACGTCCCAACCCTGGCTGAAGGTCTTGAAGCGAACGTCGCACAGCAGGCTCACGAGACCGATGCGCGTATCCCGCAAGCGCCCCCCGAAAAGCACGAGGGAGGCGTGCGGCGCGAGCGCTCGATCCAGGCTCATGTAAGGCTCGGCACGGCCGCCGTGGAACACGGCGCGGTAGGCCACCGCGAGATCGCTCAGCGAGAGGGGCTCGCCGAGGAGCCCTGGCGGCGGCTCGCTTGGGGAGCCGAAGAGCTCGATCCCGCCCCCTTCGACGAGCCTGGCTCCTTCGAGGCGCAGTCCGGCTCGCAGGAACGCCTCCCACGCCTGGAGGTCGAGCGCAGGGCGGTCGTCGGTGGCCCGCGTCTCCCGGAGGCTCGTCCGCCACGGGCGCACCCCGAGCAGAAAGCGCGTGCGCTCCGGCTCGTGCCGGTAAGCGTGGACGACCAGGCGCAGGGCTTGGGCGTTTGCCTCGCGCTGCAGCGCGGCGCACACATGACGCAGCACTGGCCAGGCTTCCTCCCAGGCCTGCCGCGCCGCGCGCTCCGGATCTGCCTGTTCGGTGGCATGGGGGCTCGGGACGAACACGCGCACCCCACCCGCCCCGTCGCTCTCCACGAGGTACGCCCGCGCGCGCAGCAACTCCGCCCACGCCGGCTGGCGTTCTCCGGGCTGCCACAGCCACCCGAGCTCCACGGGCAGCGGATCCGGCGGGGCTCCTGCGAACCAGTCGAGCGCATCGGGAAGCACGAAGGCGTAAGGCTCCAGGAGCGGATCGAGCAGCTGGTGCGCCGTCGCGTCCTCGGGCCGCTCGCCGGGAGGCGGAAACGGCCGCCCTCCGAGGCGCGCCAGCACCGTCTCCACCGGTTCCCCGGAATGGGTCAGCGCGCGGCCATGGAGAATGCCGGCGTAGTCCACCCACAACCAAGCCGGCGCGGCGTCGGGTCCTTCGCCGGGGCCGGACCCCAGCCCGACCAGCGAGAGGAGCAGCACCGCCCCGCGAACCGGCCACCGTCGTCGCTGCGCCATGCGGGTTCGGCGCATGGTATCAGCCTGCGCGCCGCACGCACGTGCTACGCTGCCTGAAGCATACCGAGGGACCGATGCCGCAAGGGGACGAGCCGAGCGCGCCGGACGTCGAGGAGGTGCTGGAGACCGTCCTTTACTTCACGGATCAGGACCGCACGGAAGCCTTCTACAGCGGCGTCCTCGGCTTCCGGTTGCTTCGACGCGAACCGCGGCGCAGCCTTTTCTACCGCGCGGGGCGCAGCGTGCTCCTGCTCTTCGATGCCCGACAGACAGGGCGGGGCGGGACGCTTCCGCCCCACGGCGCCCGCGGCGCGGGCCACACGTGCTTCCGCGTGGCGGCGGACTCCTACGAGGCATGGAAGGGCTACTTGCAGGGACGCGGTGTGGCCGTCGAGCAGGAGGTGGTGTGGGCGCGCGGGCGGTCCTTTTATTTCCGAGACCCGGACGGCAACCTGCTCGAGATCGCGGATGCCGATCTCTGGCCCGCCTGAGGGGCCCGTGCGGGATGGATTGCACAATCAGGACTGGTAGGGTACACTTTGGCCGATCGGGAGGTTTGGCGATGATCCGCATCACGCGCGAGACCGACTACGGCATCGTCCTGCTTTCCCGTCTCGCCAGCGTCCCTCGACCGGGCGTGCAGGCGGCACGGGAGCTGGCTTCGTGGGCCGGGCTGCCCTACCCGATGGCGAGCAAGATCCTCAAGGTGCTGGCGCGCGCGGGGCTGCTCGTCTCGCAACGAGGCGCGAGAGGAGGCTACAGCCTGGCACGCCCGCCGGAACAGATTTCCGTGGGCGACGTTATTGCGGCCCTCGAGGGGCCGATCGGCATGACGGAGTGCACCAGTGCACCGGGCCAGTGCGAGCAGGAGGGGCATTGCCCCGTACGCACGCGCTGGCAGGAAATCAGCGCGGCGGTTCGCGACTTCCTGCAGCGGATCCCGCTTTCGGAGCTGCTGCGCTCCACGCCGCTTCCCCTGCTCCACCTGGAGCGGCAGGCGGCCCCGGGCCAGGGATGTCCGTGAGCGATACGGCCGGTCCCACCCCGAGGGGAAGCCGGACCGAAGAGGCGCAAGGCGATGGCACGCACGACCAGCCCGCTCGATGAGCTCACCCAGCGCGAGTACCGCTGGGGTTTCGTCACGGAGATCGAGGCCGAGTCGGTACCCCCCGGCCTCAACGAGGAGATCATCCGCCTGATCTCGGCCAAAAAACACGAGCCCCCGTGGCTGCTCGAGTGGCGGCTCAAAGCCTACCGCCAGTGGCTCAAGATGCGGGAGCCTCGCTGGGCCAACGTCCACTACGATCCCATCGATTACCAGAGCATCGTCTACTACTCGGCCCCGAAAATGGCGAACCGGCCGCGGAGCCTCGAGGAGGTCGATCCGGAGCTGCGGCGCACCTACGAGCGGCTCGGCATCCCGCTGCACGAACAGGAGCGGCTCGCGGGCGTGGCCGTGGACGCGGTCTTCGACAGCGTGTCCGTCGCCACGACCTACCGCGAAAAACTCGCAGAGCTGGGCATCGTTTTCTGCTCGTTCTCCGAGGCGGTCCAGGAGCACCCGGAGCTCGTGCGTCGCTGGCTCGGTACCGTCGTCCCCTACTCGGACAACTTCTTCGCGGCGCTCAATTCCGCGGTCTTCAGCGACGGCTCCTTTGTCTACGTCCCCCGGGGCGTGCGCTGCCCGATGGAACTGTCCACCTACTTCCGCATCAACGCCGCCCGCACGGGTCAGTTCGAGCGCACCCTGATCGTCGCCGATGAGGGCGCCTACGTGAGCTATCTCGAGGGCTGCACCGCCCCGATGCGCGACGAGCATCAGCTCCATGCGGCCGTGGTGGAGCTGATCGCGCTCGACCACGCCACGATCAAGTACTCCACGGTGCAGAACTGGTATCCCGGCGACAAGGACGGCCGCGGTGGCATCTACAACTTCGTCACCAAGCGCGGCAAGTGCCTGGGGCGCAACTCGAAGATCTCCTGGACGCAGGTGGAAACCGGCTCGGCGATCACGTGGAAGTACCCGAGCTGCATCCTGCTGGGGGACAACTCCGTGGGCGAGTTCTACTCCGTGGCCGTGACCAACAACCGCCAGCAGGCGGACACGGGCACGAAGATGATCCACGTGGGCCGCAACACGCGCAGCACCATCGTCTCCAAGGGGATCTCCGCTGGCCGCGGGCAGAACACCTACCGCGGCCTGGTGAAGATCCTCAAGCGCGCGGAGGGGGCGCGCAACTTCTCGCAGTGCGACTCGATGCTCATCGGCGACACGTGCGGGGCCCACACCTTCCCCTACCTCGACGTGCAGAATCCGACGGCGACCGTGGAACACGAGGCGACGACCTCCAAGATCGGGGAGGATCAGATCTTCTACTGCCAGCAGCGGGGCCTCTCGGCGGAGGATGCGATTTCGCTGATCGTGCACGGATTCTGCAAGGAAGTTTTCCGCGAGCTGCCCATGGAGTTCGCGGTGGAAGCGCAGAAGCTGCTGGGCATCACCCTCGAAGGCAGTGTCGGCTGAAGGAGAACCCAGAATGACCGCAGGCGAAGGCAAGCCCATGCTGGAGATCCGCGATCTTCACGCTCGCGCCGACGGCAAGGAGATCCTGCGCGGCGTGAACCTCACCGTCTACCCCGGTGAGCTGCACGCCATCATGGGCCCCAACGGCTCCGGCAAGAGCACCCTGGCGCAGGTGCTCGCCGGCCGCGAGACCTACGAGGTCACCGCGGGAGAGGTCCTCTACGACGGGCAGAGGCTGCTCGAGATGCCCCCGGAAGAGCGGGCGCGCGCGGGCATCTTCATGGCGTTTCAGTACCCGGTGGCGATCCCCGGGGTGAGCAATCTGTACTTCCTCAAGGCGGCGGTCAACGCCGTGCGCACGCAGCGAGGCCTGCCCGAGCTGGACGCCGTGGACTTCCTCAAGCTGGTCCGCGCGAAGATGCAGCGGGTGGGCATGGACGAGGCGATGCTGCACCGCTCGGTCAACGAAGGCTTCTCCGGAGGGGAGAAAAAGCGCAACGAGATCTTCCAACTGCTCGTGCTCGAGCCCCGGCTGGCGATCCTGGACGAGACCGACTCGGGACTCGACATCGACGCTTTGAAGACGGTGGCCGAGGGCGTGAACTCGATGCGCGACCCGCAGCGCGCGATCCTCGTCGTGACCCACTATCAGCGGCTGCTCAACTACGTCGTGCCCGACAAGGTCCACGTGCTGCTCGACGGCCGGATCGTGCGCTCCGGCGACAAGGAGCTGGCCCTCGAGCTCGAGGCCAAGGGCTACGGCTGGCTGGAACAGGAAGTCGGCGCCGCGTCGTGAGCGGGCGCGCGCCGCGCGGGCGAGAAACGAACGCCGATCGAGGACAGGGATGACCGCACCGAGTGGACTGCCGCGAGCCGCGCCCCGCCCGAGGTTGCTCGACCGCCTGCCTGCGCCGGCGGCGCTCGAGCCCCTGGGGCTCGAGCGGCTGCGCCGCCAGGCCCGCTCGCGCCTCGCGGAGCTTTCCTGGCCCACGAGCCAGGACGAGGCCTGGCGCCACACGGGAATCGAAGCGGTCTACGAGGCGGCCTTCGAGGCCCGACCCGAACCGGCCGCGTGCCTCCGGCCGCGGCGCGTGGAAACAACCGGTGCGCTGGAGTTGGACAGCGTCGGCGGTTGCGTGCCGGCTCAAGCCCGGCGCGAGCCCTCCGGGCTGTACGTGGGCTCGCTCCGGGCCTGGCTGGCGGACCAGCGCGGGAGCGCGGCGGAATGGTTCGGCCAGCTCGCCCCCTGGCAGTCGCATCCCTTCGCCTGTTGGAACACGGCGGTGTTTCCCGACGCCGTGCTCGTGGTCGTCCCGCCGAGCTGCCGCCTGGAACGGCCGATCCACGTCCGCTTCGTCGCGCCGGACGGCGAGGGCCCGCAGGCCGTCTTCCCCCGCCTGATGGTCTGGGCGGGAGCGAATAGCGAGGCCACCGTGATCGAGAGCTACGTCGGTGCCGCGGACGAGGACCGGCCCTATCTCTCGGTGGCGGTCGCGGAGGTGGTCGTGGACGAGCATGCGGCGCTGGAGCACGTGCGCGTGCAGTGGGAGGGCCCGGAGGCCATCCACCTCGCGGTCCACCAGGTGCGCCAGGCACGCTCCAGCCGCTACCGCCACCATAACGTGAGCCTCGGTGGGCGCCTGGCTCGCCTGGATCTCGGGTGCCGGCTCGAGGGGGAAGGCGCGGAATGCACCCTCAACGGCCTCTACCTGGCGGCCGGCCGGCAAGTCGTGGACCACCACACCCTCCTCGACCATGCGAGCCCCCATTGCCCGAGCCACGAGCTCTACAAAGGCATCCTGAGCGGACGCGCGCAGGCCATCTTCCACGGCCGCATCATCGTCCGGCCCGGCGCGCAGAAGACCGACGCCAAGCAATCGAACCGGAATTTGCTCCTCTCGAACGAGGCCCTCGTCCACACGCGACCCCAGCTCGAGATCCGCGCGGACGACGTGCGCTGCACCCATGGCGCGACGATCGGACACCTGGAGGAGGAGGCTCTGTTCTACCTGCGCTCGCGGGGCCTGGGGGCCGTCGAGGCGCGGGCGCTGCTGATCCAGGGCTTCGCCGGGGAGATCCTGGAGGGCGTGCCCGACGCGGCCCTGCGCGCCCAGCTGGCGGCCGAGGTGTGGCGGCACACGGCGCAGGACGCGGCGGAGCGATGAGCGAGGCGCGCGACGTGGCAGCCCGCGCGGCGCTCGACGGGGCGCGCCTGCGCGAGGAATTCCCGATCCTGCGCCAGCAGGTGCGCGGGCGGCGCCTCGTCTACCTCGACAACGCCGCGACGACGCAGAAACCCCGCCGTGTCCTCGAAGCCATCGTGCGCTTCTACGAGACCTCCTACGCCAACGTCCACCGCGGCGTGTACGCGCTGAGCGAGCGGGCCACCGCGGCCTACGAATCCGCGCGGGAGACGGTGCGCCGCTTCCTCAACGCCTCGCGCCCGGAGGAGATCGTCTTCGTGCGGGGCACCACGGAAGCGATCAACTTGGTGGCCCACGGCTTCGGCCGCGCCTTCCTCAAGGGCGGCGACGAGATCCTCGTCACCCACATGGAGCACCATTCGAACATCGTCCCCTGGCAGCTCGCGTGCGAGGCCACGGGAGCGCGCTTGCGCGTCGCGCCGATCGACGACCGCGGGGAGCTGATCCTCGAAGCCCTCGAGCGCTTGCTCGGACCGCGCACGCGGATCGTGGCCGTCGCCCACGTGAGCAACGCCCTCGGCACCGTCAACCCGATCCACGACATCGTCGCGCTGGCCCGCGCGCGGGGCATCCCCGTGCTCGTGGACGGGGCCCAGGCCGTGCCGCACTTGAGGGTGGATGTGCGGGCCCTGGGCTGCGACTTCTACTGCTTTTCCGGCCACAAGGTGTATGGCCCCTCGGGAATCGGCGTGCTCTACGGCGCGGGGGACTGGCTCGAGCGGCTGCCCCCCTACCAGGGTGGGGGCGAGATGATCCGCACCGTGACCTTCGAGCGCACCACCTTCGCGCGAGCGCCCCAGCGCTTCGAGGCCGGCACGCCCCACGTGGCCGGTGCCGTGGGACTGGCGGCGGCCCTCGGGTATCTCGAGGAACTGGGGCTCGAGCGGGTGGCTGCCCACGAAGCCGCCCTGCTCGCCCGCGCCGCCGAGGCGCTGTCCGGTGTTCCGGGGCTGCGCAGGATCGGTAACCCGCGGGAGGCCTGCGGCCTGATCTCCTTCGTCATCGAGGGGATCCACCCCCACGACGTGGGCACGGTGCTCGACCACGAGGGTATCGCGATCCGCGCCGGCCACCACTGCGCGCAGCCGCTGATGGCCCGTTACGGCGTACCGGCCACGGTCCGGGCCAGCTTCGGCGTCTACAATACGTTCGAGGACATCGAGCGGCTCGTTCAGGCGCTGGGGAAGGTCCACGAGGTGTTCGGCTGATGTCGGAGCTGCGGGAGCTGTACCAGGAGGTCATCCTCGACCACAGCCGCCACCCCAGGAACTTCGGCAGGCCCCCGAGGCACTCCCACCGGGCCGAGGGCTACAACCCGTTGTGCGGCGACCGGGTGACCTTGTACCTCGAACTCGAGGACGACACCGTGCGCGAGGCCGCCTTCGAAGGGTCGGGCTGTGCGATCTCCACCGCTTCGGCGTCGATGATGACCGAAGCGGTCCGCGGCAAGCGGCGGGAAGAGGTGGAGCGGCTGTTCGAGGCCTTCCATGCGATGCTGACCCGCGACGACGCGCCTGAGGTCGAACGGCTGGGGAAGTTGGCCGCCTTCGAAGGGGTGCGGGAGTTCCCGGTGCGGGTCAAGTGCGCCACGCTCGCCTGGCACACGCTCAAGGCGGCGCTCGAGCGGCGCCCCGAGCCCGTCTCCACCGAGTGAGGCCATGGGCGAGGAAGGGCGAGCCGAGAGGGGTCCCAGCGCGGACGATTTCGGGGAGCGCGAACGCCCGGCCCCCCAGCAGCCCGAAGCTCTGCGGGCGAGGATCGTCGAAGCCCTGAAACAGGTCTACGACCCCGAGATCCCGGTGGACATCTACGAGCTGGGCTTGATCTACGGCCTGGAGGTGGATGCCGGGGGCCATGTCGAGATCCGCATGACGCTCACGGCCCCCGCGTGCCCCGCCGCGGGCTATCTGCCGATGGAAGTCGAGTCGCGCGTCCGGGAGGTGCCGGGTGTGACCGACGTGAGGGTGGAGGTCGTCTGGGACCCCCCGTGGAGCAAGGATCGGATGTCGGAAGCCGCCAAGCTCCAGCTCGGCCTGCTCGACTGAACCGTCGCGGCCGACAAGCGTATACAGACCTTCCGTGGCTTCCGCCTGGAGCGCCAGGGAGGGGAGGGATGCGCTCGGCACACTTGCGTTTCGATTGGAGCGCGGTGGCGCTCGCGGCCGTCGCCGCCTGCAGCCCCGCCGTGCGGGCGGAACCTCCCAGGGTCTATGCCCTGAAGGCGGGCACGGTCGTCGTCGCCCCCGGGCGGGTCTTGGAGGGAGCGACGGTCGTCCTGCGCGACGGCCTGATCGAGGCCGTGGGGACCGGGGTCGCCCCACCCGCCGACGCGGTCGAGATCGACCTCGCCGGCGCGTGGGTCTACCCGGGGCTCATCGACCCGGACACGGAGCTTGGGCTCCAACCCGAGCGCGGCGAGAGCGGCCCGGGGCCCGGGAGCTTCTCGGAGATGGTCGCGCAGCTCGCCCGCTCCGCCCGACCGCAGAGCCTTCCCGGAGCCGTGCATCCGCTGCCCCTGATCCGCCCCGAAGCCCGCGCGCGCGACCAGCTGCTCCCCTTCGACAACGACGAGCGGCGGGGAACGCTCAAGCGTTACCGCGAGCTCGGCTTCACGCTCGTGCTCAGCCGGGCCGAGCGCGGGATCTTCCGCGGCCGCAGCGCGGCGATCCTGCTCCAGGAGGATCGGCCCGTGCCGGAACTCATCGTGCGGGACGACGTGGCGCAGCACGTGGCCTTCGAGCGCAGTCGTTCCGGCGAAGGCTACCCCACGAGCCTGATGGGGGCCGTGGCCGCTTTTCGGCAGACCCTGCTCGACGCGCAGCGTTTCCAGATCTGGAGCGAGCGCTTTGCCCGCCACCCCCGCGGCATGCGGCGGCCCGAATTCGTCGCCGCCTACGAAGCGCTCCAACCGGTGCTCGAGCGCCGGATGCCCGTCTTCTTTCACCTCGGCGAGCTCGAGGACGCCTGGCTCGCGGACAGGCTCGCGCGAGAGTTCGGTCTGGAGGCGGTCCTGGCGGGCAGCGGCGTGGAGTGGGAAGCGGCGGAGCGGCTGGCGCGCACGGGGCGCGCGCTGATCTACCCCGTGGCCTTTCCCGACAAGCCGGACGTGGAGGAGGAGGCGGACGCCCTCGACGTGTCCCTGAGGGAGATGCGCCGCTTCGTCGAAGCTCCCGCGGGCCCGGCCCGCCTGCAGCAAGCCGGCGTCCGCTTCGCGTTCACCACGCGCGGCCTGGACAACCTGGGCGACTTCCGGCGCAACCTGGAGCAGATCGTCGCCGCCGGGCTTCCCGAAGAGGCGGCCCTGGCGGCGCTGACGACGGTTCCCGCCGCGCTGCTGAGGCTGGCCGAGCTCGCGGGCACGCTGGAGCCGGGCAAGATCGCCAACGTCGTCGTCTGCGACGGGCCGCTCCTGCACAAGGAGACCAAGATCCAGCGCGTGTTCGTGGACGGCGTCCCCTACGAGATCGAGCAGCGCGCCAAGCCCAAGGGGGATCCGAACGCCGTCGTGGACCCGCGGGGCGAGTGGTCCGTGGTGTTCGAGATGGGGGGGCGGAGCTTCACGCGCACCTGGACGATCTCCGGAACGCGCGGCGCCTGGCGCGGCACGGCCGAAACCCAGGCCGGCACGGTGGATTTCGAGCGCGTCGCGCTCGAGGGCAACGCGCTGACGGTGGTGCTCCCCGGGCGGGGCGGCTTCGGGGCCGTCGAGGTGACGGTGATCATCGAGGGCGACCGGTTCGAAGGGACCGCGGAGATGGGTCCGCGCACGATCACGGTCAAGGGCACGCGCGTGCGGGGTCCCGAGGGAGGGGAGCCATGAAGCGCATCGGGGTGTGCCTCGCGCTCGGGGTGGCGGGCGCCTCCCTGGCCCGAGGTTACTTCGTGGAACAGGAAAAGCTCTCCCCCACGATCCTGCTCGTGCGGCACGCCACGCTGTGGACTCAAGGGCCGCAGGGCATCCTCCAAGACGCGGACATGCTCGTCCGAGACGGCAAGATCGTCGAGATCGGGCGCAACCTGAAGGCACCCGCCGCGGCCTACGTCCTCGAGGCCGCCGGCAAGCACGTCACCCCGGGTCTCATCGACTGCCACAACCACAGCGCCATCCGCGGGGGCGTCAACGAGGGCTCGAACAACGTGACCGCCGAGGTGCGCATCGCGGACGTCATCGAGCCGGACGACATCGCGATCTATCGCCAGCTCGCCGGCGGGCTGACCGCCGCGCACCTGCTGCACGGCTCGGCGAATTCCATCGGCGGGCAGGACGCGGTGATCAAGCTGCGCTGGGGCGTAGCCGCCGAAGCGCTGCTGGTGGCCGACGCCAAGCCGGGCATCAAGTTCGCCCTCGGCGAGAACCCGAAACGCTCCAACTTCCGCGTTCCTGGCATGCCCGAGCGCTACCCCACGAGCCGCATGGGGGTGATGGAATCGATCCGCGAGGCCTTCCTCGCCGCCCGCGACTCCATGCGGGAGTGGGAGGCGTACCGCAAGCTGCCGCCGCGGGAGCAGGAGCGCCGCGAGCCCCCGCGCCGGGACCTGCAGCTCGAGGCCCTGGCCGAGATCCTGCGCGGCGAGCGGGTCATCCACAGCCACGCGTACCGGCAGGACGAGATCCTGGCATTGATGCGCGTGGCCGAAGAGTTCGGCGTGCGCATCGCCACCTTCCAGCACGTGCTCGAGGGCTACAAGATCGCCGACGAGCTGCGGGCCCACGGGGCCGGAGCCTCGACCTTCAGCGACTGGTGGGCGTACAAGCTCGAAGCCTACGACGCCATCCCCTACAACGGGGCCCTGATGCACGAGCGGGGCGTGCTCGTGAGCTTCAACTCGGACTCCTCCGAGCTCGCCCGGCGCATGAACCTCGAGGCGGCGAAGGCGGTCAAGTACGGCGGCCTCGACGAGCAGTCGGCGCTGGCTTTCGTCACGATCCACGCCGCCCGCCAGCTCGGCATCGACCATCGCACGGGCTCGCTCGAGCCGGGCAAGGACGGGGATTTCGTCGTCTGGTCCGGGCACCCGCTGAGCGCCTACAGCCTCGTCGAGCAAACCTGGGTCGAGGGCGTGCGGGAGTTCGACCGCGCGCAGGATCTCGAGCGCCGACATCGTGTCGCGGCGCTGCGCGCGGAACTGCGGCAGAAAATCCTGCATCCCCCGGGGGGGAAGGAGGGCGAGCACGAGGGCAAGGAGGCCCCGCCGGGGCAGGCGGGCGAGCCGAGCGAGGCTGCGGTCCCGCCCTCGACCGCGCAAGCTCCCGAACCGGCGGAGACCGCGCCCCGCCGGCAGATCTTCGAGACCCGTCCGCGCCCGTACGCGGACCGACTGGCCGCGCTCGGCCCCCCGGTCTCGATTGTCCACGCGACGGTCCACACGCTGGCCGGACCGGACATCGAGGACGGCACCGTTTCCTTCCGCGAGGGGCGCATCGTGGAGGTCGGTGCGGGCCTGCCTCCCCTGCCCGGCGCCCAGGTGGTGGACGCGCGAGGGCTGCACGTCTACCCCGGCATGATCAACGCCATGACCTCCCTCGGGCTGATCGAGATCGGCTCGGTCGCCGGCAGCGTGGATCTCTCCGAGACGGGCGACCTCAACCCCCACGTCAACACCGCCCTGGCGGTCAACCCGGACTCCGAGCTCATCCCCGTGACCCGGGCCAACGGGATCACGCACGTGCTCACCGCTCCGGCCGGGGAGCTCGTGCTGGGAACCTCCTCGCTCACCCGACTCGAGGGCTGGACGTGGGAGGATCTCGCCGCCGCGCGTCCGATCGGGCTGCACATCGCCTGGCCGTCCTTCCGCATCCAGCGCCGGAGCTTTTTCGGCACCCCCCCTTCGGCCGAAGAACAGAAACGCCGCCGCGAGGAACGCTTGAAGAAGATCTCGCGACTCTTCGAGGACGCCCGGGCGTACCGCAAGGCGCTGCAGGCCGAAGCGCAGGGCGGTCCCGCGGTGGATCAGGATCCGCGACTCGAGGCCATGCTGCCCGTGCTCGACGGCACGCTGCCCGTGATCGCGCATGCCGACGAGGTGCGGCAGATCGAGCACGCCCTCGAGTGGGCCGCCAAGGAGGGCGTGCGGCTCATCGTGGCGGGCAACGGCGACCTGTGGCGCGCCGCCGAACGGTTGCGCGAGCACGCCGTACCGGTGATCGTCGTTTCCGTCCTCGAAAATCCCGTGCGCGAGGACGACCCGTACGACGCGCCGTTCACGCTTCCCCTGCGACTCCACGAAGCCGGGGTGCGCTTCTGCATCGCCACCGGCGGGGGCGGTTTCGGCTCGTCCAACGCGCGCAACCTGCCGTACCACGCGGCCATGGCCGCGGCCTTCGGACTTCCGCGGGAGGAGGCGCTACGCGCCGTGACGCGCTACCCGGCCGAGATCCTCGGGGTGGGCGAGCACCTCGGGACGATCGAGCCCGGCAAATCGGCGAGCCTGCTGCTCGCCGACGGCGATCCTCTGGAAATCCGCACCCAGGTCGTGGGGGTCTACGTGGACGGCCGTCCGGTGGACGTGAAGGACAACCGTCACTACCGGCTCTACGAGCGCTACCGCAACCGACCGCGCCTGGCGCGCTCGCCGTAAGGCCGGGAGGTCCTCCCTGGCGGTGACCCCGTTCCTCTACCAGTACCTCGTGGGCGGGGCGGTGTTCGCTGGGGGGCTCGTGTTGACCTGGCGCGCCGGCACGCTAGGCCCCACGCGCCGCGCCCGGCTGCGCCGCGCGCTGGCCCTCACGGGCGGCCTGCTCCTCACCGCCGCCCTCCAAGCCGTGGGCCTCGCGCTGGGAAGGCCGTAGGGTGAGCGGCCTCGATCTGGGACTCGTGGCCGCGTACTTCGCGGGCATCACCCTGCTCGGCGCCTGGGCGGGGCGGCACACCCGCACCACCGAGGAGTTCTTCCTCGCCGGCCGGCGCTTCTCGGCCAGCTTCGTCGCCCTGTCCTGCCTGGCCACGGTCGTGGGCTCCTACTCGTTCGTCAAATACGCCGCGGCGGGCTACCAGTACGGGCTCGCCAGCTCGCAGACCTACCTCAACGACTGGTTCTGGATGCCGCTGTTCCTGTTCGGCTGGCTCCCCCTTCTCCACCGCCACGGCATCGTCTCCGTTCCCGAGTACTTCACCCGGCGCTTCGACCGCACGACGGGGCTCGTGGCTTCGGCAGTGCTGCTCTTCTATCTCGTCGGTTACATCGGCATCAACCTTCTGACGCTGGGCACGGCGCTGGGCACCCTGTTCGGCGTCGACCCGCTGTGGATGGCGTGCCTGGCCCTCGGATTGTGCATGGTCTACGAGTGGACCGGGGGGCAAACCTCGGTCATCGTCACCGACTTCGTGCAGGGACTGCTGCTCCTCGCGGCGGGCTGGCTGCTCGTCGCCTTGGGAATCGCGCGCCTGGGGGGAGTCTCGGGTTTTCTCGAGGCCCTGCCGCCCGAGCACCTGCGCCCCCTGCCTGCGCTGCAGGAGCCCGGCTTCCCCTTCGTCGGTATCTTCTGGCAGGACGCGATGGCCGGGGGCGTCGCCTTTTACTTCATGAACCAGGGCGTGCTCATGCGCTTTCTTTCCGCCCGCTCGCTGCGCGCGGCGCGGCGGGGGGCGATGGGGCTGCTGCTCGTGCTGATGCCGCTCGCGGCGGTGGCCGTGTCGGGCGGGGGGTGGATCGCGGCGGCCCTCGAGCGCCGCGGCCTCTGGGCTCCGGTGGCGGATGCGGACCAGGTCTTCGTGGCCGTGGCACGCGCGCTGTGCGCGCCGGGCGTGTTCGGGCTGGTCGTGGCCGCGCTGCTGGCGGCGCTGATGTCCACCGTGGACACGCTGATCAACGCCTGCGCCGCGATCCTCGTGCGCGACCTCTATGCCGGCTGGTGGGCTCCGGGGCGCACGGATGCCCATCTGTTGCGCGCGGCCCGGTGGTGCTCGCTGGCCGTCGCCGCCGCGGGCCTCGGACTCGTGCCGCTCTACCGTGCGCTGGGTACGGTCTACCGCGCCCACGGTATGTTCACCGCCGCCGTGACCCCGCCGATGGTGGTGGCGCTGCTCGCCGGTTTTCTCTGGCCGCGCTTCCATCGCTTCGCTGCCCTGGCCACCCTCGTGGGCGGCACGGCGGCCATGCTCGTCTCCCTCGCCGTCCCCGCCCTCGTCGTGCCCTTCGCGCACGGCATCGACCCCCGGGAAGGCTTTCCCTTCATCCGCGCTGCCTACGGTCTCGCGGTCTCGCTGGCGATCGCCCTGCTCGCGACGTTGGGGGGCCGGTCCGAACGGACGCGAGCGGGCGCGGAGTTCACCCTCTGGGCCCTGCGGGGGGCGGGGCGCTGAGGCGGCGGGCGGCGCGCGAGGGCTCCAGTTCCTCGCGCGCCTTCTG
>JBBIHH010000048.1:0-14597 GCA_037447115.1 Acidobacteriota bacterium
GGCAACGGCCGCGCCCGACGCGCCCTCACCGAGGCCGCCTGGGCCTACCGCTACAGCCCCAAGGTCTCCCCGATCATCCAGAAGCGCATCGAATCGCTCCCCAAGGCCATCCAGGACATCGGCTGGAAAGCGCAACTGCGGCTGTGCAAGCGTTCCAGGAGGCTCGCCGCTCGCGGCAAGCACCCCAACGTCGCGGTCACGGCCATCGCCCGCGAGCTGCTCGCCTTCATGTGGGCCATCGCCAACGAGGTGCCGGTGAAGCCCTGAAACCCGAACACGTAGGAACGGACCCGGGTTCGAGCGGAGGCGCGGCCCCGGTTTGGGCGCAACCCTCGACGGCGTCAGGAGGCGGCCCCGGCCGACCCTCGAGCCTAGAGTGAGGCAGGCGCTTGACGGAACCCAGTAAGGTGGTAACCAACCCACGGATATCAGCAGGATCCACCGTCGGCATGACTGGCCCCGCCTCCGCTCAAACCCGAGCTCTCCACCCGGAGGCCACGTCCATGTAGGAGGATCAGCATCGAGGTGCTTGAGAACGGAAGTCATATCAACGCCCAGCATCAGCGGCGGCGCGCAGCGCCGGCCGCTGCATGCTGTTGTTGGGCCGCATGGTGTGATTCTCTTCTGCTTTCCCATCCCTGCGCGGCGTCACGGTTCGCTTCTCTGCGCGACCGCGGCACGCTGCCTGTAAACCTCCGCCACCTGTTGCGCGCAAGCGGCCGGGTCCTTGAGGATCGTCCGGCCCCAGTAGGTCAGGACGGTCCAGCCCCGGGACTGCAGGAAGTTGCGCTTTCTCGCGTCGAGCTCCAGCGTGTCGAGACTCCCGTGGAAGGCGAAGCCGTCGCAGTAGACGGCGAGCTTCACATCGGGCCACGCGAAGTCCGGAACCGTCACGAGGCGGCCCTCGTCGTCGCGGACCTCGTGGTCGCGCTCGCCCGGCGGCAGATCCGGAATGGCCGCCAGCGCGGCGCGCAGCGGCTCCTCGATCTCGCCCTTGGGGTAACGCCTCACGGAGGGATCCTGACCGGAATCCCTCCCCGCCAGCATCTGCCCGAGGGCTGCGAGACCGGCATTCGCCGCGGCATCCTGCGGCAGCACCGGATCCTGCTTCGAAAGGATGAGGAGCAGGTCGCGGACCGCCTCCTTGTCGAAGAACGGGTGCCAGCGCTGGTTCCCGTAGCGCTTGAGGCAGAGATAGCACGCCTTCGCGCAGGCGTGCCCGAAGAGCCGGTCCATGGCCGCAGCGGCCACCTCGGGCAGCCGCCCGGCCATCTCCTCGAGGTAGCCGGCTCCGCCGGGCACCGTCTCGTAGAAGACGATCTGCTCTCCCGGGGCACTGGCGGGACGCCTGCGCACGAACGCGGCGAGCTCTCCGGGCTCGAGCTCGAGGAGGCTTCCCGCACCGGCGAGCAGGGCCTCGGCCAGCGTCGTCATCGAGGGCGAGAGGGACGAGCGTCCGATGGTCTGCACGTCGTCGCGGCCCGGCACCGAGAGGATCAGGCAGTCGGTCTCGAACCTGTAGGCCAGCACGAGGGATGCGGGCTCTCCCGGGCAAAACCGGGCGTGATGGTTGCGCCATTCCTGGACCTGCCGCGCTCGCTCCGGATCGTGGGGATCATGGGGCAGGTGCCGGCCGCAATCCGGGCAGAGCCAGAACCTGCTGCCCCTGCCGGTCTTGCTCTCGAGCCGGCCCCAGTTGGTCACCAGCACGGCGGCGAGGCCGACCAGCTCGACCGGTGTCAGCGGATAGGGATAGAGCCGGAACCGGGTCCCGGACCCGGAGAGCAGGCTCTCCCGTCGCTCGTGGACCTGGCGCTGGCGCGACTCCTCCTCGGAGCTGATCTTGAGGTTCTCCTCGGCCTCGAAGGCGTCCACGAAGACCACGTCCGTGGCCGGCGGAAGGTCTGCGGAGCACCGCGGGCAGCGGTTCGTGCCTGCTTCGACCGCTTCCTCGCACTGCTCGCAGAAGTGGAAGGCCTGGAGCCTCCCCGAGGTCTCCGCGTCGGACCGGCCGGGACCGCCTCCCGTCGATCCGGGGCCGCCCGGAAAGAGAACGCGGATCGACCGGAGCTTGTGGCCGTTCGCGTACACGAAGTTCCCTGGCGCGAACTCCTCGAGGGCGATCACGGAGGGACGGTACAGGGTCGGCGTGTCGGTCACGCCGGGATCGAGGCTGAAGGTGTCGAGGGGAAACTGGTACGCCGGAAGGAGTCCGCGCGTGGAAAGGTAGTTCAGGGTGTAAGCGCGTTCGGGGTCCTGCGTGATCTCGAAGTACGCGCGCTTGCGCGCCGCGGCCTTCCTGTCGTCCTGCCGGGGCGAACCCACCGTGGAGTACTCGCGGAACTCCCGGTCGAGCTGCCGGACGCGCTCCCACCAGCCTTCGAGCACCGCGACGAGGTCCGTCTCGAATCCCTCGACGATCCTCCGGGCATCTTCCTCGCCGTAGCGATCCGTCCGTCCCCCCCGCCGGTCCTCCTCCATGACGGCGGCGAGGCGTCGCGCGAGCGCCGGGCCCTGCTCCCGCACCTCGGCGAAGAGATCGGCGAGCGCTTCCGGTTTCCAGCGCGTCGGGGTGCGCAGGTCGTCGAGGAGGTCGCCGAGGCGCGAGGGAAGCTGCGCCTCCACGCACTCGAGCAGGTAGGAGCGGAGGTGGCGGAGGACGACCTTCGGGTTGTCGAGGCGCAGGCGCGGCGGCTCGAACCGGCCGCGGATGAGCCACTCCGGCCGCTCGAAGGCGTGCCGGTCGTGGGCTCCGCCGGCGCAGAACGTCGACACGAAGCCGATCCGCAGCCGCCGCCCCGCGCGGCCCGCTCGCTGCGCGTAGTTCGCGGGCGCGGGGGGCGCGTTGCGGAGCACGACCGTGAGGAGGGGCCCGATGTCCACCCCGAGCTCGAGCGTGGGCGTGCACGCCAGGACATCGAGGCGGCCCTCCTTGAAGTCCGTCTCGCGCCGGGCCCGCTCTTCGCCGGAGATCTGCGCGCTGTGCTCGGCGACGGCGAGGCGGCGCGGCGGCCGGTCGAGGTAGAGGCGGACGTAGTAGTTGTCCTGGTCGCGCCGGCTTTCCACGAGGCTCCCCTGCGAGCACCGAGGAGTGGGGCAGGTGGGAAGCTCGTAGGGCCGCCAGGCCTGGCAGGCGTTGCACCGGAAGCCCCGCTCGGGCGCGTGCAGGCGGATCACGCGCGGGGCGATCTGCAAGGGGCGCAGCCCGTGCACACGCTCGGCTTTCGGGATCGGGAAGTTCGAGACGGGGACCAGGATCTCCTTCTCGACAAGAATCGCGACCAGGGCCCGGAGAAACCGCTCGCTCTCCTCCCGGCTGCCGATGAGCCGGGCGGCGATCTTCTGCGCGGCGGTGAGCTGCCCGGCGCGCGGGTTCTCCTGGACGAAACCCATGAGCCTGCCCGCCTTGCGGATGTGGTCCGGCCGATCGAGAGCGAAAGCGCGCGGCGAGCGATCCCGATCCGGGAAGCGGACGCTGTAGGGTTCGGCTTCGAGCTCCCGGTAGCGGCGAGTCCGTCCCGGATCGATGTACTCCTGGAAGAAGTCGTACGCCACCGCCCGGTTCTTCCGCATGGCGTCGAGCACGGCGCGGGCGAGGGAGAGCGCCACCGGGACCTCCAGCCCCGCCCGCCAGGCGGCATCGCGGAACCTGGGATTCTGCTCCAGGTCGGACAGGAACTCGTAGTCCACGGCGACGAGTCCGAGGTTCTCGAGCGATGCGCGCTGGCGGCTGTAGCGCGTGAACTCGTTCGCGACCTCGTAGGTCAGCGCGTCGAGCCACCGCTCGCGCTCGGGCCGGGTGGGCCGCCGCGGGACGATCCCGAGGTCGCGATACTGGTCGAAGAGCCGCTCGGGCAGCTCCACGAGATACACGCCCCGCTCCCCCGAATCCCGGACGGCCCGCGCCACGGCGTGGCGCAGGGCGAAGGTGCGGTGCTTGTCCGCGGTGTATCCCGCCTGGTGCGCCGCGTCCTGGCGGTTGTCGGCGAAGACGAGGAGCTTCCGATCCGCACCGTCGAGCCGGTCGAGGTGGTGCGTGGCGATCACCGAGACCGTGGAGGCGGTTCCCGTCCGCAGCGGCGTCACGATGTCCCCGCGCGTGTAGATGTCGCCGCAGGCCGGGCAGGTGCTGAGCTTGCCGCGGTGCATCAGCATCGGGATCGCCGGCCGGTTGCAGGCCGGACAGCGGGCCCCCTCCGCGAGCAGCCGCCCACAGCCGAGACAGATGCCCGTGGGCACGAGTCGCCCCTGGGCGTTCGACCTCCGCCGCGAGCGCGAACCGGAATCTTGCCCGGCCGCTGCTTCCCAGTCCTCGTCCTCCGCCCCCGGGCCCTCGGGAAGCTCGCGGATCTCGTGCGTGAGGAACGCGGTGTTTTCGTCGCTGTAGAAGTCTCCCGTGCCGACGGGGCGGTCCTGGTCCTCCCGCTCGAAGCGGACCTTGACGAAGTCCTGCCCGCAGGTGCGGCAGAGCGCCGCCGGCCGGGCCACCGACCCGCAGCGGCCGCACTCGGCTCCCCCCTGCGGCACGAGCGCGCGGCACTCCGGATTGAGACACAACGCCACGTCGTAAACGCCGTGAAAGAACGTGTGGAGCTTCGGCCGCAGCCGCGGCGGATGGTCGTCGTCGCCCACGCTCCCGGCGAGCAGGTACGCCTCGATTTCGCGGCGAACCTCCTCCAGAGGAAGGCCCGCTCGCTCGGGGAAGCGCTCTTGCAGGGCCTTCGCGGCCGCATCGAGCGAAACCGGCTCGGCGAAGATCTCCTCGAGCGCGCGGACGACGCGATTGCCGTCGAGGACCGCGCGGACGCGCTCCGCGACGGGTCGGCCGGCGGGGCAGCGCCGTCCGGTCAGCCGCTCCGCGAGCGCCGCGACGGCCTCCTCGTCTCCGGGATCGAGGTCCCGCAGGACCCGCTCGTCAAGGACCGGCGGCGCCGGCGTCCAGCTCCTGCCTTCCTCGGCTGGAGCGGCGTGGTGCTCGCCGATGATGTCTTCTGCCGCCACCGCCTCGCCGAAGAGCGCCGTGGCGAAGCGGGCCAGCGCCTCCGATCCCCCCTCCCTCGCGGCCACCGTCGCCGACGTGCCGATAGCGACAAGGTCGCCGGGCGCAAGCCCCGCGTGCGCCTTGAGCCTGCGGATGAGGCAGGCGATCTCGGTGGCGAGCGCCCCGCGGTAGCTGTGGATCTCGTCCAGGACGAGATAGCGGAGCGAGCGCGTGAAGAGCCTCCGGTCGTCGCGACGCACGAGGAGGAACTCGAGCTGCTTGTAGTTCGTGAGCAGCACGTCCGGGGGATCGGCCCGGATCGCCGCGCGCGTGAGGCGCTCGGTCTCCGCGGGATCCTCGCCGAGGCCTTGCGCCGTCGCGTCGCTGTCGCCGGTGTAGAGGGCGAAAGAGAGATCGAGCCCGCTTCCCCGCAGGAGCCGCCGCAGCCGCTCGAGCTGGTCGTTGGCGAGCGCGTTCATCGGGTAGAGGAGGATCGCCTGGAGCCCCTTCGTCCCCTCCGCCTTGCGCCGGAGGATCCCGTCGAGGACGGGCAGCAGGAAGGCCTCCGTCTTGCCCGAGCCGGTGCCCGTCGTCACGACGAAGGAGCGGCCCTCGCGCCCCGCCGCGAGCGCCCGTTCCTGGTGCCGGAAGAGCCGCTCCTCGCCGAACGGCCAGCGCGCTTTCGCCAGGTCCGGATGGAGAACTCCCTCCCTCACGAGCTCGGCGAGGCTGCGGCCCCGCGCGAACTCCCGGGCGAGTGTGACGTAGGGCCCGCGCACGATGACGTCGGTCTTGTGGAGGTGCTCCTCGAACTGCCGGCGCAGGTGCTCGTCGAGGAAGCGGTAGGACGTGCGCAGGAAGCGCCGGTACTCGGCGATCAGGTTCCCGACGGCCTGGGGGATGTTGGGGGTCATGGAGCGCGCTGACGACCGCTCATGCGCCGATGATCTCATTGAGGCCCTCGACGACCTGTGCGATCTCCTCGGGGGTGGCCCTCCCGATCCGCTTGCCGATCCTCTCGACGGCCAGGGTTCGGATCTGGCTGATCTTGACCCAGGAACGCTTCGGGAGACCCTTCGTTTTCAGCTCGAGCGTGAGAGGGAAGCCGGCGCGCTGAGGCTGACTCGTGAGAGCCACGGCGATGACCGTACCCGAGCGCTCGTTGAAGATGTCGTGGCTCAGCACGAGGACGGGACGCTGTCCGGCCTGTTCGCGCCCGCGGACGGGATTCAGGTCAGCCCAGCGGATCTCTCCCCTCAGTATGCGGGCCATGAGGAGAGGTCCTCGGACATGCCCTCTTCCGCCAGCGCCTTCTCGAACGCCGGGTCCAGCTTGGCGCACTCTCTGGCCAGCCGGCTCCGCTCGATCCGCTCGAGCTTCTCCTCGATGGCAGCCTGGATCGCCTGGCTGCGGTTCGGGAACACGGTCTGCCTGACCAGACGATCCAGCCGCTCGAGCGTTCTTTCGTCCAAAGAGATGGCGACCTTCGATCGAGCCATGGTGCACCTCCGGTATGAAGATACTTCATACCGGACGGCCGATCAAGAACTCCGCCCGCGCTCGCGCTCTCGGCCAGGGTCCGGCCTCCCTCGCACTCCCGCACCAAGGTGACGTACGGCCCCCCCAACGCTCACGTCGGCCTTGGCGGTACGTGACCATGGTGGCGGAGGTACTCCTCGAAGCTGAACGGGAAAAGCGCGACCTCCCAGGCCCGGCCGCGCATCGAGGTCGCGATCTCGCGCGACGGCAGCGCGGCGGAGAAGCCGCTCACGAAGACCTCGACCTTCTCGGTGTCGAGCAGGCGGCGGACGAACCGCTCCCAGTCGGGGACGACCTGGATCTCGTCGAAACACCAAGTGACCGTCTCGCGTCCGCGCAGCGACGGGAAGCGGCGGTAGTACGCTCGGCTCTTTCTCCTTCTGTCAAGGGAAGTTCTCGTTCGAGCTTGCGCGACGCGACCCGGGAGCGGGCGCGATATTATGAAGCACATAACGGGCTCCATTCCTTCATTCCGGCCACGGCGCCCGCGGCCTCGGGACCGGTTCGTGGGCCTCCTGCCGGGAGTCGAGCGTCATCGCGCCTTCCCTTCGTCGGATCCTTCCGCGACGCGCAACTCGGCGCGCGCGAGGGCTTCGGGGTAGCGCACGGGGGGCCGCCTGCCGGCCGCCTCCTCCTTCCACTCCGCCAGGCGCGCGACGAGGTAGGCGTGGAACGCCGGGCGCTTGCGGGCGAAGACCGGGAAGGTGGAGAGGATGTGCTCGAAGTCGTCGGGGCCGAGGCCGTAGGCTTCGGCAACGGCGCGGTTGGCGAGCCAGACTGGATCCCAGGCGGTGCGGATCTCGGATATGTGCTGCGCAGCTGATGGGAGAGCGCTCAGCGTAGCAGCGACAGGGAGTCGACTTGCCACAGTCGGCGGCGGAGTCGCGATGCGAGCCATGTACGTGAAGTTCAAGTGAGTCGCCGCGGTGCGCAGACGAATCGTGAAGTCGACCGCAACGGCGTTCAGAACCGTTGCGATCACCTGCGGGCCGACGGAATCGACCTGCACGGCGGCCAGCGTGTTCCCGGCACACGCCCCCTCCGGCAGCACCGCCGCGATGCAGGTGCGCTCGTTCGTGTTGCTCGCGATGTCGCGGAAGACGAGCTTGGGGCCGGGGTCGGGCGGCTTGCCGTACTTGCGCTCGGCAGCTTCGAGGCTCACCCAGCGCTCGATGGGCCTCAAGTCCACGAGGAACTGCTCGATGTGCTTCCCCTCGTAGAGCGGCCAGAACCCCTTCTCCGCCATCGCGGCGCGGATGGCGGGCCAGGCGGCGGGGTCGTAGAAGGGGGGCCGGTCGGTGGTGCCGGGGACGGGACCCAGGATCTGGCGGGGGTTCCAGAGCTTGCCGGTCCGCGGGTCCGTCCAGAGGTCCCGGTCGGTCGTCATATTGAACTCGGTATAGAACCGCGCGTTCCAGGTGCCGGGGCCCTGGTCGCCCAGCAGCGGCCGCGGGCTCACGGGGTTCCCCTCCGCGTCGTAGCCGTACATCTTGAGGAGAATCTCGCGGTCGCGCGGGCTTCGGTACTCGAGGAAGGCGAGGGTTCCGGGCGAGAGGCGCTCCAGTTCCGAGCGGCGGACCGTGACGACCCAGGGTGCGGGGCCGGCCAGGACCTTCTCCCGGCCCGGCTCGCGGAAACGGGCGGTCGCCGAAAGCTCCTCGAGATCGTGGCGCATGAAGGCGGCCTGGAAGCCCTCGCCCTCGGGCCGGCCCTTGCGGAAGACGAGGCTCACGAACTTGTAGCGCGAGTCGATCGGGAAGATCTTCCTCCGGTTCTCGAAGCCGTAGAAGCGCTCGACCGAGGATTCCTCGAGGAGGAGGTGGCGGAGCCCCGTGCAGCCCTCGTTGTTGTAGATCGCGGACGGCACGACGAAGCCCACCCGGCCCCCCTCGGCCGCGAGGCGATGAGCGCGCTCGACGAAGAACTTGAAGACGTCGGGGTGACCGCCGGTGGTCTCGCCGTCGATCTCCCAGTCTTGGAAACGGTAGTCGCCCCCCTTCTTCAAGCAGGCGGCGAGGGTCTTGATCCGCTCGGTGTAGGCGCGGAACCCCTCGGCGAGGCCCGGATGCGCCGCGTGGAGGTCTTCGATCCGCCGGTCGAGCTCGCCGCCCACGAAGGCCCGGATCAGGATGTCCTCTCGGCCGTAGAACTCCTTCCTATCGGGCAGCACCTTGTCCCACGGCGGGTTCCCGAGGACGGCGTCGAAGCCGGGCCGCGCGGGGTCGAGGAAGACTTCGGGGAACTCGAGTTCCCAGTGGAAGAAGCGCTCGCGGGAGCGGACGGCCTCGAAGGCGCCCCACCAGGGACGGCTCTCGGCGTGGCTTCGCAGCCTTTCCGGTGAGCCGACCAGGCTGCAGAGCGTCGCCCACTCGGCCCAGATCTCGGGCACGAAGGCCGAGGCCGAGCGGAGGTCGAAGAGGAGCCGCGCGGCGGCGAGGGTCTCCTCGGCCGTGCGGCGCAGGTGCTCCTTGAACTCTTGCTCGCGGACGCTCTCGGGCTCGACGCCCTCGCGCAGGAGGTCCTCGGGGCGCGCCTCGTCGATCGCCCGGCGGGTGCGGGCAGCCTCGGCGATGGCTGTGCGGACCTCCGCCTGGAAGAGGCCCAGGTGCGGAGCGCGGCCGGCTGCGCTTCGGCCGCCGCGGGAGAGGGCGGGAATGGGTGGTGCTTCGAGCCGCGCCATCCATGATCCCAGGAGCGAGTTCCCGCAGCGGACGTGGTGCTCGAAGTAGGTGAGGGGCCGGTCGCCCGCGACCGACTCGATCCAGAGGGCGACCCGGGCGAGGGTGACGGCGGTGGGGTTGAGATCCACGCCGAAGAGGCAGCGCTCGGCGATCCGCCGCTTGCACCAGGCGCGCGCCTCGGAGTTGGCGGCGCGGGCCTCATCGTCGGGGGCCCGCCAGTCGGCGTCCCAGCCCTGGCCGGTCGTCGAGCGAAACTCGGGCGGAGCCTTGCCGCCGTGCTCCTCGACGTAGGCGCGATGGAGCGCCTGGCCGAGGAAGCGCATCGCCTCGACGAGGAAGTGCGCGCTCCCGCAGGCGGGATCGAGGACGCGCAGGCGCTCGATCTCGGCCGAGCTCTTCCCTTCGACGAGGGGACCGAGGGCGTGCCGGACGAGGTCCTGGACGAGGGGCCGCGGCGTGTAGAAGGATCCCGAGCCCTTGCGGCCGGGCCCGGGGACGAAGTGGAACCCGCCCGCATCCAGGCGGCGCACGAGGCGCGCCGTGGTACCCCTGCGCACGGCCGGCTCGTCTTCCCCCTCCCCGGCGCCCGTCCCCTCCTCCGCGCTCTCCGCCCCGCCGTCCTCGGGCGCGGCGGCGTCGGCCTCCTCTTCCCCTTCTTCCTCCGCTTCGGGATGGAGCGAGGCGGCCGCGGTGCCGGCGACGAGGGCGAAATCGCCGCGCAGCGCGAGGCCCTTCTCCTCGCACAGGCGAACGACCTCTTCCGGGGCGAGCGCGTAGGTGCGGCCCTGGACGCGGATCTCGAGCGTGGCCCCGCGCGCGATCCTCGGCTCGTACTCGAGGAGGCCCTCGTAGACCGCGCCCAGGTTCTCGATGTCGAGCTCGCGGAAGGAGACGCGCTCGCGCCCCACCCCGCGGCGCGGGGCGGTGGTCGCGAGGTCGAGCACGAGCCGTGCGACGGCGCGGTCGGGAAGGCGCGCCTCGTCGAGGAGCCGGCCTTCCGGGGTCTTCGCGCTGAAGAAGTCGCCGCCGCGCGGCGGGATGTTCTCCCAGGGCGTGATCGGGGGAAGGCCCTCGTCGTAGATCCGGAAGAGCGCCCGGAGCCGCTCCCAGAGGGTCGAGCGGTTCTCGGGCCAGGCGCGGAGCGGATCGCGCAGGAGCTCGTCGAGGAGCCCCTGCGCCGAGTAGGAGTCGCGGTAGAGGCGGTGCTCGTCGAGGCGCGGGTCGCGCGCCTCGGCATAAAGGATGAAGAGGATCCGGTAGAGCCCGAGCAGCGCGGCGTCGCGGTAGACCGCGAGGTCCGTCTCGGCGAGGTCGAGCGCCGAGCGGATCCGCCCCCGGGCGACGGCGTCCTCGACGAGGCCCGCGACGAGGGATTCGGCCGAGGCGAAGACCGCCTGCTTGAGGTCGTCGGAGACCTTCTCGGCGTGCGCCCGGCTCTCGCGCTCGACCTCCTCGATCGGCACCTTGCCGTCGGCATCGCAGAGGAAGCTCGAGGCCGAGAGCAAGCGATGGAAGGCGGCGAAGGACTCGGGATCGTCCTCCTCGGCCAGGCCCGCGAGGTCCACCTCGAGGTGCGCGCCGCGCGGGCCGTCCCCGGCGGCTCGCACGAGCCGCAGCCGCTCAAAGGTGACGAGGATCCCGTGGCGGAGCCCCAGGCGGGCGAGAGCTGCCTCGACCCGGCGGACCGGCTGGGCCGCCCCGCGGCCGGCGCCGTGCCTCCCGGCAGGCAGGTCGAGGTCCTCGTCGAAGCCGCCGCAGTAGCAGACGAGCAAGGGCCGCTCGCCTGCCGCTTCGGCCTCGGCCGAGGCGAAGAGCCCGTGGATCCCGTCCTCGCCCGCCCCGAGGTGGAAGCCGAGCACGTCCCGCAGGAGCGGCCGGACGAAGCGCTCGCGGCAGTCGGCGGGCCCGGCCGCGCGCCCCTCCGCGCGCTCGCGGATTCGCCGGAAGCGGACATAAGCGAGGTCCGTGTCGCGGTCCGACAGCTTCCTGCGGCGGCCACGGCCCGACCCGCGGCCGAAGACGCTCCCGAGGTAGTAGTCCGAGAAGAAGCCGCGGACGTTGCGGAGGTGGCGGAAGCTCACGAGGCCGTTCCCTCCGGCACCAGGAAGAGCGCCCCGAGCGGCCGCGGCGATCCGGGAGCCTTCACTTCCTCGAAAGCCGCGATCTCCTCGCGCCGCCGCGCCGCCGCGGCCTCGACCGCCGCGCGGCGAGCCTCGAAGCCGCCGCGGCCTTCCTGCTCGGCGAAGAGCCGTTGCTGCCCGCGCTCGTCCACGAGGCCCCGCGAGCGGCGCTCCTCCTCGTCGATCTCGCGCAGGCGGTCGGCCACGTCCACCTCGAGGTCGCGGCGGAGACGGGCCGCCTGCTCGGCGCGGCGCTCGGCGAGGAGCCGCGCGCGCGCCTCCATGAGACGGCGGGCTTCCTCCTCGGCGCGCGCGCGGAGTACATCGAAGCAGCCCGCGAAGAGCCTCTCGAGCGTTTCGCGCGCAACCTCGCCCGCACACTCGGACTCCGTCACGAAGCGGAGGTTCCTCTCCGCATCGCCGACGGGCCTGCCGTTCGTGTCCACGCGCACCGCAAGAAGGTGCTCCTCGAGAAGGCCGCCGCCCCCCTCGAGCGCTCCAAGGAAGGTGAAGAGGACGGAGGGGGGCTCGCCGGCGGGGACGGTCCGCGCGGCGAGCCGCCGCGGCGGGAGCCCGCGCACGCCGGAATAGACCTGGAGGAGCCGGCGGCGGGCGTCCGCGGCGAGCGCCTGGACGAGCGGGTGGAGCGGGGTCACGTACTCCACCTCGTCCGCGGCGTGGCGGATCGCGACGGAGCGGCGGAAGGTGGCCGCGGGATAGACGGCGGCGACGCCGGGGCCGCGGCAGTGCGCGGGAACCTCGATCCGGAAGACGCCCGCGCGCGCGGCGTCCGCCGTCGCGGCTCCCGGCCCCAGGATGGAGAGGACGGTCGCCTCGAGGCGCTCGTCGTCCGGGAGCAGCGGCTCGGCCGTGTCGAGAAGCGCGAGGATCCGCTCCTGCTCGGCCCCGGAATCGGCTCCGGCGGCTAGGAGCGGCTGGACGTTCCGGACGAACTCGGCCGTGCGGTCCTCGAAGAGCCGGACGAGCGCGGTCTTCTGCCGCTCGGTGTCGGGGGCCTCGGGGTCGAGCGCGACCAGCCCCTCCTCGATCCGCCGCTCCCCCGCGAGGAGCCCCAGGACGTCGGGAGTCGAGACGCGATCCGCGGCCATCCGCTCGATCTTGGCGACGAGCTGGTGGAGGACGTCCTCCTCCGGGCTCTCGGGATAGTAGAGATAGCGGATCACAGGCTCCCGGGTCTGCCCGTAGCGGTCCACGCGGCCGTTTCGCTGCTCGAGGCGGTTCGGGTTCCACGGAAGCTCGACGTGGATCACGCGCCGGCAGTGGCGCTGCAGGTTCAGGCCCTCGCTCGCGGCGTCGGTGGCGAGCAGGAGCCGGATCTCCGGCCTCTCGAACGCCTCCTGCCGCTGGAGCCGCTGGCGGCGCTTGAGGCCCCCGCACAGGATCACGTAAGCGGGGGCAAGATCCGCCTCGCGGTCGAGGCGCTCCTGGATCGCATCGAGGGTGTCGCGGTACTCGGTGAAGACGATGATCTTCTCGGTCGGATCCTCCGCGAAGACACGCCTCAACTCGGCGAGCAGCGCCTCGATCTTCGGATCCGCCGCAGGCGCCTTTCTGAGGATCCTGCGGATCGCTCTGAGCGCCCGAATCTCGCTCCGGCGGCGCCGCTCGTCGCGGGGGATGGCCGAGCGCAGGATCTTCCGCGCCGTCCGCTCCGCCGCCGCCTCCCCGAGAGGGAGGTCGGCCTGGAGGTCGCGCAGCTCGGCGCGGTCGGGAGGCTCCTCCCGGGCCTCCTCCTTGTCCAGCGCCTCAAGGCGGTGCTCGATCGTCTGCGCCAGCGCCGCCCGACTCGAGAGCGCCCGCTTCTTCACGATCTGCATCGCGAAGCCCACGAGTTCGGCGTCGTCGGTGCCCGCCGCTCCGCGCGCGGTGCGGGAACAGTAGGAGGCGACCTTGCGGAGGAGGTCCTTCTCCTGCTCGCTCGGCGCGGTGACCGGGATGCCCCGGACGCTGCGCTTGGGAAAGACCGGCTCCTCCCGGCCGTCCGGAAGCCTCCGCCGGATCTGGACCTTCATGCGTCGGACGCGCGCGGTCTCGATGCGGCGCCGGACGCTCTGCGGCGACCCGGAGAAGGTGGCCAGGGTCGGCTCGACCAGCTCGAGGAGGGAGCGGAAGGAGTGCGAGTAGCCGTTGTGCGGGGTCGCGGTGAGCAGCAAGAGCCCGCGGGCCGCCTCGCGCAGAGCGAGGCCGAGGCGGGTCCGCTGCGTGCGATAGGGGTTCTCGGGGGTGCCCGACTCCGCGAGGGCGTGGGCCTCGTCCACCACGACGAGGTCCCAGCGCTTGCGGAGTGCCCGGCTGCGAACCGTCTCCTTCTTGAGGAAGTCCACCGACGTGATCACGCGGGGCAGCGCGTCCCAGGGGTTCGTGCCGGCGGGGAGCCGTGTCTGCGCCGCCGCGAGGCCGGAGGCGTTCTCGATGAGGGCGAAGTCCAGGCCGAACTTCTCTTGCAACTCCTCCCGCCACTGGTCCATGAGCCCCGGCGGCGTGACGATCAGGATGCGGGAGGCCCGCCCGCGCACCATGAGCTCGAGCATGGCGAGGCCCGCCTCGATGGTCTTCCCGAGGCCGACGTCGTCGGCCACGAGGAGCGACGGCCTCGGCTTGGCGAGCAGGCGCAGGGCCGGCGCGAGCTGGTAGGCTTCGAGCGCGACCCTGCCGAAGCGGGCGCCGGTGAGGAGGCCGGTCTCTCGAACGAGGGTGGCGCCGAGGACGAGGTGCCCCTTCGACCACGCTGCCAGGGAGTCGAGGCCGCGAAGGTCGAAGGCGACTGCCTCGCTCGGCAACGGTTCGAACGCCTCGGGCGGCACGACCGCCGAGAGCTCCCCCGGCAAGTCGCCGTCCAGGGCCTCCAACTCCGCGATGCGTCGCTCGTCCCCCGCGGCGATGATCTTGCGTACGCGCCACGGGCGGTCGCGGAGGAGGATGCGGTCCCCTTCGTTCACAGCGGCGGCACTCGAGCTCTTCAGTTTCACCCTACCCGGCCCGGTTCCGGTTCTGAGTCCGCCTCAGGGCGACACTCCCTGATCGCATGTGGCTCTCTGGACTCACGCGGCCACCAACGCCACCTCCGCGCTGTCTGGAACCGCGGTCTGGCCGCCCAACGCTCCGGTTCAGCGGCGGCGCTGCGCGCCGTCCGCTGCAATGATGCCATGGACTCCTCCCTCGACTCGAGCGGCATCGTCGTGCCAGAGTCGCCCGTCACGTTGAAGCCCCTTTCGGGGAGGAGGAGTCCGCCATGAAGGATACGACCATCGCCGT
>JBBIHH010000049.1:0-14040 GCA_037447115.1 Acidobacteriota bacterium
GGGGGCGCGCGGCCCCGACACGGAGAGCATGGACGCGCAGGCACACCGCGAGGCCCGGGCGGCGGGAGGCGCGCCATGACCGGGCGGCGAGCCGCGCAGTGCGCGCTCGTCGTGGCGGTCCTGGGGGTTCCGCCGGTCGCCGGTTGGGCGCAGGCGCCGCAGCCGCGGCTCGAGGTCCGCCCCGTCGGTGTTCTCTACGGCTACCTTTTGGAGGGGCCGTTCCAGCAACCGGCGGGCGTTTTCTTCGACCGGCACCACCGCGAGCTGTACGTGTGCGACGCAGCGGCCCGGAGGATCCTGATCGCCGACGAAAGCCTGTTCCCCATCTTTTCTTTCGGCAACGAGGAGCTTCTCGGCTCGCCGCGGGGCGTGGCGGTGGACCGTGAGGGCCGGATGTACGTGGCGGACAGCGGGCAGCCCACGCTGCGCGTCTTCGACTACGACGGCACCCCGCTTCCGCCCTTCGATCTCGCCGCACCGGAGGGCGATAAGCCGCCGCGTCCGGGGTCGGTGGTCCTTTCTCCCGAGGGGGATCGATTGTACGTGCTGGACGTGGCGAACGATCGCGTGCTCGTCCTGTCGGTCGGGGGAGAACTGCAGCGCGTCATCTCGGCACCCCGGGGACGGGGGGACCTGCTGCGCTCACCGGTGGACCTCGACCTGACGCCGCGGGGGGAGCTGGTCGTCACGGACAGCGCGGGCCTCGCGGTGCAGCTCTACGATACTTCCGGAAGGTTCGTGCGAGGGTGGGGGAGCCACGACGTGGGCATAGCCAACTTCTCGCTGCCTGCGGGTGTCGCGGTGGACACGCAGGGGCGGATCTACGTAGCGGATACCCTGCGCCACGACGTCAAGGTGTTCGCTCCGGACGGCACTTTTCTCGCCCACTTCGGCGGATGGGGCGACGGACCCGGGCAGTTGCGCTATCCGGTCGACGTCGCCACGGATGGTGCTTTCCGGATTTTCGTGTCGGAGCGCGTGAACCTGCGCGTGCAGGCCTTCGAGGTGCGCGAACTCGGGCCTCGGTAATATTCCGCAGCGGGCTGCGGACTCTTCGGCACCTGCCCGCGATCCGAGAAGGCGGCGCTGCCCGACGCGGGCCGTCCGCTTCGCGAAAGCCCCCGTTTGCGGGGCGATCTTGGCGCCTAACGGAGTACAGAACGCTTTTGGACCGTGGCGAAGCGCTTGCAGGTTTCACGCGCACGCGGTACGAGCGCGGCGCGAGGGGGCCTCGCGCGTGACCCGCGGAACGGGCGGGAGAAAGGAGGCTGGAAGATGAGGAAAGCCTGGGTCGCAGCAGCGGTCGCGCTCCTCGTGTGTGGGGCGGCGTACGCGGGCGACTGGCACTTCGGCACGAACCTGATCTGCTCGGATTGCCACGTGATGCACGCGTCGTTGCAACATAGCTACGGCGGGAGCACGGCCGGTTTCCCCAAGACCTACACGCCGTCCAAATACCTGCTGAAGGGCACGGTGAACGAGACGTGCCTGTCGTGCCACAACGACAACGGGGCGCCCGATGTGTTCGGCGCGGATACGGGATACTTCCTGACCAACCGTTCCGCCGGTGCCCTGAACAACGTCGCGGGTCCGGTCGACGGCTACGAGCACTGGATGGGCCATACCCTGGGCACGACGGATCCAGCGCCCGGCGACACCGGCTCCTTCACGCCGGATCCGACGGAAGGCCTGCACTGCACGGATTGCCACCACCAGCACGGGTTCCACATGGGTGCCGTGGATGTCGCGGGCCACGCGTTGGCGGCGGATCCCAACGGGACCTACCGCAACCTGCGCCCGCGTGCTTTCGGTGGAGTGTCCGTCTCGTACGCGAAGAACACGAACGACCTGACGAGGGACGTGTTCGAGGCCTTCTCCAACGCGTACGAAACGGCGGACGTCAACCTGAACGAGCCCAACACGACCAATTCCGGATTCGGCACCTGGTGCCAGGACTGCCACGTGAACTTCCATGGCGCCGTCGGCGATCCGGACTCCATCGGCGGCTCCGGGGATCCCCCGACGGAGTTCATCCGACACCCGAACGCCACCGTGAATATCGGCGCCGTAGGCGGGGGCCATTCCTCGCTGAACGTGTTCAGGAATCGCCTGTACCGGGTCCGGGTGATGAGTGCCTCCGGCGACTGGGGTCCTGACGGCAGCACCTGGGACACCGCTCCGACGGATCTCACGCCGACGTGCCTGAGCTGCCACAAGGCCCACGGGAACAAGCGGCCGTTCGGCCTGATCTACGCCCGGGGCAGTGCGCCCCTCGGCGAGGACGGTGACGGCACCGGTGCGCGCGACCTGTGCAAACAGTGCCACGCGCAGGGAGGCTGATGGACCGAACTCGAAGCTAGGCGTGCGCGTCGTCCTGCATCGCCCCCGACCGTCGCGGTTGCGGCGCGCGAGCCCGGGGACGCGGGCACGCGCCAGGTTCCTCTCGCTCTCGGGGCGGAGCCGGATCGGTCGAGGCCCGGCTCCGCCTTTTGCTGTGCGGCGCGCCGTGCGGTTCGGTATGCTAACGAACCGCTGCAGACTGTGGACAGAAAAGCGATCTTCGGTTGGGGGGTGCGTGCGGCCCGGAGGGGGCGTTGGATCGTGGGGCGAGCGGCCGGCCTCGCGAGTGCGGTTCTGGCGACGGGGATCTGCGCGGTCGGTGTCCGCGCCGGAGCCTGGCACCAAGGCGAGAGCCTCGTGTGCAGCGACTGCCACACGATCCATAACAGCGAGCGCGGTCGGCCCATGCGTTACGACCAGGTGCTCGAGCCGGCCCCATCGCTGCTGCGCGCCGCGGATCCGACCCACCTCTGTCTCGCCTGTCACGACGGATCGCGCCCCGAAGCACCGGACGTCGTAGCCCCCGTGACCTACCTGCCGGATCCCGCCGGGGGATGGTTCACCGAGAATCCCCTGGGGTCGGAGAACCCTCGTGGCCACGATCTCTTGCCGGCGAGCCCGACACCCGCCCCGGGCGGTCCCGAGGCGCTGGTCTTGAGTTGCACGAGTTGCCACGGCCCGCACGGGACGTCTTCTTACCGGAATCTGCTCCTCGAGCCCCCCGGTAACGGCAACGCCGCACCGGTGTTTGTGGTCGTGAACGAGCTGGTTTCGCCCGACGGATCCAACCCCGTGGAGGTGTACGACCCGGCGAACCTCTTCTACAAGTCCGGGATGGCGGCCTGGTGCAACGACTGCCACAATGACTTCCACGGACGCACGCCGAACGAGGAAGGCTCCTTCGAGCCGTGGTTGCGGCATCCCCAGAGCGAGCGTATCTCCGGCGCTCATGGCGCGGACTTCGCGCACTGGTCCACTCCCCTGCCGGACCGCGTTCCCGTGGAGAGTCCCGCCGACGACGAGATCCCGAGCAGCGACGACCAGGTGTTCTGCCTCTCGTGCCACAAGGCCCACGGTTCGGACAGGCCGGCGGGGCTGATCTACGCCGATGGCGAGACGAAAGTGTCCACATGCCAGCAATGTCACAACCAGTGACGCGCCTGCGGTGGGCCGCGGCACTGGCGACCGGAGGGCTCGTGACGGGACTGCTCTTCGCGACGGGCGGCGTGTACGAGCGGACGAAACACGGCCATCCCGCGCACGGTGTGCGGCGGCTGGACTCCGCGGCCGTGGGCGACTGCGGTCAATGCCACGACATGCATGCCTCCCGGGACGGCGTCCCCACCGGGGGGCCCTACCCTTACGCGTTGTTCACGGTCAACGACAACACCCTGTGCTACACGGCCGACGGTTCCGGACCGTGCCATGCCGTACCGGGGGCGCTCGCGATCTATCCCGGGCCGAGCGTCTACGACGCCTCCGCGCATCGGACCTCGCCCGCCATGGTCTGGCCGGGCCCGGATCCGCGAGCCCGGCCAGCGGGCGACGCCGGGCTGTGCCTGAACTGTCACACGCCCCACGGCCGTGCGGACGCCTCGGGGCCGATCCCCGCACAAGCGATTGGCCGCGAGGAAGCGCTGTGCGAGACCTGCCACGATGCCTCGGGGCCCGCGGCGACCGATGTGGCGTCGGAGTTCGACAAACCGAGCCGGCACCCCGCCCCGGATATCGCGGGTGTTCACGACCAGGCCGAGGGCGGAGATCCGGCCGCGTACGGCAACGACAAGCGGCACGCGGAGTGCTCGGACTGCCACAACCCGCACGACGTGGCGCCGGATTCGACGGTCCCCACGCCCCCGGAGGCTTCCGCGAGGGTGCAGCGGGTTGCCCGGGTGGCGGTGACGAACGGCCCGGCCGGCAGCGTCCCCGCGTACACCTACCGGCCCCCGGACGACCCCGCGCCCGCGCTCGAGTACGAGATCTGCTTCAAGTGCCACTCTTCCTGGACGACGCAGCCGCCCGGTCAGCCCGACCTGGCCGTCCGATTCAACCCCGACAACCCTTCGTACCACCCGGTGGAGGCGGCGGGGACGAATCCCCATATCCGAAGCGGGGCCTTCGTCCCGCCGTGGGGACCGGCGAGCCTCGTCTATTGCAGCGACTGCCACGGCAGCGACAGCGGTGCGGTGGAGGGCCCCCACGGATCGTTGCACGATCACCTGCTGCGCGCGCCCTACGTCACCTCCTCCGACAAGCGCGAGATGGTGCCCGACGAGCTGTGCTTCGGCTGCCACAACTACGACACCTACGCCAACGACGACGCCTCCGACACGGTCGCCGGCCAAAGCCGTTTCAACGGGCCCGAGTTCGGCAAGGGACATACGTTCCACGTCGCCAAGAAGGGCTATCCCTGCTACGCCTGTCACGAGAGTCACGGCTCGACGGACAAACCCGCGCTGATCGCCACAGGCCGCAACCCTGGCCTGAACGACTACCGGCAAACGCCCGACGGCGGCACGTGTTATCCCACCTGCCACCGGGACGAGAGCTATGACATCAACTACCCGCGCTAAGCTCTCCGAGCCGGTGCGCCGAGTGGCCCTGAGTGCGGCGTCATGCCTGCTGTCCGCTGCTCTGGCCGCCCCGGGGGTCTACGGGTCGGCCGCTGCGGGTCGCGTCCAAGTCTGGCTGGAGGGGCGCGGAGCCGTGCCGGGGACAGCGATCAAGGTGCGCGTGGTGGAGGTGGGACTCGTGGGCCCGGCGGGGGAGGCGGTGCACCTCCAGCCTCGTCCCGGCAGCTTGCTCGCCAGCGAGCTGGTGCAGCGGCAGGTGGCGCTGGCCTCGGGGAGCGTGCCTGCCGGGCCCTACGAGGGCCTGCAGCTGGTGCTGGAGCTGCTTCGAGACGCTCCAGGAATCCCACAAGGCGAGAGTGGTCGAGCTCGCGCGCCGCTCGTCGTGGAGCTTCGCGGCCCGTTCCGCGTGGAGTCCAGCGAGGCGCTCACGCTCGTCGTGTCCTGGAACCTCGGGCATGCGCTCGACGACGAGGGAGACCTGCGTCCCGGCGCGTTCGCGCTCGCTCGCGGTCCCGACACCGTGCGCCGCCTGACGCTCTACGTGAGCGACCCCGAGGGTGGGCGCGTCGTCGCGGTAAACCGGGAGACGATGCGGGTGTTCGCGGAGATCCCCGTCGGGCGCGGCGCGCGGGGCATGGACGCCACGCCGGACGGCAGGAGCGTGTTCGTCGCGGTGGGGATGGAGGATGCGCTCGTGCGCTTGGACCCATCCGCACAGCGGGTCGAGGACCGCCTGCCGCTCCAAGCGGGCTGCCGGCCAGTGGATGTGGCCGTGATGCTGGGGGGAGAACGACTCGTGGTCTCCTGCGCGGGCTCGCGCGTGCTGGCGGTGGTGGACGCGCGCACCAACGCCCATCTGGGCGATGTGGGGCTCGGTTGGGGGCCCGAGTGGCTCGCCGCGAGTCGCGACGGTCGCCTGGCGTATGCGCTGCTCCCGGAAGGCAACCAGGTCGTGCGCTTGGACGTCTCGCGTGTCAGCCTCGCCGGCAGCCCCGCCGTCGTGGAAACAGCGCCCGCCGACCTGGCGGTGGACCGCGTCGAGGGGAGGCTGTTCCTCGCCCACAGGCAGACGCCCGTCGTCACCGTTTTGCGCGAGGACTTGGGGCTGGAACGGAAGCTGCAAGTGCGATGGCCCGGCCACGGAATCGCTGCGGAAGAGGACGGCCGGCGTCTGTTTCTCTCGGGCGGCGAGGCCGGCGGCGTGAGCCTGGTGGCGGTGGAGTTGGGGAGCTCGGTGCGGGAATGGGTTTGTCCGGCGGCGTACCGCCTGGCCCTGGATCCGGACGGACGGAAGCTCTACGCTGCTGGCGGGCAACGCGGCCGCCTGCTGGTGCTGGACCGGATCGCGGGGCGTTTGTTGGAGGAAATCGAGATCGGGCGAAGCGCCGCGGACGTGGTGGTGGTGCCGTGACTCGCGAAGGAGAGCTCCGCAAACTGGGCCCGATCGCGGCGGCATGCCTGCTTCTCGCACTGAGCAGCTGCGGCGGGGTACGTCGATCCGTGTACCTCGATCGGGACGCGAATTTCGGCGTCGTGGAGCGCGTGGCGCTCGTGCCGCTGCGCAACCTCACCGGCGATCCGAACGCGGCGGAGCGGGTCGAGCGGATCCTGACCATCGAGCTGCTGGGAGCGGAAGCGTTCGAGTTGCTGGATCCTGTCGAGGTGCGCGTGGCGATGGCGGATCTCGGACTCGAACCCCAGCAGGTCCTCGCACCGGGGCAGGTTCGCGCCCTCGGCGAGCGCCTCGGGGTCCAGGCGCTGATGCAGGGCGCGGTGCAGGAAATGGGCACCCAGAGTGTCTCCGGGGTCACGGCACCGGTCGTCGCGATCGAGCTGGAGCTGCTCGATGTGGTGAGCGGGAAGAAGATCTGGTCCGCCGTCGCCTCGCGGAGCGGTCCAGGAACGACGGCCCGTCTGTTCGGTGTGGGCCGGGCGAGCACCAACGAAGCCATCCGAGACGTCGTGCGCGCGGCGCTGCGCACGCTGATCCGCTGAAGCGAGGAGCCCATGGCGAGGGGGCGGGGCACTCTCGGTGTGATCCTGGCACTCGGGGTCTGCCTGGCGCTCGGTTCGTTGGCGCAGGCGCAGTTCCGGCGGGGCCGGCGGGCGGAGCCGAAGACGTGCATTTCCTGCCATGCGGAGCAAGCGCAGGCCTACCGGGCGCGCGCGCGCGTCCACGAGCCGGTCGTCACCGGCGATTGCGAGAGCTGCCACGATCCTCACGGCGTGGTGGGGGTGCTGCGCCTGAAGCAGGCGGAGCCGGCACTGTGTCTCGGGTGCCACGCCGGCGTGGGCGAGGAAATGGCCACGCGACCGCACGGCGCGATCTCGCAGTCCGGATGCACTTCCTGCCACGATCCGCACGGGACGGACCGCAAGGCCCTGCTGCGGCAGTCCCCGGCCGAGACCTGTAGGCGCTGTCACGACGCGGCGAACCTGCTGCCCCAGGGAGCCCACGCCGAGGCCCTGCGCGAGTGCACGCTGTGCCACCGGCCGCACGGGTCGGCGGAGCCGGCGCTGCTCGTGCGGCCCAGGGCGGCCCTGTGCACGTCGTGCCACCCGGTGGGGCCGCGCCTGGGCGACTCTCACGGGGGCATGCTGCCTGCCGCCGAAACGTGCATCGAATGCCACGACCCCCACGGTGCGCGCCCGCCCTCGTACGTGCGCCAGGTCGTGCATGGCCCCCTCGAGGACTGCTCCAGCTGCCACCGCGAGGGCGGAGCGCTGGCACAAGCCCTGCCCGAGCTCTGCTTCGAGTGCCACGATGAAGAAGCGACCGCGGCGGCGGCCGAGGGCGCGCATGCCCCCTTCGCACAGGGCAAGTGCCTCGAGTGCCACGCGCCTCACGCGTCGTCGCTCGCGGGGCTGCGGAGCGCGCCGGAAGCGCGGGCCTGTGGCAGCTGCCACGGTGAGGCGGCACGCCCCGCCCAGGTCCCCCACCCGCCGGTGGCCGAGGCGTGCACGACGTGCCACGACGCCCACGGACCGACCGTCCACGCGCCGCTGCTCGTGAAGGAGCCGGGCGAGCTTTGCACCGCATGCCACGCCCGGGAGGCGATCGGGATCGCTCGGGTCGAGGAGGCCCATGCGCCGGCGGGAGGCGGGGAGTGCACGGCGTGCCATGCCCCCCACGGCTCCCCCATCGAGGGGATGCTGCGCGCGAAGCCGGGCGAGACCTGCGGGGACTGCCACCGCGATACGGTGCAGGCGCTGGAGGGCAAGCTCGCCCATGCTCCGGTGGACCGCGGAGAGTGCCTCGCGTGCCACGACCCGCACGCCGGCGGCTCCCCCGCCCACGTGCGGCGGGCCGTGCCCGAGCTGTGCGGCACGTGCCACCCCGGACTCGCGCCCGGTGCGCTCGGCGAGAAGGCCCACGCCCCGGCGGCCCTGGGCGAGTGCCTGACGTGCCACGCCGCGCACGCCTCGAGCCAGGCGCGTTTGCTCGTCGCAGCCCCCGGGCAACTCTGCCTCGACTGCCACGACGAGATCGGCGCCGACCAGAAACTGCCCCATCCGCACTCGCCCGTCGCCGAGGGGCGCTGCACCAGCTGCCACGACCCGCATCAAAGCGCGCTCAAGCTCCTGTTGCGCGCCGCGGACCGCGCCCTGTGTCTTCAATGCCACACGCGCTTGCGGGAAAAACTCCAGACGTTTCGCGTCTCCCACGAACCTGTCCGCCGGGGCGAGTGCCTCGCCTGTCACCGTGCCCACGGGAGCGCGCAGGAGGCGTTGCTCGCCGACTCAGCGTCGGCGTTGTGTGCTGCGTGTCACGACACGGCCACGGTACCTGCCCTCGCGGCGCACGGGGGGTTCGCGGTCTCCGGAAGCGACTGCACGCGGTGTCATGCGGGTCACGGAAGCGCGGGGCGAGGGCTGCTGCTGCCCTTTGTCCACGGCCCGGTGAGCGAGGGTGAGTGCGGGGTGTGCCATGAATAGGGCAGGTCGTCGCGATCGGCGCGCCCTCGCCGTGCTGGGTGGCGCCGTCGCGGCGCTGTGCTTGCCCGTGGCCGGTGCGGCGGCGCAGCCGCCGAAACCGGTGCGGCCGGAGGTGTGCCTCGACTGTCATGAAGCACCCGAAGGACGCGTCGTGCACGCGCCGGTGGCCCAGAAGGCGTGCCTGCGTTGCCACGATCCGCACGCGGCGGAGCATGCGTCGCTTCTTCACGGTTCGGATCTGGAGCTTTGCACGGAGTGTCACGAGGGCGTGGGCGCGCTCGCCCGGGAGGCCACCCATCCCCACGGGGCGCTGCGGGGCGAGCGGGCGTGCCTGCAATGCCACGCCGGGCATGCCGGGCAGCAGGCGTCGCTGCTGCGGGAGCCTCTGCCGGAACTGTGCGTGGCGTGTCACGCATCGATCGCTCCCAGGCTCGCCGGGGCGTCGTCTCACGTACCGGCAGCGCAGGGCGACTGTAGCCTGTGTCACGAACCTCACGGGGCATCGCGCAGGGCGCTGCTCCTGGAGGAGCGGCCGACGATGTGCGCCACGTGCCACGACGCGGCAGCGCTCGGCGGGAGTCACCATGGTTTCGACCTGCGAGGAACCGACTGCACGTCCTGTCACGATCCGCACGGCAGTGCGAGCGACCCCCTGATGCGCGAGCGCGTGCATGCGCCCTTCGCGGAAGGGGCTTGCGATCTCTGCCATGGGAAACCCGAGACGCCGCGCGAGCTGCCGAGAACCATCGTCGAGCTGTGCCGCGAGTGCCACGACGAGAAGGGCTCGGGGTCGGCCGCGGAGCACTGGCTGGGCCAGGGTGTGGCTTGCACGAGCTGCCACAGTCCTCATGCGGGGCTCGAGCCAGCCATGGTGCGCAGTCATGCGCGCGCGCTGTGCCTCGAGTGCCACGTGGCGATCCGGGAGCAGCTCGGCAAGGGTTTCTCGGTGCATCCCATCGCGGCCGACGAGGGGCGTTGCACCGCCTGCCATCGTTTGCACGATGCCCCGTCCTCGCCCTTGCTCCAGGCAGCCCCGGAGCGTGTGTGCGCCGGCTGCCACGAGCAGCACGCGCGCTTCGCCCATCCCATGGGCCCCAACGTGCCGGATCCCCGCGATTCCTCGCGCACCGTGGATTGCCTTTCGTGCCACGACCCTCACGCGAGCGGCGAGCGCATGCTGCTGCGCGCCTCGCCCGAGCGCGAGCTGTGCGTCGGCTGCCACAGGGAGCTGCGCTAAGTCGGTCGAATCCTCGATGGGATCGCCGAGGGGCCCGTGCGTTAGGCACCGGCCCTCCGGGGGGCTAGCGGCGCTCGCCCTCGGGCCCGAAGCGTATGCGCGCGGTCCGTCGCAGGGTCCCAGGGCCCAGCGCGCCCCAAGGGAAGAACAACGGTGCGAGGGTAGAGACTCCCTGCTTCGTGAACGATCCGGCGGGCGCGAGGCGCTATGGCCGATGGGGTGCCCGTGCGCTTGGGCCCCCCGACGCGCGGTCGACGGCCTGGCGCGAGGAGCGGATGAACTCCTCGAGCGACGCGGGAGCTGCCAGCGGTCCGTGCTCGGTGCTCTCGCAGGTGTCGTGGCACTGGCAGCAGGCCAGCGGGGTCTCGGGTCCCGTCCAGCGCAGAAGGAACGGCCCGCGGCTGAAGTGAATGGCGTGGCAGGTGAAACAGGCGATCCCATCGTCTGCGAGCGCGTCCGTTCCGCCAAGATCCGCCAGCGGCAGCCGGATCGGTTCCTGCCCCTGTCCCTGCCGCTGCCGAGGGAGCGCTCCCGTGGTCACCCCGACACCGACCGGGTGCCGGACGTAGTGGCCCGCAGGGGCCCGCGTGTCCGCCGCGTCGCCGTGGCAGGCCACGCACAGCCTCGAGATCGGATCGAGATTGCCGTGCTGCCCCGAAGCGTCCCGGTCGTCGCGGATCTGGTAGGGGCGTCCGTTGGGATGGCCCGCATGGCAGTCCGAGCAAGCGAGCTGGCCGTGCGCCCGATCCGCGGCCAGCGTCCGCGTCTCGTGGCAGGAGGTGCAGACCCGCGCTACCTGGCGCGGGCCGTCCGCAGCCTCGCCGCCGAAGCTCGGCAGATGGCACCCACCGCACGTTTCGTGTGCGGAATCGTGCGCCGCCGGGAGCGGGCCGAGCGCGCCGCTCCACAGGAGTGCCGCCGTCGCGAGAACTCGCCCGTGCACGAAGGGGGTCCTCCCGCCCGAGAGAAACGTTGGACCCCGGGGCTGCTCCGTTCAACGGCTCTTTTCGTAAGCGGTGCTGACGCCAAGTGTCGGGGCCGCGACGAGCCCCGTTGCCTGGCTTGCTCGGGAGGAACGCCTGGGGCGGCGTGCGCGGACCCCCGTGCGCGAGCGCGCGGCGCGCCCAGGGGTCCGCGCGGTGAAAGGATCCTCAGGGACCCTCCTGGCCGCAGGCGTTCACGCCCACGACCTTGTAGTAGAAGTCGTCCGTCGCGGGGCCGGCGCCCTCATCCTCGAACACGAGCGCTTCCGTTTCTCCCACCAGAGCGAAGCCACCGCTGGGTTGGAGCGAGCGGTAGATGCGGTACGAGGTGGCGTGGGCCACGGCCTGCCACTCCAGCCGCACGTGCGCCTCGGCGACGAGCCGCGCGCGCAACGTCAGGACCTCGCCGGGGAGCGCTTGGGTCGTCGTCTCGCTGACCGCCACCGCCCGCGTGTTCCCGTCCGTGAGACCGCCGTTGTTGGGACCCGAGCCGCAAATCTCGTCGTTTTCCGCACGGACGATGTAGTAAAGCGTGCGATCCGTCGGCGCCGAGGCGTCGTTGTAGCTCAGGGTGGTCAATCCCGCGGCGATCAGGTTGGCCGGGGAGGGCGTGAACATTGGATTCGTGTCGCGGTAGACGGCGTAGGTGCCGTCGTTGCCCGTGCCCCAGCTCACCGCCCGCTCCCACGAGACCGTCACCCCCGTCGCGCCGCAGGCGTCGTTGTCCACGGCGGAGGCGGCGCCCGCGAAAGCCGGCGGGGTCCCGCAGCCGCCGCAGGCGGCGAAGTCGGGTCGCGAGCCATCCTTGAAGATCACGTCGTCCACGGTCCAGCCGCTGCGCTGTTCGATCCCGTCGGCGGTCTGTTTGAACTCGACGAACACCGAGGACTTGCGGTCGGCGAAGCTGCTGACGTCGAGGGAGATGACCTGGTAGCTGCTGTCCGCGACGACGCCGTTGCTCGTGAACAACGGCACGCCGATGCCGCCCGTCCACAGGATCACCGAGGCGACATCGTTGTCGCCGGTGTTCAACCGGCGCGTGTAGAGAAGCTTCGTGTTCCGCCAGGCCAGCGCGTTCTGGGGCGGCGACTTCGCCGACTGCGTCGTGTTGGGCTCGTAGTCGCCGGGGAAGGTTCCGAGACCGGTGAGGTCGTGTCCCAGCACCGCCGCGTTGTTGTAGGCGGAGGTGGGATCGGCGAGGCCCGTCGAGCCCCCGAGGCCCCGGGGCGGGCCGATCTGCCATTCGCCCTGGAGCGTCCAGCCCTGGGCGTTGCCGTTCTCGAAGGTGTCCATCCAGAACAGGCCAGGCACGTCGAACAGGCGGAAGCGGAAGGGTGCGCCGCTCGCTTCGACCACGGTGGTGTTCCCGTGGACGTCGGTCGAGCGCACGCGGAAAAAGGCCTCTTGGCAGAGCGAGAACTGGTTCACCGTCAAGCTGTGATCCGTCACGAGCGCCGTCGAGGCGCTCGTCTGCCCGAGCGCGGGGGTGTCGCCCCACTCGACGACCGTGTCGGAGGGCTCGTCCGTCGTGAAGCGCACGGTCATGCGGGCGTGCGTGATCGCCTCGAGCCGCAAGTCCGTCACCACCGGGCCCCGGCAGTCGGCAACCGAGGTATCGAAGCTGATGGCGGGCTGGCCGCTGCCGTCGTCGGCGTCCTCGTAGGTCACGGTGATCAGGTCCCCGTCGTTGACCTGCAGCACCCCGTCCGCCGCGGGCGCCCCCGACGAGGTGGCGATGGCCCCGGTGAAGCTCGAGGTGTCGGGGCCGGTCTCGGTGGCGGTCACGAGCTCGCCGTCCGGTTCCGTCGTGCTCGCGACGCGCAGCACGACCGTCTCGCTGACGGCCGGGTTTCGGTTGAGATCGAGATCGGTGACCCGGAAGGCGACCGTGTCGGCGCAACTGTGGACGCCGGCGAGGAAGGCGACCTGGCCGGCGTGGCAGGGCTGAAGCCCGTTGCCGAGGTCTCCCAGGGTCTCGAAATGGTGGAACTGCCCGCCGTTGTCGTCCGCGGCAGTGTTGCCCGCCGGATCGGTGGACTGGACCTCGTAGTAATAGACGGTGCAGGACGCGAGACCCGTGAGCTGCACCTCGTGGCTCGTGGTCCGCTCCGCGCCGGTCGTGGTGTTGGTGGGTGGAATCGTGTCGCCCCAGAGCACGACGGTGTCGGAGACCTCGTTCGTCTGCCACGTGATGCGGGCGCTCGTATCGGTCAGGTTCCCGTGTTGCACTGCGGAGATCACCGGGAACGTGCAGTCGGTTCCCGCCTGATGCTGTACGGGAACGTTCGTACCCCCCTCCCCGTCGTCGGCGTCGATGTAGCGCACCGTGAGGGTGTCCCCTTCCGTGACGGAGACGAGGCCGTCGGGGGCCGGCGGGGCGTCCGTGGTGAAGATCTCTCCGGTGAACACGCCCGAGCCCGGCGCGGTCTCGGTGAGCGTCACGGCCTCGGGCGTAGGTTCGGTGTCGGACCACACCTGCACGCCGACCGTCGGGCCGCCGACGTTGCCGTCGAACACGGTGAGCCCCACGCGGTTGTTGCAGCCGTACGCGGCACGGTCGAAGCGCACCTTGCCCGCCAGGCGCTGCGGTGTGACGGCGACGCACGCCGAGACGGGTCCCACGCAGGCCGGGTTGGCCGCGACGGGCTGCACCCTGTAGTAGACGGTGAAGTCGTTGGAGAGCTCGGTGTCGGTGAAGGTCGTCTCGGGGGCCGCGACCTCGCCCACGATCATCTGCCCGCGGTCGCAGCCCCAGTCGTTGCGCAGGACGAGGTAGGACGCGGCGTCGGGCACCGGGTTCCAGCTCAGGCGCGCCTTGTGCGTCAGCCCCGAACTCTCCGTGATCACCGGCGCCGCGAGGGTGGGGCAGCTCGAGCGGTTCTGGTTCTCCGGTGCGCTGGCGCTACCGCAGGCGATGTCGTGCCGGTCGAAGGCCGCGAAAATCGCCCCCGCGTGCGGCGTCCCGTTGCTC
>JBBIHH010000050.1:0-13240 GCA_037447115.1 Acidobacteriota bacterium
CAGCGGCCCAGGCGCGCGGCGGACGCCGCGCGGCCTGCCGCGGCGTCCCATGCCGCGTCGTCGCGGTCGGCCTGGTCGCGCGGGGGCACGTCTTTCAATATAGGGCCGTCCGCGGCGGGCGGGCCAACGCGTGGCTTGGCTCCGGGAGGCGAAGCGAGTGTCGAACGAGCGACGCGGCCAGACACGCTCCCTCCCCGGGGTCTTGGCCGCGGGTGGCGTCGGGCTACTGGCCGTCCTGCTCTACCTCAATACGCTGCAGAACGGGTTCGTCTTCGACGATCGGTTGCTCATCGAGCAGAACCGGGCGGTCCAGGGCGAAGGAGGCCTCGCCGCCCTCTGGCTCGCCTCCTACCACGCGGGCTACAAGGGTGGGCTGGACACTGGCCTCTACCGGCCGCTGACGCTCTCCACCTTCCGCCTCAACTATCTCCTGGGTGGGCTCGACCCGCGGGGCTACCACGCCGGCAATCTCCTGCTGCACGCGCTCGTCTCCATGCTCGTCTTCACCCTGGCGCGCAGGCTCCAGTGGAGCGGTCCCGGCGCGCTCGCGGCGGCCCTGCTCTTCGCCGCCCACCCGATCCACACCGAGGCCGTGGCCAACCTCGCGGGTCGCGCCGATCTGCTTTCGGCGCTGTTCGCCTTGCTCGCGTTCCTGGCGCACGCCTCGCCGGGGCAACGGCGGGGCGGGAGCCTTCTCGCGGCCCTGGGGTGGCTGTTGGGGCTGCTCTCCAAGGAAAGCGCCATCACGCTGCTCGGCCCGCTGCTGCTCTGGGACTGGCTCGCGGGTCCGCTGCCCGGCGCGGGCCCAGGGGAGCGCAGGCGCGCTCTCGCCCTCCGGTGGCTGCCCCTCGCACTGGCCCTGGCCTTCTACCTGCTGCTGCGGGGGATGGCCCTGGGGTCGCTCTGGGCAGGACCGTCCGAGATCTCGCGGGTCGACAACCCCCTCGCGGGACAGCCCTGGAGCGTGCGCGGGGCCACCGCGGCCTACGTGACGATCCGTTACTGGAGCTTGTTCTGCTGGCCCGCGTCGCTCTCGCCGGATTATTCCTACGCGGCCATCGTCCCCCTGGCGCCAGCCGATCCGCGCGCCCTGGGTGCGCTGGCGCTCCTGGTGACGGTCGCGGCCGCATGGCTCGCGGTGGCACGCCGCTCGCGGCAGGCGCTCTGGGCGGGGATCTGGTACGCGGCCCCCTATGCCCTGGTGAGCAATGGAGTCGTGCTCATCGGCACCATCATGGCGGAACGTCTGCTCTATCTGCCCTCCGTGGGCCTGTGCCTGGTGGCGGGACTCCTCGCCTCTCGGGTCTGGCGGTTGGCGCGCGGCCGCGGGCTCCTGGCGCTGCTCGGTGCGCTCGTGCTGGGGGCCGCCGGCTGGAGAACCGTGGAGCGCAACCGGGACTGGCGGGACGACGCCACGTTGTTTTCCCGGGCGCTCGAGGTCGTGCCGAGCAGCGTGAAGGTCCTGGGGAATCTCGGCGCCGAGCTCTTGCGCCAGGCCCGCGTCCGGGAAGCCCGGGAGCTGCTCGAGCGCGCCAGGGAGCTCGCGCCCGACTACGCGCCGGCCCGGGCCAACCTGTTGCAGTGCCTCGTGCTTTCTGGCGAGCTGGAGCGGGCGGAGGCGGAAGCGCGGGCCATCTTGGACCTCGAGCCCCGCCATGCCCTGGCGCGCTTCCATCTCGCGCAGGTGCTGCGCCAGCGCGGGGCGCTCGCGGAGGCCGCGCCGCTGCTCGAACAGTTGCTGGCGGAATCGCCCGACAGGCCGGAGCTCCTGCGGGAGTGGGCCTGGCTCGAGCGCTCCCGGGGGAACCTGGAGGCGGCCGAGCGGGCGTGGTTGGAGGCATTGCGCTTCGCCCCCGACTCGGTCATGCTGCACAACGACGTGGGGTTGTTCTACCTGGAGCAGGGGCGGGTCGAAGACGCGGTGCGTCACCTGGAGCGCGCGGTGCAACTGGAGCCGAGCTCGGTGCCGCTGCGCAACAATCTCGGCCGCGCCCTGCGGGAGGCGGGCCGGTTGGAGGCCTCGCAGCGCGTGCTGGAAGACGCGTTGAGGCTCGATCCGCGGCTCGCGGCGACCCACTACAATCTCGCGTTGACACTGCGGGCCGCAGGCCGACTCGAGGAGGCGCGCCGCCACTACGAGCGAGCCGCGGAGCTGCTGGGCGAGCGGCGCAGCCTCTCGGTGCAGCCACGGTGAGCGCCGGTTTCGACGACCCCATCGTGTGGGCCATGCTGCCGCTGTGGTACGCAGCGTTTCTGCTCTCGCTGACGTGCCACGAAGCCGCGCACGCGGCGGTCGCCTACTGGGGCGGGGACGAAACCGCTTACCGGGCGGGGCAGGTGAGCCTCAATCCCTTGCCCCATCTGCGCAGGGAACCGGTGGGGGCCGTGCTCGTGCCGCTCGCCTCCTTCTTTTATACCGCTGGGGGTTGGATGATGGGCTGGGCCAGCGCGCCCTACGATCCATCCTGGGAGGCGCGCCACCCCCGGCGCGCCGCCGCCATGGCGGCCGCTGGCCCGGCAGCCAATCTCTTGCTCGCCGCCGCGGCGTTCGGGATCCTGCGCTTCGGGCTCGAGACGGGCTGGTGGGCGGCAGCGGCGGAAACCTGGCGACTCGATCAGCTCGTGGTTTGCCACGTTCCCGGGGGATGGTCGGAGGGCCTGGGCCGGCTGGCGTCCGTCGTGCTCGTGCTCAACCTCGCTCTTTTCGTCTTCAATCTGATCCCCGTGCCGCCCCTCGACGGCGCTAGCGTCGCGGGCGGCGCGCTGCCCCGGCTGCGGCCGGCGTTCGAGGCCATGCGCGGCCCGGGCGGCTGGATCGGGCTGATGGCCGCCTGGCTCGTCTTTCCGAAGCTGTTCACGCCCGTGGCCGGCTGGGTCCTCCGGTGGCTCTACGGCTGAGTTCGCGGTGGACTCCGCGGGGAAAGAACGGGAAAGAAGTAGTTGTGTCGCCCGAGGCGTCCCGGAGCCGCTAGGTTCCGCTATCGAGGAGCCCCCTGGAACTTCCGCCCTCAGCGGGGTGTCGAGCGATCCTCCCCGAGTCCGCCGAGCTGTCGAACGGCGGCTTCGATGACCTCGGTCAGCCGTGCGGGGTCGTCGCTGCCCGCGCGGCGCACCGGGTCGAACGGTTGGCCCACGCGCACGCGCGCTGTGCCCCGCCGGGGCCAACGCGTGCCGGGGGCCAGGATTTGGCCCAGGCCCTCGAGCCAGAAGGGCAGGACCGGCGCGCGGGTTTCACGGACGAGAAGGCCGATGCCCTTGCGGAACGGCAGCAGTTTGCCGTCGCGCGTCATGCGGCCCTCCGGGAACACGAGAGGCCAGAGCCCCGCATCCAGGAGCTCGCCCGTGTACTCCAGGCTGGGCCGGAAACCGCGGCGCTGGGGCATGGGGTAGGCCTGGAACAGCAGCACGGCCAGCATGTAGAGCAGCCCATCGCGCACCCGTTCTGGCCAGGGATGACCGGCGGGATCGAAGTGCGCGGGCAGGACTTCGATCGCCATGGCCGGTGCGAGCTTGCCGCGCTGATGCCGGGCAAGCGCGAAGAGGACAGCGGGGGCGTCGAGCATGCTCGTGTGGTTGGCCACGACGATCCACGGGCCACGAAGCTGTCGGATCCCCTCGCGGCCCTCGACGCGCAGCCTGACGAACAGAGAAAAGAACGGCCGCAGGGCGAGGTCGCGCAGCGCGGCACGCAGGGCTCGCACCGGCCCGCGGCGACCCCAGCGGGGCATCTCGATGCGCAGCCGGGGCTGGGCCGGGCGGTGCGCGGCGCGCTCCAGGTCCTCCACCGTCCAGCTCCCCACCTGCTCCCGCTCGTCCATGTCCACGCCGAGCTCCTCTTCCAGCAGGCCCAAGAGCTCCAGGATTTCCACGGAATCGAGCCCGAGGTCCTCCGCCAAGCGCGCCCGCGGATCGACGCCCGCCGCCAGATCGGCGCGAACGTGCGCCAGGACGGTCGCGACGTGCGGCATGGCCGCGCGGCCCGCGGCGGCCTCCCCCCGGCTCCAGCGCACGGCCGCCGCGACTTCGCCGCGGCGTACCTTGCCCGTGGAGGTTCTCGGGAAGTCCGGCGCGGGCCAGAGGACCACGCGGCGCAGGCGCTGATGAGCCGCCAGGCGGGCGTTGGCTTCCCGGCGCAGCTGGTCGGTGTCGGTCTCCTTTCCCGATGCGAGCACCGCGGCCCAGACCTCCGGACCCGCCTCGCCGGGTACGGCGAAGACCACGGCCTCGCGCACGCCAGGAAGCGCCTCGAGAGTCCGCTCCACATCGGTCGGGTAGACGTTGAGGCCGGAGGCGGTGACGATAACGTCTTTCTTGCGACCGCGGAAGTAGAGCCTCCCCTCGGCATCGCGTTCGACGAGGTCCCCGGTACGTAGCCAGCCGTCCTCCAAGGCGCGACCGGTGGCCTCCGGGTCGTCGTAGTAACCCTTCATCACGTTGGGCCCGCGCACGAGCAGCTCTCCGTCCTCCGCGATGCGGATCTCCACGCCGCGGATCGGCTTGCCGATCGTGTGCAGCCGTCCCCCGAGGGGGTTGTGGATCGCCACGATGGGGGCGGCTTCGGTCATCCCGTAGCCCTGGACGATCAGGTAGCCCGCCCGCGCGAAGAAGGCCTCGAGCTCCGGCTCGAGCTCCGCGCCGCCCACCACCCAAGCCAGGGGCCGCCCCCGCAGCAGGGCCCGCAACCTGCGGGCGGCCCATGCGCGTCGCCACCAGGGACGCCCTTCGAGGCGCCGCAATCGCCGCTGGAGCGACTCCCGCTGGCCGCGCCGTTCGAGCTCCCGCTCCAGGGCGTCGCGCAAGAGCGCGAGCGTGCGCGGTACGGTCGTCACGGCCAGGGGACGCTCGCGCCGGATGGCCTGTATCAGCCTCGCCGATTGCAGGGAACCGACGAAGATCGACGTGGAGCGGAACAGAACGGGAATGAACAGCCCGAGAGCCTGGCCGAAAAGATGCGACAGGGGTACCCAGCACATCAATCGCAGCGGGAGCAGGGGCCGCAGGTACCACTCGCGCTTGCGGAACCCCCGTTCCAAAGGCTCCAGGGGAGCGAGCAGGTTCGCGTGGGTCAGCTCCACGCCCCGGGGCTCGGCCGTCGTGCCCGAGGTGAAGACGATCTGCGCCGTCTCGTCGGGCCGCGCCGGGTACGGCTCGAACTCGGGGTTCGGAGGTTCGGGGTCGAGATCCTCGAGCACCACGAGCGGCACCGCCGGCTCCGTCTGCCACAGTCCCGCCTGGCTTCGCGAGGCGACGATCGCGCGCGCCCTCACGCGCCGGGCCACCTTGCGCGCGAACTCGGGCGGTCCGGTGCTGTCGAGCGGTACCGCGACCCCACCGCTGGCCACGATCCCCAGGAAGGCCGCGCACCACTCGGGGCTGTTCGAACCGTGCAGGATGGCGCACTCGCCGGGGCGCAGCCCTACCTGCCGTAGTCGCTGCGCCAGCGAGAGCGCGGCGTTTCTCGTTTGCCGGGCGCTCCAGGCGAAGCGCCGGTAGGGAGTACGCAGGACGAAGGCCTCGCGCCCGCCCCCGCGGGCGAGATCGTCGAGCAGCGTTCCCAGGTTGGCTCGTCGCACGTGTGCCTGGCGCTCCCCGGCTCGGCGCCGGGCTCCGGGGGATTATCCCCGAAGCGCTTCAGGGTGTCCGGGCGGCTTCGCCGGCGCGCGCAAGGGTTCCGGCAGTTGCGTCGCCGGCCAGCCACTCGCCCCACATCCGCTGCGCGCGAGCGAGCTCGAACCCGTAGGCCGGTTCCAGCGCGGCCGCAGGAGGATTGGCCATGCGTAGCGGGTCGATGGGGCGGCCGCGGCGGAGCACCGCGTAGTGCAGGTGCGGTCCCGTGGCCCGCCCCGTGGAGCCCACGTAACCGATGACCTGATTCTGTTTGACCGGGACCCCCGGCCGGACACCGCGCGCGATGCGCTCCAGGTGGCCATAGAGCGTGCGGTAGCCGCCCCCGTGGCGCAATTCCACGGCGCGGCCTAGCGGGCCCCGCCAGCCCGCGAAATGGACATGCCCGTCCGCCGCGGCGACCACGGGCGTGCCCGCGGCCGCGGCGAAGTCCACGCCATGGTGCGGGATCACCTCTCGGGTGATGGGATGCAGGCGGCGGTGGGCGAAGCGACTGCTGACACGGCGGTAGTTGAGGGGGCCGCGCAGAAACGTTTTCCGCAGCGCCCGCCCCCGGCCGTCGTAGTAGCCACCGTTCTCGGCGTCCCAGGAAACCCAGTACGCTTCGACCCGTTGCCGCTCGCCGAGGTAGGCCGCGGCCAGGATGCGCCCCAATCCCACCACTTCCCCCGCCGCGCAGGGCTCGTCGCCGAAGGGAGGGAGGTCCTCGGGGACCTCGCCCAGGCGCAGGACCTCGTAGACCACGCGTATCGTGTCGCCGGGGCGGGGATCCACGAACAAGTCCACGTCCCACTGCACGATCTCGGAGAAGGCCAGGGTCAGCGCGCCCCCGAGCTCCGCGTCGGCGGTTGCCAACGCCTCGGCGACCGTCGTGTCCACGCGCGCGCTCAAGCGGCGCACCTCGCGGCGCAATGGCAGGGGTCGTGCCTCGACCTCGGTGCCTCCGGCGGGCGTCGTGGTCACGCGCAGGTAGTCTCGGGCCGGACCGTAACGCAGGGCGAGCGCGACGACGCGTCCCTCGGTGTCGCGCGAGACCGCCAGACCCGTTCCGGCAGGCAGGCGGCGCAGGTCGATCCGCTCGGCCAGCGCGGCCGCGTAGCCGGCAGCGATGGCGTCGCTCGCTTGAACGCGCGCCAGGGCCCGCGCGAGCGTCTCCCCGCGGCCGAGCGTCGTGTGGCTCCAGGGGCGCCCTGCGACCGGCGCCGGCACGGCGCGGACCTCGGGCGGCGGATCCTTCGTTTCCGCGGCCGGCGGTGGCGCGCACGCCACCCCCAGCGCGGCGACCGTTCCCAGGACCGCGCCGTGCGCCGCCGGGTGCAAGCTCATCGGTGGAAGAACAGGCGCAGCGCGAGGGCCGCGAGCACGAAGGCGAACAATTTGTTGAAGACAGGCGCGCTCACACCTTCCAGCCACCGCGCGCCGAACTGGGCGCCCACGACGCCACCGAGACCCAACAGGAGGCCCAGCCGGTAGTCCACGTGCTCCAGGCGTCCGTGGGCGACGAGGGCGCTGACGCTGATGATCAGGATCCCCAGAAAGGACGTGCCCACGGCTCGCTGCGGTGTCGAGCCCATGAAGATCAAAAGCGGAACCATCAAGAAGCCTCCCCCGAGCCCGGTGAAGCTCGCACCGACGCCGACGACCACACCGAGGGCGATCATGCCTGCCGCCTGCCACCACTGCAGCTGCATGGCACCTGTCCTCCGTCCACCCTTACCCCGGATCGAGCGGTTCCACCTGAATGCGCGCCGCTGCGTGCAGACCGAGTTTGAGCGACGGCCCCCCCTCCGTTTCGAGCTCCATCGTTTCCGCCACCTCGTCACGGCGGCGCACGCGCACGATGCGCCCGGGCATCACCCCGTGCGTCTCGAGCAGCTGGAGGAACTCGCTGCGCTGATCCTTCACCCGCACCACCCGTGCGCGCGCCTGGAGCGGGCAGTCGCGAAGCGACGGCAAGGCCGCCTCCCCGGGTACCTCGCCGCCGGCCGTGGGGATGGGATCGCCGTGAGGATCCGCGGAAGGATGGCCCAGCATCGCGTCCATGCGCTCGATCAGAGTCTCGGAGACCGCGTGCTCGAGCACCTCCGCCTCGCGGTGCACCTCGCTCCAGCTCATCCCCATGACCCGCACCAGGAACAGCTCCAACAGCCGGTGCCGGCGGAGCACCCTCTTCGCCAGCCGCTGGCCGGCGCCCGTGAGGCGCACGCCCGCGTAGGGTTCGTAGTGCACCAGGCCCGCGTCGGCGAGTGCCTTCATCATCGCCGTCGCCGTCGCAGGGCGGACGTTCAGCGCCGTCGCCACCTGGCCGGTCGGGACCAAGTCCTCCCCGAGGCGCTCCTGCTCCAGCAGGATGCACTTCAGGTAGTCTTCGACCGTGCTCGAGGGCATCGCTGCCACTCCCGGCCCCCTCGGCTGGGGGCCGGCCTGCATCCGCGTCGCGGATCGGCTGGACCCCCCGCACAAGCCCTTGCACGATCGGGCGGCGCTTCCGTCCGCTCCATGCGGCTAGGATAACTCATGGGACCGAGCCGACGGAGCGTCATCGCGGATCACGATCTCGTGCTTCCGCCGGTTCAAGCGCGGTGCCGCGGGCGATTTTTTTTGGCTCGAGTTTTGCTCGACCCCGGCGAAGATGGATGCGGACAGGGAGGCTGCCATGAGGCCATGGACCCGATGGCGGATCCTCGGGATCGTGCTTTTGTACACGGCTGTCGCTTTGGGCTGTGCATCTTCTTCCGAGGTCCTGGAACCGGCGAACGCCGGGCAGCTCACGGTCCGGGTGCACGATGCTCCCGCGCCCTGGATCGCCGAAGCGCACGTCACCGTCGGGGCGCTCGAGCTGCGCGACGCCGCGACCGGGGTGTGGGTGCCGGTGGATCTCGGTGGAGCGCCCACCATCGAGCTGACGGTTCTCGTGAACGGCAACATGGCGACGATCGCCTCGAGCCCCATTCCTGCCGGCCGCTACGACGCCATGCGCGTGACCCTCGAGCGCGCGCGGGTGGTGCTCACCGACGGCAGCGAGGTGAGCTTCGAGGGTCCCTTCGCGGTGGCCGTGGAAGGGTTCCCCGAGATCCTGGTCGAGGAGGGCGGCGCGGTTACCGTCACGCTGGACTTTCCGGTGGACCTTGCCTTCCAGCTGCGGGACGGGACGGTCGTCTTCGCGCCCACCGTGCGCTACGATCCTGGAAGCTGACTCCCGCGTGCGGCGCGCGGGAGGGGAGGGTCGAGACGCATGGCGCGGGGTCGCGTGTGGGTCGTGCTGGCGCTGGCCTTCCTCGGGACGGGGGTGCAACCCTCCCCTGCGGGCCCGAGGCTCCTGATCGAGCCCGAGGTGCACGAGCTCGGCCAGGTGGTGCGCGGCGAGAACGTGGAGGTCCGCTTCGCCCTGAGCAACGCGGGCGACGCGGTGCTGCGTATCCTGAAAGCGGATCCCGGTTGAGGATGTGCCGTGGCCTCGTTCGACGAGGCCATCCCTCCCGGGGGGAGGGGCGAGGTCGTCGTCCACGTGGACACGAGCCAGCTCGAGGGCGCGCAATCGCGGTGGGTGATTCTCGAGACCAACGATCCGCGCCGGGCGATGGTCAAGCTGCAAATCAATCTCGAGGTGCGGGGGAGCGTGCGTCTGCTTCCGGAGCGTGCCCTGCGTCTCGGGCGCGGGCGCCGCTCCGAGCCCGAGGGGCGCCTCCTCATCCAGCGCGATCCGACGGAGGAGGGGGTCCTGCGACCCCACGAGCTCCAGGCCAGCGAACCGTGGTTGCATGTCGCCCTCCGTCCGGCCCGCGAGGCCGAAGCCGTGGGCAGCGCGGTCGCCGCCGCGGGGGACTGGGTGCTCGAGGCACGGATCGCCGAGACGGCTCCCCTCGGGGCCAGCCGGGCCACGATCCGCTTCCGCACCGGCCTGCAGCGCGAACCCGAGATCGCCATCCCTGTTTTCGTGTACGTGAGACCTCCGGTGCGCGTCAGCCCCGAGGTCGTGCGGCTCGCGCCCGCCACACCGGGGGGCCCGTTCGAGGGGGAGCTGCTGGTGGTGGTGGCGGCGGGGGAGGAAGCTCCGGCCCCTGAGTTCGAAGCGCACCCCGAAGGTTTCAGGGTGGAGGCGGAGCGCACGGGGCCGCGTCACTACCGGTTGCGCGTCCGGTGGGCCGGAGAAGGCGCACCGCCCGAGGGTCTGCTGAGGATCCGGGTCGGTGGTCACGACCTCGAGGTGCCGCTGCGAGGGGATGGTGCGGCCTCGAGTGACTCTCGGCAGGAGAGCTGACCGCGCCCGATGAAAGGGGCGACGGTCGAGATCCACGCGCCGGCTGCGTGGCAGCAGCTACTCGCGCGGCGGCGGCGGGGGACGATCCTCGTCCTGGGTGCGGCCGATACGGGCAAGACGACCTTCGCGTCCTGGCTCGCCACAGAGAGCGCCAGGGCGGGCGAGGCCGTGGCCTGGCTCGACGGGGATATGGGGCAGGCCACGCTCGGGCCGCCCACCGCGATGACCGTGGCCCTGCTCGACGGGCTGGGGCGCCCCATCCCGCAACGACGCGCGAGCTTCTTCGTCGGTGCCACCTCGCCTCGCGGCCACATGCTGCCCACGCTGGTGGGTGTTCTGCGTCTGAGGGAGGAGGCGCTCAGGATGGGGGCGGGGATGGTCGTCACCGACACGACGGGCTTCGTGGACCCCTTCCACGGGGGCGTGGAGCTCAAGCACTGGAAGGTGGAGCTGTTGCAGCCCTCTCTCGTTGTCGCCTTTGCGCGCAGCAGCGAGCTCGATCCGATCGTCGACCCACTGCGACGCGATGGCCGCTGGCCGCTCGTGGTGCTCCCGGTCAACGCTGCGGTGCAGAGGTGGAGCGCCGAGGCCCGCGCGGAGCGGCGCCGGGAGCTGTTCCGGCGCTACTTCGAGAACGCACAGATCCACCGGCTTCCGGAAGATCTCCCGCGCTACGGCGCAGCCCACGCTCCCGCGCGCCACGGCCAACTGGTGGCGCTTCAGGATCGCGCGGGGTTCGCGTTGGGCCTTGGCGTGATGGTGGCAGACGCGGGGGATCCCCGCGTGCTCACTCCCGTACGGGAACTCCGGGCGGTGCGGAGCCTGAGGCTCGGTTCCTTGACGCTCGATCCGGAGACGGGGCAAGAGGGTCCGTGAGCGGGGCGTGCGCCCGGTCTCAGCGTTCGCGCGCTTGGACCTGGGCCTCGTAGTGCGCGGCAGCTCTCGCCTGCCCGCAACGGCGCAGAAGCGTGGCGGCCGAAAGGAAGGCCGCGCTCCGATCCTGCCGGCGATCGCGGTCCTCGGCGGGCCAGAGCTCCAGGAGCCTGTCCAGCCAAGGTCGCGCCTCCTCCACCCGGCACTGCTGGAGCAGCAGCACGGCCAGATTGTTCACCGGCACGCCCAGCCGGGGCTGCCTCGGACCCACCGCCCGCTCCCACGCCGCTATGGCTTCCAGGTAGGCCGCTTCCGCTTCGGCTCGCTGCTCCAGACGGAAGTGGGCGGCGGCGAGACCCTCGAGCGCCTGCGCCACGAGCAGGGGAGCTGCCGGAGGCCGACGCGCCTCCGCGAGCGCCTGGCTCCAGGCCTCGAGCGCTCGGGCCATGTCCCCCGCGGCTTCGGCCGCGCGGGCGGCCTCGACGGCGCGCTCCCACTCGGGCACCTCGGCCGCCGCACAGAGCCCGGAAATCCAGAGCCCCAACCCCAGGAGGGCGATCAGGGGTCGCATCGCTCCTCGAACCTAGTCCCGCAGTGTCCGAGGGGGCCACGGTCTTCGGGGGCGAGCCTGCCTTCGTGGTGTGCTGTCCCGGTGGGAGCGGGTTGGGGGCTGGCCGCGCGGCTCCGCCGCGCGCGGACCGCGAGCTCTCCCATGACCAACCCGGTGGCCGTCCCCAGCCAAGCGTCGGGAGCCCAGTGGGCGTCGGCGTCCATGCGCTGGTAAGCGACGAGTCCGGCGCCCGCGTACAGCAGTCCCGCCAGAGCCCGTTTCCACGTCCGCCGCCACGGTCCCTCGCCGGCGCGCGCGCTCAGGTACTGATGCCGCAGCGGCGACACGATGGATGCGGCGAGTGCCGCGTCGAGCGATATCCCGCGCCCGTCGTCGAAGACGCGCACCGCCCGCCCGTCCCTGGGCCGCTCCGCCGCCAGGACGAAGGAGCCGGCGAGGGATCCTGCCGCAGCGAACGCCGCCGACTCCAGCACGAGCCATCCCGTCTCGCGTTCCCTGGCGTTTCGGGTCGCCAGCGAGGCGCCAAAACACAGCGCCGCGATCCCGAGCGGCGTGGCGCCGTGCCCCATGCGCCTCGCCCGCGACAAGAAGCGCGCGCGCGAAGGGGATCGATGCTCCTGGACCCACTCCCGCAGCTCCTGACGCGCGGGGTAGAGCGCGACCCCGCCCAGCGCGCCGCTCAGCGCCAAGCGCCGGACGGGGGGATCGAGCCAGGCACGTTTCGAAAAAATGTAGCGCGTGTCGCGAAGCAGGGCCCGGTGCCAGTCCTCGGGCGGCTGCCCGGGAGGGTCCCCCCGCTCCTCGGCCGCGGCGCTGCGGAGCGTCAGCGCGACGGCGAGGATCAAGACGCAGCACACGAGACCTCGCCCGAGCCTCACCCCCAAAGCGTAGCGCGCTTGCGCGATGCGGAAACCCCGCCTTCCGGGCCTGGCGCCACGCGGGGGTCGCCGCCGCCACGGCCCGCGAATGCGCGACCGGTTGCAGGACCACGCGCAGGCCGCGGAGGAAAGGCGGCGGAGCACCCTCCGTCACTTGGTCGAGGCCTTGGTGTCCACCCAGATGCGCACCAGCTCGTCCTCGCTCTCGATGCGCACGAGTTCGCGGCCCGCGTGCCGCTGGAGCGACTTCAGCGCCGCCCGGAGGTCGAGCCCGTTCTCCCCGCTGCCGGCGAGCGCCGTAGCGAGTTCCAGCGGAAGCTCGGCCCGGACGCGTTCCTCGCCGTCGTCCACGAACACCGACAAGGTGTCCTTTTGTTTGACCACGCGCACGTGCTCCTCGTCGGTCTTGACGTTGAAGTACTCTCCGTCCGCGGCGGCGGTGACGGCCTCGATCAGATCCTGAAGCTCGGGGAACCCACCGAGGGTGAGCTTGCCCTGCAGCGCCTCGTGCGCCAGGAGCTGCTCGAGAAACCGCAACGGCAGGTTCACCTCGATCTGATCCCGGTCCTCGGCCTCCCGGACGTGGATGTGCAACCAGAGCTCTTCTTCCGCTGCCGCCCTCGCCGCCAGCGACGAGAGCAGGACCGTCGAGCCGACGAACACCGTACTCAACCTTCGCGGTCGCATTTCACGCTCCTCCTTCTTGCGGGCCGAGGGGGTCCAATCGTGCGGCGCTGCGCGCCGGGCCCGCAGCATTGAAACGAGCGCACGAGCGCACCGTTCCCACCTTGACCCCGTAGCCACGTTGCCCTTATGGTAGTCGAGGGTCGCCGGCCATGGAAGAGCTTCGATGGCTCGTGGAGCGCGCGGGGGCCAGCGCGGGTGTGGCCCTGCGCCTGTGGGACGCCGGCTACCACTCGCTGGGGAGCCTGGCGCGCGCCGAGCCGGGAGCCCTGGTGCGCGCCGGGGGGCTGCCGCTTCCCGCGGCGTGCTGGCTCGTGCAGAAGGCGCGCGAGGAACTGGAGCCCTCGC
>JBBIHH010000051.1:0-12845 GCA_037447115.1 Acidobacteriota bacterium
CCGCGCCGCGCCCTGCGCGGCGCCGGCGGCCTGCCGAGCGGAGGGTGCGGCCGTGAACCGAGCGGGCGTCGTCGTGCGCGCGTTGCGCCCCGAGCAGTGGGCGAAGAACGTCTTCGTCTTCGCCGCGCTCGTCTTCGCGCAGCGGCTGGGCGAGCCCGCCGCCGTGGCGCGCACGGTGGCGGCCTTCGTCGTTTTCTGTGCTGTGGCCTCGGCCGTCTATCTCGTCAACGATGTGGTGGATCGCGAGGCGGACCGCCTGCACCCGGTCAAGCGCCTGCGTCCCGTAGCGTCGGGCGCGCTGCCGGCGGGATGGGCCGGGGGCCTGGCCCTGGGGCTCGCCGGCGTGGGTCTCGTGGGAGCCTTAGCCCTCGGTCCCGCCTTCGCCGGCGTCGCGGCGGCCTACGTCCTGCTCAACCTCGCGTACTCGTTGCTGTTGAAGCAGGTCGTGATTCTCGACGTGATGGTGGTCGCGACGGGGTTTCTGCTGCGGGCCTGGGCTGGCGCCGTGGTGCTCGGAGTGGAGGTGTCGCGCTGGCTCGTGCTGTGCACGGGCCTCGTGGCGCTCTTCCTGGGCTTCGTCAAGCGCCGCCAAGAAATCGTGCAGCTCGCCGGGGCCCAGGGCCACCGGCCGATCCTGCGGGAGTACTCGCTGCCGTTCCTGGATCAGATGATCGCCGTCGTCACGTCCTCGACGGTGCTGGCCTATTCGCTGTACGCGTTGTCGCCGGAGGTGGCGGAGAAACTCGGGACCCACTACTTGGGCCTGACGATTCCCTTCGTCCTTTTCGGCATCTTCCGCTATCTGTATCTCGTGCACCAGCGGGGCGAGGGGGACAATCCCACAGCCCTCGTGCTCTCCGACCCTCCCTTCCTGTGGAACGTCGTGCTGTGGGGCATGGCGGTTCTCGTGGCACTCTACGCCCCTCTCCCTTGAGGCCGCCCCTGGCTCGTGGGCGCTTGCCCGGCGCGTTCCCCGTCCCTACGATTAGCCCCGGGGGCGGGGAAGCTGGGCTTGCTCGAGAAGGGACACCCGCGCGCGGCAACGGCGGTGGAGCGCGAAGCTCTGGAGCGTCGGGCGGTGCTCGTGGCCGACGCCTCGCCCGTGCTGCGCAACGTGCTGCGCGAGGAACTCGAGGCGGAGGGCTTCAGCGTGCTCCTCGCCGAGGACGGCGAGGCGGCCCTCGAGCGCGCGCGCGACGAGCGGCCGGACCTCGTGCTGCTCGAGACCGATCTGCCCTCGCTGGAGGGCTACGAGGTGTGTCGCCGGCTGCGGGCCGAGCCGGCCCTGGCCCAGATTCCCATCGTCTTTCTCTCGTCGCGCAACGAGCTGAAGGACAAGCTCGCGGGTTTCGAGGCGGGTGCCGACGACTATCTGGCGAAGCCTTTCTTTACCAAGGAACTGGTGGCGCGCATCCGCGCGCACCTGCGCACCCGAGAGGCCCTCGAGGCGAGCCGCCGCCTCGGCGAGTTCTACATCGAGCTGATGTTCGGCATCGGCTCCGCCATCATCTCGCCCTTCAAAGTGGACGACGAGCTCGACGTCATCCTGCGGCAGGCTTTGATCGCTGGCCGCTGCCGCCGCGGGGCGATCCTGCTCCTCGATCCCGCCCAGGGCATCCTCGAGGTGCGCGGCGCCCTCGGCTACAACGGGACCCGCGGGCCGCGGGTGGGCGAGCGGTACCGCATTTCGGACAAGCTGCCGCGCCTGGAGACGGCGAGCGATAGCTTCGGCATCGGCATGTACGAGGATCCCCAGCGGGGCACGCTGTTCGTGCCGATGGTGGCCAAGGAGGCGCTGGTGGGAGGCATCGAGCTCGACTTTGCGGCGCGGGCCCCGCGCTTGAGCACGAGCGAGCAGAAGCTGCTCTACGCGCTGGCCTCCCAGGCCGCGATCTTCATCGAGAACGCCCGCCTCGAGCGCGACGTGCGCTCGATGTTCCTCAACATCATCGTCTCCATGGCGGGAGCGGTGGACGCGAAGGACTCCTACACCCACGGGCATTCGCTGCGCGTGGCCCGGGTGGCGCTGCTCGTCGGCCAGGAGCGGGCGCTGTCGCGGGCGGAGATGGAGCCCCTGCTGCTTTCGGCGATTTTGCACGACGTGGGCAAGATCGCCATTCCGGACGCGATCTTGAAGAAACCGACCAAGCTCAGCCGCAAAGAGTTCGAGATCATGAAGACGCACACGACGGCCGGGGCGAAGATGCTGGCCCATATCCCGGCCCTCAAGGACGTGATCCCGGGCATCCTGCAGCACCACGAGTACTGGAACGGCTCGGGGTATCCCGACGGGCTCCAGGGGGAGGCGATCTCGCTGCTGGGGCGCATCATTCACGTCGGGGATGCCTTCGACGCGATGACCACGGATCGGATCTACCGGCGCAAGGTCTCGGTGGCCGCGGCGATGGAGGAGATCGAGCGTTTCTCCGGCATCCAGTTCGACCCGGTCTGTGTGGCGGCGCTGAGGGAGCTTTGCCGCCAGGGGCGCATCCACGAGGGCCTGCCCGACACGACCCCCACGCTCCAGGAACTGATCGAACACATCCAATGAGCCCCAGGCGCCGCAGGGGAGCGGGCGGGCGACTTTCGGCCGCGGCAGGCTTGCTCGTGGCCGTGGCGGCGATATCGTGGGCGGCGATTCTGGTGCGCCTGGCCGAGGCCCCGAGCCTCGCCATCGCCTTCTATCGGCTGGCGCTGACGAGCCTCCTTCTCGCGCCGTGGGGCCTGCGGCGCGAGGCGCTGTTTCGCGGGGGGTTGGCGGCGCTTCTGGCAGGGCTCTGCCTGGGGTTGCACTTCGCCACCTGGATCGCCTCGCTCGCCTACACGAGCGTGGCCTCCTCGGTGCTGCTCGTCTCGACGCAGCCCCTGTTCACCGCCTGGCTCGCGCCGCGGCTGCTGGGAGAGCGCACCGGGGGCGAGGCCTGGGTGGGCACGCTGCTCGCCTTCGCCGGAGTGGTGGGATTGAGCGGCGCGGACTTGAGCGTCGGGGGCCGAGCCTGGATCGGGGACGCCCTCGCGCTCGCGGGTGCCGCGACGGCGGCGCTTTACTTCGTCCTGGGCAGGCGCGTGCGGGAACGGGTGGGCCTCGTGCCGTATCTGTGGTTCGTCAACAGCGTGGCGGCGGCAGGTGTGCTTTTCGTCGCCCTCGCCGCCGGTGTGCCCCTCGCCGGGTTCTCGGGCCCCACGTGGGGTTGGCTTCTCTTGCTGGCCCTCGGGCCCAATCTCTGCGGGCACGGGTTGCTGAACTGGGCGGTGCGCCGGCTGCGCGCCCTGCCGGTGAACCTCGCGGTGTTGGGCGAGCCCGTGCTGGCGACGCTCTATGCGGCCTGGCTCTTCGGCGAGATCCCTTCCCCGATGCTCCTGCCCGCCGCGGTCTTGCTCCTCATCGGCGTGGGGCTCGTGGCGCGGCGCTCGGGCCTCCCGGCGCCCGCGGCGTGAGGGGCGAGGCCGAGGGCGGCCCCGCGGGTAGGCGAAGTTCGGGAAATCCGGGATAATGCCCGCCATGAGCCGGCCGATCTCGCCCGGCCCCGCCTCCGCGCGCGCGCCGCTTCGTTTTCTCCGGGGCGTGGGGCCGCAGCGCGCCGGTGCCCTGGCGCGCCTGGGGCTCGCCACCGTCGAGGATCTGCTCTACGTCTTGCCCTTCCGCTACGAGGACCGGCGGCGCTTCCGGCGGGTTTGCGAACTCGTACCCGGCGCGGGCGAGAGTGCGCTCGAGGTCGAGGTGCTCCGCGCCCGCACCGTCCCCACGCGCCGCCGCGGGCTCGATGTCTTCGAGGCCATCGTCGCCGACGCCACGGGGCGGCTGCGCGTGCGCTGGTTCAATCAAGCCTACCTGGCCCGCGTTTTCCTTCCCGGCCGGCGCGTGGTGCTCTTCGGCCGGCCCGTGGAAGACCGCTACCGCGGCGATCTCGTGCTGGAGCACCCGGACTACGAGTTCCTCGACGAGCCCGACGCCGAGGGGATCCACACCGGCCGCATCGTCCCCGTCTACCGCAAGCTGGGGGAGCTGACCTCGCGCCGCGTGCGGACCCTGATGTACCAGGCTCTGCGTCTGGCGGAGGCCGAGGGGCTCGCGAGCTACGTGCCGACCGCGACCCTCCAGCGGCAGGGTCTGCTGGATCGGCTCGCGGCGCTGCGGGAACTCCATTTTCCGGGTGAGGGCGCGGACCTCGAAGCGCTCGCGGCGGGCACGACGCCCGCCCACCGCACCCTCGCTTTCGAAGAGGCCTTCCTGCTCCAGCTCGCCTTCATCGCCTACCGGCGCGGTCTCGAGGCCCGCGGCCGCGGCACGGCCTACGAGGTCACCGACGCGCTGCGCACGAAGCTGGCCCGACTCTTGCCCTTCAAGCTCACGGAAGCTCAGAAGCGGGTGTTGCGAGAGATCGGCGCCGACCTGCGGGCGCCGCGGCCGATGACGCGACTGTTGCAGGGAGACGTGGGCTCGGGCAAGACCATCGTCGCGCTGCTGACGCTGCTCGTGGCGGTAGAGAACGGCTACCAGGGGGCGCTGATGGCGCCGACGGAGATCCTGGCGGAGCAGCATTACCGGAACATCGCCCGGTTGTTCGAGGACAAGGGCGCGGACTACAGGGTGGCCCTGCTCACGGGCGGGGTGCGCGGGGCGGCGCGCGAGCGCATCCTGCGCGAGCTGGCGCGCGGGCAGATCCAACTCCTGATCGGTACCCACGCGCTATTCGAGCGCGGCGTGGAGTTCCGGCGCCTGGGTCTCGTCGTAGTGGACGAGCAGCACCGCTTCGGCGTCCTGCAGCGCGAGGCCCTCGTGCGCAAGGGCGCGCACCCGGACCTGCTGGTGATGACCGCCACCCCGATCCCGCGCTCGCTGGCGCTGACGCTCTACGGGGACCTCGACGTCTCGGTGATCGACGCGTTGCCCCCGGGCCGGCAGCCGGTGGAAACCCGGGTCTACAGCGAGCCGGAGCGCGGGCTCGTCTACGCCCGCGTGCGCGAGGCGCTCGCCGCGGGCCGGCAAGCCTACGTCGTCGTGCCCCTGGTGGAGGAGACGGAAAAGAGCGACCTGCGGGCGGCGACCACCCTGGCGCGGGAGCTCCAGCGCGAGGTGTTCCCCGACGTGCCCGTGGGCCTGCTCCACGGTCGCATGCCAGGCGAGGCCAAGGAGCGCGTGATGCGGGGCTTCGTCCAGGGCCGGATCCCGATCCTCGTCAGCACCACGGTCGTGGAGGTGGGGGTGGACGTGCCCAACGCGACGGTCATGGTCGTGGAGCACGCGGACCGCTTCGGGCTTTCGCAGCTCCACCAGTTGCGCGGGCGCGTGGGGCGGGGGGCGGCGCGCTCCTTCTGCGCGCTCGTGATGAGCGAGGAGGCCTCGCCCCAGGCCCGGGAACGGCTCGAGTTGCTCGCCCGCACCCACGACGGATTCGAGATCGCGGAGAAGGATCTGGAGGTGCGCGGCCCCGGGATGATCTTCGGGACCCAGCAGCACGGCCTGTCGGATCTGCGCTTTCTGCGGGAGCTGATCCGCGACCCGCAGTTGATCGAGGCGGCGCGGCAGGAAGCCCGCGCCCTGGTGGCGCCCCCGCAGGGCCTGGAGCGAGCCCGGGCGATCCTCCAGGGCCTGCGCCCGGCGTGGAGGCGGCGGCTGGGGCTGGGCCGGATCGGCTAGGGCGCAGGCGGGGCCCTCACGAAGCGGGATTCTGCATCATCTGCAGGAAGTCTTCGTTGCTCTTCGTCTTCGACATCTTGTCGATGAGCAGCTCCATGGCCTCCACGAGGGACATCTGGTTCAGAATCTTGCGCAGGATCCATACTTTGTTCAGCTGATCCTTGGGCATCAGCAGCTCTTCCTTGCGCGTGCCCGAGCGTTCGATGTCGATCGCCGGGAACACCCGCCGGTCCACGAGCCGCCGGTCGAGGTGCAGCTCCATGTTGCCCGTGCCCTTGAACTCCTCGAAGATCACGTCGTCCATGCGGGAGCCGGTGTCGATGAGCGCCGTGGCGATGATGGTCAGGGAGCCGCCTTCTTCCAGGTTGCGCGCGGCTCCGAAGAAGCGCTTGGGGCGCTGGAGCGCGTTGGCGTCGATGCCGCCCGAGAGCACCTTGCCCGAAGGGGGCTGGACGGTGTTGTAGGCCCGGGCCAGGCGCGTGATGCTGTCGAGCAGGATCACCACGTCCTTCTTGTGCTCCACGAGGCGCTTCGCCTTCTCCATGACCATTTCGGCGACGTGGATGTGCTGCTGCGCCGGCTCGTCGAAGGTGGAGGCCACGACCTCGCCCTGGACCGAGCGCTGCATGTCCGTCACCTCCTCGGGCCGCTCGTCGATCAGCAGCACGATCAGGAACACCTCGGGGTGGTTGCGCGCGATCGAGTTGGCGATGGACTGCAAGAGCATCGTCTTGCCCGTGCGGGGCGGTGCGACGATCAACCCGCGCTGCCCCTTCCCGATCGGGGTCAGCAGATCCATGATGCGGCCCGAGAGGTTCGTGGGGTCGGTCTCCAGCCGCAAGTGCTCGTTCGGGTAGAGCGGCGTGAGGTTGTCGAAGAAAACGCGGTCGCGGATGCGCTCCGGGTCGTCGAAGTTGACGGCGAGGACCTTGATCAGGGCGAAGTAGTTCTCGTCGTCCTTCGGCGGGCGGACCTGCCCGGAGACCGTGTCGCCGGTGACGAGACCGAAGCGCTTGATCTGCGAGGGGGAGACGTAGATGTCGTCGGGCCCCGGAAGGTAGTTGTAGTCCGGATGGCGCAGGAAGCCGTAGCCGTCCTGCAGGACCTGGAGGACCCCCTCGGCGAAGACGAGCCCACTGCGCTCGGACTGGGCCTTCATGATCTCGAAGATCAGGTCCTGCTTGCGCATCGAGGCGGCGTTGCGAATCTCGAGGGTGCGCGCGGCCTCGAGGAGCTCCTGGTGGCTCATCTTGTAGAGGGAGTTGAGATCCACGGCGCCGGCGGACGGGGTTTCCGCCACGGCCACGTCGGCCTCCGTCGGATCCGGCTCGGGTTCGGCGAAGGCCCCGGGAGCGCCCCGGGGGCGTTCCTCCCGGCCGGCGCGGATGTGACGTCGACCACGATTCCGATGCTCAGTCATGGTTCCTCCTGGGAGTGCCGCTTGCGGCGCGTGGATCCGCGGCGGGCCCGCTGCAGACCCACGATGAGGGACGACAACTCCATACGTCCTTGGAGTGCATTCCGTCAACCGGTAACAGCGGTGGGACGGTGCGGCCCTTGCCGCACGGCCACTATAGCACGCCTTCGCGCGGCAAGGCCAGATTCGCGAACGCGCGGGAGGTGGCGGGCGCCCGTTGCGGGTGCAGGCGCAGGCTGCGGCGCAGGCGTCGGAAGTCCTCGGGCACGTCCACGTCGTACCACGGGCCGAGCTCGTGGAGGTCCAGCCCGGCCTGCCGGGCTCGCAGCCGCGTCGCGGCGAGCACGCCCTCCCCGCCCCAGCCGATCCCCTCGAACAGCACGCCGCACGCTCCCCGGACACCCACGAGGACGTAGCCGCCGTCCGCCGCGGGCACGACCACGGCGTCGGCCCCCTCGCGCAGGCGACGGAAGGCTGCGAGGACACGGTTGCGAGGGAGGGTCGGAGCATCCGCGCCGACAATCACGACCGCCTGGGCGCCCTCCGCGAGGGCGCGCTCGACGGCGCGCCGCATGCGCTCGCCCAAGTCGGCACCCTGCTGCAAGCTGCGCCGCATCCGGGTGGCCAGGTCCCGGAGCGCGCCGGGAAGCTCGCCTGGCTCGTCCAGGCAGAGCTCGACCTGGCGCCGGGAGGTGGCGAGCGAGCCGACGAACGCGAGCTGATCCTGGAGGAAGGCGCGGTAGAGCGCGCACGCTTGGGCGGGGGTGAGGGGAGGCACGAGGCGCGTTTTGACTCGGCCCGGCCGGGGGTATTTGGCGAAGAGGATCAGGCGTTCCACGGGAGCGGATTCTAGCCTGCGCTTCGCGCGCGCCGGGGACGCGGGTAGAATCGCGGCGTGCCGCAGCGGATCGGGCTCGTCCTGGCGGGAGGGGAGGGGCGGCGCCTCGGGGGCCGGAAAGCGGAGCTGTCGTTGGGGGCGCTGAATCTGGCCCAGCGCGCCGCGCGGGCCCTGATGCCGCTTTGCAGCACGGTGCTCGTGAGCGTCGGGCCGGGGCAGGCCAACCCCGCCCCCCGGTTCGATGCGGTGGAGGACGCGCCGCCTGCGGGGCGGGGGCCACTTGCGGGGCTCGCCGCAGCGTTCGCCGCCACGGGTCGGGCCGATCTGCTGGTGCTCGCCTGCGATTACCCCGGTGTGGAGACCCCGCTTCTCGCCCGGCTGGCCGAGGCGGCCACCGGGGAAGAGGACCTGGTCCTGCCGACCGACCCCGCCGGGCGCGATCATCCGCTCGTCGCGTTCTGGCGCCGCTCGGCGCAAGCGACCGTGTGCGAGGCTGTGGCGGCGGGCCGCTTCAAGGTGCGGGGGCTGCTCGCGGAGCTGCGCGTCCGGCGGTTGGGCCCGGCCGAGCTTGCCGGTTTCGACCTGGATCGGCAGCTCGCGAACCTCAACCGGGCCGAGGACTGGGAGGCGTGGCTCGCGGCGGCACGCAAGCCCTCCTGAGTCCCTTGTTTGTGCCCTGGCGCCCGCTCATGTAACCTCGCACCGGATGCCGCGCAAGCGCCAACCCGCCGAGCGACTGACGCACGCCGACGCCTCGGGGCGAGCCTGCATGGTGGACGTGGGGGCCAAGGGGGTGAGCGCCAGGGAGGCTGTCGCGCGCGGCATCGTGCAGCTCGGGCCCGAGGCCTTCGCCGCGCTCCAGGGAAACCGTCTCGCGAAGGGCGACGCTCTGGCGGTGGCCCGCATCGCCGGCATCCAGGCCGCCAAGAGAACCGCGGAGTGGATACCCCTCTGCCACGCGATCCCCCTGGATCACGTGGCTGTGGATTTCGCTCTGGACGAACCGGGGGGGCGGGTGCGCGTCGAAGCGCGCGTACGAGCCCGGGCCGTGACGGGTGTGGAGATGGAAGCGCTGACGGCGACCGCGGCCGCGTGCCTGGCCCTCTACGACATGGTCAAGGGCGTGGATCGCGCGGCGGCGATCCGGGAGATCAGGCTCGTGCTCAAACGAGGAGGCCGCGGCGGGCTGTGGCGCGCGGGAGAGGAGGAAGAAGGCCCATGAAGCAGGCGGGGCTGGCCGTCGTGCTCGTGTGGATCGTCGCGGCCGCGTTCCCCAGCGGAGCGGGCGAGCTGTTCGCGCGGACCTACAAGTTCAAGCCCGGGGTGAGGCTCGAGATCGGCGCCGAGGTGACGGCGGGGCTGCGGCTCGATCACGTCCGCTTCTACCGGTCCGCTTCGCTCGGCCGCCGGATGCTGGGCGGGGACGATCGCTGGCACGTCGAGGTGCGCCTGACGAACACGGGCCAGAGCCCGGAGCGCTTCGGGATCGCCTTCGCGGTGCTCGACGAGGAGGGCCAGCTGCTCGGTGTGGCGAGCGGCGGCAGCAAGCTTCTGCCGGTCAAGCCCGGCCGCCACTCCTACTACACGCTGACTTTCGAGGACGTGCACCGGGAACTCGACCGCGCGGCGAGCTTCATGGTCGCCGTCGAGCCCAGGTGAGGACGCGTTCCACGAGCGCGGCGCAGCCCGGCTCGCGGGGGTCGCTCAGGTCGGCGATCCAAGGGTGGCCTCCCACGGCGCCCGCCAGGGCCCTCGCGGAGCGCAGCACGAGTTCTGCCGCGTCGCGGCGGCTGCGGTTGAGGACCACGAGATCCGCCAGGGCGGCGGCGCGCCGCGCCGAGGGTTTGATCTCCCGCAGGGGGACGCGCCCGAGCAGCAGGAATCGCTCGGGCCGCTGCCCTTGGGTCCAGCTATTGCCCTCCACCACCACCCCGCCCAGCGCGGGGCCGAAAGCTTCCCACGCCGCTTGGAGCCCCGCGCCGAGGCCCTCGGGCGTGTAGCGCAGCCACAGCACCCGCGCCGCCCCGGCTGCGAGGTAACGGGCGGTGTCGCTGCCCGGTTCGCACAGCCGTTCGCGCCCATCGAGCAGCTCGAACGGGGGACCGCCCGGAGCCAAGGGGGAGGTCTTCAGCGCCCCCCAGTGGGGAAGCGCTTCCAGCAAGCGGCAGACGAGGGCGGTTTTGCCCACGCCGGCGTGCAGGCCCCCCACGCCGAAAATCCTGGGAACGGAGGGAGATCCGATCATGGAGCGCCCGCGGACCCCGAGCTCCGGCGGCTGCTTGCGCGCGGACGCGGGAGACCTAGATTCTCCCTGGACGGGGGCGGAAGGTAAAGCGCATGCGTGGGAAAGCCTTGTTCGCTTGTGCCTGCCTGCTCCTGCTCGGGGCGTGGCCCGCTGCGGCCGGTGTGGACGTGGATTTCGGGGTCGCCGTGCACTTCGGGAACGAGGCCGACCTGTTCCTCGCCATCTCCGCCAACTACTTCGACCGCGACCGGGACGAGGTGCGCAAGTGGCATGCGCACTTCGCCGACCCGGACGATCTGGCGGTGGCGCTGTTCATCGCGCGCCATGCGCGGCGGGATCTGGCGGCGATCTACGCCCTCAGGCAGCGCGGGCTCGCCTGGTGGGAGATCGGCATCCGCTTCGGGGTCCCGGTGGATGTGTGGTTCGTGCCGGTGGCCGGGCGCCCGGGGCCGCCGTTCGGCAGGGCGTACGGCTACTGGAAGCAGCACGGAAAGCACCCGCAGCTCTTCCGCCTGAGCGACGAGGAGTGCCGCCATCTCGTGGCCGTGCGTGTCGTGCACGAGTACTATGGCGTGGCGCCGGACGTGGCCATGCGCTGGCGAGCCGAGGGGCGCAAGCTGGACAAGCTGCTCGCCGAGGAGTACCACCGGCGGCACCCCAAAGCCCATCACGGCGGCGCCTCCGTCAAGCCCGGCGGGCACGGCAAGGGGCCCAAGCACCGGCCCTGAGGCGGCGCGATCAGTTCGCGCCCGCTTTCAAGGCGTCCTCGAGCCACTGGACGAGCGCCTCGTTAGCGAAACGCGCCTCGACGCAGAGCACATCCGGCAGCTCGTAGCTGTGCAGCTCGCGGATGGCCTCGGCCACCTCGGGGAAGCGCTCGGGGGCGGTCTTGACGAGCAGCAGGTGCTCCCGGTCCTCGCAGATCTCCCCGCGCCAGCGGTAAATCGAAACGGCGAGCGGCACGACGTTCACGCATGCCGCCAGGTGCCGTTCCACGAGGGCCCGGGCGATCTCGCGCCCCTGTTCTTCCGAGGCCACGGTCGTCAGGACCAGCGCGAAGCTCCGTTCGGATACGCCCATCTTTCGGCAAAACCTCCGACCCGATTGTAGCGGAGAGCCGCCGGCCGCCCGCGTGGTGCCTGCCGGCGGCGGGCGGGCCAGCTGCAGGTGCCCGGAGCGTGTGGGGGTCGAGCGAACGCGGCAGCCGGCCCCTACGCCGCCGCGCGTGCCGATCCTCCCTACGCTCCGCTGCCGAACGGTGTACAGTAAGCGCCTCTCACGTTCGCACAGGAGGGGAGGACGATGGCTGAGCGGGGCCATTCCTGGGCCAGCGGCGGGCGCATCCGCGAGCTCGCGGCGCGGGAGATTCTCGACTCGCGCGGCAACCCGACGCTCGAGGTGGACGTCATCCTGGAGGACGGCACTTACGGCCGCGCGGCGGTGCCTTCCGGGGCCTCCACCGGAACCCGCGAAGCGGTGGAGCTTCGGGACAAGGATCCCAAGCGCTTCGGCGGCAAGGGCGTGCGCAAGGCCGTGCGCCACGTGGAGCGGGAGATCCAGGCGGCTCTGGTCGGCCTCGACGCGGTGAACCAGGTTTTCGTGGACCGCGCCCTCGTCGAGCTCGACGGCACGCAAACCAGACGGCGCCTCGGGGCGAACGCCATCCTCGGCGTCTCGATGGCCGTGGCACGGGCCGCGGCGGAGTCGCTCGGCCTGCCGCTCTACCGCTACCTCGGGGGCGTCAGCGCGACGACGCTTCCCGTGCCGCAGATGAACGTCCTCAACGGCGGCGTGCACGCGGACAACAACGTGGACGTCCAGGAGTTCATGGTCGTCCCGGCGGGAGCGCCCAGCTTCGGCGAAGCCCTGCGCTGGGGCGCCGAGATCTACCAGGCGCTGAGGGCCGTGCTGCGCAAGCGCGGCCTCGGCACCGCGGTGGGCGACGAGGGGGGGTTCGCGCCGAATCTCGCGCACAACGAGCAGGCCCTCGAGGTTTTGGCGGAAGCGGTGCGCGATGCGGGTCTGCGCCTGGGCCGGGACGTCTATCTCGCCCTCGACGTGGCCGCCTCGGAGCTTCACGCGCATGGCCGCTACCGTCTTGCCGCGGAGCGGCCGCAGCCGGAGAAAACCCGCGAGGAGCTCGTGAAGCTCTACGAGCGGTGGGTGGAGCGCTACCCGATCCTCTCCATCGAGGACGGCATGGCGGAGGACGACGCCAAGGGTTGGGAGCTTCTGACGGAGGCCCTCGGCGAGCGGATCCAGCTCGTGGGCGACGATCTTTTCGTCACGAACCCCGCGATTCTGGCCGAGGGCATCGAGCGGGGCATCGCGAACGCCATCCTGATCAAGCTGAACCAGATCGGGACCGTGACCGAAACCCTCGAGTGCATGGACCTCGCCACGCGGCATGCCTACGCCTGTGTCGTTTCCCACCGTTCGGGGGAGACCGAGGACACGTTCATCGCCGACCTCGCCGTCGCCCGCAACGCCGGACAGATCAAGACCGGGGCTCCCTGCCGGGGCGAGCGGACGGCGAAGTACAATCGGCTGTTGCGCATCGAAGAGGAGCTCGGCGAGGAAGCGCGTTACGCGGGCCTGGGGGTTTTCGCCCGGGCCGCGGGAAGCTCCGAAGTGCGCCAGGAAACCGCCCGGTCGTCGAGACGGCCGGGGCGGGGGGAAGCGGCGGCGGGGGCGCGGCGGCGGG
>JBBIHH010000052.1:0-2500 GCA_037447115.1 Acidobacteriota bacterium
CGGCGCGCTGTCCGGCACGGCCGAGGGGGCGGTAGCCTCGGCCTCCGCAGGGGCCGCTGCCACCGCGGCGGGCGGGGAGTCCTGCGCCTGAGCGGGTGGGGCCGGCTCTTCCGCAGGCGGCGCCGCCTGACGCGCTTCGAGTTCGGCTTGGCGTCGGCGTTCTTCTTCGAGCTTCCGTTTTTCCCGTTCGATGAGCGCGAGGATCCTCTGCCGCACGAGATCGGCCGTGGAGTCGTCGAGGGAACTGAGATCGGATTTGACTTCCTGGCCCATCAAATCCAGGAGTTCGAGGATGAGCGCGCTCTGGACGTTGAGCTCCTTGGCGAGCTGATAGACCCGCACCTTGCCCATTAGCTCTCCTGCCCCTGGCTGTCCCGCTCGGCGGCCGTCGCCGGCTCGGCTTCACGATCCAGGGCAGCTTCGGGGGGCGCCTCCGTTGGCGGGGCTTCCGCCCCGCTCCCACTCGCCCCTCCGGCAGGCTCCAGTCCTTCGGCCCGCACCGAGCCTGGGTCCGCATCCGCGGTGTGGGCTGGCGTTGGCTCGGCCGTCGCCTCTGTCGGTGCGGCGGGCTCGCGCTGCTCTGGGCTTGTCCACAGACCGTAGGGGTCCTCGCCGCGCTCCTTCAGCTCCAGGAGTTCCTCGGCGGCGTCGTAGATCCTGATGGCGAGTTCCTCGTCGATACCTTCGATGCTCGTCAGATCCTCGAGCGAGGCCAGCGCGACCTCCTCGATGCTGCGGAAGCCCGCCCCGAGCAGGCGTTGCGCGACTTCGGGCGCGATGCCGGGCAGCGCCTGGAGCTCGCGTTGCGCGCGGGCCATGCGCTCCATCTCGGCCTCGATTTCGGCGCGCTTTTCCGCTTCGCTCTTGATGTCGAGCTTGAAGCCGGTGAGCTTGCTCGCCAGACGCACGTTCTGGCCCCGCTTCCCGATGGCCAACGAGAGCTGGTCTTCCGGAACGATGACCTCCATCTCTCGCGTCTCGTAGTCCTTGATCGCGACGCGATGGATCGTGGCGGGGCTCAGGGCGTTGCGCACGTACTGCACGGGATCCTCGTCGTACTGCACGATGTCGATTTTCTCGCCCCGCAGCTCGCGGATCACCGCCTGGACGCGCGAGCCCTTCATGCCCACGCAGGCGCCCACGGCGTCCACATCGCGGTCCTTGGAGCGTACGGCCACCTTCGTGCGCTCGCCCGGATCGCGGGCGACGCTGACGATCGTCACCGTTCCGTCGTAGATCTCCGGAACTTCCTGCTCGAACAGCTTGCGTACGAGCAACTCGCTGGCGCGGGAGAGGATCAACTGCGGCCCCTTGCCCTGATGCTCCACGTGCAGCAGCACCGCCCGGATGCGCTCGCCGGGGTTGTAATGCTCCGTCCGGGACTGCTCGCGCCTGGGGATCACGCCCTCCGCGCGCCCCAGATCGACGATCATGTCGCCGCGGTCGAAGCGCTTGACCTGGCCCGTGAGCAGGTCGCCCACGCGGGTGTGGTACTCCTGCCAGATCAGCTCGCGCTCGGCTTCCTTGACTTTCTGGTAGATAACCTGCTTGGCGGCCTGGGCCGCGATGCGCGACAGGGGAGCGTCGAGCTCGGGCTTGGCGGTCTCCACCGTGTCACCGACCTGGACGTCGGGTTTGATCTTCCGCGCCTCCTCGAGCGTGATCTCGGTGTGCGGGTCCTGGATCTCGTCTTCGTTTTCCACGACCTGGTAGCGGCAGAAAACGGTGAAGCGCCCCGTCTCCGGATCGAAGCGGGCGCCGAAGTCTTCCTTGCTGTGGTAGTACTTGCGCGAGGCGGCAGCGTAGGCCTCTTCCACGGCACGGATGATCGTTTCCGTGTCGATGCCTTTCTCGCGCCCGATCTGCTCGATCGTGTGGTAGAGCTCGCTTGCCATAGCCTTCGGACCTCGGTTCCAGGTGCAAGCTGCCAGTATATCATGCGCCGCCGGCGCCGGATAGCGGCGTGCCAGCGTAACTCCTTCTAGGAAAAGCGGATCTCCTGCCGCATCCTGCGCACCCGCTCGCGCGGGATCTCGACGACCCCCTCGGGGGTCTCCTCGAGGCGCACCACCCCCGGCCCTCCCTCAAGCAGGATGCCGACGAACCGCTGACGCCCGTGGACCGGACTGTCCGTCTCCAGGACGACGCGGCGCCCCCTGTTCCGCCGCAGGTCGTCGTCGGTCTCGATGGGCCGATCGAGACCGGGCGAGGAGACCTCGAGTACGTAGCTGTGGGGGACCGGGTCCGCCTCGTCGAGCAGCGTACCGATCGTGCGGCTGGCGCGCTCGCAGTCCTCCAGGCTGGCGCCGGCCGGGCCGGGGCGGTCGATGTCCACGCGCAGGAGCCAGCGCCGCCCGTGGCGCCGGTAGGAAATCTCCACGACCTCCAGGCCGAGCGCGGCCAGAAGCGGTCGAAGCTGTGCCTCCAGCGTGTCGAGCCAGCGTTCGCGTTCTTCCGCCCCGCTCATACGACGCGCGCCCCTGCGCCACGAGCTCCAGCC
>JBBIHH010000052.1:7500-11999 GCA_037447115.1 Acidobacteriota bacterium
GGACTCGCCGAAAGCCTAAGGTTTCCTGAGGAAGGTTCGTCCGCTCAGGGTCAGTCGGTTCCTAAGCCGAGGCCGAACGGCGTAGGTGATGGGCAGCAGGTCAACATTCCTGCACCAGTCTGGAGGCGTTCGTACGAAGGGGTGACGCAGGAGGATAGGCGGTCCGCCCGACTGGAAGTGGGCGGTGGCGACGTAGGCGGGCTCTCCAGGCAAATCCGGAGGGTCGTCAACGCCGAGGGTAGCCAGGAAGCGCGGCTTCGGCCAAGCCAACCCGCTGACTCCACACTGCCAAGAAAAACCTCTAAGGAGTCTCCAGGCTGACCGTACCGCAAACCGGCACAGGTAGGCAGGGAGAGAATCCCAAGGCGCGTGAGAGAACGCTCACTAAGGAACTCGGCAAAATAGCCCCGTAACTTCGGGAGAAGGGGTGCCCCGCCAGGGTGAAGGGCCTCGCGCCTGGAGCCCGAGGGGGTTGCAGGGAAACGGCCCAAGCGACTGTTTACTAAAAACACAGGGCTCTGCAAAGTCACAAAAACGACGTATAGGGCCTGACGCCTGCCCGGTGCCGGAAGGTTAAGAGGAGGGGTTAGCTGGCTTCGGCCGGCGAAGCTCTGAATCGAAGCCCCGGTAAACGGCGGCCGTAACTATAACGGTCCTAAGGTAGCGAAATTCCTTGTCGGGTAAGTTCCGACCTGCACGAATGGCGTAACGACTTGGGCGCTGTCTCGGTGAGCGGCTCAGCGAATCTGTAGCACCGGTGAAGATGCCGGTTGCCCGCGGCTAGACGGAAAGACCCCGTGCACCTTAACTGCACCCTGGCAGTGGATCCCGGTGCCTCATGTGCAGCATAGGTGGGAGGCTGCGAAGCGTGGGCGTCAGCCTGCGTGGAGCCACCCGTGAGATACCACCCTTGGGGTACTGGGGTCCTAACCTAGGACCGTGAAGCCGGTTCAGGAACACTGCTAGGCGGGTAGTTTGACTGGGGCGGTCGCCTCCTAAAGCGTAACGGAGGCGCCCGAAGGTGCCCTCAGGCTGTTTGGAAATCAGCCGTAGAGTGCAAAGGCATAAGGGCGCTTGACTGCGAGACCCACGAGTCGAGCAGGTGCGAAAGCAGGGCTTAGTGATCCGGCGGTCCCGCATGGAAGGGCCGTCGCTCAACGGATAAAAGGTACGCCGGGGATAACAGGCTTATCTCGCCCAAGAGTTCACATCGACGGCGAGGTTTGGCACCTCGATGTCGGCTCATCGCATCCTGGGGCTGAAGCCGGTCCCAAGGGTTCGGCTGTTCGCCGATTAAAGCGGTACGTGAGCTGGGTTTAGAACGTCGCGAGACAGTTCGGTCCCTATCTGCCGTGGGCGCAGGATACTTGAGGGGAGGGTTCCCTAGTACGAGAGGACCGGGAACCACGGGCCTCCAGTGTGCCAGTTGTCCCGCCAGGGGCAGCGCTGGGTAGCTGTGCCCGGAAAGGATAAGCGCTGAAGGCATCTAAGCGCGAAGCCCACCCCAAGATGAGGTATCCCTCCGCCGCAAGGCGGCTGAAGGCCCCTCGGAGACTACGAGGTTGATAGGCCGGGTGTGTACGTGCAGCAATGCACTGAGCTTACCGGTACTAATCGGCCGTGAGGCTTGACCTCGACGCCCAATCCGCTCCGCTGCCGCAGCGGGCGGGCGCATCGGCCATTCCGCTGTCGAGGGTTTTCGGTGTCCCGGTGGCCATAGCGAGGGGGCCACACCCGTTCCCATTCCGAACACGGTCGTTAAGCCCCTCAGCGCCGATGGTACTGCGCGGGCAACCGCGTGGGAGAGTAGGTCGCTGCCGGGATACCGCAGCGAGTCCTCAAGAGCCTGGTGGCTGAGGGGCCGCCAGGCTTTCTTTTTTCGGGAGCCGCCGGAGCCGCGGGGGGGCGGATGCGGGGCCGATGCCGCAAGAGGACGAGCGCGGCGCTTGACCCCTCGAGCGCGGAAACGGTATATAGGGCTCCCGTTGCAGGGCGGGGAGGCGATCCACGAGCGGGGTCCACCCGAGTGCGCGAGGCGCGAAAGGAGCGGAGGGATGCGGTGCCTCGGATGGGGTTGGCGAGCGGCGGCGGTCGCTTCGCTGTTGGCCGCGGCCCTGTGGCCGAAGATGGCCGAGGCTGCGGATGTGGAGCGGAAGTTTCGGTTCGGCGTCCTCCTGGGCGGGGCCGACGGCCGGGACAAAGTGCCCAGCGAATCGGCGAACGTCCTGGCGATCACCGATTTCGACGACGTGGTCCGAGATCTGATCGTGGATCCGCGCAACGATAACGCCGCCATCGGGAACCTCTCCATCCAGGCCGCGCCGAGGATCACGCTCAACGCGCAGTACGGGGTGACCAAGATCTTCCTCCTCGAGTTCAGCGCCGGCTACCAGAAGAGCGATCTGGGGAAGGTCGAGCTGCAAGCGCAATTCGACGGTGTCGAGGTGCCGCCCGAGGAGATCATCCCCTTCCAGTTCTCGGTCTTCGACTTCGAAGCGGGGGAACTGGAGCTCGTGCCGCTGCGCGTGACGGCGATGGCGCGCTTCCGCCCCCAGGCCACCCTCAAGCCCTACATCGGCCTCGGCGTGGGGTACATCCTGGTCGGCTTCGAGCCCTCGGACGAATTCAATCAGCTCTCGCTCAACATCGACCGCTCCCGGGGACGGCGGACCGCGCTGTCGACGTTTCTCGGCGGTGCGGCGATTTCCCGTTTCATCGGCGAGGCCCGGGATCTGTCGGGAGCGAGCGTGGAGGCGCGAGATACCTTCGAATGGCACCTGGCGGGCGGCTTGGAGATCCACCTGCGCCAGTCCTGGGACTTCGTGATCGACCTGCGTTACGGGTTCGCCTCGCGTTCGGTACGGGTGATGTTCGACGGGCAGGAAAACCTGGGCGTGCCGGTTCCCTTGGAGCAGGTCTTCTTCGGCGATCCGCTGACTCTGGGCGAGTACGGGCCGCTCCAGGTCACCTCGGGGGGCTTCGTGGACGCGGGGCACCTGGAGCCGAAGCCCGGTTTCCCGGGTTCCGATTGTTCCGATCTGAGCGAATGCACCTTCGTCTTCGAGCCCGACGGTGTTCCCGATCCCGGGTTCTACTACGTGCAGGGCGGGGAACTGCGTTACGACAACGTGAGCATCCAGGTGGGCGTGCGGCGCACCTTCTGAGCCCGGGCTTCGGCCGGGGAGTCCGACCCCGCTCGGGAGCGGCGCCTTCCGCGCGGGGGGCGGGGCGTGTGCTAGAATCGCAGCCGGGAGCCATGTCGGGCCACAACAAGTGGAGCAGCATCAAGCACCGCAAGGCGGCGCAGGACGCCAAGCGGGGGCGTCTGTTCACGCGCATCATACGGGAACTCACGGTGGCGGCCCGCGCCGGCGGCGGCGACCCGGCAGCCAACCCGCGCCTGCGGGCGGCCATCGCGGCCGCCCGAGCCGCGAACATGCCGGCGGACAACATCAAGCGCGCCATCCAGCGCGGAACCGGAGAGCTTCCCGGGGCGGCCTACGAAGAGGTCGTCTACGAGGGCTACGGACCCGGCGGGGTGGCGGTTTACGTCGAGGTGCTCACCGACAATCGCAACCGCACCACCGCCGAGATCCGCCACCTCTTCTCCAAGCACGGCGGAAGCCTCGGGGAGCCGAACAGCGTGGCGTGGCTGTTCGAGAAGAAGGGAACGCTGCAGATCGCCCGGGACGCCGCCCAGGAAGAGCGGGTCGTGGAGATCGGGCTCGAAGCCGGGGCCGAGGATCTCCGGGAGGAAGACGGCGTGTACCAGGTCGTCACCCCGCCCGAGAGCTTCGAAGCGGTCCGCGAAGCGTTCGAGCGCGCGGGCATCCCCGTGCGTCACGCGGCCCTGGAGATGGAGCCCCAGACTACGGTTCACCTCGAGGGGGCGAAAGCCCAGCAGTGCCTGCGGCTGCTGGAGAGCCTGGAGGAACACGACGACGTCCAGCAGGTCTACGCCAACCTCGAGGTGGACGACGCGGAACTCGAAGCCCGGGCGTCATGAGCGTTCGTATCGGACCGGGGGCCTCCCCGTGCCGGGCGCGCTCGCGTTGCCGCCATTCGGTCCCGTGGAGCGTGGAGCGATGCGGGTGCTCGGTGTGGACCCTGGACTGCGGGTCACGGGATGGGGCCTCGTGGACCTCGAAGCCTCGGGAAGCTGCGTCTTCCTGGATTGCGGCGTCGTCCGGCCGGGGGCCGGGGCGGCAGCGTCGAGGCTGCATCGCCTGCGCGATGGGTTCCTCGAGATCGTGGAGCGCTCGCGGCCCGCGCAAGCGGCGGTGGAGCTTCCCTTCCATGGCAACAACGCACGAGCCGCCCTGCGGCTGGCGCAGGCCCGCGGGGTGTTGCTCGAGGTTCTGGGGGCGTATGGCCTGCCCGTCGCCGAATACACGCCCGCCGTGGTGAAGCACGCGGTGACCGGAACCGGCAGCGCGGACAAGGAGCAGGTGCGGGCCATGGTGGCGCGCTGGCTCGGTGCGGCGGCCGTCGCCCGAGCC
>JBBIHH010000053.1:0-9999 GCA_037447115.1 Acidobacteriota bacterium
GTGCAGCTTGCTCGGGTCCACCGCGAACTGAACGTCCAGGCCAGGTTGATAGGAGGCGATGACCGCGTAGTTGGCCACGATGTACATCTCGAGGACTTCGTACGTGGATGGCCAAGTGGCGTTCAGGTTCGTTGAGGGACCACCCAAGGTCAAGGACCGAAACGCCTGATCCTCTTCCTACGCGGACCCAGGATTCGGTCGGGCACCGGAGGCGCCTCCGCGCCCCGGTGCCCCTCACGCCGATCGAGATCCTCAAGTCGGCACGTGGTCCCCGCGTCTGACCCGCCGAGGCAGGTCTACTCTGGCGAGCGAGATCGGCGGGGAGCGCTCGGCGCTCGTTCAGGGGCCCGGCGCAGAGGGTGGAGCCCCTGGGCCTTCCGAAAGAGGGAAGAGGCTAGAATTGGCAGCTTCGAGGGTGGAGGTCAGGCATGCGCAAGCTTCTCGGAGGAGTGGTGGCGCTTTCGTTGATGGCGGCGGGGGCCTCGGGGGCGCTGGCCCAGAGCACGCCCCGCGACAAGAGAAAAGAAGCGGGAAGGACCGAAGCCAAGGATCCCAACCAGCTCTACGATCCCGCGCTCTACCAGGGGCTCGAGTTCCGCAACATCGGTCCCTACCGCGGCGGGCGCGTCACCGCGGTGGCGGGTGTCGTCCAGGACCCGCTGACGTTCTACATGGGCTCCACGGGGGGCGGCGTGTGGAAGACGACCGACGGCGGTCTTACCTGGCGCAACGTCACGGACGGGCAGCTCGGCTCCGGCTCGATCGGCGCCGTGGCGGTGGCCCCGTCGGATCCCAACGTGATCTACGCCGGCACGGGCTCGGCCTGCATCCGCGGCAATGTCTCGCCCGGAGACGGGATTTACAAATCCACCGACGCGGGCAAGACCTGGGTCCACGTGGGCCTGGAGGACGCGGGGCAGATCGGTCGCATCGCCGTTCACCCCGAGGATCCGGATCTCGCCTACGTCGCGGTCCTCGGCCACGCCTTCGGCCCCAACGAGCAGCGCGGCGTTTTCCGTTCTCGCGACGGCGGCAAGACATGGGAGCGGGTGCTCTTCGTGAGCGATCGCGCAGGCGCCGTGGATCTGGCCCTGGACCCGACGAACCCGCGTATCCTGTACGCCGCCGTCTGGGAAGCGGTGCGCAAGCCTTGGATGTTCGTCAGCGGCGGCGAGGGCAGCGGCCTCTACCGCTCCAGGGACGGCGGCGACACGTGGGAGAAGCTGGAGCGAGGCTTCCCATCGGGCCTCAAGGGCCGTATCGGCGTCGCCGTTTCGCCCGCCCGGCCGGGGCGCGTATGGGCGATCGTGGAGGCCGAGGACGGGGGTGTGTTCCGCTCCGACGACGGGGGCGACAGCTTCCGGCGCGTGAACGCGGAGCGCAAGCTGCGGCAGCGGGCCTGGTACTACACCCACATCTACGCCGACCCGCGGGACGAAGACACGGTCTACGTCCTCAACGTCGGTCTCTACCGTTCCACCGACGGCGGCAAGAGCTTCGAATTCATCCGCGCCCCGCATGGCGACCACCACGATCTTTGGATCCATCCGGAGGACCCCCGCATCCTGATCAACGGCAACGACGGCGGGGCCAACGTTTCCTACAACGGGGGCGCCACCTGGTCCACGCAGGCCAACCAGCCCACGGGCGAGTTCTACCGGGTCACCGTGGACGACCAGTTCCCCTACCGGGTCTACGGCGCGCAGCAGGACAACTCGACGGTTTCGATCCCGAGCCGCACGAGCGGCTCGGGCATCACGCGCGCCGACTGGTATCCGGTCGGCGGGGGCGAGAGCGGCCACATCGCCGTGGACCCGCGCGATCCGAGCATCGTCTACGCCGGAAGCTACGGCGGCACGATCACGCGCTACGACCATCGCACGCGCGAGGTCCGGCACATCCTGGCCTATCCGCAGCTCGCCCTGGGACAGGCCCCGCGCGACCTCAAGTATCGCTTCCAGTGGAACGCGCCGATTCGCATCTCCCCGCACGATCCGAGCACGCTCTATCATTGCTCGAACTATGTCCACCGCTCGCGCGACGGCGGGCAGAGCTGGGAGACGATCAGCCCCGACCTCACGCGCAACGACCCGGAGAAGCAGGACTATTCGGGCGGGCCCATCACGCGCGACAACACCGGTGTCGAGGTCTACGGGACGATCTTCGCCTTCGAGGAATCCCCCCACACGCCGGGCTTGCTCTGGGTCGGCACGGACGACGGGCGCGTGCACCTCAGTCGCGACGCCGGCGCCCACTGGGAAGAGATCACGCCCGGGAAGATGCCCGAGTGGGGCCAGGTCAACATGATCGAGCTTTCGGCGCACGGTCCGGGGCGGGCGTTGCTCGCCGTCACGCGCTACAAGCTCGACGACTTCAAACCGTACATCTTCCGCACCGACGACTACGGCCGGAGCTGGACGCTGCTCACGGATGGAAAGAACGGCATCCCGGCCGATCACTTTGTCCGTGTGGTGCGGGAGGATCCTGTGCGGCGGGGGCTGCTCTATGCGGGCACCGAGTTCGGCCTATACGTTTCCTTCGACGACGGCCGCCACTGGCAAACGCTGCAGTTGAACCTGCCCGTCACCCCCGTCACGGACATGGTGGTGAAGGACGACGACCTCGTGGTCGCCACGCAGGGTCGGGCCTTCTGGATCCTCGACGACCTGACGCCTCTGCGGCAGCTCGGCCCCGAGGCGCGCGAAGCGCCAGCCTATCTCTTCGCGCCCGCCAAGACCTACCGCACGCGCGGAGGCGACGGCGAGCCCGCCGCCGAGTCCGCCGGCAAGAACCCGCCCGAGGGCGCGCTCATCTTTTACACGCTTGCCGAGGCGCCCGCGGAAGGAGAAGAGCTCGTGCTCGAGATCCTTGACGATAGGGGCAACCTCGTGCGCCGCTTCTCGAGCCTCGAGGAGGAACGCCGCGCCCCCGATCCTTACGCGGAGTTCCGCGTGGAGCCGCCCGAGCCACGGCTGCTTCCGGCCAAGGCCGGCGTGAACCGTTTCGTCTGGGATCTGCGCTACCCGGACCTCGAGATCACGAAGGGCACGGTGCTCTGGGGCTCGCCCCGGGGTCCCCGGGTCGTTCCCGGGACGTACCGCGTGCGGCTCGTCCGCGGCGACTGGAGCCAGGAGCGCCCCTTGGAGGTCCTCCAGGATCCCAGGGTGCAGGCGACCGTGGAAGAGCTCCGGGAACAGTTCGAGCTGGCCCGCGAAATTGCGGAGACGATCCACGAGGTCCACCGAACGATCCGCACCATCCGCGGCGTGCGCGAACAGATCGAAGAGCTTCTCGGGCGAGCGGAGCAGGGCGCCCCGGAGGCCTTCGCAGCCCTCCGTGCGCAGGGAGAATCCATCCTGAACGCCGTGCGGGAGATCGAGAACCGCCTCACCCAGCCCCGCTCCGAGAGCGCGCAGGACCCGCTCAACTTCCCGCCGCAGCTCGATAACGATCTGCTCTACCTCTACGGCGTCGTCCTGAGCGCCGATGCGCGGCCCACCGCGGGCGCCCGGCAACGCTGGGCGGACCTGCGGGAAGAGGCGAGCGCCTGGCTCGGGCGCGCGTCGCGGGTCTTCACCCAGGACCTCGCGGCGTTCAACGAGAACGTCCGCTCCCGCGGGATCCCGCCCATCGTACCGGTGGAGGCGAGAGCCGACTGAGAGCGGAATCCGTGCGCCTTTCGTGTCGCGAGAGCCTGGCGCTGGGCGCGCTGCGGCGTGCCCGTCAGCGCTCGAACCTCGCGCGCAAGAACTCCGGTGCGACGGGACACCAATCCTGCGGCGGCGGGAAGAGGCGGTGGCGCACGCGAGCGACACCGTCGTAGAGCGCATCGCGCAACCGTACCGGCACGAGGCGTCCGAGAAGCGCGAGCAGGCGCCACAGCCCGCCGCAGTGCTCGAGCAGCCGCATCACGGCTTCCGAGCGAAGGCGAACCGGCGAGCCGCGCTCGAGCAGCACGAGGCTGTCGGGAAGCCCGTGTCGGCCCTTCTCGTTCAGCAGGCGCCGGAACGTCGCGCCCTGCAGGGGCGCGAAGCGCAATCCTCCCGGCTCTTGCTCCTCGGCGAGGACGAAGCGCACCGCCCTGTGGCAGAGCCCGCAAGCGCCGTCATAGAAGAGGACGCTGCTGGACGGAAGCGGCCGCGGCGCGACCCAGTGCGGCTCCAGGGCGAGGGCGAGCAGCAGGAGCGGGCCGAGCGGGAAGGTGCCGCGCGCCAGGCCCCAGGCGCAGGTCAGCGCCAGCAGCGCGCACCAGGCCCAGGGCCGGAGCCATCGGTGGAGCGCCGCACCGCAGAGGGCGAGGCCCAGCCCACTCGGAGTCCACTCCGGCCCGTGCGCTCCGGCGAAGGGCAAGATCGCGAAGGGCACCCACATCCGCGATGCCCCATGTGGCGCGCCGGCCCACGCCGCAACCGCGTTGCCTGCCGCCAACGCCAGCCAGGCGGCGGTGCGGACGGGAGCCGGTGTGGTCCAACCGCCGCGCGGGTCTGCGCGGCCGAGCGCCTCGATCGAGCCGTACGGCGCGCTGCGCACGAAAAGATGCGCACTCAGAAAGACGAAGACCCACGCCCCGCCCAGGCCCAAGGCCTCGGAGTCCGCCGCGAGCCGCAGCCCGACGCTCGCCGCGAGGACCACCGCCGCCATCCGATCGTGCCAGCCCGACGCGAACGCCACCGAGGCCAGCAACCCCGCGGCGCAGGACGCGGCGAAAACCGCCTCTGCATGCCGCAGCCAGAGTCGGATTCCAGGAGGCGGCTCGCCCAGCAGCGCACCGGCGAAACCAGCGGCGAAGGTCGCCCCCGCCAGGACGCGGACCAGACTGTACTGGCCGCCCGTCCATCCCCCCGGCGCGCGCGGTCTCGCGGGGCCCATGGCATGCACGCCGCCATTCTATTCGCGAACGCGCGGCCCAGCCCGAGGCGCTCCGGGCCTCTTGCTTGACGCGCGCGCGCCGGCCGGCCAGAATGGTGCGTTTCGATCCCGAGCGAGCCGAGGAGAGAGCGATGCGCTTCGCGACGAAACAGATCCACGCCGGCGTGCACCCCGACCCCGTGACGGGCGCGATCCTGACGCCGATCTATCAGGCGACGACCTACGTCCAGCCCTCGGTGGACGAGTACCTGGCCAAGGGTTACTCGTACTCGCGCACCGCCAACCCGACCGTCCGTGCCCTGGAGGAAAAACTCGCCGCTCTCGAGGGCGGTGCCGATTGCACGTGCTTCGCCACGGGCATGGCGGCGATCCACGCCGTGCTGCTCGCCTGCCTCGACGCGGGCGACCACGCCATCGTCTCGGACGTGGCTTACGGCGGCACGTACCGCCTGTGCACGAAGGTTTTCAGCCGCTTCGGCGTGGAGTTCACCTTCGCCGACACCTCCAGGATCGAGGCCGTGCGCCAAGCGCTGCGAACCAACACGAAGCTGATCCTGACCGAGACCCCCGCCAACCCGACGCTGAAGCTCACCGATATCGCGGCCATCTCCGAGATCGCCCGCGAGCGCGGTATCCCGCACGCCGTGGACAACACGTTCCTCACGCCTTACTTCCAGCGCCCCCTCCAGCTGGGGGCCGACTTCGCCATCCACAGCACCACGAAGTACCTCGACGGGCACAACGCCACCGTGGGCGGCGCCGTCGTCTCCCGGCGCGCCGAGGACGACGCGAAGCTGCGCTTCGTGCGCAATGCCACCGGCACGATCCTCTCGCCGTTCGTGGCTTGGTTGACGCTCCAGGGTTGCAAAACCCTTTCCCTGCGCATGGAGCGCCAGTCGGACAACGCGATGAAGATCGCACGTTTCCTGGAGAGCCACCCGCGAGTCGAGCGCGTGTGCTACCCGGGCCTCGCGTCCTTTCCGCAGCACGAGCTCGCCCAACGGCAGGCGAGCGGCTTCGGTGCCATGGTGTGGTTCGAAGTGCGGGGCGGCGTCGAGGCGGGCAAGAAGCTGATGAACTCCCTGAAGCTCTGGAGCCTGGCGGAGAATCTCGGCTCCGTCGAGTCGCTCGTGACCCATCCGGTGACGATGACCCACGCGGACGTGGACGAAGCGGAGCGCAAGCGCGTGGGAATCAGCGATGGGCTCGTGCGGCTTTCCGTGGGGCTCGAGGATGCGGAGGATCTGATCGAGGACCTCGAAGGCGCCCTGGCCCGGCTTTGAGCGGTTGTCGCGCGAGCTGCGCCTCGCGCGTCGGCTCGGCCGGGGCGACCGCCAGGTCGGCCCGGCCAGTCGTGGATCGCTCGCCGGGGTCGCATTCGGATGCCGGCCCGGTGCGAGCCCGAATGTTCCCCGGCGACTGCCGGCAGATCAGTAGCCTTCGAGCTCGCCGTGACCTTCGAGGACGAGACCGACTCGGTAAGAACCGAGTGCGACGACGACCATCGGCTGGTCGAGTCCGTTGCGCACGACACTTCCTGCCGGCGCGTCTTGTGCGGCGGGGAAGAGGGCGAGGACCGCCGGGTGGGCCGTCCCTGTGGCGGCGCGGGAGAGCTCGGTCAGGCGTTGCGGATCGATGATTTCGCTTGCGGCGGCATCCTCGGCCGGGGGCACGAGCAGCAGGAAATCGCGGTAAGAAGACACGCCGATGTGGTTGCCGTCCTCGGGCTGGAGCGCGTAGCGCAAGACGTAGAGCCCCGGCCGCACGGTCTGCTTGCGGTAATCCTCCCACGCCCGATGAAGCCGGAGCAGGCCCACGGGCGTGCCTGGTTCGAGCTGCGGAAAGGCGATCCCGAGGCCCGGGACAGGGGCCTTGCGCAGGCGGGGTTCGCGGACGAGCCATAGCTCCGCGAAGGGGGCGCCGTCGCGCTCGACCCGCAGTGCGGACGCTCCGAGGCGCTCCCGCAGCGGCGCGGGCACCCCCTGCGGCGCAGCTTCGTCCGCGTTCTCGGTGCGCCAGGCGGAGGCCAGGGCGTTCGACGCACCCGCAGCGCAGGCGAGAACGAGCAGGAGTTGCGCCTTTGCCCGCCGCTTCGCGCCGAGGCTCACCGCGGGCTCCCGCTCACTCGGCGAAGACGCCGACGAAGGCGCTCCGTTTGCCCGGCGAGCTCCAGCGCGCCCCGAGAGCCTCGCCCTCGTAGCGGTGCGCGAGGGTCACCGCCGGCTGCGCGTCCACGTGAGGTGCGAGGGGCGGGTAGTAGACCTCTTCGTTGCCGCAGAGGTGGTCGCCATGGTGGAGCGGGCGCGTCTGGACTTCGACGAGATCGCCGGCCCGCAGTAGCGCCCGCCCGGGCCCGCGGACCTCGAACGTGACCTGGGCCGGCATGACCTGCGCCAGTTGCGCCGCCAACTCCGGCACGCGGGCGCGCACGAAGCTCGCGAGGGCCTCCCGCGCCTGATCGTTCGCGCCCTCGTCCACGAGAACGACAGCCCGGCTCGTCCGCTCGCGGGCGAAGGGATCTCCGAGCGTGTAGGCCGCCCGCACCACGAGCACGACGGTGCGGCCCGCGAGATCCACTCCATCCCACGCGCCCTTGCGGACGTGCCAGGCCAGGATCGCCTCCTGGCCGTCGAGGTTGACCTCCGCGTTGGCAAAGCAGGGCCCGGTGTACACGTCCGAGGTGCGCGCCTCGAGGTAGTCGCCCTCGAGGCCAGCCAGGGCAGGAGCCGCGGCGGCAAGCGCGAGCCAGCAGCCCATCGCGGCGAAGCACGCGGTTCGTTTCATCGGGTCGCCCTCCGGCGTCTGTGGCTATGGTACGCGCCCCGGCCGCGCCCGGCAACGGCGTCGGGCAGCCCCGGGTCCCTTCGAGCGCCGTGCAGCCTCAACCGTCGCGGGCCCCCATGGGCTCGCGGAAGGGCCGCGCTTCGTGCGGCGAGCGGCGCGCACGAGGCCGGCACGTGCACCTTGTCCTGCGCGTTCGCGGAGCGTCCCGCTGTCCGAGGCTGCGGTCGCGAGAGGCGGGCGCTGCAGTCCTCCGCCCTGCACCGGGCGTTTTTCTTGCCGGTCTTCTCTTCTCCGCATCCTCCGCAGCGCGGGCGGGGCTAAGGCTCGAGGCGGAGGCGCCCGGGATGGCAGCTGCGCTCCGGCGTGCAGCGGTCGGGCCGGGCCAGCTGTCCGTCGGGCCCGAGGCAGGTCATCGTCCGCTCGCACCAGTAGAACCCGTCGCCGGGCCCGCAGAACTCCGGGTCCATCTCGGCCTCGACGAACATGCCCTTCCAGCGCAGGTGCGCGCAGCAGGAACTCGCGCTCGATCGTTTCACGCCCATCGGGTTCACGCTCCTTCGCCCCGGCCCGCGGCGCGGAGCAGCGCCCGCCTCACCGCCACGCGCGCCAGGGTCACCTTGTAGGCGTTGCGCGAGAGCGGCTGGGCGCCCTGGACCGCCTGCCGCGCCGCCGCTTCGGCGGCCGGCTCGTCGAGCGCTTTCCCTTCGAGGGCGCGCGCCGCTTCGGGCGCGGGCCAGGGCACCGGTGCCACGTGCCCCAGGACGATCCGCGCGCCCTCGACACGTCCCGCCCGCAGACGGTAGGCCACGGCCGCCGCCGCCAGCGGCCAGTCGAGCGCTTCCTTTTGACGGACCTCGTAAGTCGCGCTCGCCAGGCCTCGCGCCGGGGGCAGAACGATCTCCGTCACGATCTCGCCGCGCCCCAGGGCGCGCTCGTCTTCTCCCTCCCGCCGCGGGATGCGGTAGAGACCGGCGACGTCGGTCTCGCGCGGGCCGCCGGGTCCAGCGATCCGCACGCGCGCGCCGTAGACCATGAGCGCCGGCGCGAGGGAGGAGGCGTGCACGAAGCAGGCGGCGCCGTCGTTGCCGAGGATGGCGTGGTAGCGGTTGTCCCCGTCGCGCACCATCGAGCGCCCGTCCCGCAAGGCGAGCAATCCATAGCCGTTGCGGAAGTACCAGCAGCGCGGCCGCTGCAGGAGTTCCCCCCCTACGGTCCCCATGGCGCGGATCTGCGGGCTGCGGATCCCTTCCGCCGCCTGCGCCAGGGCGGGGTAGGCGCGCCCCAGCGCCTCGTGCTCGAGCAGCGCTTCGATCGTCGTCATGGCGCCGATGCGCGCTCCGTCTTCGCCGAGGTGGATGCCCCGCAGCTCCGCGATACCGCCGAGGCTCACGAGCCGGCGCACCTCCAGGAGATCGTCCTTGAGCAGGCTCAGCAGATCCGTGCCGCCGGCGAGCGCCGCCGCCGGACCTTCGCCCTCGCTCAGCAGGCGCACGGCTTCTTCTAGGCTCGCGGGCCGCGCGTACTCGAAGGGCCGCATCAGGAAGCCCCCTCCCGCGCGCGGGCCCGCTCGAGCGTGGCGAGCACGCGGTCCGGTGTGAGCGGAAGGTAGGGGACGCGCACGCCGAGGGCGTTCGCCACGGCATTGGAGATGGCCGCTCCCGGCGAGATCACCGGCGGCTCGCCGAGGCCGATCACGCCCCGCGCGTCGTGCTCGGGACCCTGCATCAGGTGCACCACGAGTTCGCCGATGTCGCCGATGCCGGGCAGTTTGTAGAACTCCATGTTGGCGTTGAGCATGCGCCCGGTGAGCGGATCGCGGATCTTCTCTTCGGTCAGCGCGTAGCTGATGCCCATGATCATCGCGCCGTAGACCTGGCTCTCCGACGTCTTGAGATTCACGATCAGGCCGCAGTCTTGCACGCCCACCATCTTCACCACGCGCACGACCCCCGTTTCGACGTCCACCGCGACCTCGGCCATCTGCACGCCCCCGACCCCGCTGTCGGTGAGTTCTCCCGGGCCCGGATTGGACCCCGTCACCGCCAGGGGGCTCGGCCCGATGGCCTCGGCCGCTTCGCGGAAGGCGAGGCTGCGTTCGGGTTCGCCGCGGACGCGGATGCGCCCCTCCGCCGCTTCGAGCTGCGCGGGTTCCGCCCGCAGCCGCGGCGCCACCTTCTCGAACAGCGCGTCGCGCGCCGCGAGCGCCGCGCGCCGCGTGGTGGCGCTCACCCCCCCGACGGTGGTGCTGCCTCCCGACGACCCCGAAGGAGGATAGCGGCTGTCGCCGATGCGCACGCGCACGGCCTCGAGCGGCAGCCCGAGGGTTTCCGCGAGCACGATCCCGAT
>JBBIHH010000054.1:0-7182 GCA_037447115.1 Acidobacteriota bacterium
CGCGCGCCGCGTGGCGGCGCTCACCCCCCCGACGGTGGTGCTGCCTCCCGACGACCCCGAAGGAGGATAGCGGCTGTCGCCGATGCGCACGCGCACGGCCTCGAGCGGCAGCCCGAGGGTTTCCGCGAGCACGATCCCGATCACGCTGCGCGTGCCCGTGCCGAGATCCTGGGTCGCGAGGCGCGCCTCCACGTTGCCGTCGGGGAAGATCACGACCTCGCAGGTGCTCCGGTGGCCGCGCCCGCCCCAGGTGTGCAGCGACAACCCGAGGCCGCGCTTCACCGGACCCGCGCCGCTCTGGCCGCGGGGGTGCCACTTCTTTTTCCACTGCATCAATTCGGCCGCGATCTCCAGCTCTTCCGCGTAAACCGGCGCGAGGCGGTCGGAGAACACGCGGTCGAGGTTCTTGCGGAAGAAATCGAGGGGGTCCATCGGCAGCGCGGCGGCGAGGTCCTCGAGGGCTGCCATGGTGATGAAGCACGCCTGCGGGTGGTTCGGCGCGCGCCAGGCTCGGCCGCTGGCGGCGTGGATGGAGAGCCCCGTATGGCGGTGCCGCCGGTTCGGGATGCGGTTGAAGACGTAGGGCAGGGGCGGCGAGGGGGAGCCGCCGAGCCCGCCCGACCCCCAGGACTCGCTGCTCCAGGCGACGATCTTGCCCTCGGCGTCCGCCCCGGCGCGCACGCGCGCGTAGGCCGAGGGCCGGTCGCCGGCGACGGTCAACTCTTCGTCCCGGTCGAGGAACAGCTTCACCGGACGGCCCGTCTCGCGCGCCAGCTGCGCGCAGACGATGCCCCAGCGGTCGGGGCTGAACTTGCTGCCGAAGCCGCCTCCCATGTACTCGGTCACGACGCGGACGTTCGTCGCGGGGATCTCGAGGGCCGAGGCGAGCTGGCCGGTCATGGCCGTCACCGCCTGGGTCGAGCAGTAGGCCACCAGCATCTCCTCGGCTTCCCAGTGGCTCACCTGCCCGTGGGGTTCGAGGCAGCAGTGCGCGATCGGCGCGATGCCGTAGTAGCCCTCGATCGCCGCCTTCGCCTCGCGCAGCGCCCCCTGGGGGTCCCCTTCGACCTCTTCGGGTCCGGGCTCGGCTTGCGGGGCCGCGTCTTTGTCCTCGTCGTTCACGAAGTGCGGCAGGACTTCGTAGTCCACCTGGATCGCCCGCAAGGCATCGCGCGCCTGCTCCTCGCTTTCGGCGGCGACGGCGACGATCTCGTCGAAGGCCCACTGGATCTCGCTGCCCTCGCCCTGGATGATCCGGATCGCGCGGACCCCGGGAAGCGCCCGCGCCGCGGAGATGTCGAGCCGCGCGATGCGCGCGTGGGCGTGCGGGCAGCGCAGGATCTTGGCGTAGAGCATTCCCGGAAGGTTCACGTCAGCGCTGTAGCGCGCCCGTCCCGAGACCTTCGCGGGCCCGTCGAGCCGCGAGCTGCGCCGGCCGATCAGGCGGCGCGCCTCGGGTGGGGGCCAGCTCGGCGCGGCCATCACGCGCCTCCGGCATCCGGGGCGAGCCGCTTGGCGGCATCGAGCACCGCCCGGCGGATCCCCGCATAGGTGCCGCAGCGGCAGAGGTTGCCTCCGAGGCCGCGTTCGATCTGCTCCAGGCTCGGCTGCGGGTGGCGGTCGAGAAACGCCTTGCAGGCCATGACGAACCCTGGCGTGCAGAACCCGCACTGCGAGGCGTCGTGCTCGACGAAAGCGGCCTGCAGCGGGTGGAGCCGCTCCGGAGCTCCGAGACCCTCGACGGTCTCGATCGGTTCGTGCTGTGCCTCGATGGCGAGGAGCGTACACGCATAGACCGGACGGCCGCCCGAGAGCACCGTGCAAGCCCCGCAGGTGGCGCGGTCGCAGACCTTCTTGGCCCCCGTCAGCCCGAACTCGTTGCGCAGGGCGTCGAGGAGCGTGACGCGCGGCTCGAGCCGGGCGGTGTAGGTGCGTCCGTTGATGCGGAACTTCATCGGTACGGGGCCCGGGCCGAGAACGGGTGTCTGGCTCATGCCCGCTTCGGGCGGCGCGGTCCGCCACAGCACCGGCGCGAGCAGGCCCGCGGTCAGCCCGCCGAGGGCGCTCCCGCGCAGGAAGTCCCGGCGCGTGAGCCGTGGTTTCGCGCGGTCTTCGCTTGCTCGGGACGGTCGCGAAGAATGGCGGCCGCGGCTCGGGTCGTCGTCGTGCATCCCTACCTCCCGTGCTGGGTGCGGGGCCGCTCCGGCGCGGCGCTCTATTTCACAATGCTCCGCGCCGCGAATGCAAGCCCTCGTGCCTCGCGGTGACCGAGCGGAGCAGAGCGGAGCGCTATCCTTTCGCTCGGCCTGGGGATCTTGTGGGGAGAGAGGGGTCGGGTGATACGGGCCATCTATCTCTCGAGCCTCAGCGTGCGCCGCAGCCTTCTGCGGGGCACGCTGTCGCTCGTGGAGCTGCCGGAGCTCGCGCGGGCGCACGGCTTCGACGGGGTCGAGGTCTCCGACCGCGAACTCGACTTGAACGACAGGCGCGCTCTGGCCCATCTCGCCCGGGCTGCGGCGCGCGCTGGCGGCGAGCTCGCTCTGGACTTGAACGGCGATCTGGCGGCGGAGACCGCCGCCTACCTGGCGCGGATCCGGGTGGCGCTGGAGTCGGCCCCCGCGCTGGGCGTGCGCGTCGTGCGCCTGACCCTCGGCGGCCAGCGGGTCAGTCTCGAGCGGTTCTGGAGGCGCCGCCCCATGGGCGGGGCGATTGGCTGCGGGCGGGCTGCGTTTCTCCGGCGGGTGCTCGCCCAACTGTGGGTGACGCGGCTTGCGCGCACGCTGCGTCGTTGGGCGCCGGCCTGGAGCCGGCCCGGCGATCCCCGGGTGGCGCGCGCCGTCGAGGCGCTCCGGTGTGCGGCGCGTTGGGCCGAAGCCTCCGGCGTGCCGCTGGCTGTCGAGAACCACTGGGGGCTCTCGACGCTGCCTGCCTTACTGGCGCAGATCGTGCGGCAGGCCGGCTCCCCGTGGCTCGGCGTGTGCCTCGATTTCGGGAACCTCCCGTTCTATGTCTCCCGCCGGCGCGCCTTCCATCTGCTGGCTCCCCTGAGCCGACATGCGCACGTGTCGTCCTCGAGCCCGCGCCCGGGGCCCTTCCTGCGGCGCCGGATCGTTGCGGGTCTTGCCGCGCTGGCGCGACACGGCTACGCCGGAGCGCTGGCCATCGAGCGCGTGGCGGGAGGCGACGAAGTGGCCGGAGCGCGCCGGCTGCGGGAGATGGTCTCGGAGTTGCTCCTGAGTTAGATGCGGGAGCACCGGGAACTCCTCGATCGCGCCTTCCGACCAGCAGCCATCGGACAATGCAGGTCCTTCAGCCGCCCGAAGGGGCTTCCCCAGTCGGCCGCTTCCTGCGACAGAGGCCCGCGCTCCAGCCAGGCGCGCTGCGGTCGCTTTGGCCGCGGAAACGTCGGTTCCGCCGCGACCCTGCGCGACAGACCGACCGCCTTTCGCGCTGGCGCTCCGAGCGCAGGCCACCGAGCCCGAACGGGGTCGTTCGCGCGCGCGCGGGAAGAGGGTTCGCTCGGTGCCCCGCAGCCGATGCTCGGAGGGTCGCGGCGGGGCTGGAAGGCGGGGGCTAGAATACGCCTCTTTCGCGCGGGATTGCTCGCGCGAATCCGGTGGCACGCGGGTCATGTTCGAGGAGTTCGTCGTCCGCTACGGCTACATCTCGGTTTTCTTGGGGACGCTTCTGGAAGGGGAGACTTTCATCCTCATCGGCGGGTTTCTGGCCCACCGGGGCTATCTGGCGTTCCATCTTGTCGCAGGGGCGGCGGCCCTGGGAGCCTTCGTCGGCGACATGGCGTACTTCTTCGTGGGCCGGCGTTACGGACGGAGCCTGCTGCAAAGAAGCCGCCGTGCCCGGGAAATCCTGCCCTGGCTCGACCGTGTGATGAAGCGGTATCACGTTCTCTGGATCTTCCTGGTGCGCTACCTCTACGGAGCGCGTTGGCTCGCCGCGGTCGCGGCGGGTTCTTCGCGGATGAGCCCGTGGCGCTTTGCGCTCTGGACCCTGCCCGCCTGCGCCCTCTGGGCTTTGCTGGGTAGCGGCGCCGGCTTCCTCGCGGGCGAGGCGATCCGCAGGCTCCTGGGCGACGTGCGCCGCTACGAGCTGGCCTCCCTCGCGATCGTCGCCGCGCTCGGGCTGCTCTACGGCGCGTTTGTCTTGTGGGAAGAACGCCGCCTGAGTCGAAAAGCGGACTCGGGCTAGGCGGTTCCCGGGGTTCCTCCTGATCGGAGAAGCCTGACGAGCGTAGAGGCCGCGGCCAACGGCCGAGCGCTGCCGCGGCGATCGGCGCAGCCGCCGGCGGTGCGCCCTGGGAGGACTCCTGCGAAAAGGCCGAGCGGGCGCGTACCCCGGGCGGGCTGCGCGCCCCCAAGCGCGCCGCTCAGGCTCGAGCCCTCCGCGTACCTGCGGCCCTGTCCTCCAGCGCGCCGTCCTTGCGGTGCGGCTCGAGGAGTACGACGGCGTCGCGCCGCCCGCGCCTTCGCTCCCAGACCCAGACGGCGAGCTGGTGGGCGGCGAGCCCGCCGAGGTACGCCAGGCCCGTCGTGACGTGCACGACGACGAACACCAGCAGCCAGCCTTCGTGCGTGACGGTCTGGATCAGGTAGCCCGAGAAAACCATCGGCACCACCGTCGCCAGCGTCCAGAGGCCGGAGCGGCGTCCGGGGCGCAGGCCGCGGCGCCACTGGGCCCAGATGTGGCGCGTGAAGACCACGCCGATGGCGAAAACGAGCAGCGGCGCGGTGACGATGTGGATCTTCAGGAAGAGCGGTTGCAGGGGATGATGGACGACCGCGTACGGGTCCGGCGCGTCCATCAAGTCCTTCATGATCCCGAGGATGACGCCGGAGCTTCCGACGAGAATCGCCGCGCCCCAGAGCAACGCGCGTTCGAGAGCGTTCACGGCCGGCTCCCTCCCCGCGCAGCGCCTCCGGCTCCCGCCAGCCCCGGGGAAGGCTGGGAAGCGCCCCCGAAGTTCGCGCGGGCGAGCGCCTTGGCCTCGATGACCTGATGGAACGCCAGGACGCGGCGCGCGGCGCGCGTGATGGCCTCCGCCGTCAAGGTCGCACCGGTGACGGCGTGCACACCGCGCTTGAGCGCCAGGTTCTCGTCCAGCTCTCGACCCTCGAACTGCGCGAGCCAGCCCTGGCGCGGGAGGTACTCCGGAGGCTCGCCGAACGCCAGGATCTCGATGCGGCCGATTCTTCCCTCCGGGGTGACGACGATCATGACCGTTTCCTGGAGCGTGCGGACCCGGTGCGTGTCGAAGTAAGCCGTGCCAAGAAGTCTGTCATCGCGGAACGCGCGGTAGCGGATGACGAGCCCGCCGTGGAGCTCCGTTTCCGCCCCCGCGAGGCGGCGCGCGCGCTCGACCTCGGCGTCGCTGAGAAAGTGCACCTCCCGTTCGGTGCGGGCCTGCTCGCCGAAGGCGAACGCCAGGGCTTGCTCCTGCGTCAGAAAGACCTTCGCCGCCGCCGGAGCGCTCGCGGCGGCGCAGGCGAGCAGGAGTCCGCAGCGCCGAGCGGTCACGGCGGCACGTTCAGCCACGGCCCATGCCTCCGGCGCCGATCGCGCGCTCGACCGCCGCACCGTCTCCGCCGGCGGCGCCCTCCGCCGCGCTGTCCCGGACCACGCGGCCGTGATGGAGTTCGATGCGCCGCGAGGCCGCGGCGGCGACCTCCCGGTTGTGCGTGGCCAGCACGACCGTCTTGCCCCGGGCGTGAAGGCGCGCGAAGAGCTCGAGGACGCGCCGTTCGTTCTCTTGGTCCAGATTGCCCGTCGGCTCGTCGGCGAGAAGAATCTCGGGGTCGTTCACGAGCGCCCGGGCGATCGCCACGCGCTGCTGTTCGCCGCCGGAAAGCTGGGCTGGATAGTGATGCGCGCGCTCGGCGAGGCCCACCTCGGCCAGCGCCGCCAGCGCTTCTTGGCGATCGGCGAGCGAGTGGTAGTACTGGGCGAGCATGACGTTCTCCAGCGCCGTCAGATAGGCGAGCAGGTGAAAGTGCTGGAACACGAGTCCGATCCGTTCGCGCCGGAAGACCGCCGCTTCGTCCGCACCGAAGGCGCTCATCTCCGCCGCGAGGACCCAGACCGACCCGCTCGTTGGCCGATCGAGTCCGTCGATCAGGTTCAACACGGTCGTCTTGCCCGAGCCCGACGGCCCCGTCAGGGCGACCCACTCTCCGCGCCGCACCACGAAGCTCACGCGGTCGAGCGCCCGCACGCCGTTCGGGTAATCCTTGGTCACCTCGTGTAGGCGGATCGCGGTCTGGCCGAGCTCGGACGGAAAGGAAGTTCCTCGCATGGCGTCAGTCTCCTCGGAGCGGCAGCGCGGAATCCATCGCGTCCACTCTCCGCGCCGCCAGGATCGTCGCCGCGAGCGCCAGAGCTAGGGCCACGCCGAGTGCGGCGGCGAGCGGCCAGGCTCCCGCGGGCAGGACGACTCCCAACACGTCGCGCTCCACGGCGCGCCCCACGAGCACGCCCGCAGCCGTCCCCACGAGTGCCGCCGCAGCGCCCACAACGACCGCCTCCGTGGCGAGGAGTGCGAAAATCTCTCGCCGACGCGCCCCGAGGGCGCGCAGGAGTGCAAGTTCGCGGCGGCGCTCCCAGACTCGTCCGCTCGCCGCGGCCGCCACGGCCACCCCCACCAGCGCCAGAACCACCGCGAGCGTCAAGCCCGAAAGCAGCCGCACGCGCCGCAGCAGCGCCCGCTCTCCGTGAGCGAAGCGTGCCAGGGGTTCGATCTCGAAGCCCAAAGCGGCGAGATCGCGGTGAAGCGCTCGGCTCGCGCGGTCCGGCTCGCCACCGACCCAAGCGTATTCGGCCGAAGGCTCGCCCGCGGAGCCGACGACGTAAAGGTGTTCGTCGTCTTCGTCCCCCGTTTCCGCGATGCCGACGAGCGTGAAGGCGAGAGGCTCCCCTGTGGCGGCCGTCAACGACACCGTGCCGCCCACCTCCAGGCGGAGCCGCTCGGCGAGCCGCGCGCCGGCGAGGGCTTCGCCGGGCGCCCAGGCGCGCCGTCCCTGCAGCCGCCAGTAGGGCGTCAGCGCTTCGAGGGAGTCCGGTGCCGCGGAGAGCACCGCCACAGGAAGACCTCTCGCCCGCGCGGCGAACGCGCGCACGCGCACCCAGCGGGCGCCGTGCGCCTCGGCAGCGCGACCCGCTCGGCGCCAACTG
>JBBIHH010000055.1:0-5439 GCA_037447115.1 Acidobacteriota bacterium
GGGCCTGCGCCACCGCGCCGTCCCAGCGCAGCGTGCCGACCTTGTCCATGCCCATCTGGCCGCTCTGCACCACCAGCTTGCCGCTGTCGATATAGGGCTGCAGCACCGACATGGCGCCGTCGTAGAAGAAGAAAGCGTTGTTGTCGTCCGGCGAGCCGCCGAACAGCTCGACGTTGTACGGTCCGTCACCGAACCGCTCCTTCAGGCCGGCGACCAGGCTGGTCGCCTGCTGCACCCCGACCTTGAAGTTGTCGAAGGCGCGCTGGCCCCAGCGCAAGGCCCGCCGCCACGGCGGCTCCTCGGCCCGCCCCCAACCGGTCGCGTCCGCTCCCAACGGATTCAGGGCCAGCCGCGCCCGCGGCCCGCCGCCGGTCTGGACGACCTGCACGCACAGCGCCCGCAGCGTGCGCCGCCCGTCGCGAGTGTCGCCGTCGCGGAAGAAGCCCGCCAGCAGCTGTCCGCGCAGGTGGTAGCGCGGCTCGCGGAAGGCCCGCAGCAACCGGGTGTGCAGCTCGCACGCATCCTGCACGAGCGTGACCAGCGCTGGCGGCTCGGCGTAAAGCCCGTCCACCCCCGGGTGGCCGCGATCGAGCAACACCTGAACGAAATCTTCCCACAGCGGCCGCCCCGTCGGCCCGTAGCCCGCGAAGACATGCCGGGGCGAGGGTGGAAGCGCGTGCTCGCAGGCCGCGCTGCCGCACCGGTGGCAAAAAGTCCTTCCCGGCCGAAACGCCCCGGCCCTGCGGATCGCTTCCCGGATCGCCTCCCGCAGCCCGGCCACGAGCGCCTGCCCCGCGGACTCCACCGGTCCCCTCAGCACGAGCTCCAGGCGCACCTGGAACGCGTCCGGTCCTGTCTCCAGCAGGTGCGCCCCGGCTTGCTCGGCCACAACCTCCCGGACCAGCCGGCGCAGAACGCCCGCCGCCACCTCCCCCAGGGTGTCGAGCGAATCGCTCATCGCGGGGGCCTCTTTTCGCCTGGTCGCTCGCGCCCCACGTAGCCGAGCGAGCGCAGGCGCTCCTCGAGCGCTGGATCCAGCGGCGCCGGCTCGGAGGCGCCCAAACGCGCGGCCTCCTGCTGCAGCCGCTTCAGGTGCTCTCCCAGCAGCCCGTCGAGCTCGGCCAGCGTCCCGCCGCGCTGCGCCGCGAGATTGACCGTCTCGGCCGGGTCCTGGGAGAGATCGTACAGCTCGCGCCGGCGCTCGTTGCGTTCGATCAGGTACTTCGCCGCCCCGCGGCGCACGCCGAACCACAGATCGGTGTACAGCCCGCGCTCCCCCGTGCGCCCATCGCGCACCCACCACTCCGACTTGAGCTCGAGGAACACGGGCCGCTCCGGATCGGCCGGTTCGAGCAGACTCGCTCCGTGATGGGGTGGTAGCTGGCGCAGGCCCGCCAAAGCGGCGAGCGTGGGGAAAAGGTCGACCTGGCTCGCCAAGCGCCGGTCCACCGCCGCGGGCCGCCCCGGCACACGCAGCAGCAAGGGCACCCGTACGGCGGGCTCGTAGAGGTTGTTGCGATGCCCCTTGAAGCCGTGCTCGAAGAACTCCTCGCCATGATCGGCCGTGACGGCGACCACCGCCCGCGTCCACAGACCGGCCTCCCGGAGTTGCGTCCAGAGTCCCTCGAGCCAGGCGTCGGTGCAGAGGATCTCGCCGTCGTATTGGGCGATGACGTAACGGCGCTGCGCCTCCGGCAGGTCCGGACCGATCCGCGGGTTCGTCTCGTAGCCCCGCAGCTCGACCGGCTCCATCTCGGGCGTGACGAAGGCCGTGTCGCACGGCGGCGGGGGAATGTAGTCGTAGTGCGGATCCCACAGGTAGACGAAGAGGAACAACGGGCGCGCCGGGTCGCGCTGCTCGCGGAAGAAACGCTCCACCAGGCGCTTCATGGCAGGACCCGTGACATCGGCGTGGGCGGCCTGGTTGCCCTGCGGGTTGGCCACGGAGTCGTCGTAGATCTCGAAGCCCTGATCGAGCCCGTAGAGGCGCCGCAGGAACGGCCCGCTCACGAGCCCCACGGTTTGGTAGCCCGCCTCGTGCAGCAGCTCGGCGAGTGTCGTGTAGGCGCTGGCGAGCCGGGAGCGATAGTCCACGACGCGGTGCGCCCCGGGGTAGAGCCCGGTGAACAGGCTGGCGTGCGCCGGGAGCGTCCAGCTCGTGACCGCATAGGCCTCGGTGAAGAGGGTCGCCTCGCGGGAGAGGGCGTCGAGCGACGGCGTGGTGGCGTGCGCGTACCCGTAAGCGCCGACGTGATCGGCCCGGGTGGACTCGACCGTCACAAGCACGATCGGGGGGCGGGCGTCCCCGCGGGGCAGCGACTCGCGCGAGGGAGCGCCGCTGCACCCGGCAAGGACGAGAAGACCGGCCGCGAGCAGCGAGCGCCGGGGGCTCAGTCGCGCGGATCGCCTGCGTGCCGCTCGAGGTGGACCGTGCACACGCCCTCCTCGCCTGCCACGAGCTTCAGGACGCACGTCGCCGGCGCGTACCCAGCGGCTTCCGCGCGGACGACCGCCTCGCCGCGCGGCAGGCTGCGCACGCGCACCCCGTTTTCGTTCGCCGGAAACGGCCCGAGCTGCCGCCCCGTCGTGTAGGAGACGTAGACCTGCCCCCCGGCGAGCGCACGGCCGCTGCCTTTCTCCCGCAGCACGACGCGCAGCACCGCGGCGCGCTCGAGCACGATGGCGCGCGTCTGCGTCACCGCGGGCAGTGTCACGGGCACGTAGCCGTCCATGCGAATGCGCATCTTGGGGACCCGGCTTTCCGGCAGCACGAAGGCTCCGGCCTCGTCGGTCTGGGCGCACAGGCCCTCCACCTCGGCCACGAGCAGGCACGCCTTGGCCCCTTCGAGGGGGCGACCCCGCTCGTCCACGACCTGCCCCGTGATCGCCGCCGCGGCGGGCCCGAAGGCCCACGCCGCCGCCAGCGCCGCGGCCCCGAGGTGGCGCGGGAGGCCCATCGAGGAGGATCCTACGCCGCCCCTGCCGCAGCCGCCAGCCGGGTCGGCAGGGTAGTGCAGGCTGGGCGGCTCGACGAGGGCTTGCGGCGGGACGTGCGAGCGCGCGGGCGGGCCCTTGCGCTCGGGCGACCATTTCCTGATCTCGTCGGGACGGACGCCGCCGATCTCGTACAGGGTCTGTTTGTCGAAAATCATCGTCTCCCGGCTCGTGCCTACCACGGCGTACGTCCTGCTCATGAAGATCGCCTCCTCGGGGCAGGCTTCCTCGCACAGGCCGCAGTAGATGCAGCGCAGCATGTTGATCTCGAACCGAGCCGGATACTTCTCGATCTGGTGCAGCGGGTGATCGGGCGGGTACTCGGCAGCCTCGATCGAGATCGCCAGCGGCGGGCACACCCACTGGCACATGTAGCAGGCGACGCATTTCTCGCGGCCCGTTTCGTCCTTGACCAGAACCGGCACGCCGCGGTAGCGCGGGCCCAAGAAGGGCCGCTGCTCGGGATACTGCAGGGTGTCCTTGCGCCGGAACAGGTGCTTCAGGGTCACCCACATCCCGGCGAAGATCGTCGGCAAGTAGAGGCGAATCCAGCCCCGGTTCTCGACCCGCTTGACCCTCATCCGGGCTTCCCCTTCTCGCCAGCCCCCAGCGACCCCTCATCCGGCAGCGCGACCTCGATCCAGCCGTCGCGCACGCGCGTAGGGTAGCAGCCCACGGCCACGCCCGGCACACCCCGGCAGGCGCCCGTTCGCACGTCGTACATCCAGTGGTGCCAGGGGCAAATGACGAACCCCCGATGGAGCGTACCCTCGCCGAGCGAGGCCCCCTGGTGGGGGCAGGTGTCGTCGATCGCGAAGAGCGCCTCGCCGTCCCGGAAGACGGCGAGCAGGCGCCCGGCGGCGCGGACGGTACGGCCCGAACCGGAGGGGATGGCATCCTCGCGCGCTACCGGAACCCAGCTTTCCATCGGTCCTCGCAAGCCCGCCACGCCTGCCCCGAAGAGCATTATCCCGGATCGACCCAGCAGCGCGCCCACTCCAGCGTGGATCTTTCTCGCCGGAGCCGCTGGTGCTAGCGTACTCTCTCGGCCGCGAGAAGGCTTCGCGTGCCGTCCCGCGACCCCTTGGAAATCGCGGGTTTCTTCCTCCGGTCCTCGGAGGGGAGGGGTGAAGTATGTCCAGGTCTACGCGGAAGCGGGTTTGGGCGGCCCTCGTGCTCGGCGCCGCGGGGGCGCTCGCTGCCAGTTGCGCCAAGCCGCCGGAGGCGGAAATCCAGACCGCTCGCCAGGCGCTCGATGCAGCCCGCGCTGCGGGCGCGGCCGAGTACGCACCGGATTCCCTGCGCGCCGCCGAGGAGGTCGCGGCGCAGCTCGACAGCGAGCTCGCGGCGCAGGAAGGAAAGTTCGCGCTTTTCCGGTCCTACGCCAAGGCGAGCGAACTCACGGCGAAGCTGAACGAGGCCGCCCAGGCGGCCGCCACCGCGGCGAACGCTGCAAAGGAGCGCGCCCGCACGGAGGGAGAGAGCGCCATCGCCGCAGCCCGAACCGCGCTCGAAGAGGCGCGAACCCTGCTGGAGAAGGCTCCGCGCGGCAAGGGCTCCTCTGCCGACATCGCGGCGCTGCAAGCCGATCTCCAAAGCGCGGAAGCGAGCCTGACGGACGCCGAGGCCGAGATGACCGCGGGCCGTTACCTGCAGGCCAGAGCCAAAGCCCAGGCGGCCCTCCAAGCCGCGTCGAGCGTGAAGACAGCGGTCGAGCAGGCTCTCGCGGCGCGCCGCGGCGGGCGTGGCCGCTAACGGGCGACCTACGCTCGATGCAGCGAGGCTCGGGCGCTGCGCCCGACGCAAGGGGGGCCCGGCGGAGGCGCTGGAGGCGGATGCTCGGCGGACTCGCCGTCCTGCTGACGGCGGGCGCCGTCTTCGCCTGGCATGCCGCGAGCGGTCGCCCGCAACCTCCCCGGGAGGCGGCCGCGGCGGCGCGGCGCGCCCTCGACGGGGCACACGAGGCCGACGCGTGGCGCTGGGCCCCCCAGGCGATGATCGAGGCCGAGGCTGCGTACCGGGCCGCGCTGACGGAAACCCGGAGGCAGGAGGTGCGCCTGTGGCTGAGGCGCGACTTCCGCAAGGCGCGCATCGGCTGGGCGCGGGCGCGCGAGCGGGCGGAGCAGGCGGCAGAGCAAGCGCGGCGTGCCCGTGACGAGGCCGCGCGGGAGCTCGAGACCCTCGTGGAGCGTTCGACAGCCACGCTCGCGGAGGCGGAGGCGATCGGCCAGAGCCTGCATCTCGGGGCGTACGAACGGGCGCTGCTGCGGCGCGCCCGGGGGGCCCTGGTCGAGGTGGCGGTGCTGCGCGAGCAGGAAGTTCTCCTTCACCGTGAGGTCCTTCGCCAGGCCGATCAGCTGGAAGCTCCGTCCCAGACCCAGCGACGCGCGCTGGTGTGCCGGCGCGTCGCTCACGTCGCGGCCGAAGAGCGCGATCCGTCCGGCG
>JBBIHH010000056.1:0-5373 GCA_037447115.1 Acidobacteriota bacterium
ACGCCTCCAGCGCATCCACGACGCGCTTCCAGCGGGAGGGGGGTGACGCGGCCTGCGGGGCAGGCGGGGGCAGCGGCCGGCCGGCGCGAGGTTCGAGGCCGAGCCGCGCGCGGGCCGCTCGGATCTCGGCGAGCCAGCTCTCGGGCGAGCCTCCGCGCTCCCGCTCCGGCGGCCGGGGCCGCGGCGCGGCCACCGTGATCTCCACGACCCTCAAGCCCAAAGCCCTGCGGTGCGTCTCGGTGGCGAGCACCAGCGCCTCGGGGCCCAGCTCCAGGCGGGCCTGTTCCAAGGCGCGGGCCAAGGTCGCGGCGCGATAGCGCTTGAGAATCATGACCCTCCGTCCCTCACCTCACCTGCGCCATGACCTGCACGCGCACCCCGTCCGGGATCTCCAGCGCGCAGAGCACCGGCACGGTAGGCAAGACGTTGCGCGTGAGCTTGCGCACGAGGGAGCGCGCCTCGCCGGTGCGGCAGAGCAAGACCGGTTGCGCGGACCCGCCGGCCTCCCGCAAGGTGGCCAGGATGCGGTGCACGAAGGCCTGTGCGCGTCGCGGATCCAACCCGTCCGCCGTCCCTTGCGCCCACTGGCGCAACTCCTCTTCCAGCTCGGGAGCGAGCGACACCGCGTGGAGCTGGCCCGATTCCGCGAGGGGCCGCACGAGGGAGCGCCCGAGCGCCTGGCGGACCCGGTTCACGAGCTGGGCCGTCTCCAGGCCCTCGCCCGCGCAGTCGCCGAGGGTTTCCAGAATCGTTTGCAGGTCCCGGATGGAGACGCGCTCGGCCAGCAGCCCCTGGAGCACGCGCTGGATCTGGCCGAGGCTGTAGCGCTCGGGTACGAGCTCCTCGACGAGCTTGGGCGCGGTCTTGGAGAGATGATCGAGCAGACGCTGGGTCTCCTGGCGGCCGAGCAACTCCGCGGCGTGCCGCCGGATGAGCTCGCTGAGGTGTGTGGCGAGCACCGAGGCCCGGTCCACGACCGTGTAACCGCACTGGCGGGCGTGCTCCGCCAGGTTGTCGTCGATCCACAGCGCCTCGATGCCGAAGGCGGGATCGCGGGTTTTCTCGCCCGGCACGGGCTCGCTCGCGTCGCCCGGATCCATCGCCAGCACGCGGCCCCGCGGCAGCCGCGCGCGTCCGATCTCGTAGCCCCGCAGCAGGATCTGGTACTCGTCGGGAGCCAGGCGCAAGTTGTCGCGCACGCGCACGGGAGGGACGATCAGCCCCAGCTCGAGGGCGATCTGACGCCGGATGGCACGGATACGCTGCAACAGGCCGCCGGATCGCTCCGAGCCGGCGAGCTCGACGAGTTCGTAACCCACCTCGATCGTGAGCGGATCGAGCGCCAGCAACGGTTCGATGGGCTCCTCGGCGAAGGACGCTGGCTCCGGTGGCGCGCTCCGCTCCGCCTCGGCGCGCCGCTCGCGGAACAGCAGCGAGGCGAGCGCACCCGTCCCGGCGGCGAGGGTCAGGAAGGCGAGGGTGGGCATGCCGGGGACCAGGGCCAGCACCCCCAGAGCACCCGCCGCCACGGCGAGCGACTTGGGTTGCCCGAGCAACTGATCCGCCACCTGCGAGCCCAGCTCCCGCTCGTCCATCGCCGAACGCGTCGTGAGCAGGCCACCCGTCACGGAGACGAGCAGCGCCGGGATGGCCGAGACGAGGCCGTCGCCGACGGTGAGCAGGGAATACACGCGGACTGCCTCGCCGAGGGCCATGCCCGCCTGGAGCACGCCGATGGCCAAACCCGCCAGGAGGTTGATGGCGACGATGATCAGCGAGGCGATGGCGTCGCGCTGGGTGAAACGGATGGCGCCGTCCATCGCCCCGTAGAACTCCGCCTCCGCGGCGATGGCGCGCCGGCGCTCCCGCGCTTCTGCCTCGTCGATGACGCCCGCGTTGAGATCGGCGTCGATCGCCATCTGCTTGCCGGGCATCGCGTCCAGGGTGAAGCGCGCGGCGACCTCGCTGATGCGGGTCGCGCCATGGTTGATGACGATGAACTGCACCGCCAGCAGCACGAGGAAGATCACGAGACCCACGACGAGGTTGCCGCCCACGACGAACTGCCCGAAGGCGCGGATGACATGCCCCGCCGCGTCAGGCCCTTGGTAGCCGTGAAGCAGGATCCGCCGCGTGGAGGCGACATTCAGGCCCAGACGGAAGACGGTCAGCAGCAGCAGCACCGAGGGGAAAGCCGAAAACTGAAGCGGCGAGCGCACGTACACGGCCGCGAGCAGCACGACCATGCTCAGCGCGATATCGAGACTGATCAGCAGGTCGAGCAGCCAAGGCGACAGCGGCACCACCATCACCGCCACGAGCCCGATGACCCCGATCGGCAGCGTCCACTGCGCGGCGCGGATCCAGGGGTTGGGTAGCAGCAGCGGGCGGCTCATCGTGCGGCCTCCACCCGCCTACCGTCCCGCGAGAACACCACGGCCAGGATCTCCGCCACCGCCCGGTACAGCGCGGGCGGGATCGGCATGCCCAGGCGCACGCTGCGGTAGAGCACGCGCGCCAGGGGCGGGTCATAGAGCACCGGGACGCCGTGCGCTTCCGCGATCTCCCGGATGCGGCGTGCGAGCCGCCCGCGGCCTTTGGCCACGAGCACAGGCGCAGGGAGCTCGCGCGGTTCGTAACGCAGGGCCACCGCCAGGTGCGTAGGGTTGGTGACGACCACCGTGGCGCGCGCCACCTCGCGCATCATGCGCGAGCGGGCCAGGACGGTCTGGCGCTGGCGGATGCGGCCGCGCACGAGCGGATCTCCCTCGGTCTCGCGATGCTCCTCTTTCACCTCCCGCTTGGTCATCCGCAGATTGCGCACGAAGTCGTAACGGCGAAAGAGCACGTCCAGCGCGGCGACCGCCACGGCCACGAGGGCCACGCGCCACAGGATCGTCGCCGTCAAGCGTACGAGGATCGCCAACGCCGCCCGAGGCCCCGCCGGCGGCGCTCCCCCGCTCGCGCGCAGCACCTCCCACGCCGCGTGGCCGGCGACGGCACCGAAGAGCACCATCTTCGACGTCCCCTTCAGCAGCTCCACCCCCTGCCGGAGGGAGACGACGCGCCGGAGGTTCTTCGCGGGATGGAGGCGCTGCGGGTCGGGCTTGAGGGGGTAGAGGCTGAAGGGGGGAGGTCCCTGGAGCAGGTTGCCCGCGAGCCCCGCTGCCGCCAGCGCGCCGAGCGGCGGGAGCAGGAGCCCAAAGGCCGCCGCCACCTGCGGCCACGCCAGCGTCCCGGGGGATGCGTGCATCGCAGCCGCCGGGGCCGTCAGGCTCTCGCGCATGAACGCGAGGAAACGCTCGAGCCACGCGGGCCCCGCCAGATACGCGTAGAGCAGGAAGCCCACGAGCCCGGCCGCGGCAGGGACGTCGGGCGAGCGCGGCGCCTGGCCCTGCTCGCGCGCTTTTTTGCGTCGCCGGGGAGTCGGCTGTTCGGTGCGCTGCGAGCGCGGTTCCTCGGGCATCGCGCCACCGCCTCACCGCCCGGCCACGGCGGCCGCCAGGGCCAGCGCGTCCGAGGCGAATTCCCGTCCGATCCAGGAAATCGCCAGGCCCGTCCCCTGGGCGAGCAGGGCGAGACCCACGAGCCCGGCTGCCATCTTCAACGGGTAGCCCACGAGCAGGACCGGGACCTGGGGCAAGGCACGCCCCATGAGCACGAGGGCGAGATCCACGGCGAATGTCACGGCCAGGGCGGGCGCCGCGAGGGTGGCGGCGATGGCGAACATGGAGGCGCCCGCGCGCTGGACGACCTCCATCACCCCCGCGCCGGCGAGGAGAGGCGCGCCAGCGGGAAGGATCTCGTAGGAGCGTGCCAGAGCCCAGAAGAAAAGATGATGGAAGTCCCCGGCGAGGAACACCGCCGCGCCCAGCAGGGTCTCGAAAAGCGCCGGAGTCACCGAAGGCGCGCCCGTCAGCGGATCCACCATCTCGGCCAGGGCGAAGCCCGACTGCCCCGCCACGAGGCGCGCCGCGCCCTCGAGCGCGTCGAACAGCAGGCGCGCCAGAAGACCGAGGCCCATGCCGATGCACCCCTCGCGCACCGCCGCCACGCCCCAGCCCAGCGCGCTCGTGATGGGGGGCGCGGCAGCTACGGCCGGGAACAGCACGAGGGCCAAAACGACCGCGAGCGCGAACCGCACGTTTGCGGGCAGCATCTCCGAACCGAAAATCGGGCACACCCACACGAGGCCCAGGGCGCGCAACGTCACGAGCGCGAAGAGCGGTGCGGCGCCGACCCAATCGTTCCACGAGCCCATCACGCGAACCACGCGGGAAATCCGCTCAGGATCCGCTCGGCGAATTCGAGCAGCACGCGCAGCATCCAGGCCCCGGCGAGCAGCAGCGTGGCGACCACCGCCAGGATCTTCGGCACGAACGTGAGCGTCACGTCCTGGATCGAGGTCATGACCTGGATCAGGCTGATGGCGATGCCCGCGAGCAGGCTCGCCCCCAGCAGCGGCAGGGCCACCAGCAGCGAGACGTAGAGCGCCTGGCGCGCCATCTCCAAGACCGCGGCATCGCTCATGGCTCGCTCCCACTCACTGGAAGCTCCGCACGAGGGAGCCCACGATCAGGTGCCAGCCATCCACGAGCACGAACAGCAGGATCTTGAACGGGAACGAAATCGTCACCGGCGGGAGCATCATCATGCCCATCGAGAGCAAAACCGAGGACACCACGAGATCGATCACGAGGAAGGGCAAAAACAGCAGGAAGCCGATCTGGAATCCGGTCTTGAGCTCCGAGATGAGGAACGCGGGCGCCACGACCCGCAGCGGAATCGTCTCGCGGGTCACGGAGGTCTCGAGCCGCGCGAGCCGCGCGAACAGCAGCAGGTCCGCCTCGCGCGTGTTACGAAGCATCCACTGTTTCACGTGGCCCACGGCCACCTGGAGCGCCTGGTCACCCTGGAGGGCACCCTGCTCGTAGGGCTGCACGGCGTCGGTGTAGACGCGCTCGGCCACGGGAGCCATGACGAAGAAGGTCAGGATCAGCGCCAGTCCCGTCATCACATGGCCCGGTGGAAAGCTCTGCGTCCCGAGCGCCTGCCGCAGGAAGTGGAAGACCACGATCAGGCGCACGAAGGAGGTGAACATCACGAGCAGGGACGGCAGCACCGCCAGGGCCGTCATCAGCAGGGCGATCCGGAGCAGCGGGCTCAGGCCTTCGGGTTCGAGCGCCTGGTCGAGCCAGCCGCCCAGGGAAGCCGCGGCGAGGGGGAACGCGAGGCTCATCGGGACGCTCCCCGCGGCCCCTGCACCGCGCGCTCCATGGCGCGCGCGAAATCCTCGGGCTCCCCGGCGCGGTCGAGCTCGGCGAGCAGCCGCACGCCGTCGGCGCCGACGCCGACCAGAAAGCGCCGGCCGGC
>JBBIHH010000057.1:0-5034 GCA_037447115.1 Acidobacteriota bacterium
GCCGCGTGCGGGCGGTGGTGACGGCCGCCGTCCTGGCGCGCCTGGCCGAGCAAGGCCTCGCGGTGCGGGAGTACCGGCTGGCGCCCGGCCAGCGCGTCGCGTGCACGGTGGAGCCCGGCGACGACCTGCTCGCCTCGCGCCTGGTGGCCGACCTCCGCGGTGTCGCGCGCGTGGACCTGGTGGCCTGCGACGCCGAGGGGCGCGAGGCCGGCCGCGTCCCCGACCTCCCGGTGGACCCCGCGGCGCAGGAGGTCGTGCTCCTCGAGCGGATCGATCAGGTCCGCGCGCTGCCCGCCCACGTGCTCCGCCTGCGGCTGGTCACCCCCGAGGCCGGCGGCGAGCGCCTGCTGGGGGAGTACACGTTCGTGCACTCGCCGGCGGGGGCCACGCGCGAGGGGTGAGGCGCGAGGACCCGGGCCCTCAGGGGTCAGTGACCCGCCTCCTCGGGATTGCCACGACGAACTCCGTCGGAAGGGCGACCAGATCCGGCTCGCGACCCGTCGCCTCTCGCACGAGCTGGATGAGCCGGAACACCCCGCTCCTGATGCCCGTCACCAGGCCCAGACGGGCGAAGAGTGTGTAGATGGTCGGATTTCTCAGGACGTGAGCGGCGCCGAGCCGCATCGCCTCGACGGTCACCGTGTTGGGCAGGGCCCCCGGGGTCCGGATCTCGACGCGGTCATCGAAGATCAGCAGCCGTACCGGTGCCCCCTCCGTGTAGTCGCGATGTGCGAGCGCGTTGACGAGGCCCTCTCGCAGCGCCACTTCCGGCAGCTCGGGGCGGCGCTCGGGGGCGAAGCCCCCGATTTCGTGCCGGACCTCGAGGCTGAGTCGCAGAAACCGCGCCGCGTCCTCGACCATCACCGGCAACCGCCCTGCGAGGTCCTTTCGGTCCGCCGGAGCGGCAGCCAGGTCCCGGCCCGGGATCCTGGCGGCGCTGATCTGCGCATAGGGCACGAATTCCTGGGGTCGCCGCCCGAAGAACAATATCCCGGCGAGGGTCGGGCGGTCTTCCCTGAGAAGCCTGAGGTTCCGCAGCAGCGTCTCGTAGGGAATGCCTTGCTCCTCGAGGCCTCTCCCGAACGCCTGCTGCAGGAATTGCTCGACGGCGTCGGGATCCAGGTCGGCGACCGTCGCCCGCGTGACAGGCGTCTCGTCGTAATACAGGCTCTCGGTCGCCTGAAAGAGTCGCAGCAGCTCCTCCCGGGATGCCCGCCTCCGGCCCGACGAGGTGCGGATGTAATAGACGCCGCGGTTGGTCGCGTACGGGCGCATGTCGCCCTCGGGAACGTTCACCACGAGGACAAATCGCTCGCCGTTTCCGGGGAGCCTGACGACCTCCTGGACCACGGTGACCGGCGGCGCGCAGTTGTTGAGGGCGACGCTGTCGATGAACTCGGCAGCGCGGTTCGGGTCGGGGACCCCCGTCACGGTCCGGTCCCGCGCCACGCCGAGCACGAGGCGCCCGCCGTCGGTGTTGGCGAAGGCCACCAGGCTGGCTGCGACGTCATCGGGCTGGACCGGCCACTCCTTGAACTCCGTGTGGAGATCCTCCCAGCGCGCGATGCGCTCCCGCAGCTCAGCGCTGTCCACGCCGGATCCTCACAGCCCTCCGTACTTCTCGAATCGCCGGCGAAACGCCTCCGGGCCGCCCTCCATCACGCGCTTGACGATATCGCGCATGCCGACCTCGTCCAGCGAGGCCCGGTGGACGGCTCGGGCTCGGCCGTCGCCCGCTTCGAGCGCCACGATGAGCTCCGCGTCGCCGAGCACCGGGATGTTCGCGTGGGTGGCCGCGATGATCTGTCGCCGGCCCTTCTCGGCCCGCAGCATCGCCACGACGTCCTCGTACACGAACCGGTTGTCGAGGTCATCCTCGGGCTGATCCAGGACCAGTGGACGCCTCTCCTGTGCCAGCAGGAGCAGGAGGAGGGCCGTCGCCCGCTGACCGACCGAGAGGCGATCGAGGCGCCGGTAGTCGCCACCATCGACGCGAAGCTCGACCTGGAGGGCGTCCTCCACTACCAGCGTCTCGAGCTCGAAAAGCCGGCTCTCCTCGTCGGTCAGCCAGCGCACGAGCCGGTCGGCCATGCCCGGGGTCAGCCCGAACTTCCGCTGGACTTCGCCGGGGCCCTGGCGCACGGCCTCCGCGATCGCCAGGCCGTCAACGGCCTCGGGCGCCACGAGCTTCTGGATCGCTTCCGCCGTGACGGGACGAGCCTCGCAAGAGCCCGGTGAGACGCCTGTAGGCTTCCTCCTTCTGCCCCTTGAACTCCACGAGAAGCTGCAACCGCCCTCCGAGCCGGTCCCTGACCGCGGCCGCCCGCTCCCGGCGCAGGACCTGCGCCTCGTACCGCCGATCTCGGTAGTCGGATAGCAGCCGCGCCCGCTGACTCCTCAGCGTCTCGATCTCGCTCTCCACCCGTCCCAGCTCCTCGACAAGGGGCGCGAGCGCCGTCTTCTCCTCCGTCAACTGCAGGAGCCGGTCGGGATCGAGCGCCTCGGTGCGAAGCGCCCTCTTCACCAGGTTGAGCTCCTCCTCCAGGGGGCTCACCGCCGCAGCCCAGCGCTCGCGCAACGCGGCCAGGGCAGCCTCGGCTCGCTCCAGCAGTTCGGTTGCCCGAGCGGCAAGCCCCGCCAGGTCGTCGCGGAGCGACTCGATGTGCCGCGCGGCCTCGTCGAGGATCGTCTTCTGGCTGCTCTGCCCACGCCGGAGATCACGGATGATGCGCTCCAACCGCTCGCCAGCGCCTCGCGCAGCCTCGCCCCAGCCGGCCCGTACTTCCTCCAGGCCCGCCGCGGTGCGCGCCAGATGCTGCCCGTCGGTCTTCAGCGCCGTGGCCTCGCGCAGCTTCTGGGCGACACCGTGCTTCTCGTACGTGTCGATCTCATGCTCGATGTTCTGAAGCTTCTGCCTGTACTCCTCGCGCCTGCCCAGACGCTTCTGATGCTCGAGGATCGCGCGGGCGCTGGCCTGGAGCCTCTCGACCGCCTCCCGCACCGACCGCTCGCGAGCCCTGGCCTCCTCGCCGATCAGGTCGTCGAGGAGGCGCAGCCTGTATTGCTCGCTCATGGCGACGAAATAGATTTCTCGCTGTCCGAAGATCGTCGGGGCGCCGGCGGGCCCGAAGACGTCCACCGGCGGCACCTGCACGGCCGCCGCTGCTTCGAGGTCGACGACCCGCGGGGACTCGCCCAGCACCCGCTCGACCCGGTACCGCCTCGCCCTGTCTCCGTTCAACGCCCGCTCGAGCAGCAACGTGACCTTGCCACCACTTCCGAGGGCGTGGCGTACCAGGTCGTCGTAGCTTTCTTCGGCGTACGGAGCCATGGCCAGCGCGTAGCGAAGAGTCTCCAGGATCGCGGACTTGCCGACACCCCGGCCCCCGATCAGCACGTTCAGCTCGTCGTTCCAGCGCAGCCGAAGACCGCCCAGGAAGCCTGTGCCCTCGACCTCGAACCCGAGGATCCGGTTGTGCGCGGGACGCGGGGGGGCCCCGATCGCCAGGCGGGTTTCCGGGTCGCGAAGCGCGAGCCGCAACGCGGCGAGGTCGCAGACGCTCAGCTTGAGGTAGGTCGGCTGGCGTGCATGACCGACCTGCTCGATGCTCTTCGGGTCGGAGCACTCGATCAGGGCCAGACGCCCCAGCCGTTCCCGGCGTACGATCCCCGTGTCCAGGAGCCGCTCCAGCCCGGCCTCCGGGCATGCTTCCAGCGCGTCAGGATCGAGCTCCGCGAGCAACGTCGCCGCTCCTTTCGGCCTGAAGGTCTTGAGCAGCCCCTTCTCGTTGGTCGGATGGGGAAAGATCAGGAGGCAGCCGGTCTGCTCACGCAGTCGGCGGAGGGCTTCGACCAGGCTGCCGATCGCCCTGATGTCGCGGTGACTGCGGTCGCGGCGGCGGAGGGAATCGCCAGGGTCTCGGTCGAGTGAGTCGACCGCCCGGTTGATCGAGTCGGCGTCGGCGGATTCCGGAAAGATCGCGAGGACATGCAGGCCATGCTCACCCTCCTGGAAGGAGAGCTCGGCTCCGGGCAGCAGCCGGATTCCCCGCGCGCCTGCCAGGTCGCGAATCAGGCCGAACCACGGGTCGCGAATCCCGTTGTAGTCCGTGATGGCGCCGAATGCGACCCGGGCGGCGGCGAGCGCGTCCACGTAGCGGCTGGCGATGTCACGCCGCCCCTTCTCGCTCTCGACGTCAGCGCCGCCGGGGAACCGGAACGACGAGACCCCCGGCGTGTGGAGATGGAGGTCCACGCGGACCCACTCCGCACCGACTGGTTCCCGGAGGATCTCCTCGGCACCCATCCCTTTCCTTTCGCTCCTCAGCCCGCGGCAGGCCCTAACGTACGACTCCGGTCCCGCGAAGGGCAAGGTTACGCGAGAGGAGCCCCGCTCGACAGGGCCCGGTTCTCAGGGGTCCACTTTCTCCCGGAGCTGCTCCACCTCGCGCTCGTGGCGCTCGGCTTCGATCCGCTGGCGCTCCGCTTCGATCCGCTGCCGCTCAGCCTCGGCTTCCCGGCGCTCGGCCTCGGCCTTCTGGCGGGCCGCCTCCGCCCGCAGGGCGATCACGCGCTTCTCAACCTCGCGGCGGTGGTCGGGGCAGATGCCGTGCGTCTCGCGCGGGTCCTCCCGGGGCTCCACGTCGGCCAGGTAGGACGGCCTGCCCTCCTTCTCGCACCAGGCGCAGATGAGCCTCATGGCCGCCCGAGCATAGCGGGGCGGTGGGGCGGGGACAAGGCGGCGTCCGGGCCGCCTCGGCGGCGAAGGGGGCGGTGCCGCAGGCGCGACCTAGGCACGGCGGGCGGTGCTGCTGAGGAAGGCCGGCACCGCTCGCTCGTAGACCCGCACGGCCAGGTCGTACCGGTCCAGGTCGATGGACTCGTCGGCCGTGTGGGCGGCGTTCACGTCGCCCGGGCCGAAGTACAGGGCGGGAACCTTGTGGTCGTTGGCCAGGAACTCGATGTCGCCCCGGCCGTACATCAGCTCGGGGCGCGGGTCGCCGCCCTCGGCCACCACCGCCTCGCGGAAGGCGC
>JBBIHH010000058.1:0-5015 GCA_037447115.1 Acidobacteriota bacterium
TGCCGCCCGCGCGCGGGCGGCGGAGCGCGCTGCGGCCGAGGTCCTCGCGCGCGCGGCGGCCGCCACGGCCCGTTTCGCCGACGGAAACTCCGTGGAGCGCTGGCGGCGCATGATCGCGGAGACGGTCGCCTGGTCGCGGCAGAACCGAGCGCCGGCGATCGTGGTCGTCAAGGACCGGCATGTCCTCACGCTCTACGATGGCGGCCGGGTGGTGCGCGAGTATCACGTGGATCTCGGCTACCGCTCCGTCGCCGACAAGCAGCGGGCGGGCGATGCCGCCACACCCGAGGGACGCTACCGGATCGTCGCGCGCAAGGCGTCGTCCAGGTACTACAAGGCGCTGCTGCTCGACTACCCCAACGCGGAGGACCGGGAGGCCTTCGAGCGGCTGCGCCGTTCGGGGGCGCTGCCTCTCGGCGCCCGGCCCGGAGGCGCGATCGAGATCCACGGCGAGGGCGGGCAGGGCCGGGATTGGACGGACGGTTGCGTGGCCCTGCGCAACCCGGACATGGACGACCTGTTCGGGAGGGTCCGCGAGGGAACCCCCGTCACGATCGTCGGCAGCGACGGAAGCCGGGGCGCGTTCAGCGGCATCTACTTCCGCCACGGGCCGAACGGAGGTCCTGCACCCCGATGATGGATCTGGCCTGGATGCCTGGCCTCGAGGACGAGGGGCACGCCGCGGCCCCGCGTACCTCCCCGTGGAGCTGGAGACTCGCCCTGCGGGCAGTGGCGGCGCTCGGCCTGGGGATTCTCGCCTGCGCCGCGCTCGTCTGGGCCTCCGGGTACCGCTACCGCCCCCTCGACTCCCTCGGGCAGCAGTTCGCACAGGCGCCCCCGCCCGGCACCGGCGGGCGGGCGCTCACGCTGGAGGAGGCTCGCGCACACAACCGCCGCCTGCGGGCGGCGCTCGCGCGGCTCGCGCCCCGCGGGACCTACATCATCGTGGATCAGACGCACAATCGGCTCTATCTCGCTCGCGGGGAGCGGGTCATTCACGAGGCGGTCTGCTCGGCGGGCTCGGGTTACGTGCTGCGCGAGCACGGGGGACGCCGAGAGTGGGTTTTCGACACGCCCCGAGGCCTCTTCCACGTGCGGCAAAAGCTCAAGAACCCGGTATGGAGAAAACCGGACTGGGCCTTCGTCGAGGAGGGGTTGCCCATACCCAGCGATCCCGACGAGCGGATCGAGTACGGGGTGCTCGGCGAGTATGCCCTCTACCTCGAGGACGGATACATGATTCACGGCACGCTCTACGAGCGTCTGCTGGGGCGCCCGGTGACCCACGGCTGCATCCGGCTCGGGCGAGAAGACCTGCGCCTCGTGTGGAACAGCGTCGAGCCCGGCGCCGCGGTCTACATTTTCTGATTCCAACGGATTTTCTGATGCGTTCGCTGGGGCGGGGGCTTGCGCTCGTGGGCTTCGTCGCCGCCGCACCCGCGCTCGGCGGCGAGGCCGCCGAGGCCGACTCCCTCTCGCGTCTGCTGTCCGAGAACGCGCGCCTGGCTCTCCAGCTCGAACTCGCCAAAAGCGGCAGCTTCTACCTGTTGCTCGACCTCGAGAGTTCCCGGCTCGCGCTCATGCTGCGCGGCACGCAACTTCGCGCGTGGCCGGTGGGAGAAGTGGAGGCTGGTTGGCCGCGCCTCGGCGGGTCGTCGCAGGAGGCCCTCGCCTCCTGGGCGAGCCGCGCGTGGGAGGGGGGCGAGCTCGACCCGCCGCGCGAGCGCGAGCGACAGGTGATCGAGGCGCCGCCGGCGCGGCCGGGCGCTGCGCGGGAGAGCGAAACGGCGGCGCCGAGCCCACCGATCCCCCCCACGGCCGAGGAGCTGTATCGGGTCCCGCCCCGCTACCTCGTGCGCTATGCGGACGGCCTGACTCTGGAGATCGACACCGACACGCCAGGGAACAGCCTGCTCCGCCGCGCAGGCCGCTTCCTCGCCCGGGCGTGGAGGGATCTCCTCGCGCTGGTGGGGCTCCGGCCGCGGGATGCGCTGCGCCTGCGGCTGCACCTCGCTGCCGAGGACGCAGCCTCGCTCTACCGCTCGCTCCCTCCCTCGACGAAGCTGCTCGTTCTCCCGCCCGCCGGGCGCAGCACGAGTTCGCCGGCCCGGGGCCGCACGCGCTCCACCCGCAGCGCCACCCGCTCGGCCGCCACCGCGCCCACCAGGGCGGGCACGGGCTCCTCGAGCAACGTCTCGCACAGGAGCACCCGGACCTGAGGGCGCGTCTCCACGACGATCGCCTCGACGTTGCGGCCCACGAAACGCTCCAGGTAGCGCAGCAACCAGTAACGCGTCGCCGCCGCCTCGGCACGACGGCCCTCGGCCTCGGCGCGCTCCGTGGAGGCCGCCACACGCTGCAGGGACTCCGTGTCGTAGGGCGGGGGCAGGCCTTCGAGCGCCGCGACGATCTGGCGGTGGGTCGCGAGATCCTGATAACGACGGAGGGGCGAGGTCACCTGCGCGTAGGCCGGCACCCCGAGGGCGGCGTGGGGCCCAGGCGCGAGGCCCACTTCGGCGCGGCGCAACGTGCGGCGCAGGGCGCGGGCCTCGAGCAAGTCGCACACCTCGCCGCGACGGGCGCCCTCCCCTGCGGCAGCCGCCTGGCGCCGGTGGATCGCGGGAAGGCGCCTCTCGGCGGCGAAGGCGGCCGCCACGGTCCCGGCCAGAATCATCGCCTCCGCCACGATCCGCCGCGACGGCGAGCCAGGCTCCACGCGCCGGAGCTCGATCTCGCCTGCCGCTCCGACGCGCACGTCCACCTCCGCGACGCGCAGGATCACCGCACCGGCGCGCAGGCGCGCCGCTTCCCGCCGGCGTGCCACATCGTCCAGGGCCCGCAGGAGCCCCGCGCGCGGGCCCCCCGCCTCGATTCGGCGATCGGCTTCGGCGTACTCGAGCCGCTCCGCCACGCGGATCCAGGACCGAACGATCTCGAAACCGGCGATCTCACCCCGGAGGTCGAGCTCCACGAGAAAGCTCAGCGCCGGCCGGCGCGTCCCCTCCACGAGGCTCGCCGCGTCCTCGGAGAGGATCGGCGGCAGCATGGGAAGCCGGCGCTCGGGGAAGTAGTAGGTGACGGCGCGGCGCAGCGCCTCCTCGTCCACGGCCCCGCCGCGCTCGACGAAGGCGGCCGGGTCGGCGATGTGCACACCTAGCCGAACGCCGCCTGCCTCCAGGGGCTCCAGGGAAACGGCGTCGTCGAGTTCCACGGTCCATGGGCCGTCGATCGTGAGGGTCTCGAGAGCGGTCAGGTCAGCCCGAGGACTGTCGCGGGGACCCCGCGCCGCCGCGCGCCGCGCCTCCTCGACCACCGGGGCCGGGAAGTCCGTGCGCAGCCCATAGCGGAGGATCTCGAGGTTCTCGTCGTCGGTGCCGAAGCGCCCGAGCTTCCTCAGGGCCCGGAACGCGCCCTCCGCGATGTCGTCGCTGGCGATGCCCGCCTCGCGCAGCAGCCCTCGCACGCGCCTCGCGACGCTCGCCGGCGCGGAGGCCCCGTCGAGCGCCACGCGCTCCAGGTCCGCGATCCACTCCTGCTCGAGCTCCGGAGCTTCCCCCGCGGAACTCCCTCCTCCGAGCGCCGCCAGCACGCGCTCGCGCGCCTGCGCGCGCGCGGCCTCCCGCTCCTGCTCGCGCCGCCTCTGCATCGCGAGGGCCTGGAGCTGCGCTGCCGTGCGCGGCCGCCACCCCTCGCGCCGGCGCACAAAGCGCGTTGGCTCGCGCTGCAGCGCCTTGGCCACCGCTATCCGTGCCGCAGGATCCGAGCGCCCCAAGGCCAGCTCGGCGAGCGTCTCGAGAGACCACGCCGCGCTCGGATCCTCCTCCTGCGCCAGGCTCCAGAGGGCTTCCACGTCCACCTCGGCTGCGTGCCTCTCCAGGACCGCTGCCGCCTCCCGCGCCCGCTGGGCTGCGCGCCGCCGGCCTTCCGGCGTCGCCGCGGGGGTCTCGCCTGGCGGCTGGAGCACCTCGAGCACCCGGCCGCCGGGAACGCGCGCCGGCTCGCCAGCGCACGTGACGACTACCAGCCGGCCGCCTCGCTCCTCGCCCGCGACGACGGCGCACTCGATGCGGTCGTCCTCGGTGAGGTAGGCGACGAGCGCACCGGGGCGCATCAGCGCAGTTCCCGCGCGAGCCGGTCGAGCCCCCGCGCAAGCCCGTCGAGGTTCCAGGCTTCGACCAGCACGTCCACGAAGGGCGCGTAGGCGTCGAGCGCGGAGTCCCCGGTGGCCCAGCGTTCCCGGGCCTCGGGAACGAGCCACAGGACCGCGCGGCACCCTCGCGCCAGCTCCTCGAACGCCCACGGCAGAGGATCGAAACGGTTCGTGCGCCCGTCGCCGAGCACCAGGAACAGGCTCCCCCGCCGGGGCCGCCATGGCGAGTCGAGCAAGCCGTGGAGCGCGCGCCCGTAATCGCTCGGCGCGCGGGGATCGAGGCCTTCGAGCGCGCCGAGCCAACGAGCGAAGCTCACGCCCGCCGGGGCGATCCCCTCCCCCGGAAGCGGGCTAGAACGACCCGATGGGCCCAGCGGGACAGGACGCCCGATCGGGCGTCCCCGCACCCACGCCTGCACCTCGGCCGTGAGATCCACCGCCCGGTCCACGAATCCGACGACGCGCACCTGCGGTCCGCCGCGCAGAAAGGCCGCCGCCATCCACAAGAAGTAGCCGCTCGCGCGCGCCACCGAATGCGAGAGGTCCACGAAGAGCACGATGCCCCCCTCGCGGCAGCGGGCTCGCCGCCAGGGCAGCACGAAGGGGACCCCTTCGGTGGCGACATTGCGCCGGAAAAGCTGCCGGAACCACAGCCGGCCCTTCGCTGCCCGCGCGAGGCGACGGCGACGGCGCAGGCGAAGCTCTCTCACGAGCTCTGGCACCGCTTCGGCGAGCACGCGTTCCTGGTCGGTCGGAAGGGGCCGCGTGAGGTCCTCGTCGCGGGCCCGGCGCGGCTCGCTGCCCTCGCGCCTGCGCTCCCTGGCTTCGCGCCGCGCGGGGATCACCGCCCGCCTGCGGCGCCGGC
>JBBIHH010000059.1:0-4055 GCA_037447115.1 Acidobacteriota bacterium
CGTGGGGGAGCTGGCGGAGCCACCCTCGGCCGTGTGGCTCGGCGCGTGGCTCGGGCGGAGCGCAGGCCTGCTCGCCGCGGGGGCGTTCGCGGGACTCGCCGCGCGATGGGCGTGGGGCTCGCCCTCGGGTGCCGCCGCCTGGGCGGCGGGAGCGTTTGCGCTGGGCGCGGTCCTGGAGGCGCTGCTGGCGAGCGCCGTAGCCGCCCGCCAGCCGCGCGCGGCGCTGGTGGTGGCGGCTCCGTTCGTGCGCGCCGCGACCCGTCTCGCCCGCCCGCTGGCGACCGTGCTCGACCGACTCCTCCGCCGGCGGATCCCGCAGGGCGGGGTGCCGGTGCCGCCGGAAGACGCAAACTCCGAAGCCGAGGCGCTGATCGAGGTCGCCGAGCGCGAAGGAATCCTCGAGGCCGACGAAGGCCGGATGATCCGCGGCATCGTCGATCTCGACGAGACCCGCGTGCGCGAGATCATGACGCCGCGACCGCGGATCGTGGCGCTTCCCGCGAGCTGCACGCTCCGGGAGGCACCGCAGATCCTGCGCCGCGCGGGACACACCCGGCTTCCCGTCTACCGCGACACCCTGGACGAGATCGTGGGCATCCTTCACGTCCGCGACCTGGTGGCCGCGCTCGCCCAGGGCCCCCAGGACGCGCCCGTGGCGTCCATCGCCCGGCCGGCGATGTTCGTTCCCGAGACGCTCTCCGTCGGCGACCTCTTGGAGCGCATGCGAACGCGAACCCAGATCGCCGTTGTCGTGGACGAGTACGGCAGCGTGTCGGGTCTCGTGACCTTGGAGGACGTTTTCGAGGAAATCGTCGGCGAGATCCGCGACGAGCACGACCCGGTGGAACGGCTCGTCCAGCGCGAGCCCAACGGCAGCTGGGTGCTGAGCGGGGGCGTCCACGTGGAGGAGCTCGTGCCCCTCGGCGTCGAGCTCCGGGAGCCTCGCGACTACGACACGGTGGGAGGGTTCGTCACCGCCTGCTTCGGCCGGGTGCCGCGCGCCGGGGAGACACTCGAAACCCATGGCCTGCGGATCGAGGTCCTCGAGGCCGATGCTCGCCGCGTGCAACGGGTCCGCATCCAGCCGCGAGGGCGAGGGGAGCCGCAACGGGTGGGCCGCCAGGGGAGCGCCGCGTCCGGTGAATGAGGCCCCGGGCTCGGTCGGGGCGACCGCCGTGACGCGAGCCGGCTTCGTGTCGCTGACGGGCTGGACCAACGTCGGCAAGTCCACGCTGCTGAATCGCCTCGTCGGCGAAAGGCTGGCCGCGGTGGCCCCGGCCCCGCAGACGACGCGACGCCGCATCCTCGGCGTGCGTACCTTGCCTGGCCGGGCGCAGATCGCCTTCGTGGACACGCCGGGGTTCCACCGGGCGCAGCACCGCATGAACCGGGAAATGCTCCAGCAGGCCCGAGCGGCGGTGCGCTCGGTGGATCTCGTTCTCTTCGTCCTCGACGCCTCGCGGGGGCTGGGGGCCGGGGACCGCGAGGTCGCGCGCCTCGTGCGCGAGAGCCGTCGGCGGGCGGTGGCGGCACTGAACAAGATCGACCTCGTCCATCCCAAATCCAGGCTGCTGCCGCTGATGGACGAGCTCGCCCGCGCCTGGGGACTCGAGGAAATCGTACCGGTCTCGGCGCTCACCGGCGAGGGCTGCGAGCCCCTGCTGGAGCGTGTGGTGGCGCAACTGCCGGAAAGTCCGTTCCTCTTTCCCGAGGACTACCTGACGGACCAGCCGGAGCGGCAACGGGCCGCCGAGTGGATCCGCGAGAGCCTGCTGCGGCAGCTGCGCCAGGAGCTCCCGCACGCGCTGGCCGTGGTGGTGGAGCGCTGGCAGAAGCGCGACGACGGCGTGCTGGCCATCGAGGCCACCGTGCTCGTGGAGCGCGAATCGCAAAAGGCGATCGTCATCGGGCGCGGAGGGGCGCGATTGAAGGAGGTCGGCATCCAGGTGCGCCGCGAGCTCGAGGGCTGGCTCGGAGTCCCGGTGTACCTGCGCTTGTGGGTGAAGGTGCGCGGCAAGTGGCGCGACGACCCGCGCGTCTTGAAGGATCTCGGACTGATCTAGCCGGCTCCCCGGGGGCGAACGGGCGATGCGCTATCATGCGCTTCGCCCGGGTGGTCGCACGGCGGCGAGCCGCGGCTCGGGCGCGGGGAGCGAAGGCGCGTGAAGCGGTTCCGCGAGGAAGCCTACCTCTTGCGCACGCAACCGCTGGGGGATGCCGACCTGATCGTCAGCCTGCTGACGGCGGAGGGAGTCCTCGTGCGCGCGGTGGCCCCTGCGGCGCGCCGCAGCCGACGGCGCTTCGGCGGCGCGCTGGAGCCGTGGAGCCGGGTCGTCGCGTCCTGGAGCGCGCGCGAGGGGCGGGAACTCGCACGGCTGGAGCACCTGGAGCTCGTCCGGTCCTACGCCGCGGTCCAGGCGCAGCCCGAAGCGCTCGCCGCCTGCGCGGTCGTGGCGGAGGTGACGGAGGTCTACGGCCGGGAGGGCCCACCCGAGCCGCGAGCCTTCAGGCTCGTCGGGGCGGTGCTCGAGGCCTTGGCCGCGGGCACTCCACCCGCGCTGCTCCTGCGCTACTTCGAGTACTGGACCCTGCGCCTGCACGGGCTGCTGCCGGACACGGAGGTCTGCGCGGCGTGCGGCAGGCGACTCGAGCCGCGGGCAGCTCGCGTGGAGGGGGGGAGCTTGTGCTGCGGAGACTGCAGCGGGCGGCACGGGCTGCCGGGGCCGGCCTGGAGCCCGGCCGGGCAAGCGTTCATCGCCCAGGCCGCCCACCGACCGCCGCACGAGATGGCGGCTCCCGCGGAGCTCGTGCGCCCGGGCGGGCCGCTCGAGGCGTTGCTGCGCGGCGCCCTGGAGCGTTACGCCGAACGTCGTTTCGCCACCTACCGCCACTTCCGGATCTGGAGTGCGGAGGCGCCGCTGCGCGGGGCGGGCGCATGAACTTCCAGACGCTGATCATGGCCATCGAGCGCTACTGGGCGGAGCGGGGCTGCGCGCTGCAACAGCCGTACGATCTCGAGGTGGGCGCGGGGACGATGCACCCGGATACGTTCTTTCGCGTGCTGGGGCCCGAGCCCTGGAAGGTCGCTTTCTGCCAGCCCTCGCGCCGGCCAGGGGATGGGCGCTTCGGGGAAAACCCCATGCGGCTCTACAAGCATTTCCAGTTCCAGGTGATCCTCAAGCCCTCCCCGCTCGACGTGCAGGAACAGTACCTCGGCTCGCTGCGCGCCTTCGGCATCGAGCCTCGCGAGCACGACATCCGCTTCGAGGAAGACAACTGGGAAGCGCCGACTCTGGGCGCGGCCGGGGTGGGCTGGCAGGTGGTGATGGACGGGATGGAGATCTCCCAGTTCACCTATTTCCAGCAGTCCGGGGGCCGGGAACTGGCGCCGATCTCGGTCGAGCTCACCTACGGGTTGGAAAGGATCTGCATGTTCCTCAACGACATCCGCAACGTCTTCGACATCCCCTGGAACGACCTCCTGCGCTACGGGGACCTGCGCCGTCAAGAAGAGGTCGAGGCGTCGCACTATTGCCTGCGTGTGGCGGACACGGCCGCACTCGAACGCCAGTTCCAGATGTGGGAGGCGGAAGGCGAGCGTCTGCTCGATCTGCCCGAGCCGCCGCAGGGCCCGGGGCCGCTGGTGTGGCCCGCCTACGAAGCGGCGCTCAAGTGCTCCCACCTGTTCAACATCGTCGACGCCCGCGGCGCGCTGAGCGCCACGGAGCGCGCGGCGTGGATCCAGCGCATCCGCCGGCTCGCCTGCCGCTGCGCCGACGCCTACCTGGCCGCACGCGAGCGCGCGGGCTTCCCGCTCCTGCGCGGTGCCGAAGTGGGCGGCCGCTGATCGGTTCCGATGCGCGCACCGCTGCTGATCGAGATCGGCTGCGAGGAGATCCCCGCGCGGGTCATCGGGCCTGCAGCGGCCGAGCTGTCGCAGCGCGTGGTGGCCGTCCTGGAGCGCGGCGGGCTCGCGCACGGCGCGGTGCAGTGCTGGGGCGGCAGCCGTCGCCTCGCCGTGCGGATCGAGGCCGTGGCGGCCGAGCAGCCCGAGC
>JBBIHH010000060.1:0-2684 GCA_037447115.1 Acidobacteriota bacterium
CCACAATCACCGCACACAATTAACGAGCGTAAAATATTAATACGCTTTGAATGACTTGGAATATATCGATTTAACCTGATACGAGACTGAACCACATCAAACAACTCTCTACTAATTAATCCAGGAAATGTTATAGTAATATTCTCGCTTCTTGCATGAAATGTAAATTTCCCATAATATATGGGATTCTTCACCATCTGGCTCAACCTTGAGGGGAACCATTTCTTTGCCACATTGGTGATTCGTCCGCCACTATATTTCCTGGTGCATGGTATACCGAGCGCATTTAATCTTCGACATTCACCCTGTAATGTGCTTCCACTCGCGATACGACGAAAAAGATCTTTCACAAATTCTGACTCTTCCTGGTGCACAGTATCAATAATGCGCTTACTAGGAATAAGCCTACCGCTATCATCCAAATCATATCCAAACGGAATTGGACCATTGGTCCATTTTCCGTGTTTAATCACACGCGCTCGCCCCAACTCCATACGCTCTGTGATGGTTTCCCTTTCCAATTCTGCGAGACTCGCAAGGAATTGGAAAATAAACCGACCAATAGCGGTTCGAGTTTCAAATGGCTCAGTAGCACTAATAATCGCAATACCAAGGCTATCCAGGCTGTTGTATGCATCAAGAATGGACGTTAATGAACGACCAAGCCGATCCAATCTATACACCATGACCGCTGTAAATTTTTTATCAGAAGCGTCAGCGAGCAATCTTATGCCCCCTGCGCGCTGAGAAAGTGGGATGACCCCGCTCACCCCATCATCTATGTAAGTGTCGTACACAGGGAGTTCATGCAATGAGGTGTGATTTCTCAGGAAATCAAGCTGGGCCTGGATGGTGTTTCTATCCGCCTGGTCCTCGCCGGATACCCTAGCGTATAAGGCAAGCTTTGTCACATGACTGATCATTGCACCGTTCAACATGATCATCACCCTCTATCGTCAGCACCAGCATCAATGCCTCAACCTGCTTATCACAATCGGGCTGATAATTCCTGATCACGGTATACCCATATTGAGTAGTCTCTACGGATGACAAGTCACCGCGCATCATAGCAAATCCTCACAGAAAATACACCCAAAAAATAAAGCCCCAAGAGTTAGTGCCAACTTGTGGCACCATGTTCAGTATCCCTTGGGGCAAATCAACGCATAATTTTTGGTGATCACTGCTGCTGCTGCGATAACCCCCTCTCGGTAATCTGCAACGCTAGAAATATAAATCCCAACAAATCAACCAACCGTGACTCCATGACCTCATAATCAATTTGTTCAGATCTTGAGGCATACAATACCGGAATAAGGTGACGCATCATCCATGTGCGCCATATTTCCCAAACATTGCACCCCTCCATTTTTGCTGTACTTGTGATTAAACCCAAAACATCATCAATACCAGTTGGATACTTCTTTCTCTTTTCTTCAGCCTCATTAATAACAATTGCTGCATACTTCAATACTGAATCTGTATATCTCTTAATTGATTCATATTGACCATCTATAGAGTTATGATGATTCTCATTGTTTGGAAATTTCGCAATTTTATCAAGCGAAAAACTATTGGTATCACTATCGCTAGTTGTTTGTAAAGATAAGTCGTGGTCTGTCATGTATTACACACCCCATCAATCGAAACCCATATTGTATGTCACCATATATCCAAGCAACAACGCATCCACATCTCATCTCTGGATATACGATAGCAGTCATCAATCCCATGAATTGCTCAGCCATTATCTTATCTGCCATCCAATAAAATAGCTGATCCTCTACATATGGAATCTTACCAATGATACTATCTTCTTCGTTAATTAATTCATCTAATTTATCATGTAACCAGTCACGCTCGTCACCTTCATCCCATGGGTTCAACATATCCATATTAGTCACCATTTACATCGTATGGCATGTACCATGCACTTGAAGTAAGACCTCCATCAAGAACAAGATTGTGACCATTCATATTTTTTGTCTCATACAGAAACATCACAGCATTGGCGATATCTTCTGCTTTAACTAAGCAACCCGACGGAACCCTCTGAAGAACATTTCGTATTTGCTTACCATTAAGATCTTTTGTTCTTCTCCCATCAACCTGTCCTGGACTAATAGTATTCACCCTAACACCGCGACCAACCCACTCTATCGCTAATACCTTTGACATTCCAACAATGGCTGATTTTGCAGCAGCATATGCAGATCGATATGGATAAGTCGCTACAGAATGAATCGAAGAAATATTAATAATGTTCCCATATCCTTGTCTTAGCATGATTTTTCCAACATGCTGACACATATTAAAGGCCCCAACCACATCGCAATCGATAATATCCCGAAATTTCTCAATTGGAAAATGCTCACTTCTGGCAATATGTGGGGTATTGCCATGTGCGTTCACCAATAAATCTAGATTTCCCATATACTTTTCCACATAGGATAGCATTAACAAAATATCAGATTCATTCAACACGCTACCAGGTTGCATACGTAAAATACACATAGGATACTTATCACGTAAATAATTATAAGCATCACTTAATGCTTGTTTTTTATTGGTAGAAAACATCATTACCGCAAAATTCTCACGCAAAAGTCTATCGGTAATAGCCCTACCAATATCTCCACTTGCACCCGTCACAATGGCAACTGGAATACGATCTTGCAATCTTG
>JBBIHH010000061.1:0-2534 GCA_037447115.1 Acidobacteriota bacterium
GTGGCCGATTTCACGGAACGTACCCACCCAATTTCAACGAAGGGACCCACCTGATTTCACGGAAGGGACCCACCCCATTTCAGGTGGTCCCCTTCGTTTTCTGAGCTAAGCGGCGAACGATGCTACCTTGGCCAACTGGAGGAGGATCCAGTTGATGGCCAAAGAAAGGACCAGCGTTCGTATGCAAGCTCAAATCAAGACCCTGTCCGAGCAGGGACATTCCATTCGGCGGATTGCCCGGATACTGAGGCTTTCGCGCCGTACCGTGCGCAAGTTCTTGGAGAGACCCTCTGTGCCGTCGGTTGAGAGCGGCGGCTGGATGGAGACGGTTGACTGGGACTATGTTTGCCAGGAGGTCTACGGCAAAGGGACCACGGTCAAGCAGATTCAGCGCGAGGTGGCCCCTGAGATAGCGTACGTAAAGTTTTGGCGGGCGTTTCGGGAAAAGGTAAGTCGGCAGGCCTCACCCGATCAAGTGACGATCCGGCTCGATCACAAGGCCGCGGAAAAAACCCAGATCAATTTCTGTGACGGTGTTTTTCTTACCGATCCGTTAACCGGCAACAAAACTCTCACGCAGTTTTTCCTGGGGGTGTTGCCGTTTAGCTCGTACACCTTCGGGGAATTTGTTCTCGATCAGAAGCTTTCCACGTTTATCGGGGTCCAAAGCCGCATGTTTGCCTACTTTGGCGGAGTCACTCCCTACGTGGTGGTGGACAATCTCAAAAGCGGAGTCCACAAGGCCGATCTGTACGACCCCGATGTCAATCCCACCTATTGTGACTTTGCCAATCACATGGGCTTTGCGGTCCTGCCGGCCAGGCCTTACAAGCCCCGGGACAAGGGCTCGGGAGAAACCCACATCGGGGTAATCCAAAGAGGGTTTTTCCAGGAGGTGCGTGACCGCGTCTTTTATTCGCTCCACGAGCTCAATCAAACGCTGAAGGACTATCTTGACCGGTTGAACTGCGAGGTGATGAAAGACTACGGGGTTTCCCGCACCCAGCGCTTCGAGGAAGAGAAAAAGCAGTTAAAGGCCCTGCCGCCCTCGCCCTTCGAGATGAGCGAGTGGCGCTCTGCCAAAGTCCACCCCGACTGCCATATCCAGGTGGAGAAAAACTTCTACTCGGTCCCCTTTATCTACGTCGGCCAGAAAGTCCGGGTCAGGCTCACCGAGAAGATGGTGGAAGTGTTTAATGAGGACAGCCAGTCCCTTACCGCTCACACAAGAGTTAGGGGGATCGGACAGTTCTCTACCTATGACTTCCATTATCCCGAGAAAAAACTTGCCGTGGCGCGCTTCGAGATCCATCACGCTTTAGCCCAGGCCAAACAGCTCGGCCCCCCCGTCGAACAGTTGGTCGAGCAGCTGTTTTGTGGCTCCCATCCGCTGCGTCACTTAAGGCGAGTGCAAGGGATACTGCGTCTTGCCAAACGCTATCCGATCACCCCAGAGGCTTTGGACCACGCCTGCCAGCGGGCGATGAGCTTCAACAAAACCCGGCTTAGCTACATCAAAGACTGCGCCCTTTACTTTGTCGCTCACGGCCAAAGACCCACGCTGCTTACCCCGCAGAGAAAGCTCGATTGCGTGCATCTGCACCAATACGGCGCCAACTCGGGCGCAGATCCCCAACTGTCCTCAGCGTCGGAGGAGGAGCTGCTATGAGCACGAGCTCCCAATCCACCCTCAACGACATTTTTCACCTTCCCGTACAGCGAGCAGAGAAAAACGGCTTCCGTAGAAGCCCTATAAACGACGATCTCACCTCGGCCTATACCTGGGCTACCCCCCAAAACAGCCTTGGGACCAGCCCTGGCGGCTTGGCGGCAAAGAGGAGGTCTCACCACCATGATGCTTAATCAAGTCAGAAATCTCTCCCACCAGATGCGGCTGTTTGGCATCCATGAAGCCTGCGAACGAAGAGCCACCGAGGCGCTCTCCCAACAACTGCATCCGCTAGAGTTTCTCCGGCTCGTTTTGGAAGATGAGGCGCTTTCCAGAAAAGACCGAACCGCCAAGGCGCTTGTGACCAAGGCCCGCTTTCGTTTCCGCGCTGATCTGGAAGATTTAGATTTAAATTTCCACAAGGATTTGACCAAGGCCAAGATCAAAGAACTCTGTGAGCTCAGCTTCCTCCATAACCAGGAGAATCTTTTGATCCTGGGGAAAACCGGTCTCGGTAAAACTCATCTCGCCATCGCTCTAGGAAAACGGCTCTGCCAGGAAGGTCATCCCACGCAGTTCTTACCGGTTAACTTCTTGTTCGAAGAAATCCAGGCCGCCAAGGCCGCCGGCCGTTATCTCAACTACGTGCGCAGTCTGATCAAGGCCAAGGTCTTGATCCTCGACGACTTGGGACTAAGAAACTACACTCACGAGGAGGCTACCTCTCTGATGGACATCCTGGAGGAGCGCTACCACAAAGCTCCCCTTATCGTCACTTCCCAGGTCGAACCCCAGGGATGGATGAAACTGTTTGAAGATCCGGTGATCGCTGAAGCCATTGTGGACCGACTCATTCACCCTTGTC
>JBBIHH010000062.1:0-2343 GCA_037447115.1 Acidobacteriota bacterium
TCGGGGCAACCCGACGCGCGCCGCCAAGATGCTCGGCATCTCGCGGGCGACGATCTACCGCAAGATCAAGGAATACGGCCTGCGGTGAAAGGCGGCATCTGCGCTCTTGCTGGCGGGCGCCCGGCCGAACCGCCCTCGAGCTCCGAGGGGGATGACGCTGGCGAAGGCCCCTTCCGTCTGGACCTGGGCAAGGGAATCCACCCGACGCTTCCCGAGGGCTACCCGCGAGCGAGCTCGCTTCGTTTCCGCACGAGCTTCCAGCCGTGGATCCTTCGGATCGCAAGCCGAGCGGGCGGGAAGCCCCCGGCCCGGTTGAATCGGATTTTCGGCACCGAGTTTTCGGCCGAGACGGAGCTGACGCGCGGGGTACTGCTGCCCTCGGGTTTCGCACCGGGCCGCACCTTCCCAGTAACGCGCATCCAGGAACCGCACCGTCCAGCGCTGCCCCGAAAGATCTCTCTCGCGCCACCGCTCGAGTAACGCCTCGAGCTGGCCCACCCCCTGGAGAAGCTGCGCCATCGGCTCCATCCGCTCCATCCGCAAGAGCCTCGTCTACGTCGCGGCGCACCGGGAAAGCCTCGGCCTCGGATGGGTCAGTCTGCGTCATGGCGTCGCCCTCGCGTCTAGCGCTCTTGACGGCGGACCCGCTTCTGCGTAGACTACCGGCACGGGCCGGCACATGGTGCAAATCACGGGGGGTGCGCGTATGGAAAGGAAAGGAGAAAGGAAAGGAAACGTTCCAGGCTCCTAACTGGCCAGAGAGTCGGCCTGGCCATGGCTCTTATGCTCCCCAACACGGCTCTCGCAGACCACGGCATTCCGGTCCCGGTCCCCGGGATTCCGGTCCCGGTCCCCTGCTGGTTTCAATATTTGATTGACCTGCACCGATGTGAAGATGACACTCAGGTCCATCTACCCAAACCCGAGTGCAAAGCCAAAGCACTGCAAGACCTTATCGACTGCTACGGCTTGGGCGCGATCAACCTCGACAGCGACTGGGATCTGCGCACGATCCAACTCGAGCCGGGAGCGAACGAACTCCGGCTCGAGGTCCCAGGTGGAGAGGATGGCCTGCTCACCATCATCGTGAGCGACTGAAGAGACAGTTCTGCGGAAGGGCGACCATGTTGCCGGCCCGGAACTCACGAGCCAGAGGTTTGGGCGGTTCCTCGGTCCTGCTCGCCACGCTGATCCTACTCCAGGCCACGGCCACGCAAGCCCTTCCTCCTCGGGAGCACGTGGAAGTCGAACGCGTTCAAATCGAGTTGAGCGCCCGCTTCAAGGACAGCGAGACATGCCCGCTGCTCCGTCCCGGGGATCTGGTCGTCCGCCTGGGCGGGCACGCCCTGGAGCAGTTCGATCTGGACCGGGTCGGCTTCGGCACGGCAGCCGAGAGCGACCTTCGGGAGGCCCCCAGGACCGCGCCCGCAGCCGCTCTAGTTTTTTTCTTCGACGTCAATCAGCTCACACCCGAGGGAACCCTTCGCGCGCTGGAGTTGGCGCGCGAGCTCCTGCCGCAACTCGTTCGCGACGGCCACCGGGGACTGGTCGCGGGCAGTGGACGGGGGTTGCGTCTCTACGGCCCCTGGTCGCCCGACCCGCAGGATCTGCTGCGGGCACTCGACGCGCTGGAGCGCGACGCTGCCCAATGGACAATGGAGGTGGCCCGCCAAGAGAGCGTCTACCGCAATGAGTTTCTCTCGGCGCTCGAAAAGATCCGGGAGGAGCGGCGCTTCTTTTCCAATCTGCTGGCGCGGGAACCCAAGGAAAGGGAGGAGTTGAACGCCGATCCGCTCGGTTCTAAGGAAAGGTTGAACGCCGATCTGCGCGGTTTTATGGACTTTATGGAGAGCGAGAAAGCGGATCGCGCCATGCTCAGCGAGGAGTCGGTTACGCAAGCCCTTGCGCTAGCGGAGGGCCTCCAGGACTCCGAAGCGCACCGTGTCCGCCAAAGCCTGGCTCGGTTGCGCACGCTCCTGAGGGTGTTCCCCGACGATACGCCACTCAAGCGCCTCCTGTACTTCGGCGACACCCTCCGGGCACGCCCTGGAGAGCACTTGTTCGCTGCACTCAACGAGCTTCCGGAAAGCCAATCCCTGGCAGTCCATGGGTTGACGGAGCGCACGTTCAAACCGTTTACCGGTGCTTACGCATCCTTTCCGCCGGCCGAATGGGAAGTGCTGCTCGATAGCGCCGCTGCCGCCGGTGTCCGGATCTATGCTGTCGAGGGCAGGCCGCTTGACCGCGGCGAGCTCGGGACCGCGGACGCTCAAGCGACGCTGCGCGCTCTGGGCCTCGAAACGGGCGGCGAGGCCTTTCTGAACGGTGCCGAGGCGGGGCGCA
>JBBIHH010000063.1:0-2102 GCA_037447115.1 Acidobacteriota bacterium
TCATGAAGTTCGAGCAGTTGGATGCACGGGAGCGGCTGATCGCGGAGCAGGCGGTGCTGGGGTTCCGCGAGGTGCGTCGGGTGGTGGCGACGGCGGCGCATGGGCGGGGGCTGGCGGCGACGGAAGAGGCGGCGCTGTCGAGCGGTCGGCGGCAGATGCGTCTGGTGATGGCGGAGGCGCTGAAGGACCGGAGCGACGCGGAGGAAAAAGGGGGCGCGCCTGCGAATGCGGCTGTCGGGCGGGGCTCCGCGGCGTGCGTGAGCGGACGGTGATGACGGTGGTGGGTTGGGTGTCGTTCCGTCGTCGGTACTTCGCGTGCCGGGCGTGCTCGATGACGCAGACGCCGCTGGATGACTGGGCGGGCGTGGAGAAGGGCTTGCTGACGACCGGGGCCAGACGCCTGGCGACGCTGGCGGCGACGGGTTGGTCGTTCGACCAGGCCAGCAAGGCCCTGTCGGAGTTCTCGGGGATCCACCTGAGCGATCAGACGATCCGGCGCGTGGCGTTGGCCGAGGGGGTGGCGGCGCGTGACTGGCTGGAGGAATCATCGACGGCGACGGCGGGGGTGCGTTCGTCCCGGGGCGAGCCGGAGTTCTCGACCGACGGGACCATGGTCAACACGCGGGAGGGATGGCGGGAGATGCGTCTGAGCGTGTTCTCCCGCCGGGAAGCCGGTGAGCCAGTCGATCCGGAGTCGTTCACCATCGGCTCATCGCGTGGGGTGCGTCATCCCTCGGCGCGCCTGGCTCTGGCGAGCCAGCGTGACAGCGATCGGATGGGCGAGTTGTGGCGGGCGACGCTGGCGCGTCTGGGATGGCCTCGTGGGGGCGAGGGGGTGACCGTCCTAGCGGACGGGGCGAAGTGGATCGCCCATCAGGTCCAGGCGATCCTCCCGCGGGCCCGACGCGTGCTGGATGTGTACCACGTGAGCGAGCACCTGCACCAGTGTGCCGCGGCGCTGCACGGCGAGCAGACCGACGCGGCCCGCGACTGGGCGGCACGGCAGCTCACCTCGCTGATCCGGTCCGGTCCCGTGGTGTTCCTGTGGTCGCTGGAGCAGGCGTCTCGGAAGGAGGTGAACGAAGCCGGGCGTGGGGCCATCGAGCGGCTGGTGAACTACCTCCGCCCCCACCAGGAAGCCCTGCGCTACGCCGACCGCCTCCGCCGCGGTCTGCCCGTCGGCAGCGGCCAGGTGGAGGGCGCCTGCAAGACCGTGGTGGCTCGCCGGCTGAAGATCAACTCCGCCCGCTGGGCCACGGCCAACACCGAACCCATGGCGTCCCTGTGCTGTCTTCACTACAACGACCAATGGGACGCCTACTGGAACCTCCGAGCCGCTTGAGTGCCACAATCTTGGACTACACCCGATGCGATCAGCGTTCCGCCGCCCGGCGCCATGTCGCGTACACTCACCCTCGCATCATGGCCCTTCTCACCGCCCGACAGCTTGTCAAGTCCTATTCCGGCCGCCGGGTGGTGGACCGTGTGTCGCTGGAGGTGGATGCGGGCGAGATCGTCGGCCTGCTGGGCCGCAACGGGGCGGGCAAGACCACGGCGTTCCGCATGACCATCGGCATGATCACGCCCGAGGCCGGGCAGGTCATGTTCCAGGGTCAGGATGTCACCGTCTGGCCGATGTACCGGCACGCGCTTGCCGGCATGGGCTACCTGTCGCAGGAGCCCAGCGTCTTTCAGCGGTTGACGGTCGAGCAGAACCTGCTGGCCATCCTGGAGATTCAGGGCGTGCCGCGGGCCGAGCGCCGGCGACGCGCCGCCTCGCTCATGGAGCAGTTCACGCTGACGCACAAGGCCGGCGACCTGGCCCGCACGTGCTCGGGCGGCGAGCGGCGCCGGCTCGAAATCGCCCGGGCCCTGATCGCCAAGCCCCGGTTGATCCTGCTCGATGAGCCATTCGCGGCGGTCGATCCCCACACCGTGGAGGAGCTGCAGGAGGAGGTCGTCAAGCTGCGGGACGATGGCATCGCCATCCTCGTCACGCCCGGATAGCGTGCGTCGGCTTCGGCCGGCCAGCCCTGCCCATCGCCGTCGACGACGATCACCTCCGCGCCGGCGGCCATCGCCTGGGCATGGAGCGAGGCCAG
>JBBIHH010000064.1:0-1710 GCA_037447115.1 Acidobacteriota bacterium
GTTCGGTGGTTGAAGGCGCAGTTCTTCGGCCGCTCGAGCCAGCAGGACGCCGCCGCGACCCATCCCGATCAGGCGCTGCTGTTCAACGAAGCGGAAGTGCTGGCGGCGATTGCCGCGGCCGACGCCGCGCAGGCGGCCCGCACGAAGCAGGTGGCCGCCCACGAGCGCCGCCATACGGGTGGCCGCAAGGCGATCCCGGAGCACTTTCCCCGCGTTCGCATCGAGCACGATCTGCCCGAAGAGCAGAAGCTGTGCACGAAGTGCGCGGTGGCGCACCCGCTGACGCGGATCGGGGAAGAGACGCGGGAGTGCTACCGCTACGAGCCGCCGAAGGTGAGCGTCGAGCAGCACGTGCGGCCGACCTACGTGTGCGACGTGCGGCACGAGGCGCCGATCACCGCCCCGGCACCGCCGGTGATCCTGCCCAAGTCGATGGCGAGCCCGTCGCTGCTCGCGTACCTCGTCACGGCGAAGTTCGTCGACGGGCTGCCGCTGTACCGGGTGGCCCGCCAGCTCGAGCGGCAGGGGATGGAGCTCTCGCCCGGCACGGCGGGAGTGTGGGTGAACACGGTGGGCGGGGAGAAGATCGTGCCGCTGATCAACCTCATGAACGAGGCGCTGCTCGCCGCACCGTTCATCCAGATGGACGAGACGCATCTGCAGGTGCTCGAGAGCGACAAGGCGGTGGGCGCCGATCACTACATCGTGGTGCGCGCGGCGGGCGCCACCGGTCCGCCGTACCGGCGGATCATTCTGTACGACTACCTTCCCTCACGAACGACGGAGGGACTGAAGAGCTTGCTGATCGGTGCGGACGGCCCGTACCGGGGGAAGCTGCTGACCGATGGTTTAGAGCGCTACGACGCCATCGCGGCGGCGTTGCAGCTCGAGCACTTTGGCTGCCTGCAGCACTGCCGGGCGTATTACTACAAGGCGCGCAAGGTGAGCCAGCTGCCGGGGAGCCGCAGCCTCGCGAGCGTCGCGATCGAGCACTACTTCGGCAAGCTGTACGCGGTGGAGCGGGAGATCAAGGGGCTGCGAGAGGCGCACGAGCGCCGGGGCGAGGCGCTACCGCTGGCGACCGTGCTCGCGTTGCGGCAGGAGAAAGCGAAGCCCGTGATGGAGCAGTTCAAGGCCTGGGTGGAGGCGCTCCTGCCCGCGACGCCGGCGAAGAGCGCGCTCGGGCAGGCGCTCTCGTACACGTTGAACCAGTGGCCGAAGCTCGTGCGGTTCCTGGACCATCCAGAGCTGCCCGCGGACAATAACTACACCGAGCAACAGATCAAGCAGTTCGTCATCGGCCGCAAGGCGTGGCTCTTCGCGCATGACAAAGTCGGCGCGCAGGCGAGCGCGAATCTGTACTCCCTGGTGATGACGGCACGCGCGAACGGTGTGGAGCCGTTCGCGTATCTACAGGATCTCTTCGAGCGGCTGCCGGCGGCCACGACCGTGGAACAGATTGAGGCGCTGCTGCCGTGGAACGTCAAAGCCGTGCTGCCGGCGCAGCCGATCCCGCCAGCGTCCGCCGCCGCCTGACCGCGAAGCTCTATCCCGGGCTTCTGACGAAAAACAAGTACGGGGTTAATCGCGTCCTATAGCCGGATCGGCACTCCGTCGGCCGCTCGCGCTCCTTCGACCGCCTTTCGACGGGGTTATCGGAGTGCTTACGTTCGGTCGCACGCGTGCGTGAAACCGAGGAAGTCAAACGTC
>JBBIHH010000065.1:0-1488 GCA_037447115.1 Acidobacteriota bacterium
AATTCACTGATATTTTCAGATGTATTGTCTTAGCCCCCAGTAAAGTTGGAGAAAAATTTTAAAATAGTTTAGGTGTAAATTACACAGAGTTATGAGAACAAGAAGGAAATTTACACCGGAAGAAAGGCTATCCATTCTTCAGGAAGCCGAACGGGAAGGCCGGCCCCAAACCATTCGCAAATACAACATTGCTCCATCGCTGTTTGACCGATGGCGAAAGAAGTATCTTTCCAACGGCATGGAAGGGTTGAAAAACAGCTACCGGCGAATAGACCCGCAGGTCAGAGAGCTGGAACAGGAAAATGAGCGCCTTAAAAAGATCATTGCCAAACAGGCGCTGGAGATTGAAGTAAAGAGTGAGCTTTTAAAAAAAACTCCCATCCCAAACAAGATAAAATAGAAGTGGTGAAAAATTTTCAGCATAAAGAAACTATCGGGCAATTATGCAAATGGGTTGATCTTGCGCCCAGCAACTATTACTACCAGCCATCTGCCGGTAAAAAAGGATTTAAGCCCTCTGTAATCACAGCCAAAAAAGATGGAAGCTTCGTCAGCAATGATACAGTGATAGAAGCAATCAAGATGATTTTGAGCGGCGAGTTTGTTTGCTATGGATATCAGAAAGTAACGGTGCAGTTGAAAATTCTGGACTACATCATCAACCACAAAAAAGTGTACCGGCTGATGGATGAAAATGATCTGTTGCTGGGCAAAATAATTAAAACCAATGGCAAACGGCAGTGGGTAAAGCACAGAAAGATTACCGCTTCCCGACGGATGGAATATCTATGCCTGGATATAAAATATTTATGGGTAACCGGGGAGCAGCGCTGGTATTACCTGCTTACTGTGCTGGATGTGTATTCCCGAAAAGTATTGCACTGGATTTTGCAGAGGAGTGTGAAAAAAATTGATGTAATCAATCTGTTTCGGTTGATTGATCTGCAGCATGGCATTAAGGGAGTTAACATCCGCAATGACAACGGAAGCCAGTTTATTGCAAATGCTGTGCGGCAATTTCTGCGAATGGCAGAGGCAAACCAGGAGTTCACTCACATTGCCACGCCACAGGAAAATGCTTACATCGAAGCCTATCACAGCATTGTGCAAAGAGAAGTGGTGGATCGCTTTGAGTTTGCCAGCTATTATGAGGCCCGGATGACCATGGAGGCTTATGTAGATTTTTACAACAACCGGAGATTGCACAGCGGCATAAACTATAAAACACCGCAGCAGGTCTGGGATGAATACCAAACATCTAACTTTGAAGAGTCAGGTGAAGCGGAAGCCGGCAATGCTGGAGAGCAACCAGCCAGGAATAACCTGATGAACGGAGAAGGTTGGGAAGGAGTCCTCAAAGCTCCTTCCACTCCGGAAACCATCTTTGTTCCCATGCCTCAAAAAACTCAAACTGCAAACAAAAAATATTTTCTAACCAACCTAAACTGTTCTGAAAATTCTCTCCAAATTATGAGGGGTTAAGACAAT
>JBBIHH010000066.1:0-1356 GCA_037447115.1 Acidobacteriota bacterium
TCTCTCGCGCATCGAGAACGGTCAGGCGGAGCCGAGCTTCCGCAAGCTCTTCGTCCTGAGCCGGATCTACGGGGTGCCGCTCGTCAGCCTGGCGGAGCGCTTCGAAGTCGACCTGGAGCGCGAGCTCCAGAAGGTGGATCTCGAGGGCAAGCCCGACCGCGAGGTTCACGAACTGATGGGTGCCTATCTACGTTCCGGCCGCGCTCGGGAGGCGCTAGCGTTTGCGACCGCCGCTCTCGAGCGTCTGGCAGTGCGGCCGGGAGAAGACGAGGCGACGACTCGGGCCTGGGCACGGCGGTTCCACCTCGGCGTCATCAACGCTCTGCTCCGCCTCGGACACTACGAATCGGCGCGAGCGGAGGCCGAGGCATTTTTGAGGGATCGCGATCTCGAGCTGGGGGATCAGCTCGTCGCTCTGCAGTTCGTCATCTCGGCCTGCTACCGCTTGGGCCACCACACGATGGCGACGCTCTTGCTGGAGCAAGCACGGCGGTCGCTGGAATGCCCCGCCGTGCCTCCTCGGATGAAGGCCGACTTCGAAACGCTGTACGGCAACGTGCTTCTGAGTCTAGGTCGGTATGCCGAGGCGCTGGGTCACTACGACGAAGCCCTCTCGCTTTACGAGGCGTTGCCGGATCCTTTCGAAGCCGCTCAGGTCCGTGCGAACCGCGCGGCCGCCTGCATCCATCTCGGCATGTATGACCAAGCGAGACAGGAGCTCCAGATCGTCTTGGATACGAGCAGGAAGCAGGGTTATGCCCGGCTCGAGGCGACCGCCCTCTCGCATCTGGCCTGGATGGAATACCGGCAAGGCGAACTTCAGCAAGCGGAGCGGTGGGCGCTGCGGTCCAACATGCTCGCCCGGGAGCACGGCCACGCGGTGGTGCTGTTCCGGAACTCCTTCTATCTCTGGCGCATCGCCGAAAAGAGAAACGACCAGCGTGCCGCGCGGGCTCACGCAGCAGCCCTTCGCTCGCTGTCAACCCGCGTGGACGAGCATCTCCCAGAGCTGGCGGAGTACCGGGCTCTGACGGGAGGTGGGGCATGAGAAACGACATTCGCCGTGTGGGCCTGGTGTTCTTGCTCAGTCTCGCCTGTTCCTCGGGCGCCGTCGGCCCGACACGAGCTGAGGTGGGCATGCCCAGCGCGGGTGGCTCGGCGACCACTCTGGCATCCGGCCCCTACGTCTGGAGCATCGTGGAGGATCCCGTCCCCATCGGAGCTGCGTCCTGGCAGCGTTTTTCCTCTCCGGAGAACCCCGCGCGGGTGGTGCTCAACGAGGAGGGTTACGCCAACGGTGATGGTCGGCCCTCGATCCTCGTCGTCCCCTCCACCCGCCTGCCCCTGGTCGCCTGG
>JBBIHH010000067.1:0-1341 GCA_037447115.1 Acidobacteriota bacterium
TCTCTCGCGCATCGAGAACGGTCAGGCGGAGCCGAGCTTCCGCAAGCTCTTCGTCCTGAGCCGGATCTACGGGGTGCCGCTCGTCAGCCTGGCGGAGCGCTTCGAAGTCGACCTGGAGCGCGAGCTCAAGCGTGTCGACCTCGGAGACAAGACAGATCGGCGCATCTACCGCGACCTGGGCCGACTTTCCCGGTCCGGCAGATACGCCGAAGCGCTTCCGTTGGCCATCGCCGCAATCGACCGCCTGGGGGGGCGGGCGCCTACGCCGTCCAACCGCCGGTGGTCGAACAAGTTCCGGCTCGTGGCCATCAACTGCCTGTTGCGTCTGGGGCACCTGGAGTGCGCGAGAGCAGAGGCCGAGGAGTTCCTGGAAGATGAAGATCGCGATCGCGCTGAGGCTCTGCTGGCACTCCAACTGTTGATTTCGGCGCATTACAAGATGCGCCGGTACTCGCTTGCCAGCATGTTGCTGCAACACGCGCAACCGAGACTCCAGAGCGCCCGCATTCCTGCCCGTATGCGGGCGGACTTCGAAGTCCTTCACGGTAACGTCCTTCAAGTGACGGGAAACGCGCTCCAGGCCGTCAGCCGCTACCGCGACGCGCTCAGGATTTACGCGCGACTCTCCAACGACCTGGAGGTCTGCCGCACGCGCATCAATCTCGGCGCGGCTCAGCTGGAGCTCGGGGAACACAAAAGCGCGCGGGAGGCTCTCGAATCCGCCTTCGAACTGTCGGAGGAGCGGGGGTACACGCGACTTGGCGCACTGGCAGGCTCTCACCTCGCAGTGCTTCACTACCGGCTGGGTGATTTTCAGGAGGCCGAGCGCTGGGCTCTCCGGTCCAACAGTATGGCGCGGGCGATTCGTTATACGACGGTGGTGTTCCGGAATTGTTTCTACCTGCGCGAGATCGCTAGGCAGCGCGGAGACCGCACCAGCGTCTTCGCCCACGAGAAGACTTTGCGAACTTTGAGCAGCCGCGTTGAAAGCTACCTGCCGGAACTCGAAGCGTTCCGCGCCGCAACGGGAGGTGGGCGATGAGGGAAAGGTTCGCTAGAAAGCTCGCGCTTCTTGTTGCGGCATTTCTGCTGGCATGGGTCGCAACGCCTTCCATGCGCGCCGAGGTCGGCACGCACGCGCTGGACACCAGCACGTCGGGGACGCCGTACGTGTCCGTCATCGTGGATGATCCGGAACCTTTCGGCCCCGGGGTCTGGCAGCGTTTTTCCTCTCCGGAGAACCCCGCGCGGGTGGTGCTCAACGAGGAGGGTTACGCCAACGGTGATGGTCGGCCCTCGATCCTCGTCGTCCCCTCCACCCGCCTGCCCCTGGTCGCCTGG
>JBBIHH010000068.1:0-1251 GCA_037447115.1 Acidobacteriota bacterium
CCCGGCGAGGCGCCCACCTGGGTGGGCGAGGTGGACGCGCACACGGGCGAAATCGTCGCCTTTTTCGACGACACGCGCTACGAGCGCATCGCCGGCGGGGTGTTCCCCATTTCCAACGACGGCGATTGCGCCAACGACGGCTGCGAGGTCGCGGGCTACCCCTTGCCCTTCGCGGATTATCGCGAGGCCGGCGGCCCGGCCCAGACCGCCACCACTGGAGGGCTCTACACCTGCGCCACGCGGGGGGCGGGGATCGAGAGCAGGCTCGACTCCCAGTTCGTGCGCGTCAGCGACACCTGCGGTGCCGTGGCGGAGCAGACGCTCTGCGACAGCGAGCTCGATCTGGGCACCAGCCCCGATACGAACTGCCAGGTCGAGCCCGGCAGCTCCGCTGGAAACACCCGGGCGTCGCGGACGTCGTTCTACCATCTCAATCGCATCAAGGAGAAGGCGCGGGCCTGGCTGCCGTCGAACGCGTGGTTGCAGGGGGTGCTGGTGGACAACGTCAACGTCAACAACACCTGCAACGCTTTCTGGAACGGCTCGGTCAACTTCTTCCGCGATGGAGGCGGCTGCCGCAACACGGGCGAGAACCAGGGCGTGATCGTTCACGAGTGGGGCCACGGCATGGACGCCAACGACGGGGGTGGTTTCGACAATCCCTCCGAGGCTTACGCGGACATCGTGGCGTTTTTCGAGTCGCGGGAGTCGTGCATCGGGCGGGGGTTTTTCAAGAGCGGCACGTGCAGTGGTTACGGGGACACGTGTCTGGAGTGCACGGGCATTCGGGACATGGACTGGGACAAGCGGCAGAGCCACACGCCGGCGACGCCGTCGGGTTTTTTGCAGAACAACTGCCCGGGCGGCGGGGGTCCGTGCGGCAAGGAGGTGCACTGCGAGGGGTACGTGTCGGGGGAGGCGTTGTGGGATCTGGCGAACCGGGATCTGCCGGCGATGGGTCTCGATGGGGCGACGTCGTGGCAGGTGGCGGAGCGGCTGTGGTACCTGTCGCGCGCGGGTTCGGGCGGGAATGCGTACAACTGCGCGCTGCCGAGCTCGGACGGGTGCGGGACGACGTCGTGGTTTCACAAGCTGCGGCTGGTGGACGACGACGACGGGGATTTGAGCAACGGGACGCCGCACGCGGGGGCGATTTTCGCGGCCTTCGACCGGCACGACATCGCCTGCGGTAGCGCCAGCGCACCGGAGAACCAGAACCGCTCGAGCTGCCCCACCCTCGCGGCGCCGGTG
>JBBIHH010000069.1:0-1134 GCA_037447115.1 Acidobacteriota bacterium
AGACGATGGCCAAGGAGAGGTTCGAGCGGACGAAGCCGCACGTGAACATTGGGACGATTGGTCACGTGGACCATGGGAAGACGACGTTGACGTCGGCGATCACGATGGCGTTGGCGAAGAGGAATCCGCGGGTGCAGGTGCGGACGTTTGATTCGATCGACAATGCTCCGGAGGAGCGGCAGCGTGGGATTACGATTGCGACGGCGCACGTGGAGTACGAGACGGACAAGCGGCACTATGCGCACGTGGATTGTCCGGGTCATGCGGACTACATCAAGAACATGATTACGGGTGCGGCGCAGATGGACGGTGCGATTTTGGTGGTGTCGGCGGCGGACGGGCCGATGCCGCAGACGCGGGAGCACATTTTGTTGGCGCGGCAGGTGGGCGTGCCGGCGATGGTGGTGGCGTTGAACAAGGTGGACATGGTGGACGATCCGGAGTTGTTGGATTTGGTGGAGTTGGAGGTTCGGGAGTTGTTGAGCAAGTATGGGTTTCCTGGGGAGGAGGTGCCGGTGGTACGGGTGTCGGCGTTGAAGGCGATGGAGGGGGAGGAGGCGGCTCAGGAGCAGGTGTTGCGGTTGATGGAGGCGGTGGACTCTTACATTCCGTTGCCGGAGCGTGCGATTGACAAGCCGTTTTTGATGCCGATTGAGGATATTTTTTCGATTTCGGGTCGTGGGACGGTGGTGACGGGTCGGGTGGAGCAGGGTCAGATCAAGGTGGGCGAGGAGGTGGAGATTGTGGGGATCCGGCCGACGATTCGGCGTGTGGTGACGGGGGTGGAGATGTTCAAGAAGGTGCTGGACGCCGGTCAGGCTGGGGACAACGTGGGGTTGTTGTTGCGGGGGACGGAGCGGGACGAGGTGGAGCGGGGACAGGTGGTGGCGGCGCCGGGTTCGATCACGCCGCACACGAGGTTCAAGGCGGAGGTGTACGTGTTGACGAAGGAGGAGGGGGGTCGGCACACGCCGTTTTTCACGGGGTATCGGCCGCAGTTTTATTTTCGGACGACGGACGTGACGGGGACGGTGCAGTTGCCGGAGGGGGTGGAGATGGTGATGCCGGGGGACAACGTGTCGATCGAGGTGTCGTTGATCACGCCGATTGCGATGGACAAGGGCTTGCGGTTCG
>JBBIHH010000070.1:0-1110 GCA_037447115.1 Acidobacteriota bacterium
TCGCCGTCGTTGTCGTAGTCGCCCACGGCCACCCCTCCGCCGGTGGCCTCGAGCAGGTGGCGCTTGTCGCGGTTGCCGCAGACGGTGACGATCTCGAGGCCAGCCTCGCGCGCCACGTCCACGAACCGGATCGCCGCGCCTCGATCGGGGGCCGCGCGCTCCTGTGCCGGAGGGGCGCCGCAGCCCACAGCGAGCGCGGCCCACAGCGGGGCCCACGCCGCGGGAACGCGCGCGGGCGAGGGGCGCGGCCGAGCTAGGGCGGCGCTGTGCCGGGACAGAAAAGCCATCCCGACTAACCGGCCTCCGGGGGGAGGGGCCGGCCGAAGGCCCGTTCGTAGGCCTGGGCGTCGTTGATGTTCGTCACGACTCCAGGATCCTCCACCTCCAGACCCAGGCGATCGTCGTGGGCGTGGACCACGGCGCGGGCCCCCCGATCAGCCGGTGCTTCCATGAGATCGAGGGCGAGGTCCGCGCGGAAGAGCGTCGGGTGGCCCTGCCGGCCCGCGTGGAGGGGAACGACGATGGGGGGCCGGCGGCGGGAAAAGGCGTCCACCAGCCGGTCCACCGTGTCGGCGCGCACCAGGGGGTGATCCACGGGCCAGAGAAGAAAAGCCGTCGTCTCCTGGGGCAGGGCGCGGATGCCGCACTGGACGGAGGACAGCATACCTGAGCCGTGGTCGGGGTTTTCGACGCAAACCTGTGGCGGAAGGTTCAGCCGCGCGCGGATGCGCTGCGCCTCGTGGCCCAGCACGATGCGCGGTTCGTCCACCAGGCTTTCCCGGAGGGTGCGCAGGATCCGCTCGAGGAACGTGTCCCCGTCGCAGGGAAGCAAGGCCTTGGGCCTGCCGAACCGGTCGGAACGGCCCGCCGCCAGCACCACCGCGACGATCATCGCACGACTTCCTCCAAGCCCACCGCCTGCGCGAGCGCGCGCAGGGCCCGCACGGGAGAGTCGCTCGGGCCCACGAAACCGGCGCGCCCCTCCACGACCCGCAGCGCCACCGCCAGCGCCTGCGCGGCGAGGTCCCGCAGCGACCGCCCCCCGGCGCGGCCTTCGAGGCCCTCGCGGGCCGCCGCCTCCATGGCCTGGCACCATGCGGTATGGCTGGC